>DASRDF010000079.1:0-10800 GCA_035652735.1 Pseudolabrys sp. | reverse complement strand
CCGCCACCGGCGAGCCGGTCGCGATCGGACCGATCGAGAAGATGTCGAAGTCGAAGAAGAACACCGTCGATCCCGACGACATCATCTCGGCCTACGGCGCCGACACCGCGCGCTGGTTCATGCTCTCCGATAGCCCGCCGGACCGCGACGTGATCTGGACCGAAGAAGGCGTGCAAGGCGCCTGGCGCTTTGTGCAGCGGCTCTGGCGCCTGGTTGGAGAAATTTCCGGCATCGCGGCGCCGGCGGCGCGGCCGACGCAGTTCTCGCAGCAGGCGCTCGGCGTGCGCAAGGCGGCGCACCGCGCGCTGGCCAACGTCACCGACGACATCGCCAAGCTGCGCTTCAACCGCTGCGTCGCCCACATCTACGAATGCGCCAACGCGCTGTCCGAGGCCATCGGCGCGGCGCAGACGGCGCCGGGCGCCGATTTTGCCTGGGCCCTGCGCGAGGCCGGCGACATCCTGGTGCGCCTGTTTCATCCGATGATGCCGCATCTGGCCGAGGAATGCTGGGCGGCGCTCGGCCACGATACCCTGGTCTCGGCTGAGACCTGGCCGCAGCTCGAGCCGGATCTGCTGGTGGAAAGCACTATTACCCTGCCGGTGCAGATCAACGGCAAAAAGCGCGCCGAGGTGACGGTGGCCCGCGATGCCGGAAAAGAGGCGGTAGAGGCTGCCGTTTTAACCCTCGATGAGGTAAAAAGGGCGCTCGACGGCAAGAGCCCGAAAAAGGTCATTGTCGTCCCGCAGAGGATCGTCAATGTGGTCGCTTAAGGCCCGAGCCCTGACCCGGTTACCGGCGGTTTTGGCGCTGGCCGGCTTGACCGCCGGCTGCTTCCAGCCGTTGTACGGCGACAGCCGCGTCGTGCCCACCGCGGGGCTCGACAACAAGCTCAGCAGCGTCGACGTCCGCCCGATCGACACCCCGAACGGCACGCCGCTCGCCCGCATCGGCGTCAATGTGCGCAACGATCTGATCTACGATCTGACCGGCGGCGGCGGCACCGTTTCGCCGACCCATCGGCTGGACATCCACCTGACATCTTCCGCCTCGCAGGTGATCGTCAACATCAACACCGGGCGCACCGACGTGCAGGATCTCGGCATCAATGCGACTTATACGCTGGTCGACCTCGCCACCGGCAAAACCGTGGTGAGCGGGCAGACCTTCTCGCGCGTGAGCTACAACATCCCCGGCGAACAGCAACGTTTTGTCGGCGACCGCGGCCGCCGCGACGCCGAGAATCGCGCCGCGCAGGTGATCGCCGACAACATCAAGCAGCGGCTCGCCTCCTACTTCGTGGCGGGGACTTGACCGCCATCAAAGCTGCCGACGTCGAGCGCTTCATCGCCCGTCCCGACTTGGGCGCGCCGATTGTGCTGGTCTACGGTCCCGACGCCGGGCTGGTGCGCGAACGCGTCGACGCGCTGGTGCGCGCCGCGGTCGACGATCCCAACGATCCCTTTGCATTGGCGCGCCTCGAAGGCGAGGAGCTGTCCGCCAATCCCGCGCGGCTCATCGAGGAGGCACAGACGGTGCCGCTGTTCGGCGGCCGCCGCGCCGTTCTGGTGCGCGCCGGCTCTCGCAATATCGCCCCCGCGCTCGAGCCGCTGATCGCGCAGCCCTCGCAGGAATGCCGCGTGATCATCGAAGCCGGCGACCTGAAGAAATCGGCGCCATTGCGCACCCTCTGCGAAAAATCCAAAGCCGCTGCGGCGCTGCCCTGCTATGCCGACAATGCCGCCACGATCGGGCGGCTCATCGACGATGAACTGCGCGCGGCGGGCTTGACCATCGAGGCCGATGCGCGCGCGCTGCTGGTCTCGCTGCTCGGCGGCGACCGGCTCGCCTCGCGCAGCGAAGTCGGCAAGGTCGCGATGTACGCGAAGGGCAAGACACAGGTTGACATCGCCGATGTGCGGGCGGTGGCGTGCGATGCTTCCGATATGGCCCTGGACGATGTGCTCGACGCGGCATTTGCCGGCCGCACGGCAGACACCGAACGCGAATTTGCCAAGGCGCGCGGCGGCGCCGCGCCGGGTGCGATCATTTCCGCCGCCATCCGCCACGTCGCCAATTTGCACAAGATGCGGCTGGCGCTCGACGCCGGAGATTCGCTCGATTTTGTCCTGCAGCGCGGCGCCCCGCCGGTGCATTTCACGCGCAAAGATGACGTCGCCGCCGCCTTGCGTGCCTGGACCGCACCGCGCCTGCTGCGGGCGATGGCGCAGCTCGCGGAAGCTTCGTTCGCGGCGCGCCGTCAGGCCGCGCTCGCCGAGAGCATCGCACAGCGCGCGCTGCTCTCGCTGGCCATGAGTGCCGGGCGCAAAGAAAGCTAGTCGCCCATTCGTCCCTGCACAAACGCAGGGTCAGACATTCATCTGGTAGCTGTGCGGCACCCAGCGGCAGACGCCGTCTTTGCCGCGCTCGACATAACCCAGGCCCGGATAGGGCATGTGATAGCCGGCGACCAGCAGCTCCTCTTTGGCCGCCATGTCGAGAATGCGCTTGCGCGTCGCCGCCGCCTTGTCTTTGTCGTCGTCCACATCGAGGTGAATGTCGGGACGCTGGATGGCGATCGCGTAGTGGTTGCAGGTGTCGGCCCAGTTGATCATGCGCTTGCCTTCGCTCTCGATGGTGAAGGCGAGCAGCCCCGGCGAATGGCCGAAAGCGTCGACGGCGCGGATGCCGGGCACCACTTCATCGCCCGGCTTGATCATGGTGGCACGGTTCGCGAGCGGCACGACGATCTTGACGTAGAGCTCGCGGTTGAATTTCCGCGCCTCGCGCACGTTCTCGCCCTTGTTCCAGAAATCGAAGTCGGCAGCGCCGAACACATAGCGCGCCTTGGGAAAGACCGGCTGGCCGCCTTTGGTCAGACCGCCGATGTGGTCGGGATGGCCGTGGGTGATGACGACGACATCGACATCCTCGGGCTTGTAGCCGGCTTCCGCCATGCGCGCGACGAGCTGCCCGGGCGGCAGGCGGCCCTTCAATTGCTCATGCTCGGCCGAAAGCGCGCCGTTGCCGGTATCGAACAGCACCAGCTCCTTGCCGGTGTTGACGAGGATGGGGGTGAATGGATGTTGGTATTTATCGGGGTCGAGGCGGTTCGCCTTGGCCAGCGCCTTGACCTCAGCCGCCTGCGCCTCGCCGCCGAATGAGGGCGACAGCCCCGAGCGAATGACCTTGCTATCCATGATCGGCATCACCTCGAAGCCGCCGAGCTTGAAGCGGTAGAGCGCGGGCTGCAGTTCGCCTTGCATTGGAGCCGGCACGTCGTCCTCCCTCACTGTCTTCGTCGCGCGCTTTTGCTTAGCAGGCCGCAGGGGGCAAGTTCCAGCCTCTGCACGGAGCCGTCGTTCGAGCGTGGAGACAAAGCGGCGCACCCCGGAAACACCGGAGGTGCCGCGCGCGTTGCGTAAGCGGTGGCGACCCGTCTCGACATGAGTCCGCCAATGGCCCCAATGGCCGCCCCGGACCGCAACCTCGTCCACTCGTCTTGTACGCTCAGGCGCGCGGCACTATCCCGCCGCCAACTATTTCCGACCGTCGCCGCCGCTCTGATGGTTTCGTTTGGCTGGCTGCAGCGTGCGCGGGCGCAATCAAAGGTCGACAAGAAAACGGCGAAATATCAGGACCACCCGAACAACGGGCAAAGCTGCTCGCAGTGCCGCTTCTTCCTGCCGCCGAAATCCTGTCAGTTGGTGGACGGCGACATCATCCCGAACGGCTGGTGCAGCTTCTTTGCGAAGAAGAGCTAGACCGCCGTCCCTGCCGCACACGCCCGTTCGGCGCGTCGCGCGCGGACACTTCGCTCAGATGCGCCCGAGGATGAGCAGGATCAGCAGGATGATGAGGATGAGCCCCAGTCCGCCGGAAGGATAATAGCCCCAGCCGCCGCTATACGGCCACGTGGGCAATGCAGCGAACAAAAGAATTATGATGATGATAAAGAGAATCAGCCGCATGCTCGCCTCCTGAAGCACAACCCGCGGCTGCCAACGCGACAATTCCCGGCAAGTTCCCTAGCCGACATAGCGAGCTAAGTCCTCAATCGCGGGTGGCCAGCAGGAGCAGGCCGCCGGCGAGCGCAATCAGGCCGCAGGCAAGAAAGACATATTCGAGAACGCGAACAGCGAAACTTGGCGCTTCGCCGCCGCCCATCATGTTGAACAGGGCGAGCGCGGTCGCCACGGCGCCGAGCAGCACGATCTTGGTTGGATTTGTCTTCTTGGCCGACGATTTAGCCGTTGGATCTTGGTTCATACTGCGCCCCCCTTTTCCAGGAGGTGAGTGTCGCAGCATCGGCTGCGGGTTCAAAGCGGCGAATGAGATCGTTGCGGGCGCCTATCCGCCGATCCATGATGCTTGGCCCTACAACACGGAGAGCGCGGATGATTGCTGTGATTTTCGAGGTGTGGCCGGCGTCGGGGCGGCGTGACGATTATCTCGGTATTGCCGCATCATTGCGCGAGGACCTGAATGCGAGCGACGGCTTCATTTCGGTCGAGCGCTTCGAGAGTATCACCGAGCCGGGCAAGCTGTTGTCGCTGTCGTTCTGGCGCGACGAGGAGGCGGTCAAACGCTGGCGCAACCAGCAGCGCCATCGCGAAAGCCAGGTGAAAGGGCGCGCCGGCGTGTTCGCCGATTACCGGCTGCGGGTCGCCTCCGTGCTGCGCGACTACGGGATGACGAATCGCGCCGAGGCACCGGAGGATTCGAAGACGCGGCATGACAGGCAGGCCGTTAGCTGATTCCCAACACTGTCATTGCCCGGCTTGACCCGGCAATCCGTTCGACTTGGCTCCTGCGCTTAGGGGTCGCCGCCGAGCTTGCGCAGCACCGCGTCGAGCTGATCCAAATCTTTGTACTTGATGTGCAGCGTGCCGCCGCCGGAGGCCTTGTGGTCCACCGAGACGTCAAGCCCGAGCGCATCGGAGAGCCGCTTCTCCAGCGCGCGCGTGTCGGCATCCTTGCCGCGCGTTGGGATCACCGGTCCGCGAAATTCACGCCGCACTTCGCGCGCCTGCCGCGCCCCGTCCGCGCGCATTTCCTCCTCGAGCTGACGCACCGACAGCTCTTTCGCGATGATCTCCTGCGCAATCTCGATCTGATTGGGTTGACCGACGAGCAGCCGCGCGTGGCCGGCCGAGAGCTTGCCCGAACGCACCAGCGTCTGCACCTGCGGCGATAGCTTGAGCAGACGGATGGTGTTGGCGATATGCGGCCGGCTCTTGCCGACGATGTGCGCCACTTCTTCCTGCGTGTGATTGCACTGCTCCATCAGCGCGACGTAACCCGCGGCTTCCTCCAGCGGATTGAGATCGGCGCGCTGCACGTTCTCGATGATGGCGAATTCGAGCGACTGTGCGTCGGTGGCGTCGACAACCGCGATCGGGACGTCGTGCAGACCGATGCGCTGCGCCGCGCGCCAGCGCCGCTCGCCGGCGATGATCTCGTAGGAGTCGCGCTCCTCCGGCACCGCGCGCACCACGATGGGCTGGATGATGCCGCGCTCTTTGATCGAAGACGCGAGTGCGTCGAGCTCGGCTTCGGTGAACAGTTTGCGCGGATTGCGCGGATTGGGGCGCAGGCTCTCGATCGGCGCGCGCCGCGGTTTGCGCCCGCCCTGCTCGGCCGGCGTCGTGCTTTCATCGCCGACGTCGCCGATGAGCGAGGCAAGCCCACGTCCCAATCGCGAATGATGCTCCGCCATCGCCGCTCCTGAACGAGCCATCGGTATTCCTCGTCAACCCTATCGATTTGTTTGCCGCGTTGTCAGCTTGCCTTCAATTCCTTCTCGCGTTGGATGATTTCCGTCGCCAGCCGCAGATAGGCTTCGCTGCCGACGCACTTCAAATCGTACACCAGCACCGGCTTGCCGTAGCTCGGCGCTTCCGAGATGCGCACGTTGCGCGGAATGACAGTCTCGTAAACTTTGCGCCCCATGAACTGGCGCACGTCGGCGACCACCTGATTGGCGAGATTGTTGCGCGAGTCGTACATCGTCAACACGATGCCGTGGATCGACAGTTTCGGATTGAGCGTGGTCCTCACCTGCTCGACCGTCTTGAGCAATTGCGACAGGCCTTCGAGCGCGAAGAACTCGCACTGCAGCGGCACCAGGATCGAATCGGCGGCCGCCATGGCGTTGACCGTGATGAGGTTGAGCGACGGCGGGCAGTCCACCAGCACGTAGGTGAAGTCGTAATTGCGTGCACCGCTGTTGAGCGCGTGGAGCGCGCTGCGCAAACGGAAGGCGCGATCGCGCGCCTGCCCGATCTCCAATTCGAGGCCGGAGAGGTCAAGCGTCGACGGCGCGATGAAAAGCTGCGGCACCGCGGTCGGCACCACCGCATCGCGCATCGGCGATTGTCCGGTGAGCACGTCATAGGTCGAGGTGCGGCGCGCGCGGCGTTCGATGCCGAGTCCCGTCGAGGCATTGCCCTGCGGATCGAGGTCGACGATGAGCACGTGCTCGCCGATGGCGGCGAGCGCGGTGCCGAGATTGATGGCCGTGGTCGTCTTGCCGACGCCGCCCTTCTGGTTGGCGATCGCCAGCACGCGGGGCCGGCCCGCCTCCCCCTTCGCCAGCGGCTTTTCGAACGGCACGACTTGTGGGTTCGCCTGCGGCGCCTGGTCCGCGGGAGATCGCTCGCTCATGACCGTGAAATCCCTTGCAGCTTCAATTGGTTGGTTGGTACGCCGCACGCGTAAGGCCGCGAATCACCAGGACGCAGCCATCCGGACTCGTTTGACTGGGCACCTTGTCGACCTGGATGCTCCAATATTTAGCAGTCTCAGTCAATTCAGCCTCTACATCTTGTCCCTTGGGGAAGATGCCGAGGGCGCCCCGCGCGATTAAAGGAAAGGCCTGATCGCACAGGGTTTTCAACGGGGCGAGCGCCCGCGCGGTCACGACGTGCACCGCTTCTTGGCAGCTTTCCCCAAATTTCTCGGCGCGCTCGCGATGCACGACAGCCCGCACACCGGTGATTCGCACCGCTTCACGCAGAAACGCGGCCTTTTTTGCGTTGCTTTCAATGAGATGAACCTGCGTTCCGGGCTTGTCGGCGAGCGCACAAGCGATCGGCATTCCGGGAAAGCCGCCGCCGGACCCGAAGTCCGCCCAAACCCGCGCTTCCGGCGCGAGCGCGATGAGCTGCAGCGAATCGGCCACGTGGCGAGTCCACACTTGCGAGCGCGTTGAGTCGGAAATCAAGTTCGTCGTTTTCTGCCAGCGCAGCAGTGCGTCGACGAATGTGTCGAGCCGCATTTCCGTTTCACGTGAAACCGGGAAGAGCTTCAGCGCGCGCGCTTTGTCGGCGACGAGGTCGCGTTCGCCCTGCCCGCGTTTGCTCACGCCGATTTCGCCGCCGGCTTCTTCCGCCGCACATGTGCGACCAGCAATGTCAACGCCGCCGGCGTGACGCCATCGATCCGCGAAGCATGGCCGATGGTGCGCGGACGATGCGATTGTAATTTCTGCTTCACTTCGTTCGACAATCCGGGCAGCGATGCGTAGTCGAGATCGTCCGGCAGCGAAAAATTTTCATCGCGTCGATACGCGGCAACGTCAGCGGCCTGACGCGAAAGATAGACGTCGTACTTCGCGTCGATCTCGATCTGCTCGGCGAGCTTCGCATCGAGCGCGGCAAAGCGCGGCCACACGCGCGCGACGTCAGCAATCGAAACGTTCGGATACGACAAGATCTCGAACGCAGTGCGCCGCTGTCCGTCTTTGTTGAGCGCGAGCCCGTGACGCTCCGCTTCCTTCGGTGTGATCGAAACGGATTTCGCAAATGCGCGCGCATCATTCAATGTCGAGATTTTTTCTTTGAATGCGCGTGCGCGCTCCTGGCCGACACAGCCGATGTCGATTCCTTTTTGCGTAAGACGCTGATCGGCATTGTCGGCGCGCAGTTGCAGACGATATTCGGCGCGCGAGGTGAACATGCGATACGGTTCGGTGACGCCGCGCGTGACCAGATCGTCGATCATCACGCCGATATAAGCCTGCGCGCGATCGAGCACGATTTCATCGGCATTTCCTGCACGCGCCGCGGCGTTTAGTCCGGCGAGTAGTCCCTGGGCCGCGGCTTCTTCGTAGCCCGTGGTGCCGTTGATCTGCCCGGCGAGAAAAAGTCCGCGCACGCGTTTGGTTTCGAGCGTCGGATTGAGCTCGCGCGGATCGATGTAGTCATATTCGATAGCGTAGCCCGGACGAACGATTTGCGCGCGCTCCAGCCCGCGAATTGTCGCGACCAGCGCGTGCTGCACCTCCTCGGGAAGCGACGTGGAGATTCCGTTCGGGTAGACCGTGTGATCGTCGAGCCCTTCCGGCTCAAGAAAAATTTGGTGGCCGTCGCGCTCGCCGAACTTCACGATCTTATCTTCGATTGACGGACAATAACGCGGACCCCTGCTCGCAATTTGTCCGGAGTACATCGGCGAGCGATGCACGTTGGCGCGGATGATCTTGTGTGTCGCTTCGTTCGTACGCGTGATGCCGCATTCGATTTGGCGGTTGGTGATGCGCGCCGTGAGAACCGAGAACGGTTCCGGCGGATCGTCGCCGGGCTGCATTGCGAGCGCAGACCAATCGATGCTGCGGCCGTCGAGCCGCGGCGGCGTTCCAGTTTTCAAACGTCCGAGCGCGAAGCCGAAATTTTCCAGCGTGCGCGACAGGCCGAGCGCGGGCGCTTCGCCGACGCGGCCGGCCGGGATTTGACGTTCGCCGATGTGGATGAGGCCGCGCAGAAACGTGCCGGTGGTCAGCACCACCGCGCTGGCAGGCAATTCGCGGCCGTCGGCGAAACGGACGCCGCAGACCACGCCATCCGTGAGAATGAGATCGTCGGCCTCTGCCTCGATCACCTCAAGATTAGGGGTGGCGCGGATCGCAGCCTGCATCGCCTGCGCATAGAGTTTGCGGTCGGCCTGCGCCCGCGGCCCGCGCACGGCCGGGCCTTTGCGGCGATTCAGAACGCGAAATTGGATGCCACCCTGATCGGCTACGCGGCCCATGAGGCCGTCGAGGGCGTCGATCTCCCGCACCAAATGGCCTTTCCCGAGCCCGCCAATGGCCGGATTGCAGCTCATGGCCCCGATGGTGGCCAGCCGGTGCGTGACCAGCGCCGTTTTCGCGCCCCTACGCGCGCTGGCAGCCGCGGCTTCGCAGCCGGCGTGGCCGCCGCCGATCACGATGACATCAAATCGGGTGTTCATGGGACCTCGGATGGGCTTTTATCCAACACGATGGGAGCGGTCAAAGAAGTGTCCCTTCGCTATGTTTCACGTGAAACACGCCGCGAATGTTGGTTCTAGTGGGCGCTGAACGTGTCGTCCCAGCCCAGCCAAACCGGGCCACCCAGCCAAGATGACCCGTCATTTGCCGATGCAAAAGTCGCGGAAAATCACGTCCAAAATGTCCTCGACGTCGACTCGTCCGGTAAGGCGGCCGAGGGCGCGGGCGGCGAGCCGGAGTTCCTCGGCGAGCAGGTCCTCGCGGCCAGCCAGACCAGGCGCTAACGCGCCCTGCAGGGCGGCTCTTGCTTCCTGCAGGGCGAGGCGGTGGCGGGCACGGGTGACCAGCGCCGGCTCTGCGCCGGCAAGAAATTTTTCGGCATATTGGCGCAGCGCGCAAAGGAGTGCATCAAACCCCTCTCCCGTCGCCGCCGAAAGACTGAACCTTGATTCGTATTGAGTGAATATGAAATCAGTTCTTTGAGAGGAGGAATTATTAACCTCGTTTGTTAACGTCTGATTGAGTCGGCGATCAGATTCAGTTCTACCGAAAATCGAGCTTCCGAGTTCATTTGTTGCGGCTGCCGGCACCAGGTCGATTTTGTTGCAAACCAGCCAAGTCCGTTCGCCGGGCGCAATCTGCCCCGAGCCCGGCCCTTGCGTCCGCGTGCCGGCAGCGGACCTGGTGCCAGCCGCCAGCGTGCCTAGCCGAGCATCGCAGCCCTTCCCGGCCGAAACCTTCGCCCCCACCGCGGGCACAGCCTCCGTCGGGGACGTCCTCCCCCCTGCCCTCGCGTTCAAGGCGCTGCGTCCAGGCGCGCTGCTCGTCTCCACGGCTGCATCCACAACAGCCGCGCGTTCCGGGCTTCCGCGCGGCCAACCGCCGGCGCGCACGACCTCCGCCGCGTCCACCACCCACAGCACCAGATCGGCAGCGGCCGCGCGTTCGCGCGCCCGCCTCACCCCTTCCCGCTCCACCGGATCGTCGCTGTGGCGGATGCCGGCGGTATCGAGCAGCGTCACCGGCCAGCCGTCGAGGTCGAGATGCACCTCGATGACGTCGCGGGTGGTGCCGGCGTAAGGCGACACGATCGCCGCCTCGCGCCGGGCGATGCGATTGAGCAGCGTCGACTTGCCGGCATTGGGCGGCCCGGCGATGGCTATAACCAGCCCGTCGCGCAACCGCTCGCCGCGGCGGTCATCGGCCAGCGTCGCCTCGATCTCCACTGCGAGCTCGCGCGCCAGCGCCAGAGCCGGCGCGATGAGATTCTCCGGCACGTCTTCCTCATCGGCAAAATCGATGCGCGCTTCGACCAGCGCCAGCGCGCGGACGAGCCGCTCGCGCCAGCTTTCCGCGCGCTCGCGCAGCGCGCCGCGCATCTGCCGCAGCGCCTGGCGGCGTTGCCCTTCGGTCTCGGCCATCACCAGATCGGCAAGCCCCTCAACGGCGGTGAGATCGAGCTTGCCGTTCTCGAAACCGCGCCGCGTGAACTCACCCGCTTCCGCCGGCCGCAGGCCCTCCAGCCTGCCGAGCGCCGCCAGCGTCGCCGC
>DASRDF010000078.1:0-18111 GCA_035652735.1 Pseudolabrys sp. | reverse complement strand
CCGGCGCCCGACAATGGCGCCGCAGCCGAGCCGTGTTCGCGGCTCGACGGATGGAGCGCCGGGAGGCGCAGCCCCGCCACCGCGGGGCGCGCGCCTTCGCAGGGCGCGCGGGCTGCCCGATCGCCAGGGCGGCTCAAAGGGGCCTCGCCAGCCCCTGGCGCCTCCCGGCGCTCCATTCCCTTCGGGGAAAGGAAAAAGGGGCCGGCCTTCCCGGGGCCGCACAAAGAACACGGGCGATGATGCATACCTTCACGTCCGCTCATTGCCGCGCCAGCGGACTCCGTCGCTTGAGACGCGCGGAAGTGGACGCCCGCCGACGCTCACAGGAGCGAGAAAGCTGTCATGCAATCGAGCCGGTCCTCACATTGCCCTTTCACGCCTCTCATGTTTAAGGTCGCGGCCTTTTTGCGCCGGAACACGACATGGCCCGCGACCAGATCGACATGACGCCCATCGAGTCGCGCGACGAGCTGGTCGCCTGGCTGGAGAAGGGCTGCAAACCGAAAGCGGAATTCCGTGTCGGCACCGAGCACGAGAAGTTTGCCTTCACCGTCGACGATCATCGGCCGGTGCCTTACGCCGGGCGCCGTTCGATCCGCGCGCTGCTCGACGGCATGCAGCATCTGCTCGGCTGGGAGCCGATCACGGAGGCCGACAACATCATCGGCATGTTCGACGTCACCGGCGGCGGCGCGATTTCGCTCGAGCCCGGCGGCCAGTTCGAGCTTTCCGGCGCGCCGGTCGAAAGCGTGCACCAGACCGCGTCCGAGCTGTTTGCACATCTCGCGCAGTTGCGCGAAGTGGCCAAGCCTTTGGGCATCGGCTTTCTCGGCATCGGTATGACGCCGAACTGGCGGCGCGCCGACATGCCGGTGATGCCGAAAGGTCGCTACAAAATCATGACCAACTACATGCCGAAGGTCGGCTCGCTCGGCCTCGACATGATGTACCGCACCTGCACCGTGCAGGCGAACCTCGACTTCGCCAGCGAAGCCGACATGGTGAAGAAGCTGCGCGTCGCGCTGGCACTGCAGCCGGTGGCGACCGCATTGTTCGCCAATTCGCCCTTCACCGAAGGCAAGCCGAACGGTTTTCTCTCCTTCCGCTCGCATATCTGGACCGACACCGACAATGAGCGCGCCGGCATGCTGCCGTGGGCGTTCGAGCCGGGAATGGGGTTCGAGCGTTACACCGACTATGCGCTCGATGTGCCGATGTATTTCGTCAAGCGCGGCGACAAATACATCGACGTTGCCGGCAAGTCGTTTCGCGATTTTTTCGCCGGCAAGCTCAAGGAATTGCCCGGCGAGCGGCCGACCATTTCCGATTGGGCCAATCATCTGTCGACGATTTTTCCGGAGGTGCGGCTCAAGCGCTATCTGGAAATGCGCGGCGCCGACGGCGGCCCCTGGCGCCGGCTGCCGTCGCTGACGGCCTATTGGGTGGGGCTGCTTTACGATGACGAGGCGCTCGATGCCTGCTGGGACATGGTGAAAGGCTGGAGCGCCGCGCAGCGGCAGACTTTGCGCGAGGAGGTGCCGCAGCGCGGCTTCAAAGCGGAGATCGGCAATCGCAACGTGCTGATGCTGGCGCAGGAGACGCTGCGGCTCGCCGCGCAAGGTCTGACGCGCCGCAAGCGGCTCGGGCGCAACGGCCGCGACGAGACACGCTATCTGCATCCTCTCGAAGAGTCGGTCGCGCGCGGCATCACGCCGGCGGAGGAGTTGCTGCAGAAATATTTCAACGAATGGAACGAGTCGGTCGATCCGCTCTACGCAGAGTATGCGTACTAGAAGGACGTCATTCCGGGCGCGCCGAAGGCGCGAGTCCGGACTCCATAACCACGAATCTATCGAGTTATAGAGGGATATAGATCAGACCAATCTGGGTCGCTTTCTTCAATCAGGCGAATTTTCCAATCGCGACGCCATTTCTTCAGTTCCTTTTCGCGTGCTATGGCATTCGCTGGATCGTCATAGGCCTCATACCAGACAAGTTTTGTTATGTCGTAGCGAGCCGTGAAGCCCCGAACAATCTTATTCTTGTGTTCATACACGCGCCGAATCAAATCATTCGTGACGCCAATATAGAGCGTCCCATGTTTGCCGCTCGCGAGGAGATAGGCGTAATACATCTGGCGCCGGGTTATGGATTCCGGGCTCGCCGCTTCGCGGCGCCCCGGAATGACTCGTGGCTACTCCGCCGCCTGCGCGTCCGACAAATTGTCGAGTGACGAGACGATATGGCCGGCCAGCGCGTCGGCGAGCGCCGACGAATCGTGGGCGTTGCGTACGAGGCCGACGCGGCAGCTCGGCAGCTCGGGGAAGCCGTCATTGGCTGTGAGCACGCGCATGCCGGGACGCAAACCGGATTCCGGCAGCACCGACACGGCCAATCCCGCGAGGACCGCAGCGGCGACTGCGCCGGCGTTCGAGCTCGAATAGAGCACGCGATGCGGCTTGGCCATCGACTCCAGCCGCTCAATGGCGGCGCGCCGCCAGGCGCAGCTCGGGCGGCCGAGCGCCAAAGCGAGCGGCTCTTCGAGATGAATCGAATGGCGCGCCGAGGTCACCCACAACAGCCGCTCGCGCCGAAAGGTCTCCGCCGCGCGCTTGCTCTCGCAATTGGTGACGATGGCGAGGTCGATCTCGTTGGCATCGATGCGCTCCAGCAAATCGACCGACGGCTCGCAGATCACGGTCAACTCGACGCTCGGATAGGCGCGGGAAAAGCGCGCCATGATCTCCGGCAGATAGCGGTCGGCGTAATCGTCGGGCACGCCGAGGCGCACCCGGCCGGACAGCGCGGCGTCGGAAAAAGCCGCAACCGTCTCCACGTTGAGCTTGACCAGCCGCCGCGCGTAGTCGAGCAGGCGCTGGCCGTCTTCGGTGAGTTTCGAAGCGCGGCCGTCGCGGACGAAGATCGGGCGTTCGATGCGCTCCTCCAGCCGCTTCATCTGCATCGAGACCGCCGATTGCGTCTTGTTCACCACTTCCGCCGCTTTGGTGAAGCTGCCGGTCTCGGCGATGGCAATGAACGTGCGCAACTGGTCGATGTCGAGCAGAGCAGTCATGGCGGTCGATCCTTGCAAGTGGCCGGACAGCGGCATGGCCACATCTAATCACCTATTCTGATTGATCAGATTAAAAACATTCGTTTCACTAATCAATCCCCGCAGTGCAATATCCCGCATCCAGAGGAATCGGGTGGGGATTCCGGGTGGGTCCGGAGCGGGCTTGGCGGCCAAATCAGGGCCAAGACCGAACTGCATGGAGACTGCTATGAGCGCAAAAATCCCCGTTCTTCCGATTGCCGGCGCGATCTCGGCGCGCGCCTTCCTCAGCTTGTTGGCATTTGTGACTCGCTGGCTCGGCGGCCTCGCTCGCGCACGGCGCCATCGCCGCGAGGCCATGACCTTGGCTGGGCTCGACCGGAACATCCTGGCCGATATCGGGCTCAACCGGTCGGACCTGCGCGACGCATTTTCGACGCCCTTCTGGGAAGACCCGACGCTGCTGCTGCGCGAGCGCGCCATCGAACGGCGCGTCAATCGCGCGATGCAAACGGCGCCCGCGGACGCCGCGTTTCGCCGCCCGCGCACCGATCGCCCGTCGCGCCACGCGATCTGACGAACACGAAAACGGCCGATCCCTCTCATCGGCCGCGATCCGCCAACCGCGATCATCCCCTCTCGCGGACGGATCACTCAGCGCCCGCCGGCCCCTCCGGCGGGCGCAAACTTTTGACGACACGCATTTGGCGTGTGCGCTAACATGTCATCCGGACGCAAACGGCAGATCATCTCACCGCGAGCCGACGGCATGCGACACGCGATCACGCTGATATGCGCCGGGTTCATGGCCTTTGCGGCGGTTACGCCGGCGGCGGCACAAGTCGGATACGATCGGCGTGGCGGCGACTATACGAGCTTTCCGGTGCGTACCGGCGATCCGGCCGTGTGCGCCGCGCGGTGCGAGCACGACGGGCGCTGCCGCGCCTGGAGTTTTTCCTTCCCGCGCACGTTGAGCCCGCTGGCGGCCTGCCGGCTGAAAAGCAAGGTGCCGCCGCGCGAGGAGGATGCCTGCTGCGTGTCCGGCGTGCGCGGCGCCGGCGTGATCGAGCCGCGGCGTGATGGCTTGGAATATTCGATCGATCGGCTCGGTGGCGACTACCGCAGCTTCGAAACACCGCTCGACCCAACAGGCGAGGCGTGCAGGGCCGCGTGCAATACCGATGCGCGATGCCGCGCGTTCACTTATGTGCGGCCCGGTTACATCGGCGCGTCGGCGCGCTGTTATCTCAAGAGTAAAATCACCCGGCCGCACAAAAACCCGTGCTGTATCTCCGGCGTCGTCCGCTAGCCTCGACAGTCGTTTTCTACGTGTGAAATTTATCGTGAGACAATATGCGCGCGGCTAATCCGCTCGTCGATTGCGCTTGACCCTTCGCGCGGATTGAATCCAGGCTTGAGCCGCACCGCGCGAGCCAGAGCACGGCAGAAAACTAAGACGCACGACGATATGGGAGGATAGGTCAATGCTCAACAAGCGCGCTCATATTGTTTGGGCTGCGATAGCGGCTTCGATCATAGTGGCGACATGGCAGTCAGCCGCGGCGGACGACAAAAAACTCGAACCTCTGCACTTGCGGCTCAATTGGCAGATGAAAGGGGAGTTCACGCCGTTCATCGTTGCCGTCCAGCAGGGATATTTCCGCGATCAAGGCTTGGATGTCACAGTCGCGGAAGGAAGCAGCGCGACGCAGGCGCTGCAATCGGTTGCGAGCGGCCAGGACGACATCGCCTACGTGCCTTCTGTGCAGCTCATCAAAGCCGTCAATCAGGGCATGCCGGTGAAAGCGGTGGCAACGGTAGCGAAGGTCGATTCCATGGGTATGGTATCGACGGCGAAAGTTCCGCTGTCGTCGCCTTCAGATCTGGAGGGACGGACGGTGGAGATTTCAGCAGCTTCGACCTTCAGCCAGATATGGGATGCATTCGCGCGCAAGAACAAGATCGACGTCGCAAAAGTGAAGGTCGTCCGCGTTGCGCCCGGTGCACGTTTCAATCTTCTGCTCAGCGGCAAGGTCGACATCCTTGCCGATATCTTCATCACCAATGAATACCCGGTTCTGGAATCGAAAGGACAGAAGCTCAACACGTTGAAGGTCGGCGACTATGGCTTTCCGTTGATTGGCTACACGCTCGTCGCCAGCAATGATGTCATTGACAAGAAGGCGGACCTGGTAAAGCGCTTCAACGCCGCTGCGGCCAAGGGCTTCCAGTTCACGATCGACAATCCCGACAAGGCTGCCGAGATCGCCGCCAAAGCCTACCCTGAGCAATTGAAGGCAGACATCACCAAGGGACAGGTGAAAGAACTCGTCGCCTTCCTGAAACTCGGTGAGCCGCGCCAGCTCTTCCTTGGCAATGACGATTTGTGGTCGAAAACTGTGAAGCTGCTCAAGGATTCGGGCGCGATTTCCCAACAGAAGCCGGTCAGCGTCTATTACACGAACAAGTTCGTGCCCAGATAACGGAGCGGCTGCGGCCGGCTACCATTGAATCTCAATCCGATGTCGGGCGGAGGCTTGTACAGCGGCCTGCGAGTTGTCGCCGGAGTCGCAGTTGTCGTCTTTGTGTGGCAGGCCGCCTCGGTCCTGTTTCACATTCCGAATTATACGCTTCCCTCGCCATTCGCCATCGCGGCCGTGATGCTCAAGGAATGGCGTCCGTTGCTCGAGAACAGTCTGGTGACGTTGACGGAATCCGTCATCGGTTTCGGCCTGAGCATTGTGATAAGCGTACCGCTCGGCATCCTCATCGTTTACTCGCGCTGGGCCGAGCAGGTCATTTATCCGATACTCGTTGCAAGCCAAGCGGTTCCCAAAGTCGCCCTCGCGCCGATTTTCGTGGTGTGGTTCGGGTTCGGGCTGTTGCCGAAGGTGCTGATCGCGTTCTTTATCGCTTTCTTTCCGATCGTCGTTAACACCGTCATCGGCATGGCGCGCACGCCGCGGGAAATGATCTACCTGATGCGTTCGCTCGGCGCCTCGCCTGTGCAGATTCTGCTCAGGGTTCAGTTGCCCTCGGCGACACCTTACATTTTTGCCGGTGTGAAGGTTGCGGCGGCGTTTGCCGTGGTTGGGGCCATCGTCGGTGAATTTATCGCGGCCACAAGCGGCCTCGGCTACATGCAACTCGTCGCCGATAATAATTTCCAGACCGATCTCTTGTTCGGCACGCTGGTCGCTTTGTCGGTGATGGGAATTGCGCTGTTTTATCTCGTTGGGCTTGTCGAGTTTCTTGTTCTGCCGCGTCCGCTGCGCCAGACACGGGTCGATGGAGGTTCGTCGCTGTGACGGCTGCACGCGGCGTCTCCATCGCGGCGTCGAAAGTCGGAATGCTGTTCGAGCATGACGGCCATTCGGTGCAGGCGCTGGAGGACGTGACGCTCGATATTCCCGCTGGCCGCTTCTGCTCGATCCTGGGCCCCAGCGGCTGCGGCAAGAGCACGCTGCTGATGCTCGTCGCGGGGCTCTACTCGCCGACGCAAGGCAACATCACGATCGACGGCCGGCCGTTGACCGGCTGCTATACCAACGCCGGGATCGTGTTCCAGACCGATGTGTTGCTGCCGTGGCTCACCGTGCTCGACAATGTGCTGCTGCCCGCCGCGGTAAAGCGGCTGCCGCGCGAGCCAGCCCGCTCCCGCGCCCACGAACTGCTCGAAAGGGTAGGGCTCACCGGCTTCAAGACTCACTTTCCGAACGAATTATCCGGCGGGATGCGTCAACGCGCATCGCTGTGCCGCGCGCTGCTGCACGAGCCTTCGGTGTTGCTGATGGATGAGCCGTTCGGCGCGCTCGACGCGCTGACGCGTGAGCGCATGCAGACGGACCTGATGAAATTGTGGGCGCATGATCTCAAGACCGTGATGTTCATTACCCACGACATCGAGGAAGCTGTGTTGCTGTCGGACGAGGTGGTCGTGATGAGTCAACGCCCGGGACGGATTCTTCGGCGCCTCCCGATTGCGCTCGAGCACCCCCGATCTCCCGAACTCAGGCGCGATCAGCGCTTTCACCAGATCGTGGACGAAATCCGCGATCTCTTCCAGGCGTCCGGAATTTTGTAATTCAGTGCACCGCGCTGAAGAACCGCGACAGGCGCAGGCCCTGCGGCCAGGTCCAGACCGGCCGGCTTTCCATGCCGAGGTCCCAGGAGCCGACGATGGCGTCGACGCGGCCGACGAGGTCGGCGACCGGCAGCAGGCCAACGCCGCCGCCGCGTACCGGCACGCGGCTGTCGGCAGAATTGTCGCGGTTGTCGCCCATGACGAACAGGTGTCCGGGCGGCACAGTTACTTCCGGCATATTGTCGAGCGGCTCGCGGGCAACAAGCTTGAAAATCGCGTGCTTGCGGCCGTTGGGCAGCGTTTCGATGAATTTCTGCGCCGGGACCATCGCGCCGCTCTCGCTTTCATTCTCGCCGAAGCCGGCGGGCGTCAGCGGAGCAGGAGTGCCGTTGATGATCACCTGGCCGTTGCGCATGGCGATGCGATCGCCGGGCAAGCCGATGACCCGCTTTACCCAGACTTGCGAACGATCGCCAGGCCAGCGGAAGACGACGACGTCGCCGCGCTTGGGCAGCGCGCCGAGCACGCGCCCACTGCTCGGCAGATTGAAAATGGCCGGCAAGGAAGCGGTGCTGTAGCCGTAAGGAAACTTTGTCGCCAGCAGCTCGTCGCCGATTAGCAGCGTCGGCTCCATCGAACCGGAGGGCACGTAGAACGGCTCGGCGATCGCGGTTTTGCCAAGCACCACGACCAGCACGACCAAGACAAGATCGACGATGCTTTTGGTCCAGCCGCGCAGCCGCGACGTTCCCGGAATGCTGTTGCTGCTCATGCGGTGCCGCCTACGGTAATGCGATCCATGCGTAAAGAAGGTTGGCCGACCCCGACGGGCACGCCCTGGCCGTTCTTGCCGCAGGTGCCGATCCCGGGATCCAGTGCGAAATCGTTGCCGATCATGGTGATGCGGTTGAGGTCGGTCGGGCCGTTGCCGATGAGCATGGCGCCTTTGACTGGCGCCGTCACCTTGCCGTTCTCAATTCGGTAGGCCTCGGTGCACTGAAAGACGTATTTGCCCGAGGTGATGTCGACCTGGCCGCCGCCGAAACTGACCGCATAAAGCCCATTCTTCACCGAGGCGATGATTTCCTCGCGCGCCTTGTCGCCGGCGAGCATGTACGTATTGGTCATGCGCGGCATCGGCACATGCGCGTGGCTTTCGCGGCGGCCGTTGCCGGTCGGCTTCATCTTCATAAGGCGAGCGTTCTGCCGGTCCTGCATGTAACCGACAAGGATGCCGTCTTCGATGAGCACGGTGCGATTGGTGGGCGTACCTTCATCGTCGATCGAGAGCGAACCGCGCCGCTGCTGCATGGTTCCATCATCGATGACGGTGACCCCTCTCGCCGCGACCTGCTGGCCCATAAGGCCGGCGAAGGCCGAAGTCTTCTTGCGATTGAAGTCGCCCTCCAGCCCGTGACCGACCGCCTCGTGCAGCATGACGCCTGGCCAGCCGCAGCCGAGCACAACATCCATTTCGCCAGCAGGTGCGGGGACAGCCTCCAGATTGACCAGCGCCTGACGGATCGCCTCGTCCGCGGCGCCTTGCCACGCGTCCGGCGCGATGAAGCGCTCGTAGCCTTCGCGGCCACCGAAGCCGTAGCTGCCGGTCTCTTGTCGATCGCCGTCGCCTGCCACCACGGCAACATAGAGCCGCACGAGCGGACGAATGTCGCGATAGGTCGAGCCATCGGCGCGAAGGATTTCGACAACCTGCCACGTGGCTCCGAGATTGACGGTGACCTGGCGCACGCGCGCGTCCTTGGCGCGCGCATAGGCATCGACTTGTTCGAGCAGCTTCACTTTAGCCTCGAAGGCGGGGAGCTGCAGCGGATTGTCGTCGCGATAGAGGCGGCGATTGGTGCGGCCGGGCGGTTCGGCATAGGTGCCGCTGTGGCCACCTTTGACCGCGCGTACGGCATCCGCCGCGCGCGCGAGCGCGGCTTCCGAGAGATCGGAGGCGTGGGCGTAGCCCACCGCGTCGTCTTTCACCGCGCGCAGGCCGAAGCCTTGCGAGGTGTCGTAGGTCGCCTGCTTCAGCCGGCCGTTGTCGAATGTCAGCGCCTCTGATTGGCGATATTCCAGGAACAACTCGCCGTCGTCGGCGCCTTCGAGCCCGCGTTTGACGATCTCGCCGACCTTGCCTTTGTCGAGCCCGGCGCGGTCAATGAGAGAGGAGATGCCCTGGTCCATCGCGTGCTGATCCTGCTGCGGTCTTATTCAGATAGGGTCATCGGAGCGATTTCGCGAGAGGGCCGTCAGGCCGCTTCTATGGCGATCATGACGTCGCGGGCCGCCGCTCGCCGCTTGGCGATCAGCGGCTGGTAGTCGGGCGCATGATACCAGGCCCGCAGCGAGGCCATGTCGGGAAAGGCCACGATCACCACCCGGTTGGGTTGCCAGTGCCCTTCCAGAATTTCGTGCGTGCCCGGCTCGGTGAGGTAGCGCCCGCCGTGCCGCTCGATGATGGGGATCGCCTGCTTCAGGTAATCAGCAAACGCCGTTTGGTCGTGAACCTCGTGCTCGCCGATATAGTACGCTGGGCGTTTGCCGGGTTCTCGCAGCTTCTGCGCCGTGCCCTTGACGGCCTTGGCGAGCGCCGCCCCGAATTTTTCAGCCGTTGACGTCATGACACGCGTCTCCGGCGCAGGTGTTCACGGCAGCTTGGCGTAGCCTTCCGCAAAACCGTTAAGGCTCATCGGGAAGCCAATGCCTTCTTCCGGCGTCTGGAAGATAATGAAGGTCGCAGTCTTGCCCGTCTGCAGCTTCTTGACCAGCGCATCGTCCATCACGACTTCGGCGATGCAGCCGTTGGGCAGGCAGCGCACAAAGCCGGCGCGCCCGATGTCGGCGTTGTCGATCTTGAGCCCGAGACCCGAGGGCAAGAGCACGCCGAGCGGCGCCACCACGCGCATCAAGCGGCTCTTCTGGTCGGCGGTCTTGAGCACAATGACGGTCAAACCGACGTTGGCGCGGTCTTCCGCGGTCACGCTTTGAATGAGCGCGCATTGTTCCGATTTGGCACCGGGCGGCGTGTCGCAGCGAATCTGCCAGTCCTTGTGGACGGACTTGACCGCGCCTTGCGCCAACACCGTCGCAGGAGCCAGCGTGAGCGCGGCGATCAACGCCAGACGCCATGCCGGATCGCGTCGCCTGCGCCGGCCGTGCCCGAAAATGCTCATCATTCAATTCCCTCGGCGCGCCGTCGCGGCCGCATGCGGCGCCGGAATGGCGGCGAATCGCCCGCTCGCCGCGCAGTTTATCGCCTCGGTTGGGTTATGCCCGTGCTTTCCCGTCAAGCAAGGCAAGGCGCCCGTCGGCCGCGGCTGATGCCATCCAAGCCGCGCTCCCGTGGCTTAAATGCGGCGCGGACGGCTCGGCCGGGGGTATGCTGTTTGTCGCAGGGCGGCGGTGCGGGGACGCATTGCGGCACGCACGGAATTGTGGTTTGAGAGGCCGGGATTTCCCCCTGTCCCGCCGCACGACAGCAGCGCTGCCACGCCCGTGGCAAACCGCCGTGCCCGGCGGGCCGCGCCGAACATCATTGTCGAGGTGGGCGGCAACCAGCGGGCCACAGGCCGTTTTTCTCGTCGAGGGAGCGCAAGAAACAATGCAGTTGGTCAAGCGGTTGATCGCACTTGTGGTCACGGGCGTGACCGTGTTCGGCGCCAATGCGGCGCTGGCGGCCGCCACGGGCGGCGGCCAGCCGCGGGAGTGGGAAATCGGCCTGCAGCCGGCGGCGACGCCGGTCATGCAGGACATCGAGTGGTTCAACGATTTCCTGCTGTGGATTATCGCGGCGATCGTCCTCTTTGTGCTCACTCTGCTTGTCGTCGTGATCGTGCGCTTTAATGCGCGCGCCAATCCGGTGCCGTCGCGGACGACTCATAACACCTGGATCGAGTTGATCTGGACCGTGGTGCCGGTCCTGATCCTCGTCGTCATCGCGATTCCGTCATTCCGCCTGATCTTCTACCAGCTGAAGGTCCCGCCTGCGGATTTGACGGTCAAAGTCACCGGCAAACAGTGGTTCTGGAGCTATGCCTATCCGGACCAGAAATTCGAATTCGACTCGCTGATGATTCAGGACAAGGACCTCAAGGCCGGCCAGCCGCGTTTGCTTTCCGTCGACAATGAAATGGTGGTGCCGGTCAACAAGGTCGTGCGCGTCGAGGTCACCGGCGCCGACGTCATCCATTCGTTCTCGGTGCCGTCATTCGGCATCAAGATCGACGCCATTCCCGGGCGTCTTAATGAAACCTGGTTTAAGGCCGAGCGCGAGGGCATGTATTACGGCCAGTGCTCGCAATTGTGCGGCCGCGATCACGCCTTCATGCCCATCGCCGTGCATGTCGTGAGCGAGAAGGAATTCACCGCCTGGCTCGATCAGGCGAAAAAGAAATATGCCTCGACAGACGTTGGCCCGGCGCCGACGACGGTTGCGGCCGCCGAGGTCAAGTAAGCCTGGTCGAAACGCGCGCAGCAGAGATGAGAATCGAAGGACAAGAACGATGGCGAGCAATGTAGCGGCACACGGCGCAGACGACGCCCACGAACATCATCCGACCGGCTGGCGGCGTTTCCTCTACTCCACCAACCACAAGGACATCGGGACCATGTACCTGGTGTTCGCGATGATGGCCGGCGTGATCGGCGCAGCGCTGTCGATTGCGATCCGCATGGAGCTGCAGAACCCCGGCATCCAGTTCTTCCCCAGCTCGCACGAATATGACGTCTTCGCCACCGCACATGGCCTGATCATGATCTTCTTCATGGTCATGCCCGCGATGATCGGTGGTTTCGGCAATTGGATGGTGCCGCTGATGATCGGCGCGCCGGACATGGCTTTCCCGCGCATGAACAACGTCTCGTTCTGGTTGCTGCCGGCATCGTTCGCGCTATTGATCAGCTCGATGTTCGTCGAAGGCGAGCCGGGCTCACTCGGCGCCGGGACGGGATGGACGATCTATGCGCCATTATCGACCAGCGGGCATCCAGGCCCCGCGGTCGACTTCGTCATCTTGTCGATACACCTTGCCGGCGCCTCGTCCATTCTCGGCGCCATCAATTTCATCACCACCATCTTCAACATGCGTGCGCCGGGCATGACGCTGCACAAAATGCCGCTGTTCGTGTGGTCGATCCTGGTGACCGTGTTTCTGTTGCTGCTGGCGCTGCCGGTCCTGGCCGGCGCCATCACGATGCTGCTCACCGACCGCAACTTCGGCACAACCTTCTTCGATCCGAAAGGCGGCGGCGATCCGCTGCTGTTCCAGCACCTGTTCTGGTTCTTCGGCCATCCCGAAGTCTACATCCTGATATTGCCGGGCTTCGGCATGATCAGCCAGATCGTGGCGACCTTCTCGAAGAAGCCGGTGTTCGGCTATCTCGGCATGGCCTACGCCATGGTCGCCATCGGCGGCATCGGTTTTGTGGTGTGGGCGCACCACATGTACACGGTCGGTCTGTCGACCGGTGCGCAGGCCTATTTCGTCGCCGCCACGATGGTCATTGCGGTGCCGACCGGCGTGAAAGTCTTCTCTTGGATCGCCACGATGTGGGGCGGTTCGATCGAATTCCGCACGCCGATGCTGTGGGCGCTTGGCTTCATCTTCCTCTTCACCATTGGCGGCGTTACCGGCGTGGTGCTCGCCAACGCCGGCGTCGACCGCGTGCTGCACGACACGTATTACGTCATTGCCCACTTCCATTACGTCATGGGCATCGCCGCGGTCTTCGCCATCTTCGGCGGCTGGTACTACTGGTTCCCGAAAATGACGGGCTACATGTACAACGAGACCATCGGCAAGGTGCACTTCTGGATCATGTTCATCGGCGTGAACGTGATCTTCTTCCCGCAGCACTTCCTCGGACTTTCCGGCATGCCGCGCCGCACCGTCGATTACCCGCTGGCATTCCACGGCTGGAACGAGATTTCGTCGATCGGCTCCTACATTACCGGCTTCGGTCTGTTGGTGTTCTTCTTCGGGCTGGCCGAAGCCTTCATCAAGAAGCGGGTTGCCGGCAATAATCCCTGGGGCGTGGGCGCCACCACGCTGGAATGGACGCTGCCGTCGCCGCCGCCGTTCCACCAATTCGAAACGCTGCCGCGGATCAGATAACGCATGTCGCTCGTCAGCGAAGGAGCAGATTTGCGCGGCCCATTCGCCGCAGTGGCTGCCGAGCCCAGCCTCGCTAGCGCTTCCGACTACATCGCGCTGATGAAGCCGCGGGTGATGTCGCTGGTGGTGTTCACCGCGCTCGTCGGTCTTGCGGTGGCGCCGGGCTCGCTGCACCCGATGACGGCCTTCACGGCCTTGCTCTGCATCGCCGTTGGCGCCGGCGCCGCCGGCGCGCTCAACATGGGTTATGACGCCGATGTCGATGCGCTGATGACGCGGACGCGCGCGCGGCCGGTGCCGATGGGCCGCGTCAAGTCCGGCGAGGCCATCGCCTTTGGCGTGACGCTCGCGGGCTTTTCCGTGGTGACCCTCGGCTTGCTGGTGAACTGGCTCGCCGCCGGGCTGCTGGCGTTCACTATCTTCTTCTATGCCGCGATCTACACCGTGTGGCTCAAGCGGCTGACGCCGCAGAACATCGTCATTGGCGGTGCCGCCGGAGCTTTTCCGCCGATGATCGGTTGGGCGGCGGTCACCGGCTCGTTGTCGCTCGAGCCGATCGTGCTGTTTCTCATCATCTTCTTGTGGACACCGCCGCATTTCTGGGCGCTCGCACTCTACCGCGCCGACGACTATGCGCGCGCCGGCATTCCGATGCTGCCGGTGGTGGCGGGCGATGCGGCCGCACGGCGGCAGATCCTGCGCTACACGCTCATTCTGGTGCCGCTCGGCTTTGCGCCATTCGCGCTCGGCTATGCCGGCTGGCTCTATGCCGCGACCGCTGCGGTAACTGGCGTCATCATGGTGGTGCTCGCCTGGCAGGTGTTCTGCGAACGGCGCCCAGCCGACCGCGCCAGCAAGCAGCTGTTCGCGTTTTCGGTGCTCTATTTATTCCTGCTGTTTACGGTGCTGCTGGTCGAGCGCGGATGGGGCGGGTTGTTGACCCGGTGGGCGGCGTGAGCCTCGAGGTCGTCATGAAAGACAAGAACGAAGGCGTCGTGCTCACCGATGCGCAGAAGCGCGCGCGCCGCTCGCGCTCGATTGCTATTGCGCTGGCGCTCGGCGCCCTGGTGATCCTGTTTTACGTGATGACCCTGGTAAAGGGGCCGGGCGTTCTGGTCCATCCGATGTGAGCCGCATGACCGCGCGCGATGAGAAAAAGAAACTGCGGCGCGATGTGGTCGTCGCCGGCGCTTGCGGCGCCTTGGTCGCCGTCATGGTGGGCGCGGCCTTCGCCGCGGTGCCGTTTTACAACTGGTTTTGCCGTACCACCGGATTTGCCGGCACGCCGCAGGTCGCGCGGCAGGCACCCGGCCACGTGCTTGCGCGCACGGTTACGGTGCGGTTCGATTCCAACGTGGCGCCGGGGTTGCCGTGGAAATTCATGCCGGAGCAGAACGAGATCAAGCTGCATATCGGCGAGGTAGCGACGGTCCATTACAAGGTGATCAACGAGGCCGCGCGCGAAATCACCGCGCAGGCCTCCTATAACGTCTCGCCGCCGACGGTCGGCGGCTATTTCGACAAGATCAACTGCTTCTGCTTTACCCAGCAAACGATGAAGCCGGGCGAGACGCGCGAGATGACGGTGGTGTTCTATGTCGACCCTGCAATCGCGAACGATCGCGATCAGGACGTGCTCAACACCATCACATTGTCCTACACGTTCTACCGGCTGTCGGACGAGCCGCAGCCGGTGGCGCAAGCATCCGACAAGAATTCCTGACGCTCTGACGGAGACCACGATGGCCGACGCCCATGCCAAACATCACGACTATCACCTGGTCGCGCCGAGCCCGTGGCCGGCGGTCGGCTCGGTGTCCGCCTTCATCCTGGCAGTCGGCCTGATCAGCTGGATGCACCACATGTATGCGGCGGCGCCGTTGGTGTTCGGCATCGGCGCAGTCGGCGTGCTCTACACCTTCGTCGCCTGGTGGCGCGACGTCATCAAGGAGGCACAGTACGAAGGCTTCCACACCCGCGTGGTGCAGATATCGCACCGCTACGGCATGATCCTGTTCATCGCCTCCGAGGTGATGTTCTTCGTTGCCTGGTTCTGGGCCTATTTCAACACGGCGCTGTTTCCCGGCGACGCCCATGACATCGGCCGCATGGCCTTCACCGGCGGAGTGTGGCCGCCCAAGGGCATCGAAACCTTCGATCCCTGGCACCTGCCGCTCTTGAATACATTGATCCTACTCACCTCCGGCACCACGGTGACGTGGGCGCACCACGCGCTGCTGGAGAACGACCGCCAAGGACTGAAATGGGGTCTGCTGCTGACGATCCTGCTCGGTATCAGCTTTACCTGTTGCCAAGCTTGGGAATATTCGCACGCTGCGTTCCACTACAGCGGCAATATCTACGGCGCCACCTTCTTCATGGCGACCGGCTTTCACGGCGCCCATGTGATCATCGGCTCGATTTTCTTGATCGTCTGTCTGCTGCGGGCGATGGCCGGTCACTTCACGCCGAAGCAGCATATCGGTTTTGAATTCGCCGCCTGGTACTGGCACTTCGTCGACGTGGTGTGGCTGTTCCTGTTTGCCTGCATCTATGTGTGGGGCGCCGGTGCGGTGCATGCCGAATAGGATGCGACGGGTTGAGTGACGGGGGGCGGCGTAATTAAACGCCGCCCTTTTGTTTTCGGAGTCCGAGATGGCCGACGGCCGGAGCACACCTGCAGCGGATAAGCCGCAACGATCTTTGCCGATCGGTCGCGGCTTGCGCGGGCGTTGCCCATGTTGCGGGGAAGGGCCACTTTTTGACGGCTTTCTCAGTTTGCGGCGCCACTGCGCCCAATGCGGGCTCGATTACGGCTTTGCCGATGCCGGTGACGGGCCGGCGGTATTCGTCATCCTGATTGGCGGGTGCATCGTCGTCTTCGCCGCCCTTATCGCCGAGGTCTTGTACCGGCCGCCTTATTGGGTGCACGCCGCACTGTGGCTACCGCTCATTCTGATCGTGACGCTGGTGCCGCTTCGCTTGATCAAGGGATTGTTGATCGCGCTGCAGTTCCACCATCAGGCGGCGGAAGGTGGCCTCGATCGCCGGAGGGATGCATGAGCGTGCGGCGGCGCGGCATCCTCGAGCCGACAATTTTCACTATTGTCGGCGTCGCCATTCTGGTCGGGCTGGGCATCTGGCAACTCGACCGCAAAGTGTGGAAGGAAAATCTGATCGCGGCGATGACCCAGCGGCTCAACCGTCCGCCGGCCGATCTGCCTCCGCGCGACCGCTGGGCTCAGCTCGTCCCCGAGAAGGAGGAATTTGCGCGCGTCGGATTTCCCGCCGAATTCCTGCCGGGGGAGGAGGCGCTGGTCTACACCGCCGGCTCTGCTTTCCGTCCTGACGTGCAAGGACCCGGCTACTGGGTGTTTGCGCCGGCGCGGCTCGCCGGCGGCAGCATCGTGATCGTCGACCGCGGCTTCATACCGCTCGACCGCAAGGATCCGGCGACGCGGCCGCAGGGCGAACAAAAAGGCAGCGTGGACATCGTCGGCATCGTGCGCTGGCCGGAGACGCGCGGACTGTTCACGCCCGCCGACGATTCCGCCGGCAATGTCTGGTACCTGCGCGACATCAAGGCGATGGCCGCCGCCAAGCATTGGGCGACCGCCGCGCCATTCTACATCGAGCAGGAATCGCCGGTGCCGCCCGGCGGCTGGCCCAAGCCCGGCAAGCTGATCGTCAACCTGCCCGACAATCATCTGCAATATGCGGTCACCTGGTTTGCTCTCGCCTTCGGCCTGTGTTGCGTTTATGGAGTGTGGCTCGCCCGGCGTTTCGGCCGGTCGCGTTGACGATTTCGGTTGGCGAAAAAGGGGGCTCGCGCATGCTGGCGGGGAAGACAGTCGTTTGCGTCGGCGGCTCATCCGGCATCGGTCTTGCCGCCGCCCAGATGGCGAAGGCCGAAGGCGCCGACGTGGTGATCGCCTCGCGCAACGCCGAGCGCGTAAAAGCCACAGCGGCGAAGATCGGCGCCAAGGGGATCGCGGCGGACGTCACCAGCGATCAGAGCATTGCCGATCTGTTTCGCGCCCTCGGCCCGGTCGATCACGTGGTGGTCAGCGCCGCGCAGTTGCGCACCGGCCCGTTCAAGACGGTGCCGATGGAGGATGTGCGCGCCACTTTCGAAGGCAAGCTGTGGGGTGCGTGGCGCTGCGCGCGCGCCGCCGAGATCAAGCCGGGCGGCTCGCTGACGCTGGTCAGCGGCTTCTTGAGCATCCGGCCGCGGCCGAACGCGGCGGTGGTCAGCGCCTCGAACGGCGCACTCGAGTCGCTCGCCCGGGCGCTGGCGCTCGAGCTTGCGCCCGTCCGCGTCAATTGCGTCTCGCCCGGCATCATCGACACGCCGATCCGGGCCGCCATGCCGGAGGCTGCGCGCAAAGACATGCTGGAGAAGGCCGCCGCCGCACTGCCGGTCAAGCGCGTCGGCCTCGCCGAGGACGTGGCCCAGCAGATCCTCGCCTTCATGAAAAACGGCTTCATGACCGGCGCGATCGTCTATCTCGATGGCGGCGCGCTGGTGGTTTGAGCCGCTTCGGCGCTTTCTTGTGCAAGCCGCGGGGCAGGGCTACTGTTGCCGCTCGAACCGACGCGGAACCATATAGCTCAAGTAGATCAATGCGTTATGTCTCGACGCGGGGCCAGGCCCCGGCGCTCGATTTTGTCGAGGTGATGCTGACGGGGCTCGCCCGCGACGGTGGACTCTACGTGCCCGAGATTTGGCCGAGCTTGCAGCCGGCCGCGATCGCGGGCTTTGCCGGCCGTCCTTACGCCGAAGTCGCTTGCGAGGTCATCCGGCCGTTTGTCGGCGAGAGCCTCGCCGAGGCCGAGCTCGCGCGGATGACGCGCGA
>DASRDF010000077.1:0-18890 GCA_035652735.1 Pseudolabrys sp. | reverse complement strand
CCTCGACCGGCACGACGCCCTCGAACGGCCGCCACACTCGATACGGCAAAATGCTTTCGCCTAGCAGCACAGGATGCAGGAACTCGGCTTCGACCCGGTGCTCGACGCCGGACAACGATTTCCACGGCTGCTTTTCTTGATTGTTGCGGCGGCTGACAACAAAGGGAGCCGTCGGATCACCGCCGAGGCGCCCCAGGGTTTTCCGCTCCACCAGACACAGCATGCGCGGCACTAAAGTAGCGCCCTGCCGGAACGATTTGCGATACGCGGAGCCGCCTGTGAATTGGCCTTCGGCCGGCTTCGGCGCATTCTCCTCAACGGTCAGTGTCGCGTCCGCAACTGCCTCCGATGCATCGCGCAGCGGCAACTGCCCGGAATAAGCTGTGACCTTGTCGGGCAAAGCCTTCGCCGTCGCGCGGCGGCGGCCGAAGACAACACAGGACGGCACCGGAAAGAGCGGCTGCACATCGTCGTCCATCGTCCAGGCTTCATCCCACGCAATCTTCGCACTCGTGAACGAACCCCTGCGAAATTTCTCGAATTGCCCGCGCGTCAACGCGGCGAGCGGCAGCACGAAGGCAATGCGCCCGCCGGAACGAAGATAAAGGGCGGCCGAGCGCACGGTGAACAACGCGGCGAGGTCGTTCTGCGTGGCAAATTTGCCGCCTACGTAGACGCGTTCGCCGTCGGCCAGCTCGCGAAAGCGCCTTTGCAGGTCCGCGTTCATGTGTCTGAAAGCGACCCAGGGCGGATTACCGACTACGACATTGGCCCAACCGGCGCCGAAGGATAGCGCCAGCGGCCGCGACAGGTTGCGGGCGTAATATGTCCAGACCGAATCCCGGCCCTGACGGCAAAGGTCGTCAAAAGTCACATAGGTCGTCACCATTTCGCGGACGCCTTCGGATTCCGCTTTGGTGATATCGCGTTTGTAGTGCTGTTCGACCTCACGTTTGAAAGCAGGCTCGATCTGCCGCGCATTCATTCCCTGTTCGGAGCCCTGCCGCATGCGCGCCACCAGCTTGTCGAACAGGTGAATCTCCTTGCAGAAGATTTCCGGAAACTTGAGATCGGTACCTTCCGGCGGCGGTGGCACGCGGATGATCAGCTCTTTTAAGTGCATGGTCGTCGCCGTCGACAATTGCAGCACGTCGCCGAGATACACCGGGATGGACAATGAGCCGGCGCGGCGGGCGATCACCGGTGCCAGTGCGAGCAGATACGTCACGCGCGCGATGATTACGGCAACCGGATGTACGTCCATGCCGGCAATATGATTGGTGGTCTCTTCCGCTCTCAGCGTCTCTTCGAGGCCTGCGTCTTCGGCTTCCTTGATGAAGTTGCGGATGGCATGAAACAGGAAGGTCCCCGACCCGCAGGCCGGATCGAGCACGCGTTGCTCGATCGGCCGCTCGACCGCGTGCCGCACAATCTTGGCAGCGAGCCAATCCGGCGTGTAGTACTCGCCGAGGCCGTGCCGCTCCTCGCGGTCGATCAACGACTCGTAGAGAATTTTGAGAACGTCGCTTTCGACTTGATCGAGGCGGAAGCGCCGGACGTGAATCAAAATCCGCCGGACGAGCGCTTCGCCTTCGGGCTCCGCGACTACCCAATCGAAGAAATCGCTCTCCGCCGCACCGAATATGCCGGCCGCTTCGAAGGCGGCGCCCGATAAGACACGCCGCGGATTGTCGTCGCGCAGACCGAGTACGGCGAGCGCAATGGCTTTCGCGACGATCACCAGAAACGTGTGCTGAAAGAACAGCGCGTCGCTTTCAACTTCGCGGCCATAGACCAACTTCAGCAACTGTGCCCACAGTTGGCGTTTCAATGCGACGGCTGGATCGCTTTTTACTCGGTCCCAAAGCGTCCGGAGACCGTCATTGGCGCGACGAAATGCAACCGAGTCCTGTCCGAGCTCAAGCCGTACCGTGATCGGATCTGGTGGCAGCGCACTTCTGAGCGCGACGGCGCCATCGAGCCAAGCAAGAAAAATCTCCGATTTATCGGGGTTGAGCGTCGTGTCCTTCAGCTTTATGAGTTGATCGCCGCTGCGTTCGAATACCACCCACTTGAGGCCGTCGGACGCGATACCCACAAAGCGCTCGCCTTCTTCGCGCTCGCGGTCGGAGAGGTAGTCCGGCATGCGCCGAACCACGTCGTCCCATTCCTGGTCGAGGTTCCGCTTGGCCTCAAATACGGTGCGTCCGATCAGAGCGTCGAGGCGGCCTTTGACCTCGGGGACGCGGCGCTCGAAGTCGAGCGCGCCAAGCTCAACGCCGAATTCCTCGACCAGGAGTTGGCGAAAATCGGATTTCACCTCGTCATGGCCCGGGCGGGTGGCGAGGTGGCGCAGCAGGTCGCGCGTGCGCGGATTGTCCGTCAAGGCTTCCTCAAAATTCGGCGGGTCCAGCCGTTCAATCTATCCACAGCGCCAAATTGCGTTGATAACGGAGCATCAGTGGCGACTCATGATAGTTGTTGGTCTTATCTACGTTCTCGACATTAAGCCGTCGAACACACAGCGCAACCCATGGCACGTCCGACGCAAGAAGACCTATTCGGGGCCGAGTCGGAGCCGGAATTGTTTGAGGCCGACGAGACGCCTCCAGCCTACCGGCCAAATCTTGATGAAGTCCGTGCGCGGCTAAACAAAATTCTCGCCGAAGTTCGCGCAGCAGAACGCCTGCCGTGGGATGGCGACAAGGCTTTGCTATATCGGTCGATCTTTCCGCACATGGCAGGCTGGCTGCCGGAGGACGAGGGCGCGCAGTTACGTTTTGAGTTCGACACCGAAATGGCGCGGTTGAAGGCAGCCTGACTTGCGGAGAGTGAAACTTGGGCCACCTCGCTGCCGCTGTCGCCTGCATCGCGTGCGGCCCGCTTGCGCGGTTTCCGTTACATAAGCGGCGAATCTTGATGCCTGTTGCCAGCCCGCTATAGTCGCGACGGAGACGCTCTGTTACACGTTGCAGCCGAAATCTCGTAGGCGCGCGTATGAAGAAGTTCGTGACCTTAGTCTGTACAGCCGGTGCCCTGATCGGCCCGCCCGCCTTGGCGGCCGATATGGCGATAAAAGCGCCGCGCGCGGCGCCGCCGGCTCCGTCCTCGGACTGGACCGGCGTTTATCTCGGCGCCTATTGGGGCATGAGCATCAATCAATCGAGCGCCAACACGCCGGGCCCCTTGGTCGGCGGAACGGGTCCCGGCGCGGTCGACCTCAATAACAGCGGCTGGACCGGCGGCGGCACCCTCGGAGCGAACTGGCAATTTGCGCCCTCGTGGCTTGTCGGCGTCGAAGGCGATTTTGGCAGACTCGGCGGCAGCCGGCTGTTCGACGAGTTCGACGACGCCGACACCATGGGCGCGAAGACGAGCTGGTATGCGACCGCGCGCGGCCGGCTCGGCTATGTGACCGGTCCCGGGCTGATCTATGTCACCGGCGGCGGCGCTTGGGTGCATGTCACCGACACCTTCGGAATCGCCACCGGGGCGACGCAGAGCGCAACCACCACCGCCGGCGCGGCTGTAGGCGGCGGCATCGAAGTCAAGCTGTCGCGCAACTGGTCGGCGAAGACGGAGTATCTCTATATCGGCGCCGGCAATCACACCTTCCTGTCCAATGCGCAGGGCGTGCCGGGAACGCCGACCACGGTCAGCCATGACTTTCAAGTCGTGAAGAGCGGACTGAATTACCGGTTCGACGGCGGCTGGGACGGATTGCCGTTCTTCGCCGGGACGTTGCAGCCCACCAACCATAATTGGAACGGACTCTATCTCGGCGGTAATGCCGGCGCCGGCTCGTCGCTCACCCACACGTCGAGCGTCGGCGGCCCGTTCATCCTTGCGGGCGGGAACGATCTCAACGGCATCGGCTTCGTCGGCGGCGGACAGGTCGGCTACAATTACATGCTGTGGAGCAAATATCTGCTCGGCGTGGAGGGCGACTTCAACGGCTTTGCCTTACAGCACCACGTCACCGACTGGAACGAACTGCCGCCGAACATCGTGTTCACCGAGAAGACGTCCTGGTACGCGACTATTCGCGGCCGCGTCGGTGTCTCGACCGGGCCGGCGTTGCTTTACTTCACCGGCGGCGTCGCTTTCGTCAGATTCCAGGATGGCGTCATGCCCGACCCCAATCCGGCCGACTTCGTGGCGGGCGGCGTCAGCAGCAAGACGAGCAGCGGCTGGACGTTCGGCGGCGGCACCGAAGTCGCACTCGACGCTCACTGGTCGGCAAAACTCGAATCGCTGTTTGTCGATGCCGGCACGAGCACGCACCAGAGCTACGCCGTGCCGTTCGGTCCTGCGCCGGTTCAGTTCAAAGAACGCTTCGGCATCGTCCGCGCCGGCTTGAACTACGCGTTCAACTGAGGGCCTCTCTTGCGCCTCCGTTTGCGGAGGACGTCAAGACAACGGCGGCACCATCTTGAACATGGCCTCGCCGTACATCTTGCGCGCGTCGGCGATAAGCGGTTGCACGGCGGCGACAAAGGCATCGTGCTCCCGCGCGTTCAGTGCATAAATCTCGCAGCCGGCCGCCTCGATGATCTTGCGCGAGGAGTCGTGCTCCTCTTCGGCGAGCTTGCGCTGAAACGTGACCGATTCCGCGACCGCCTTGCGCATCGCCTCCTGCAAGTCGCGCGGCCAGGCGTCGAACGAGGCGCGGTGCAGGAAAACAGGGCGTGAAATATAGAAGTGATAGCTGAGCGTGTGGAATTTATGGAAATTGTGCACGCCATAGGTGACGGTGTTGGCGAGCGGATTTTCCTGCGCGTCGAGCGTGCCCGCCTTGATCATGGCGATCGCTTCGGTCAAGTCCATGCGCATGGCGATGGCGCCGAGCAGATCGAACGTGCGCTTGTGAATCTCGCTGGGCAGCACACGAATTTTCATGGCCTTCATGTCGGCCGGCAGATGAATCGGGCGCAGGCGGTTGGAGATATGGCGGAAGCCGTTCTCGAACCAGCCGAGAATGCGGTAGCCGATGCGCTCTTCGGTTTTCTGCGCCAGGAACTGCCCGAGCGCGCCATCCATCGCGCCGCGCGCCTGCGCGTTGCTGGCAAAGAGGAACGGCAGATCGACAAAGCCCAGTTCCGGCACGCGGTCGGTGAGATAGCTCGAGGACTGGTAGCCGAGCGTGATGTCGCCGTTCTCGACCAGCGTGAGAATATCCTCGGCCTTGTGGCCGCGGTCCATGACGTTCCAGATGTACTCGATGGCGAGGCGATCGCCGAACGCGGACTGCAATTTGTCGCCGATGAACTTCAGCGCCTTGGAGAAGCCGGTGGTGGGCGGGCCGTAGCCGCCCATGCTGATTTTGATCGCCTGGCTCATGCGCGGGCCTTCTATACCGGCACGTCGGCTGCTGTGCTAGGCTGGCCTCAACAGGAGAATGCCCATGAACAAGCCCGCCAAACTGGCCATGGCCAGCTCGCAAAGCACGATGTCGGACGCCGAGTGGGAGGCGCGCGTCGACCTCGCCGCCGTCTATCGGCTGCTCGCGCTCTATGGCTGGGACGACGTCATCTACAATCACTCGTCCATGCGCGTGCCGGGCGAACCGCGCATGTTCCTGATGAAACGGCACGAGCTGCTCTACACGGAAGTGACCGCCTCGAACCTCGTCAAAGTCTCCATGGACGAAGACCTCGACGAGAGGGCGGGCGTCAATCGTCCCGGCTTCACGCTGCATGGCGGCGTGCTGTTGGCACGCGCGGATGTCAATTGCGCGATCCACGTGCACACATCGACCGGCATGGCGATTTCCGCTCTCAAGCACGGGCTGCGGATCGTGTCGCAGCCGGCCATCCGCTTCTACAATCGGATCGGCTATCACGGCTATGAGGGTCTCACCGAGGATTTTTCCGAGCGCGAGCGCATCAATCGCGACCTCGGGCAGAACCGCGCGATGATCATGCACAATCACGGGCTGCTCACCGTCGGCCAGACGGCGCGGGAGGCCTTTGTGCTGATGCATCATCTCATCGAGGCCGCCGATATCCAGCTCAAGCTGGAAGCGACCGGCGCCGAGCTCATCGAAATTCCGCCCGACGTGTGCGAGAAGACCGCCAAGCAATACGAGGCGCACGACGCCGGCCGCGGCACGGCCGACTGGGCGGCCTATCTGCGCAAGCTGGACGCGATCGATCGCAGCTATCGCAATTAGCCAGAAGTGCCATGGTCTACCCCAACCGCATGCAGGAAAAACTTGCGCGCGGCGAGGTGGCACTGGTCATGGCGACGCGGCTCGCGCGCACAGCCGAGATCGGCATGATCGCGCAGGCATGCGGCTTCGATGCCTTCTTTATCGACATGGAGCATTCGCCGATCGGACTCGACGCCGCGGCGCAGATGTGCACTGCGGCGCTGCCCGTCGGCGTGACGCCCTTGGTGCGCGTCGCCGGACACAATTTCGACGACGCCGCGCGGCTGCTCGATATGGGCGCGCAGGGCATCGTCTGCCCGGATGTCTCGACGCGCGAGCAGGCGATAGCCTTTGCCGAGGCCTGCCGCTTTCCGCCGCTGGGCAGGCGCTCGGTCGCGGGTCCGGGCGCGCTGCAAGGCTACCAGGCGACGCCGCTCGGCGACGTGAACGCCCAGGGGAATGCCGCGACCGTGCTCATTGCGATGATCGAGACGCCGGCGGGCGTTGCCAATGCCGCAGCGATCGCCGCGGTGCCGGGCATCGACATTCTGCTCGTCGGCTCCAACGACCTGTGCACTGCAATGGGCGTTCCCGGCGACTTGAAGAATCCGAAACTGCGTGCGGCCTACGAGACGATCGCCAAGGCCTGCGCGGCACACAAGAAAGTGCTCGGCGTCGGCGGTATCCGCGGCGACATTGCGCATATCGGCGACCTGGTGAAACTCGGCGCGCGCTTCATCATCGCCGGCTCCGACGTGCAATATCTGATGCGCGCAGCGCGCGACGAGGTCGCGGCATTGGGGAAGGCGATCCCATGAAGCTCAAGCTGCATCACGTCAACTTCGCCACGAGGGACGTGCCGGCGATGGATGCGTTCTATCGCGACGTGCTCGGCATGCTGACCACCCCGATATGGGCCGCAACCGCAAACGCAACGAGGGCTATCCCGGCGACGTCGCCTTCATCACCGATGGCGCTATGCAGATGCACATTGCCGAGAAGGACATGCAAATCGGCTTCCGGACCGGCAACGTGGTCAATCCGGTCGAGCGCGGGCATATCGCCTTCCGCACCGACGATCTCGATGCATTCAAAAAGCGGCTCGATGCGAAAGGCGTCCGCTATTCCGATTTCGGCGACTGGGCGATGACCGGCTGGAAGCAGATCTTCTTCTACGATCCCGACGGCAATGTGGTCGAGGTGCACCAGGCGCCGGACGGCGCGCCTTGATCCCGCTCATTCGCGCGAAAGCGGGACTCCAGCAAACTGGCCCTCGGTCCCCGCTTCGCGGGGACGAGCGCACACAAAGAACCTACCGCTCGTTCCGCCGGCCCTCGCCCGGGCCCCACTGCCAGAAGTCGCGGCCTTCCTCCTTCATGAAGCGCGCCAGCACCATCATGTGCACCTCGGAGGCGCCATCCACGAGTCGCGCCGCCCGCGCCGCGCGGTAGATCCATTCGACCACCGTGTCCTTGGAGAAGCCGCGCGCGCCCTGCAATTGGATCGCGACATCGGCCGCCTGGTGCAGCGTGTCGGCAACCTGCACCTTGGCCATCGACACTTCCTTGCGGGCGCGGCCGCCCTGATCGAGCAGCCAGGCCGCATGCATGGTGAGCAGACGGCTGATCTGGATCTGCTGCGCCACTTCACCCAATTTGATCTGCACGCTCTCGCGATCGCCGAGCTTGACGCCGAAGCCTTCGCGCTCGTTGACGTAACCTTGGGCGATCTCGAGGCAGCGCTTGGCCCAGCCGGTCCAGCGCATGCAGTGCGTCAGCCGGGCGGGACCGAGCCTGATCTGCGTCACTTTGAGGCCGTCGCCGACATCCATGAGGATGTTCTCTTCCGGCACTTCGAGACCGCCGAATTCCAGCTCGCAATGGCCGCCGTGCTCCTCCGGGCCGAGGATCGGGATGCGGCGCACGATGCGCCATCCTGGCTGATCCTTGTGGAAGAGGAAGCAGGTGAGGCCGCGCCGCTTATCGTCCGAGGTGCGAGCGATGAGCAGGAAATGCGCCGCGCCGTCGGCGCCGGTGATGAACCATTTGCGCCCGGTAATGACGTACTTATTGCCCTTCTTCTCGGCGCGCGTGCGGATCATGGTCGGATCGGAGCCGCCGCCGGGCGCCGGCTCGGTCATGGCGAAGGACGAGCGCACTTTGCCCTCGACGATGGGTTTGAGCCATTTCTCCTTCTGCTCGCGCGTGCCGACGAGCTTGAGCAGATTCATGTTGCCGTCGTCCGGCGCCATGCAGTTGATCGCGAGCGGCCCGAACAGTGAGCGCGCCGCCTCCTCGTAGATCGCCGCCCAAGCAACGATCGGCAATTCCATGCCGCCGTATTCCTTCGGGCTTTGCGGCGCCCACAGGCCGGCCTTCTTTGCCTTCTCGCGCACTTTGGCGAGACGGTCCTCCGGGATGTTCTCGTGCTCGGAGAAATTCTGCGGGTCGCTTTCGAGCGGCAGCACCTCCTTGTCGACGAAGGCGCGTGCCTTGAGGCGCAGGTCTTCGATCTCGGGAGGCAAGGTGAAATCCATGGTCAGCCCCTGATCTGCACCACCTGCCCGCCGTCGACGACAACGGTCGCCCCCGTGATGTAGCTGCCGGCATCGGATACGAGCAGTAGCAGTGCGCCGTCGAGATCGCCCTCTTTGCCGAAGCGGCCCATGGGAATGTCGCGCTTGATCTTGTCGCCGGCTTCGCTCCGCAGATAAGCGTCGTTGATCTCGGTGACGAACCAGCCCGGGGCCATGGCGTTGACGCGTACCCCCTTGAACGCTAGCTCGAGCGCCAGCGCCTTGGTGGTCTGGATAACGGCGGCTTTGGCGACCGCATAAGCGGCGGTGCCTTTGGCGACGCCGAGACCGAGGACCGACGCAATGTTAACGATTGCGCCTGTCTTGCCGGCGGCCAGCATGCGCCGCGCCGCCTCCTGCGCATTGGCGAAGACGGCGTCGAGATCGACCGACAGCACCTTGCGCCATTCCTTCGCCGGCACCTCGATCGCCCGCATCGCCTGCTGCGCTATGCCGGCATTGTTGACCAGGATTGTGACGGTGCCGAAAGCCTTCTCGGCGGCGTCGAAGGCTTTGCCCATCGCGGCGCAATCGGTGACGTCCGCTTCGATGGCGATGGCCTTGCCACCTTTGCTCTCGATCTCGTCCTTGACACTTTTGAGCCGGTCGGCGCGCCGCGCCACCAGCGCAACCCACGCGCCGTTATCCGCAAGCGCGCGGGCAAACTGCACGCCGAGCCCGCTGGAGGCGCCGGTGACCAGCGCGACGCGGCCGTGCAGGCTGAACAGGTCTGCGGCTTTCATGCGCGGACTTATACAGACGGAATAGACGCGCAAAAAGGGCCCGCGTATTTTGCACGTGCGCCCGGTCGATTCGGACGGAAACGCATGGAACGGCTGCTCAAAGCGTCGATCAACAGCTGGCACGGCCTGGTCGCTTGCGCGCGATCGGAAGCGGCCTTTCGCCAGGAGCTGGCGCTGCTGGCGGCGGGCATTCCGCTTGCCTTTTTGCTCACCAAAGACAGCGGCGAACGCTTCGCCTTGATCGGCGTGCTGCTCTTCCTTTTGATCGTGGAATTGCTCAACACCGCCATCGAAAAATTGTCCGACCGCGTCACGCGCAAGACCGATCCTGCCATCAAGCAGGTCAAGGACATGGGCTCGGCGGCAATTTTCCTGTCGCTCGTCGCTGCAGGCGCGGTGTGGCTGTGGGTATTGGCGGAGCGCTTGCGTTAGCGCAACACCCCGCTCATCCCCGCGGACGCGGCGACCCAGGAAGATTTTACCGATACAGCGCCTGCGGTAGCGCCGTGGCGAGCTGCGGCACGAACCACAACACCACCAGCGCAAAGAGCTGGATCAGCACGAAGGGAATAACACCGACGTAGATATGACGCGTGGTGATCTCCGGCGGCGCCACGCCGCGCAGATAGAACAAGGTCGGCCCGAGCGGCGGATGCATGTACGAGGTCTGCAGATTGACTGCGATCATGATGCCGAGCCAGACCGGATCGATGCCCGGCATCTTCAAGAGCGCCGGCGCCACGATCGGTACCACGACGAATACAATCTCGAAGGCGTCCATCACGAAGCCGAGCAGGAACACGGCGAGCATCACCGCCAGAAGCGCGCCGTCTTTGCCGCCCGGCAGATCGGTAAGCGCGCCGTGCACCAGGTCATCGCCGCCAAGCGCACGAAAAACGAGGCTGAACACTGTGGCGCCGATTAGAATCAAGTAGATCATGGCGGTGATTTGCGTCGTCTTTTCCAGCACCGCGCGCATGCGCCGTGCGATGCCGCCCTTGCGCGTCGCCAGCACCATGGCGCCCACGGCGCCGACGCTCGCCGCCTCGGTCGGCGTGGCGATGCCGCCGAGAATGGAGCCGAGCACCGCGGCGATAAGCGCGACCGGCGCCAGCAGCGCTTCGACGAGACTGCCTGCTGGCTTCTCGACTGTGCCCACCGCCGGGCAGGACTTCGGCCGCAGCGCCGCGATCGCGATCAGATAGGCCAGATAGAGCCCAACCAGCAGCAGTCCGGGGAGGATGGCGCCGGCGAACAGGTCGCTGACCGAAACGACATTGGGCGAGAACCTGCCCTCGGCAAGCTGAGCGGCCTGATAGGAGTTGTTGAGCTGATCGCCGAGAACCACGAGCACGGTCGAAGGCGGAATAATTTGCGCAAGCGTCGCCGAAGCGGCGACAGTGCCGGCGGCAAGCCGCGGGTCGTAGCCGTGGCGCAGCATCGACGGCAGCATGATCAAGCCCATGGCGATGGCGGTTGCACCGACGACGCCGGTCGAGGCCGCGAGCAGGCCGCCCACGATAACCACTGAAAATCCGAGGCCCCCACGTAAAGAACCGAACAGCCGGCCCATGCGCTCGAGCAGGTCCTCGGCAATGCGCGATTGCTCGAGCGTCACGCCCATGAAGATGAACAGCGGAAGCGCCAGCAGCACCGGATTGGTCATGATGCCGTAGACGCGTTCGGGCAAGGCGCCGAGAATGCCGAAGCTCATGACGCCGAGCGCATCGCCGACGTAAGCGAACGCCAGCGACATCCCGGCGAGCGTCAACGCCACCGGATAGCCGGCCATCAGCGCCGCGATCACGGCGCCGACCAGAAGCACGGCGAGGATTTCGGCGAGCGGCATCAGCCTTGCCTGAGCAGCAAGAGCGCGCGGAACGCCTGCGCGATCCCTTGCAGGATCATCAACGCGGCGAAAACAGGAATGAACGTCTTCAGCAAGAAGACCAAGGGCAGCCCGCTTGCTTCCTGCGATCGCTCGAGGATCGCCCACGAGCGCGCCGCAAAAGGCGTGGACAGCAGCAGTAATGTCAGCGCGAAGGGCAACAGCAGCAGCAGGCTGCCGATCAAGTCGACACAGGCGCGGGCGCGCGGCGAGGCATGCGCGTAGAAGACGTCGAGACGCACATGGCCGCCGGCCGCCAGCGTCCAAGCCGAGGCAAAGAGGAACAGCGCGGCATTGGCATAGACGACCATCTCGGTGAGCCAGATCGAGCCGAAGCCAAGTGCATAGCGCGCAACCACCAGCGCGAACTGCAAGAGCACCACGACCAGCGCCAGCCATGCGGCGGCGCGACCGATGGCGGCAGTGACACAGTCAACGAGGTCGGCGAATTTGAGCATGAGCGATGATGACACAAAGCGCAGGCTTGCGCTAAGTTCGCGGCATGACCGAGCTACATGAGCATCACCACGATCATTCCGAGTTGTCCGAGACCCAGTTGCGGGTGCGCGCGCTGGAGACCGTGCTGACGGAAAAGGGCTATGTCGACCCAGCGGCGCTTGACCTCTTGATCGAGACTTATGAGAAAAAGGTCGGTCCGCGCAACGGCGCGCGGGTGGTTGCCCGCTCCTGGGTCGATCCGGACTATCGCGCCCGCCTGTTCAAGGACGCAACGCCGGCGATTGCCGAACTGGGCTATGCCGGCCGCCAGGGCGAGCACATCGTGGCGCTGGAGAATACGCCCAAGCTGCACAACATGGTCGTTTGCACGCTGTGCTCCTGTTATCCGTGGCCGGTGCTGGGGTTGCCGCCGGTCTGGTACAAGTCGGCGCCCTACCGCTCGCGGGCCGTCGCCGATCCGCGCGCCGTGCTCAAGGATTTCGGAGTGACGCTGCCGCCCGACACGCAAATCCGCGTCTGGGATTCGACGTCGGAAATCCGCTATCTGGTCGTGCCTATGCGTCCCGCCGGCACCGAGGGATGGAGCGAGGAGCGGTTGGCTTCTCTCGTGACGCGCGATTCCATGATCGGCACCGGACTGCCGAAATCGCCGCGAGATGTGAAATGAACGGCCCGCAGGACCTCGGCGGCATGGACGGGTTCGGCCCGGTGATGCCGGAGCCGGACGAACCGGTGTTTCATGCCCAATGGGAAAAACGCGCCTTTGCGCTCACGCTCGCCATGGGCATGCCGGGCGGCTGGAACATCGATCAGTCGCGTTTCGCCCGCGAGAATCGCAGCCCCGCCGAATACTGGACCATGAGCTACTACCAAATTTGGTTTGCCGCGTTGGAAGCCATGCTCAAGGAGCGCGGGCTGGTGGCTGACGATGAAATCGCCGCCGGACATGCGCTGCGCCCGCCAAAGCCTGTCTCGCGTGTGCTCTCGCCCGCCGACGTCCTGAAAGTGCTGCATCGCGGCGGACCGACCGAGCGCGAGACCAACACAAAGCCGTTGTTTCAGCCCGGCGACCGGGTGCGCGCAAAGATCATCAACCCGCCTACGCACACGCGGCTGCCGCGCTACGTGCGCGGCCATCTCGGCGTCGTCGATCGCGTGATCGGCTTTCATGTTTTTCCCGACAGCAACGCGACCGGAGCGGGCGAAAATCCGCAATGGCTCTATACCGTCACCTTCAGCGGGCGCGAGCTCTGGGGGTCCGAGGGCGATGCGACCACACAGGTCTCGGTCGACGCCTGGGAGCCTTATCTCGAACCGGCTGCGCCGCTATAGGAGCTTCATGTCTCACGATCACGACCACCATCACGGCTCCGAACTTTCCGCCATGCAACTGCGCACCCGCGCGTTGCAAACGATCCTGGTCGAGAAGGGCTATATCGAACAGGCGGCGATCGATGAGCTCATTGAGACATATGAGAAGAAGATCGGCCCCCGCAACGGGGCGCAAGTGGTAGCGAAAGCTTGGAGCGACGCGAAATTCCGTCAGTGGCTGCTGGCGGACGGCACCGCGGCGATCGCGTCCCTCGGCTTCGGCGGCCGCTCCGCCAATCATCTGGTCGCGTTGGAAAACACGCCCGCCGTGCACAACATGGTCGTGTGTACCTTGTGCTCCTGTTACCCGTGGGCGGTGCTCGGGCTGCCGCCGCTTTGGTACAAATCGGCGCCTTATCGCTCGCGCACCGTCGCCGACCCGCGCGGCGTGCTGCGCGAATTCGGTGTCGAGCTGCCGAAGGACACCGAAATCCGCGTGTGGGATTCGACCGCGGAGCTGCGCTACTTGGTGATACCGATGCGCCCCGCGGGAACGGAAGGCTGGAGCGAGGAACGCCTTGCCGAATTGGTGACGCGCGACAGCATGATCGGCACCGGCCTGCCGAAAAGCCCGAGGGATGTGCAATGAACGGCGCGGCCGACATGGGCGGAATGCACGGATACGGTCCCGTGGTGCGGGAGGAGAACGAGCCGGTCTTCCACGCCGACTGGGAAGGCGTTTCATTCGCGCTCAACATGGCGACCGGCGTCGCCAAGCTTTGGAACCTCGACGCCTTCCGCTTTCAGCGTGAGAGCATTCCGCCGCCGGAATATACCAATCTCAGCTACTACGGCCTGTGGACGCGAACGCTCGAGCTGATGATGCTGAAATACGGCGTGGCCACGCCCGAGGAGCTCGCCGCCGGACACGCAACGTCGCGACCGAAGAAGACGCCGCGGCCGGTCACCGCCGCCGACGTCGCCGAAATGGTTCGCTGCGGCTCGCCCTATGAACGGCCGGCTCCCGCCCCCGCTCGTTTCAAGGTCGGCGACAAAGTGCGCGCCAAGAACATGCATCCGAAGACGCACACCCGACTGCCGCGCTATGCACGCGGCCGCGCCGGCGAGGTCGTGCGCATCGTCGGCTGCCACGTTTTTCCCGACAGTCACGCCAGCAATCTCGGCGAAGACCCGCACTGGCTTTACACGGTGCGCTTTGACGGCCGCGAGTTGTGGGGCGCCGACTCCGATCCGTCGGTGCGGGTCTGCATCGAGGCCTGGGAGCCTTACCTGGAGCCGCTACGATGATGGACAGAGTCGCCGCCGCGCGCGCGGCCCAGGAAGTGCCGAGCATTCCCCGCGATGCCGAAGGACCCGTGTTCCGCGAGCCGTGGGAGGCGGAGGCTTTCGCAATGGCGCTGGCGCTGCACGAGCGCGGCGTGTTCACCTGGAAGGAATGGGCCGAGGCGCTGGGCGCCGAAATCAAACGCGCGCAGGCTGCCGGCGATCCCGACACCGGCGAAACCTACTACCTGCATTGGCTGACGGCGCTGGAGAGGCTGGTCGCGGCCAAGGGCGTCACCTCGACGGAAACGCTGCATCGCTACCGTGACGCGTGGGATCGCGCCTGCGACCGCACCCCGCACGGTCAACCGATCGAATTACGCGCTGACGATTTCCGCTAGAAAAGCCCCATCTGCTCGCTCGCGGCGTAGCCGGCGAGCAGCAGCATTCCAAACACGAGGATGAGACCCGCAGCCGCGGTTTCAAGCCCGCGCAACGCGATCATGCCGGCGCCCGGCCTTGCTTTCGCGAGCCGGCCGGCGAAGCCGCGCGCGCTCACAGCGACAATGGCGATGGCCGCGACCGTGATGGCGGTCCCCACACCCATGACCAAAGTCGACGCCACCCCGATCCAGAACAGCCCCTGGGCGAGCGCAAAGACAAGCACGATGATCGCGCCGGAACAGGGCCGCAAACCCACCGCAACGACGGCGGATAGTCCGCGCCGCAGCCAGCGTTTGCCGGCAAGCTCCTGCGGCTCCGGCACGTGCGCATGCGCCCAGGCAGAAGCCTCCTCGCCCTCGTGGTGATGATGACCGGGACCATGATCGTGGTGGTGGTGGCGGTCATGATGATGTGCGGGCTCTTGCGGCCGCAGCAGACGCCATAACGCGCGGCCCTTCACCCACAACAGCCGCAGCCCGATCAGGATAATCAGCGCGTAGCTCACCTCTTCGATGACGCGCACCGTGTCGCCCATCATCTTCGCCGTGGCACCGAGCAATATCGCGGCGATGCCAACGATGGCGACCGCGGTCAACGACTGGATGACCGCCGCAATGAAGGATAGGGCAACGCCCCGCCGCCACGTTTCGTTGTTGGCAACCAGATAGGACGAGATCACCGCCTTGCCATGGCCTGGACCGGCGGCGTGGAAAATGCCGTAGAGGAACGAGATGCCGAGCAGCGTCCAGGCCGCGGTACCGTCCGTCTTTGCGGCGCGGATCGCGCCGGACATCATGCGATAGAATTCGGCTTGCTTGGCCAGAATCCATCCGGCGAACGGCCCGAGATGCGGCGGTCCGGAGCGGTGCGCGATGCCGAAGGGCTGCGCCAGCACGACGTCGGCCGCGACGGCGGCGAGCACAATGCAGAGGACGCAGAGGCCTGCGTAACGAACCGCTCGCGTCATTGACGGGCTCTTCCGCCTCCGCTGCCGAGCCCCTTCAAGGGCAATGCACCAGGATTTTGTTAGCGAACTGCGCGCCCCAAAGCATCGTCGTGTTCGGTTGATCAGCGGGAATCTCGCTCAACGCTTTGCCTTCCGCGTACGTCATCTCGCGTGGCACGACGACATCGAGCTTGCAGCCTGCCGGGAAGTTGACCACCCGCGCCGGGTCGGCCTTGTTCCATTCGAAATCGACGAAAATCGTCGGATCATAGACATCGATCTCGAGAGTTTTCGCTTTCAGCGGCTTCTTGAACGGCAGCAAGAAGTGGAGCGTGAGCACTTGTTTCTGATAATCGAGCCAATAGCCGGGCGCCGGATCGTCGAGCAGCGCCTTTTTGCCGTCGGCCGTGACATAGGTGAAGTAGTCGTACTCCTTCAGCGACTCGACGTTGACCTTGGCGAGCGGTGCCAGTTCGTCGCGCGTGTACTTGCCCTTCTCTTTGGCGTCGAGACCCTGGAGCGCGAAAGCCGAAAACATGTCGTCGAAAGCCCAGTCATGATGGATGCCGGTGATGCTGCCATCTGTGCCGTAGACAAGCTCCGAATGCATCGTTACCCAGACGTGCGGATGCGCGGTGGCGCGCACGACGACTGCGAGTGTGATCAAAGCGGCAAGAACGATGCATCGCATCATGCGCGCGCACCATACCATGGATTGCGGCGCAAACATGCCGGTTCACGCCGGCACATAGCTTTTGCGTAAATTCACGCGCCGGCCGCGCCGCCATCGGCGCGGGGATCGTGGCCGCCTTCCAGTGTGCCGTTCGGATGCAGGACTACCGCGCCGGCGTGGCCCATTGTGTCGGAGTAAGGCTCATCCAACACAGCGACGTCGTGGCCGGCCGACATCAGGCGATCGATCAAACCTTCATCGAAGCGCGATTCCATTCGCAAATTGGTGATGGTTGAGCCCCAGGTGCGGCCGAGCAGCCAGCGCGGTGCATCGAGCGCCGTGTCGAGCGGCTGGCGGAAAAGAACGTGTCGCGTAAAGAGCGCCGCCTGCGTCTGCGGCTGCCCATCACCACCCATCGTGCCGTAAGCGATAATGCGACCGTCTTTGAGCACCGCGAGCGCCGGGTTGAGCGTATGGAACGGCCGCCGCCCCGGCGCCAGCGCATTGAGGGCGTTCGGATCGAGCGCGAAGCTCGCGCCGCGGTTCTGCATCAGCACGCCGGTCGCCGGCAGCACGCAGCCGGAGCCGAACTCCCAATAGAGCGACTGGATGTAGGAGACGACGAGACCTGAAGCATCGGCCGCGCCCATCCAGATGGTGTCGCCCTCGCGGTACGGCGCCGGCCATTTGGCGGCGTGCCTGCGGTCAATTTTCGCGGCTTGCTCATCGAGGAATGCCGGCGCGAGGAAGCGCGCCAGATTGCCGGTGACGCGGTCCGGATCGCCGACGAAGCGGTCGCGCACGCGGAAAGCACGCTTGGTGCATTCCACGATACCGTGCACGTGCTCGAAGGTTTCGGCTTGCGTCACGCGCAACCGTTCGAACAATGCCAGAATGATGAGCGACGCCAGCCCCTGCGTCGGCGGCGGCGTGTTGTAGAGCGATCCCGCCTGCACTGCGACCGAGAGCGGCGCATCCACCCAGGCGCGGTACTGCTCCAGATCGGCGCGCGTCACTGGACTGCCGATGCGGTCGAGGTCGGCGGCAAGCTCGCGACCCACATCGCCGCGATAGAAATCGTCAAGGCCGGCATGGGCGAGCTGATCGAGCGTCTCGGCCAACGCCGTCTGCTTGAGGCGCATACCGACCTCCGGCACCTTGCCGTCGACGAGAAACGCCTGGCGGAAGCCGACCGCCTCCTTCATCTCGTGCAGCTTTTCCGCGGTGAGCCGCGCCTGGCTACGCGTGACCGCGTAGCCTTCGCGCGCGTGCCTGATCGCCGGCGCCAGCAGCACGTCGAGCGGCAGCCTGCCGCCGTTCGCTTCGGCCGCTTCCTGCGCCAGCATCCACGCCGCGACGGCGCCCGGCACCGTGAGCGCAGCGGCGGGCCCGCGCGCCGGGATTTCGTCGTAACCGGCATCGCGATAGAGCGCGATCGTGGCTTTGCTGCCGGCGCGTCCCGCCCCCATCAACGCACGCACACGGCCCGAGGGCTCGCAGATCAGCCAGAAGCCGTCGCCGCCGATGTGGTTCATGTGCGGATAGACCGCGGCGATGGAAGCCGCCATGGCGAGCATCGCCTCTATGGCGTTGCCGCCGTCCGCGAGGATGGCGCGCCCGTCCTCGACCGTTGCCGAATGCGGCGCGCAGACGACCCCGCGACGGTGGCCTGCCGTGTGCAGGTTCACGTCCGCCTCATTGCGCTTGCAGCGACTGCCGCCAGGAGAACGCCTTGGGCCCGCGCAGGTCGAAGGCGATGTGCTTCGAGGAGCGGTTCGACCAATCCCAATTGCGGCCGAAGACGCCGGTGACCACGTTGCGCTTGGCCTGGCCCACCGTGAGGAAGCCGGGCACGACCTCCGGGCGCGGCGCGTTATAGATGCGGCAGGTGTCGCCGTCGGGCACCATGTATTTGCGGAAGGGGCCGCCGAGTCCATCGATCTTCCCCGGCACCTCGACGCGCCAGGTGTCGGCGTCGTGCGAGACATTCATCTTCACGAACTCGACGCCGTCGACGCGTAGCGTCAGATCCCGCCAGGCGGCGAAGGCGCCGCCGGCATGGCCGGTGAAAATTTTTTCCAGCGCGATCCGCTCCTGCGCATTGGCCCGCTCGTCGATAAGGAAGCCGAATTCGCGGTTCTTCTCGAACACATTGCCTTCCCAGTGGATGACCAGCACGACGGCGAGGTCTTTGCTGATTGTCAGCGCGCCGTACTTGCCGTCGCGGATGAGCCAAGTGAGCACGCCCTCGCAATAGCCGAGCGTGGGATCGGAGCCGAAATTGCACGGGCAACCGACGGCGCAGTTGCACAGGTCCCACCAATCGCCGGTGAGGCGCCAGTCGGGCGTGTTGGGGTCGGGCTCGGGCATGGGCGACGTTAGCATCGCTATACGGGACAGCAAATCCATCCGCTCA
>DASRDF010000076.1:0-16792 GCA_035652735.1 Pseudolabrys sp. | reverse complement strand
CTGTGTCGCGCCTCGCTATGGACATCAGCGAATATCTGGCAACCCTCGACCTTAAGCCTGGCAAGGCCGCCGCTCTCACCGTGGCCTATCATGCTGCGTGCTCGCTCCAGCATGGACAGAGTGTGACGCGCGAGCCGAAAGAGCTGCTGAGCAAGTGCGGCTTTATCGTCAAAGACCTGCCCGAAGCGCATTTATGCTGCGGCTCGGCCGGCACCTACAACATTCTGCAGCCCGAGATTGCGGCGCGCTTGCGCGATCGCAAGGTCGCCAACATCGAGCGTGTCGCGCCCGACCTGATCGTAGCGGGCAATATCGGCTGCTTAACGCAGATCGGCTCCGCCACCGCAATACCGGCAGTCCATACCGTCGAGCTGATCGATTGGGCGACCGGCGGACCGGTACCGGAGCAGATCAAGAGCATTACCGGCGCTGAAGCGGCGCTGGCTGCGGCAGGTTAAGGGCGCCTATGCAATCCTAAATCCGGTGGGAGGGTCGATCATGGCGAAGAAACGGAAGAAGACGAAGGCGAAGAAGAAAGCGCGGCGCGCGAAGTCTACACGCCAGGGCAAGGGCTTGACGCGCGCGAGAGGCGGTAGGCGGACAGCTAACAAAAGGTCACGCCGGGCTGCGTCCAAGAGAAGCGCGTCGAGGCCGAGGCGGGCGGCAGCGCACAAATCTGCACCTGCGGCCGTGCCGGCCGAGCGTCCGGCGGAACCGGAGCCCTCGCCTTTTGGTGGCAGCTTTGGCGGATTGTTTGGCACCAAGCCGGGCGAGGGGCAGTAAGCGCCTCGTTGTTTCGTCCCTTTGGCTCGACAGACGAAGCGGGTGCTCCGATCGGCACGGCCGTCGGACCGATAGCCGCACAATCTGCGGCTTCATCCACAGCACCGTGCGATGAGGAGGCGGGCTCCACCGATTGCATCGCAACCGCCGGCCGCCTAGCATACATGTCACAACGCCAGGAAGTTTCACGACATTTCAGTGCAAGGAGTGATTGGTCATGCCGGCATATAAAATTCTGCTGATGGGCGCATCGTACGGTTCGCTGCTCGCCTCGAAATTGCTGTTCGGCGGCCATTCCATCCATCTCGTTTGCCTGCCGGCAGAGGCCGATCTCATCAACGCCGAGGGCTTCAAGGTCAAATTGCCGGTACGTGGCCGCAAAGAGCCGGTGCTGCTCGAATCGCGCAAATTGCCAGGCAAGGTGACCGCCGGGCCGGCGACGGGCGTCAACCCCAAAGACTACGATCTCGTCGGCCTGTGCATGCAGGAGCCGCAATACCGCTCGCCCGGCGTGCGCGAATTGCTCGATGCGGTGGGCAAGTCGCGCGTGCCCTGCATGTCGATCATGAACATGCCGCCGCTACCTTACATCAAGCGCATCCCCGGCCTCGACTACGAGCCGCTCAAGGCGGCCTATACCGATGCCAGCGTCTGGGATTCGGTCGATCCGAAGAAGATCACCCTCAACAGCCCAGATCCGCAGGCCATTCGTCCGCCGGACGGCAAGGCCAACGAACTCCTGGTAACGCTGCCGACCAATTTCAAATGCGCCAAGTTCGACGACGACAAGGACACGCAGATTGTCCGCAATCTCGAGAAGGACGTCGAAGCCGCGCGCTTCGATGCGCCGGAAGGCAAGATCGAATTGCCGGTGAAGCTGAAGGTGTACAATTCGATTTTTGTGCCGCTCGCCAAATGGGCGATGCTGCTTGCCGGCAATTATCGCTGCATCACCAAGGAAGGGATGCGCACCGCCAAGGAGGCGGTGCACAGTGATATCGCGACCTCGCGCTCCGTCTATAATTTCGTCAACGATTTGTGCGTGAAGCTCGGCGCATCTCCTTCCGATCTGGTGCCGTTCGAGAAATATGCGGCGGCTGCCGAGAGTCTCACGCGTCCGGCCTCCGCGGCGCGCGCGCTCTATAACGGCGCTCCCAATATCGAGCGCGCCGACAAGCTGGTGCAGCTCATCGCCAGGCAAAAGGGCCTGAGCAACCCGACGATCGACGCCACCGTTGCGCTGGTTGACGAAATGCTCGCGGCCAACCGCAAGAAGGCGGCAGCGGCCTGATCCGAACGCTCATCGTTTGCACGCAAGCGCCCGCCGCGCCGGCGGCGGTGTGGAAAATCGGGTCGTTCGCCCCCGCACCGGCTCGAAAACGTCATTGGCAGGTGCGCCTTTGTGGCAATGGTGCAACACCGCGGCCGTTTTCCCCATCAAAATGGCTTAATCGCCTAAAAAGGCAGCAACTGCCGTCCTTTTCGTCTTGCCGCGCCACAAGACCGGGTATGAAACTTCGCGGACTGCGCGTCCTGTCGCGTACGGGTCGATCGCAGCCGGGGGTTCGCAATCTGTACGCCAGTCGATGCGCAGCTTGCATCGGTCGATGCCGATCGAACCAAAAAGGGGCAGGGTCAGATGAAGAAAGTTGTCTTGTCGCTCGCCGCGGCGGTTGCGCTCGCGGCGGTCGCGGCGCCGGTGTTGGCCGCGGATATGGCAGTGAAGGCAAAGCCTGCGGCTCCGGCTCCCGCGCCGAGCCCATGGGATGTCGCCTTCGGCGGCGCGCTGATGACCGATTACGTTTTCCGCGGCATCACGCAATCCGCTCACAAACCGTCGGTCGCCGGCTATTTCGAGCCGCGCTACAACCTGAATTCCAACTGGCAGCTCTATGCCGGCGTCTCGGGTGAGAGCATCAAATTTCCCAACAATGCCGCCGCCGAAATCGACTTCTATGGCGGCGTACGCCCGACCTTCGGCCCGCTCGCGCTCGATTTCGGTATCTGGGAATACTGGTATCCGGGCGGCACCTGCTATGCCTTCCCGGGCGTGGACCCGGCCTGCCTCACGCCGCCTTGGGTGAGCGGCAACGTCGCCAAAAAAGATGCGAGCTTCTACGAGGTCTATGCCAAGGCGACTTATACGTTGGGCGATTGGGCCTTCGGTCCAACGTTCTTCTATTCGCCGAATTTCCTGAATCTGGGCGCCGACGGCGAATACCTGTCGGGCGTCATCAAATACACCGCGCCTTCGACCATGGCGCTGTGGAACGGGCAGATCGGCTGGTACGTCTCCGGCGAGTTCGGCCATCAATGGTTGGGCACCAGCGACGCCTTTTATGCGACGCCCGCCTTTCCGGCAGGCATTCCCGAACCGGACTACAACACCTGGAATGTGGGCCTCGGCTTCACCTGGAAGGTGTTTACGCTCGATTTGCGTTACAGCGACACCGATCTGAGCAAGGAGAAGTGCTCGGCGCTCACCAGCGATCCTGGCGCCACCTTGGGCGGCACGCCGATCGGCATCAATCCGGTTGGTTCGAGGTCGAATTGGTGCGGCGCGACCTTCATCGCCAAGCTGTCGGCGGATCTGACGCTCGGCAGCTTGAAGTAACGCGACGCGCGTTCTTGTGGTTCGGCGGCGGCAACTCAAAGCCGCCGCCGTTTCTTTATGCGGGCGCGAGGCTCGCCTCGCGCACCGCGTAAGCTTCGCCGTCGCGCGTAAACACGAGTTTACGGCGGTGGAACGCAGCGAGCGTCGAGCGATGCCCGATCGAGACGATGGTTGCCCCAGCCAACCGCTCTTCCAGGAGACGGTAGAGCGCGGCCTCCGCCGGCTCGTCGAGTGAGGCGGTGGCCTCATCGAGGAAGAGATAGTCCGGTGCGTGTAGGATTGCCCGCGCAATGCCGAGGCGCTGCTGCTCGCCGAGCGACAGCATGCGATTCCAGTGTGCTTCTTCCTCCACGCGCGGGGCGAGACCAGGCAACCCGACGGCTTCGATGAGCTTGCCAACGTCGTTCTCGTCGAAGCGGTGCGGCTCGGCAGGATAAGCGACCGCCGCTGCCAGCGGTGCGATGGGAAAATAGGGGCGCTGCGGCAGGATCATGACGCGGGCATTCTTCGGCACCACGATGTCGCCGGAGCCGAACGGCCAGATGCCGCCGAGCGCACGGAACAGCGTCGATTTGCCCGAGCCCGAGGGTCCGCTGACCAAAACGCGCTCGCCGAGTTTGATGGCAATATCGCTGGCATTGACCAGCGGCACGCCATTCGGCAGGCGAACGCCGAGCTCTTTGAAGGTGATGGCGCCGGCTGCTCCGGGCTCGATCTTGATCGCCGGCGCGGCGACGGCTGCGGCGCGCGCGGCGGCGATGGAACGGTCGAAGCCGGACAATCGCTCGACCACAGCGCGCCACTCGGCCAAATTGCGGTAGATCGTGACAAAGACGGACAGCGCGTTCTGCACTTGGCCGAAGGCATTTGCCGTCTGCATCAGTCCGCCAAGCTGGACGACATTGGCGAAATAGGCGGGGCTCACCATGATGAATGGAAACACGACGGCGGCCTGCGAATATCCAGCAGTGAAGAAGGTGAGCTTCTTCTGCCGCGTCATGATGCCGTACCAGTTGGCGACCACGTTGCCGAAACGGATCAGTAAGCGGTCGGTTTCCGCACGCTCGCCGTCGAGCAGGGCGATCTGCTCGGAACTCTCGCGCACCCGCACCAGGTTGAAGCGGAAATCCGCTTCGTAGCGCTGTTGCTGGAAATTGAGCGCGATCAGCGGTCGGCCCACGAGATGTGTGATCACGGTGCCGGCCACCGCATAAATCAGCGCCGCCCACAGCAGATAACCGGGGATGGTGAGGGTCATGCCGAACAGATGCAGCGGTGCGGCGGCCGAAAGCGCCCACAAGATCACCATGAACGACAAAATGGTCACGGTCGAATTGAGCAGTTGCAGCCCGATGGCCAGAGTCGCCTGAATGAACTGATTGATGTCCTCGGAGATGCGCTGGTCGGGGTTGTCGGCGGCATCGCCGAGCAGCTGCATGCGATAGTGATTGGCGCCGGAGAGCCAGTGATCGAGATATTGGCGCGTGAGCCATTGCCGCCAGCGAATTTGCAGCCATTGATTGAGATAAAGTTGGTAGACCGCGAGCAAAATGTACGCGGCGGCGAGCACGCTGAAATAGCCGAGCTGATAGACGAATGCGTTCCAGTCGCGCTCCTGCAACGCGTTGTAGAAGCGCGCATTCCATTCGTTGATCAGCACGGTGATGCCGACAATCGACAATTCGATCGCGATCACCGCGGCGAGCAGGATGCGGCCGGGCCAGCGGTCCTCGGAAAAGAAGTACGGGCTGGCAATTCGCCAGACGATAGCCAGTGTCGCGAATAGGCCTTGCACGGAGGAGTCTCCTGTTGGGCGAAATTGCAAGCGCGCCCCGCTTTGCGGACTAAATGGCTATCCGCGTGGAATCGGTTCCATTCTGCCCTGTTTGCCCATAAACTTGACATAGCAAAGGGCGAAAGGCTGTCGCGGATAGGGCAACAAGAGAACGAACAGTGGCGGACAGCGCGTTGATCGATCTCACCGCGAGCGAGGCGGCCGAGCAAATCGCCAAAGGTGAACTTTCCTCGGAGACCTACACGGCCGCTTGCCTCGAACGCATCGCCGCCGTCGATGGCGGCATCAAGGCATTCGTTCATCTCGACCCTGAGCATGCGCTGGCGCAGGCGCGCGCGCTGGACGCGCGGCGGCGCGAGGGCCGCCCTTTAGGGCCGCTGCATGGAATTCCGGTGGCGATCAAGGACATCTTCGATACCGCCGATTATCCCACCGAGTGCGGATCGCCCTTGCTCAAGGGGCGCCGGCCGGCGCGGGACTGCACGGCGGTTGCGCGGCTGCGCGCGGCGGGCGCGGTGATCGTCGGCAAGACGGTGACGACCGAGTTTGCCTATTTTCATCCCGGCCCCACGCGCAATCCGCATGACCTGGAGCGCACGCCCGGCGGCTCCTCGTCAGGTTCGGCCGCCGCGGTTGCCGCCCGCATGGTGCCGCTCGCCATCGGCTCGCAGACCAACGGTTCGGTGATTCGTCCCGCGTCGTTCTGCGGGGTCTACGGCGTCAAGCCGACGCACGGCACGATCTCCCGCCACGGGGCGCTGATCTTGTCGCGTGCGCTCGATCATGTCGGCACGTTTGCGCGCTCGCTTGGCGACAGCGCGCTGCTTCTGCAAGCGCTTGCGGGCTACGATCCTCACGACGACGACACGCGGCCTCTGCCGGGCGTGGATTTCGTCGCGGCTGCCAAGGAGCGGCCCTCTGCGCCGCCGCGCTTCGCGTTCATCCGCACGCCCGTGTGGGACAAAGCAGACGCGGAAACCCGCGCCACCTTCGAGGCGATGATCGCGCGTCTCGGCAATGCTGCCGGCGCCGTGGACCTTGGCGCGAGCTATGTCTCGGCCTGGGACGACCACCGCGTCACTATGGCGGCGGACATGACGTACAATCTGGGTCCCATCGTTGCCCGCAATCCGGACGCCGCGAGCAAAGCCTTCCGCGATCTGCTTGTCGAAGGCGCGGCTGTCAGCGCCGTGCGTTATCTGGCGGCACGCGAGGGCGCGCGCCGCTATGCCGATGGCTTCGACGCGGTGTTCAAGGATCATGATGCGATCATCACGCCGGCGGCACCGGGTATCGCGCCCAAGGGCGATGCCACGGGCAGTCCAATTTTCTGCTCATTGTGGAGCTTGACCGGCCTGCCCGCCGTCACGCTGCCTTTGCTCAAGGGCGAGGGCGGCCTGCCGATCGGCGTGCAATTGGTCGGTGCGCGGGGCGACGACGCCCGGCTTTTGCGCAGCGCCAATTGGCTCGTCGATCGTCTCGGTGCGGCATGATCTTCGCGACTACTAGCCCGCCGGCGGTGCACCCAGCTCCTGTTTAAGGAAGCCAATCGTGCGGCTCCAGGCAAGGTCGGCCGCGGCCTTGTCGTAGCGCGAACCGGTATCGTTGTTAAAGGCGTGGTTGACGTTCGGATAGATGTAAATGGTAAAGCGCGCCCCCGCGGCCTTCAGCGCCGCCTCATAGGCGGGAATACCGGCATCGACACGCTGATCGAGCCCGGCATAATGCAGGAGCAGCGCCGCCTTGATCGAAGGCACCTGGGCGGCGGGCGGCTGCATTCCGTAATAGGCCACGCCTGCCTTCAACTGTGGCGCGATGACAGCGACGCGGTTGACCATGCCACCGCCCCAGCAAAAGCCGACGGTGCCGACCTTGCCGGTCGATTCCGCGTGCCGCTGCAGAAACGGAATCGCTGCCGCAATGCGATGCGCAGTTTGGTCTGGGTCGAGCGTGGCGATCATGTCGCGGCCCTTGTCCTCATCGTCCGGCGTGCCGCCTAGAGGCGATAGCATGTCGACGGCATAGGCCAGGAAGCCCTCAAGCGCGACGCGGCGCGCAACATCCTTGATGTGTGGATTGAGGCCGCGGTTCTCGTGAATAACGATGACCGCCGGCCGCTTGGCCCCGGTTTTCAGCCGCGCCAGATAACCGCTGATGGTCGCGCCACCGGCATCGTATGAGGCGGTTTCGATGGCGAGCCGCGCATCGTCCGGTGCGACGAAGGCCGCTCGCGCGTAGTCGTTTTGCAGCAGCGGCAGCAGCGCGAGTGCGGCTGCGGTGGTGCCCGCGATGTCGGTCAAGCGGTCGAGGAACGTGCGGCGGCTGATGACGCCGTGGGTAAACTCGTCGTAGAGATTGATAATGCGCTGGTCCATCGCGCGTCTCCCACATTTGCTTGGAGTTTAACACAACCAGGCGGCGTTCTATTCCCGCGGTCTGCCGATCCGGCGCCACGATCCGGTTGCCCGCAGCGGCGGCTGCACCATCGCCTCCGGTTTGACAAAGATCGCGATCACTTCAGGATGAGCCTGATGAATCAAGCGCTCGAGTTCGCGCGTCGCCTGCTCGATTTCGGGCGTAGTAAGGTCGTCGCGGAATTCCAGGTTGAGGGCGACGACGACTTGTTCGGGCGCAAGGTGCACGGTGAGCACGATCTGCGCCCGCTCGATAGCCGGCACTTTGCGCACCAGCTCCATGATGGAGCGACGCAGCGCCGGCCGCGCTGGCTCGCCGATCAGTAGCTCTTTGCTTTCGCGGGCGAGTACCAGAGCGGTTATGCCGAGTAAGAGACCGATGCCGACGGATGCCGCGCCGTCGAGCCACGGCAAGGCCAGTTGTTCGGCGGCAAATGTGCCGGCAAAGGCGATAGCGAGACCGAGCAGTGCTGCTGAGTCTTCGAACAACACGATGAAGGCCGGCGGGTCCTTGCTGCGCAGCACCGCCTCGTAATATTGCAGATCGCCTTTCGCCTTGCGGAATTCACGTAGCGCGATCATCCAGCTTGTGCCCTCGAACACCGCCGCACAGCCAAGCACGACATAGCTCACGAGTGGATCGGCGATTTGCAGCGGCGCGATCAGATGCTGCACGCCTTCATAGAGGGCGACTCCGGCGCCGATCGTGAACATCAGCAGCGCGACCACGAAGCTCCAGAAATAAAGCTCGCGCCCGTAGCCGAGCGGATGAAGTTCGTCGGGCGGGCGCGCCGCGCGCTGCATGCCGTAGAGCAGCAGCAACTGGTTGCCGGTATCGACAAGCGAATGGATCGCTTCGCTCAGCATGGCAGACGAGCCGGTCCACCAAGCGGCGAGAAACTTGGTCAGCGCGACCAGCGCGTTGCCGGTGGTCGCGGCGTAGACCACCGTCTTGGTGGAGGAGGCTGCCATGCACCGGCCAACGCGCCAGCGCATGGCGGAGTTCAAAGGACGTAGCGAAGACAAAAAAGGCGCGGCCGAAGCCGCGCCCTTGAATTTTGTGCGTCCGCGCCGCGCTTACATCATGCCGCCCATTCCACCCATGCCGCCGCCCGGCATCGCGGGCGCCGGCTCTTTCGGCAGCTCGGCGACCATGGCCTCGGTGGTGACCAGCAGACCGGCAACCGAGCCCGCATCTTGCAACGCCGTGCGCACGACCTTGGCCGGGTCGACGATGCCGGCTTCGATCATGTCGACATACTTCTCATCCTGGGCGTCGAAGCCGAAGGTCTCGGACTTCTCGTCGAGAATCTTGCCGACCACAATGGATGCCTCAACACCCGCGTTTTCGGCGATTTGACGCACAGGCGATTCCAGCGCCTTGAGCACGATGTTGATGCCGGCCTGCACGTCGGGGTTCTCGTCGCGAATGCGGCCGACCGACTTCTTGGCGCGCAAGAGCGCCACACCGCCGCCAGCCACGATGCCTTCCTCGACGGCGGCACGCGTGGCGTTGAGCGCATCCTCGACCCGGTCCTTCTTTTCCTTCACTTCGACTTCGGTTGCGCCGCCGACCTTGATGACGGCCACTCCGCCCGCAAGCTTTGCTAGGCGCTCCTGCAGCTTCTCTTTGTCGTAATCCGAGGTGGTTTCCTCGATCTGCGCCTTGATCTGCTGCACGCGCGCCTCGATGTCTGCTTTTTTGCCGGCACCCGAGACGATCGTCGACTTCTCTTTTTCGATGATCACCTTCTTGGCGCGGCCGAGCATTTGCAGCGTGACGTTCTCCAGCTTGATGCCGAGGTCCTCGGAAATGAGCTGGCCGCCGGTGAGGATTGCGATGTCCTCGAGCATGGCCTTGCGTCGGTCGCCGAAGCCGGGCGCCTTCACCGCGGCGACCTTGAGGCCGCCGCGCAGCTTGTTGACCACGAGGGTCGCGATAGCCTCGCCCTCGACATCTTCAGCGATAATCACCAGCGGCTTGCCCGACTGCACGACCGCCTCGAGCACCGGCAGCATCGCCTGCAGGCCGGACAGCTTCTTTTCGTGCAGCAGGATGTAGGCGTCCTCCAGCTCGGCGATCATCTTTTCGGCATTGGTGATGAAGTAGGGCGAGATATAGCCGCGGTCGAACTGCATGCCCTCCACGATCTCGACCTCCGTCTCCAGCGCCTTTGCCTCCTCGACGGTGATGACACCTTCGTTGCCGACCTTCTGCATCGCCTGGGCGATCATCTTGCCGATCTTGGCGTCGCCGTTGGAAGAAATGGTGCCGACCTGCGCAACCTCGGAGGAGGACTCGACCTTCTTCGCGCGCTTTTCGATGTCCTTGACCACCGCGTTGATGGCGATGTCGATGCCGCGCTTCAAATCCATCGGGTTCATGCCGGCGGCCACCGATTTGGCGCCTTCGCGGACGATCGCCTGCGCCAGCACGGTAGCGGTGGTGGTGCCGTCGCCGGCGAGATCGTTGGTCTTCTGCGCGACCTCGCGCACCATCTGCGCGCCCATGTTCTCGAACTTGTCTTCGAGCTCGATTTCCTTGGCGACCGTCACGCCGTCCTTGGTGATGCGCGGTGCGCCGAATGACTTGTCGAGCACGACGTTGCGGCCCTTGGGGCCGAGCGTGACTTTCACCGCATTGGCGAGGATGTCGACGCCGCGCAGCATGCGCTCGCGCGCATCGCCGGAAAATTTCACTTCTTTGGCAGACATTTCGATTTCACTCCATTCAATGTTGCTTTTCGTCGTGCCTGGGCCTCTGCCGGCCATCCACGTCTTTCTTCGGTGTTAAGACGTGGATGCCCGGCGCAAGGCCGGGCATGACAGGAGATGAGAGATCAGGCGATGACGCCCATCACGTCGCTTTCCTTCATGATCAGCAGTTCTTCGCCGTCGATCTTGACTTCCGTGCCCGACCACTTGCCGAACAGGATGCGGTCGCCGACCTTTACGTCGATCGGAATGAGCTTGCCGCTTTCGTCGCGGCCGCCCGGCCCGACGGCGATGATTTCGCCTTGGCTCGGCTTCTCCTTGGCCGTGTCAGGAATGATGATGCCGCCTTTGGTTTTCTCTTCGGCCTCGATACGGCGCACGACGACGCGGTCGTGCAAAGGACGAAACTTGGTTTTGGCCATGGGCTCCTCGTCAGCGCTTCTCGCGCAGGGTGGATGACAGAAATTTCCGAGGTATCAGGTATTTAGCACTCCCGATGAGAGAGTGCTAGGTCGCTAGCCGGGACATATGAGCTTGCCGCAAGCGAGTCAAGCTGGCGCCGCATGCCACGATGATCCGGTTAAGTCCGCAGGAACCGGTTGCAGCTAAGCTGCGCTTGCGCCGCCCGATAATGCCCCGCAAAGTCTCGCTCGCCCATTCTACCGGAGCCCGCATGACGTCCTCGCGCCGCCACCTCATCGCATTTGTCCTGCTTTCCGGCGCGCTCGCGCTTGCCGGCTGCGAGACGGCGCAGTCGCCTCAACCGGCCGAACCTGCCGCACCGACGGGCCTCCCGCTGGAGCAGCCGACGTTCCCGGCGCAGAATCTGGTCGGCCGCTGGGGACTGACCGCCTACCACAATGAGGCCGACCGCGAGCGCACCATCGCCGCCGCCGCCAACCAGTGCCGTAATCCTTACGTCATCACCATGGGTCCGAGCGGCGGTGTCATGATGCACCTTGCCGATCAGTCGACGCCGACCGAGTTGGCACTCAAGGGTGCGCCGGGCGGGCGCAATTTCATCGGCCCGAAGGAAGATCCGCCCGGCGGCCCGCAAGACCGCGAGGTGGTGTCTTTCGACGGGCGCGTGCTCATCCTGCGTTGGATGGACCCCGAGGTGCAGAGCCGCTACGGCACCATGGTTTACGTGCGTTGCGGCGCCGAGGGTGCCAAGCCGCGCGCGCGCAGCAAGCCGCGCGCGCCCGCCGCGCCCAAGCCGGTGCAGCCGCCGATCCAGCGTCAGTGATCGCCTGGCGCGGCCTGTGGGTCGCGCAAAGGCGCGTATGACGCCGAGGCTCTCGTCCGCATGATGCTATTGCGCGAATTTCTGGCTGGCCCCTGGCGCGCGGTACCGGTGCTTGGCGTCACGCAGGTGCTGGCGTGGGGCACGATCTTCTATACGCCGGTGCTGATGCTGCCGCTTCTCGCGCAGGACCGCGGCTGGTCGTTCTCCTTCGCCATGGGCGGCTTTTCCGTCGGCCTCCTCGTCGCGGGCCTGACATCGCCTTATGTCGGCCGCGCCATCGACCGCTTCGGCGGCCACGTGGTGATGACGGCCGGTTCGCTTGTCGGTGCGCTCGGGCTGTTCCTGATCACCCGCGCCGCCAGCGAGCCCGCATACATTGCCGTCTGGATCGTCCTCGGCATTGCCATGGCGGCCAATCTCTACGATCCCGCCTTTGCCAGCCTGGGGCGCATCTTCGGCGCCGGCGCGCGGCGGGCGATCACGGCGCTTACTTTGATCGGCGGCTTTGCCTCGACCGCGAGCTGGCCGGCCACACATTTTCTGATCGAGGCGGTCGGCTGGCGCGGCACCTATCTCCTCTACGCTCTGCTAATGGCGGCGGCCGCGGCGCCGCTGCACGCGCTGGCGCTGCCGCGCAGCCGCGCCGAAACACACAAGGCGGCAGCGGGCGACGGCCTGGCGCCATCCAAGGTACTGCCGCCGCACGGCTTGCCTTTCCTGCTGGTCGCGGCGGCTTTCGGCGCCTATGCCTTCGTGCCGTCCGGCCTGTCGGCCCACTTGCTCGCCATTTTCGCCCGCGAAGGCATCGACGCCGGCACCGTGGTGTGGATCGGCGCGCTGTTCGGCCCGGCACAGGTCGCCGCGCGGCTGGTCGAATTCGCCTTCGGACGCAACCTGCACCCGCTTTGGGTTATCCGCTTTGCGCTCGCCGCGCTGCTCTGCGGCTTTGTGCTGCTGCTGGCGCTCGGCATGTCGGCGCCGATGGCGGCGGTCTTCGCCGTGATGTTTGGCGGCGCCAATGGGCTGGTGACCATCACCCGCGGCGCGGTGCCGCTAGCCTTGTTCGGCGCTACAGGGTACGGGCGGCTGATGGGCCGGCTTGCCGGGCCCTGGCTGGTGATGCAGGCAGCGGCCCCCTTGGTGATGGCCTTTGTGGTCGACCGCGCCTCCGACCGCGCTGCGCTCATCCTCGCCGCGGGCTTTGCCGCGGTGGCGCTTGCCTGTTTTGCCGTGATCCGGCGGCCCGATTAGCCAATCGGCCCGCCAAATCCGCTTGTTTTCTGTCAATTGTTGTTTAGCGGCAACAGTGCCGGTTCGCGGATTGTATATGATGGTTTTACGAGCCAAAGGTTGTTGCGGGGGGCGTATGAAACGTCGTTTGTTGGGAAGTGTCGCCGTCTTGCCGGCCCTGTTTGCCGGCTCGGCCATGGCCGCCGAGCCCATGAACTGGACCGGCTTTTATATCGGCATAAATGCCGGTGGCGCCTGGTCGAGCTCCAAGGCCAATACCTCGGTTGATTGCAATAGTTCGGCTGGAGCACTCAACCTCTATTTCTGCTCCCCAGGTGACACCAGCAACGGGAGCGCCGTCGAGGCGGCCGGCAGCGGGACGATTCATGCGAGCGGGTTCACTGGCGGCCTCCAGCTCGGTTACAACTGGCAGGTGAACAGCTGGATCTTGGGTGTGGAGACCGATTTCGGCGCCTTCCACTTGAGAGGCTCGCGTCAGGGCGACGGCACCTTCCCAACCTCTGGAACGCCGTTCACAGTCAATTCCGCGGTCTCCAGCGATTGGCTCTATACGCTGCGCGGGCGCGTAGGCGCGACCGTCATGCCGAACCTGCTCGCCTACGCTACCGGTGGCTTGGCGCTCACGCGCCTGAAGGTCAACGAGTCATACAGCGACAGTAACATTCCGCCTGGGACCGGAAGCCTCACCGCCGCGGACACGAAGACCGGATGGGCTCTTGGCGGCGGCCTCGAATGGGCTTTGTCCAATGCATGGTCGGTCAAAGTCGAATATCTGCACGTCGACTTTGGCAAGGTCACCGCGTCGGGTGGGGTTTTCAACCCGTCCCTCGGGGGCTATGGACAGGGGATTAGCACCTCGGCCGACCTGACCGCCGAGATCGCTCGTGCCGGCGTCAACTTCAAATTCTGAGCGAGTGCTGCTGACGCTCGACGCTTAGACGCGGCAAGCTACGACTGACAATTTGCGGCAGCCGTCGATCGGACCCGGTGTCATGAACGACTGGTTCGACCACATTCTCTTCAACACGCGCACGCAGCCGGAAACCTCGGCCATCGTGATGGAGGACCGTGTCGTTACCTACGGCATGCTCGGCGCCGCGATCGAGCGTTGCGCACACCGCATTGCCGCGCTGGATTTTGCCAAAGATGGCCTCGTCGCCGTTTGCATACAGAACCCGATCCGACATCTGACGGTGAGCCTGGCGCTGTTCCGCATCGGCGTCGTCGCGATTTCTTTGGAACTCTATCACCGCGGTATTGCGGGGCTTCGCCCGACGATCGTCATCGGCGATGCCGAAGCAAAGCATGTCTTCGCATCCGACAACCGCTTCGTCGAAGCGAGCGACGATTGGTTTTCGTCCAGCCCTCCTTCGCCCGCCGGAGGCTTGCCCGCGCCGTTTGCCGGCGATCGCACTGTTTGTCGCCGCAGCCTCACATCGGGTTCGACCGGCGAGCCGAAGATACTGGACAACACTGTCGGTTATATCGGCCGGGGTTCTCCCGCGGGCATCGCAGTGTTCAACTGCAACCTGGTGCTGTGCATGCCCGGGCTGACGACCATCTTCGGCTTCTGGATCGCCTGCCACGTCCTCGCCAGCCGAAAAACGCTGTGCTTTTCGCAATCGCCGTTCCAAGCGATCAGGATGATCGAGCTGTTCGGCATCGATTTCGTCTACGCCGCAACCGAGCAGCTCGTGGCTTTGGTGCGCGTCGCGCGCAAATCGGGCGCGCATGTGCGAAGCCTGCGCATGGTCGCCGTTGCCGGCGGGATTCCAACGCGTGCCCTGCTCGAAGGTGCGGCGGTGCATCTTTGCAAGGATATTCTCTGTCGCTACGGCACATCGGAGGTCGGTCTGTTTACCGAAGCGCCGGCCAGCGCAGTCCTGGCGAGGCCTGGCCTTATCGGCCCGGTGCTGCCGGGATTCGAAATGGGTATCTTCGATACGGACGGCAGGCCATGCCGGCCCGGCGAAGTCGGTATCGTCAAAGGCCGGGTAAAATCGAGCCCGGATCGATCCGAGGACCCTTGGACCGACCACGGCGACATCGGCTGGATGACGGCCGAGGGCGACGTGTTCATCGTCGGCCGCACCGCCGACATCGCGCCTTCCGATTTCCCCAAAGCATCGGCGCGGCAGATTTCCCAAGTTTATGAAGTCGAGCATCTTTTGCGTCTGGAATGGGACGCGGCCGATGCCGCTGCCATTCTGGTCGATGCCGATGCTGCCGGAGCAAAGCCGGAGATTTGGGTCGGCACAGTCGATTGCGCGGACGCGCGCGCGGAAAAGCTCGAAGCGATCCTGCGGCAGCGCGGGATCGACGGCACCGTTCGCCTGTTTGCGGTGCCGTCAATTCCGCGCGGTGCGGCCGGCAAAGTGCAACGCGCGCAGTTGAAGACGCTGATTCTCGCCACTGCCGCGAAGAATCGCTGATCCGGGTGTCACGTTGCCGTCGGCCCGCGCCTCCGCGCCGACTGACTCGCTTAAAATCGTCTCTTGGCTTGCGAGCGGACGCTTTGAATATCCGCGTTCAGGCGCTTTATTGCGTCGTTGATCTCAACAGCGGCGCGGAGAAGGTTGTAGTTGATGTCGTGCTGTTGCTTGTCTTGTCGCGCTTTACGAACGAAGGTCTCGATCCGGGCAATATCCATCAGACAGGCTCCTTATGCGGATGCTCGGTTTCTTCAGCCTTGCTCAGCCAGAACCGCTCCATCTTCAGCCAGTACTCGCGGTTATCCTGATCGCAGGTCATCGCCATGTCCCGGCACTGGGCTGCGGCCGCTCGATAATTCGGCATTTTTTCGTTCACGGACGAACAGCTAACCAAATCCCGTTGGGAAAGCTTGAAAATACGAAACGCGAATTTTCAATATCCGGTAACCCTTCCTTCGTAATTGCCGCTATGGCGCGCCGCCCGCACGAAAACTGGGCGAAAGGGGTCCGTGTCGCGTGATCAACCGAACAGCGCGTCGATATCGCGCTGGTCGGCGTGACCGCAATCGCCGTCGAGCCGGGGGCCGTTGAGCAGTTCGTTACCAGCCGGCGTTGGCGCGGGCTCCGCGGCGGGACCGTGCAAGCGCGCCAGCATCGCCGAGAGCTGCTCCTCGATATGATGCAGCATCTCGATGACTTTGCCGATGCGCTGGCCGGCGAGATCCTGGAAGTTGCAAGCCTCGTAGATGGCGACCGTGCGCTCCTGAATCTCGTGCGCCAGCCCGCGCTCGTAGTCGCCCTTGAGCGCGGCATTGAGCGAGCGCGCGCCGTCGTCGATCGTTTCCGCCGCTTGCAGAATTTTTTGCGTCGCCTGTTCCATGGCGGCCACCGCCGCGCCGAGTTCGCCCGCGGCGCGCGGCATGCGGCGGTCCTTGCTGTCGCCGATCAGCGCAGCAAGATCGCGCCGGTTGCGCGCAATCGCTTCTTGCACGATGGCGAGCTCGCGCCGCAACGCCTCGGCATCGAGGTTGCCGGCTGCGAGCGCGCGCAAGGCTTTAGGCCGATCGGCGGCGTTGTGCCCGCCGGCTGCATCCGGTGCCGCAGCGCTGCGGCGGCCGACAAACATTTGTTCGACGCGGAAGACCTGACGCCGCACGCCGCGCACTCCCCGAAATAAGCGAGGCGTTTTCTACGCGGCGGCGCTTAACACGGCGTTGCGACAAGGACGGTGCGCTTCAACCTTGCATTTACCAAGACATGTCGTGCTTTACACAAAATAAACGCTAAGGCGACAAAGCGCGCGCACATGCGGTGGAATGCGCGCGCGCGCGGGGATGGTTTACCAATCGTGTGCTGTTGGGACCTTACTTTGGCGCCGTTCGTCGCCGAGAGTTTCAAGATGCGTTCCCTCTCAATGGCCGCCGCCGCCTTTTTGTTGCCCGGCGCCGCCGTCGCGCAGAGCGCCTATCAGATGCCGACCACGCCGGCGATGGTGGTGACGCAGCCTGCCGCGCGGCCGCAGCCGCATATGGGCGGCGGCTT
>DASRDF010000075.1:0-44376 GCA_035652735.1 Pseudolabrys sp. | reverse complement strand
GACTTCGGTCAGCCTCGGTACCGCGAGGCGCCGAGGCCCGCGGGTCCGGTTGGACCCATGGCGTCCCGCGCGCCCTCGGCATTGCTTCGAGAGCGGGCGGTCTGTCGCGCCGAAGCCCCCAAGGGCGGAGGCCGGCATTTGCAAATGCGGCTCACCCCCGGGCCGAATAAAGAACAGGGGCGATGACGCGCGTCTTCTTCATCCCTCCCTGCAAGGGAGGAATGCTCCGAGCGTAGCGAGGGGCCGAGTGGAGGCAGCTTTCAATACACGCAGAACCACCTGCATCCGGAAATGACCGGCGAAAAAGCAGCCTCTATAATACGGAAGCCACAAAGGAGAGAGCTCCATGTCGCAAGCGGCGGAAAAACGCGAAAGTAAGCCGGCGACCTTGAAGGACGCAAACTTCGTCTGGGAGGACCCGCTCGACATCGAGCACGACCTCTCGGAAGAGGAGCGCATGGTACGCGACAGCGCACGCGGCTTCGCGCAGGACACGCTGATGCCCAAAGTGATCGCGGCCTGGCGCGAGGAGAAGTACGATCCGGTCCTTATTCCGGCGATGGGCAAGCTTGGGCTGCTCGGGCCCACCATCCCGCAGGACTACGGCGGCGCCGGTCTGGGCTACGTCTCCTACGGCCTGATCGCACGCGAATTGGAGCGCGTCGACTCAGGCTACCGCTCCACCATGTCGGTGCAGTCTTCGCTGGTCATGCATCCGATCTATGCCTACGGCTCCGAAGCGCAGCGGCGCAAATACCTGCCGAAGCTCGCCAGCGGCGAGACGATCGGCTGCTTCGGCCTGACCGAGCCCGACCACGGCTCCGATCCCGGCTCGATGGTCACGCGCGCGGAAAAAGTCGCGAACGGCTACAAGCTCAACGGTGCCAAGACTTGGATCTCAAACGCGCCGGTTGCCGATATCGCCATTGTCTGGGCCAAGCTCGACAACGTCATTCGCGGCTTCATCGTCGAGCGCGGCACCAAGGGATTCTCCACGCCGAAGATCGAAGGCAAGCTCTCGCTGCGCGCCTCGATTACCGGTGAAATCGTGCTCGCCGACTGCATCGTGCCGGAGGAAAACCTGCTGCCGAACGTGAAAGGCCTCGCCGGCCCGTTCGGCTGCCTCAACATGGCGCGTTACGGCATCTGCTGGGGCGCCATGGGTGCCGCCGAATTCTGCTGGCAGGCGGCGCGGCAATACGTGCTCGACCGCAAGCAGTTCGGCCGTCCGCTCGCCGCCAATCAGTTGGTGCAGAAGAAACTCGCCGACATGCAGACCGAGATTGCCTTGGGCTTATCCGGCGCGCTGCGGCTCGGCCGCATGCTGGAGCAGGGCCGCGCCGCGCCGCCGTCGATCTCGCTGATGAAGCGCAACAATTGCGGCAAGGCGCTCGACATTGCGCGTATTGCGCGCGACATGCACGGCGGCAACGGCATTTCCGAGGAGTATCACGTGATGCGCGTGCTCGCGAATTTGGAGACGGTCAACACCTATGAGGGCACGCACGACATCCACGCGCTGATCCTCGGCCGCGCGCAGACCGGCATCCAGGCGTTCTTTTGATGCTCCATCCGTTCGTCTCCGGGAAGGCGGGGACCCAGGAAAGGATACCGACCTCGCGCGCGGCTCTGGGTTCCCGCTTGCGCGGGAACGAACGGGAAATGTCATGGAGCCGATAACTGGCGTCCTCCTGGTCGGCGCCGGCATCGTCGCCGGCGTCACCGCCTCGATGGTGGGCGGCGCCGCAGTTATCCTCTATCCGGCGGCAATTGCCGCCGGCGTGCCGCCGCAGGCCGCCGCCGTCACCGTGCCGGTGTCGCTGATGCCCGGCATCTTTCTCGCCGCGCTCGCCGACCGCACGCAATTGCCGCCGCTCAACCGCGGCTTCGCCGGCCTCATCGTCATCTCGGTCGTCGGCGCCGCGCTCGGCGGCGCTTGCCTGCTGCTGACGCCGGGACGTGTGTTCACCGCCATCGTGCCGCTGCTGCTCGGCTTTGCCACGCTGCTGTTTGCCTATTCGGCCAGGATCAGCGCCTATCTGCGTAAGCGCGCCGCCCACCGCGGTCACGCCGTCACCTTCAATGTATCGAGCCTGAAAGTGCTGCTGCCGGTGTCGTTCTACGGCGGTTATTTCAACGCCGGCGTCGGCATTCTCATCCTCGGGGTGTTCAGCGTGGCCACCGGCGGCGACTACCGCTCTGCCAATGTCGCCAAGAACCTCGTCTCTAGCCTCAACGCTTTGGCCGCCAGCGCCGTCTTCGTCGCGCGCGGCGCCGTGCACTGGCCGCCGACTTTGGCGCTGATGGCGGGCACCGTGCTCGGCGGGGTCGCCGGCTCGTATCTCGCGCGCGTGGTGCCGCAGTCCGTCATGCGCGTGCTTGTCGTCATCGTCGGCGCGCTGTTCACGCTCGCCTTCGCGCGCGAGTACTGGTTCTAGCGCATGCCGAAGGTGGGGCACCTTTCCGGGCCACTAGAGCCTGATGGCGGCGACCTGCTGCGCCAGTTCGACCACGCGGGAGGTCATGGCGCTGTCGGCTTGCGTGAGCGGATCGATTACAGTGAAATGGTTGGCGCCGGCAATCGCCTCGTAGCGCGTTTGTGCCATGCCCTGCCGCCAGGCCTTGGCAATGGTACGGCTCTGCCGCAGGAATTCGCTCGATTCCAGCGCGCCCACCACCGCATCGAGCGAGCGCCCCGGCGGCACGCGCCAGTACAGCGGCGAACAGGCGCGCGCGCTCTCGGCATCGAGCTTGAGATCGGCGTTGACCGAAATGTTCACCAGCGGCGCGAGATCGAAGACGCCGGCAATGGCATAGCCCGCCGGCACCAGATCGGCCGGCGCGTCCGGCGCCAGCGTCTTGAAATCGGTGGCCACGAGACACGCCGTGAGATGCCCGCCGGCGGAGTGACCGACCGCGGTAATGCGTTTGCCGGTTTTGCGCCAGAGAAAGAGCGCGGCCGCGCGCATCTGCTCGATGATCGTCGCGATCGACACCTGGGGACAAAGATCGTAACCGGCGAGTGCGACGGCAATGCCGCGCGCATTGCCGCCCGCGGCCAAATGACTGTAGGCGGAAGGATCGCGCGTGCGCCACCAGCCGCCGTGGATGAACAGCACCAGCGGCGCATCGGCGTTCTGTACCGGAAAAAAGTCGATGTACTGCCGCGGCGAAGCGCCATATGTGAGGCCAAGCTCGGCGCCGCGCGCGCCGGCGCGATAGGCAGCAGCGTCGCGCTCGTTGCGCGCGAAGATTTGCGGGTGCTCGGGAATGCGGCCGCGATTGTCGTATTCCTTCTCGTAATCGATGGACATCCAAGGCTCCTTGCAAGGTGGCGCATCCTTGCAAACCCCGCTATCTCTTGCACCATGAAAGTCGACGGCCGCGACATGCGCACGATTTGGCTGGAGAAGGACGGCCAAAGCGTCGGCATTATCGATCAGACCCTGCTGCCGCATCGTTTCGCCACCGTGCGCCTGGCGACACTCGAGGATGCCGCGCGCGCTATCAAAACGATGCAGGTGCGCGGTGCGCCGCTGATCGGGGCCACGGCTGCCTACGGGGTATGGCTGGCGCTGCGCGCCGATGCCTCGGACGAGGCGCTCGACCGCGCCTGCGCGACACTCCTCGCCACGCGGCCGACGGCGATCAATCTGAAATGGGCGCTGGATGAGATGCGGGCGGCGGCGCGCAACCGGCCGCGCGGTGAACGCGCGGACGTGGCGTTACGGCGCGCCGAGGAGATCGCTGACGAAGACGTCGCGATCAACAAGTCCATCGGACGCCACGGCCTGCCCGTGATCGAAGCGATCGCGCGCAAAAAGAGCGGCGAGCGCGTGAATGTGCTCACCCATTGCAATGCTGGCTGGCTGGCGACGGTCGATTGGGGCACGGCCACCGCGCCGATCTATATGGCGCACGACAAAGGCATTGCCGTGCATGTGTTCGCCGACGAGACGCGGCCGCGCAACCAGGGCGCTGCACTCACCGCCTGGGAATTAGGGCAGCAGGGCGTGCCGCATACGGTCATTGCCGACAACACCGGCGGCCATCTGATGCAGCACGGGCTCGTCGACCTCGTTATCGTCGGCACCGATCGCGTCACCGCGCGAGGCGACGTCTGCAACAAGATCGGCACCTATCTGAAGGCGCTCGCGGCGCACGACAACAGCGTACCGTTCTACGTGGCGTTGCCGTCGCCGAGCATCGATTTCGGCGTCGATGACGGCCTGCGCGACATTCCCATCGAGCAGCGCGGCGGCGAGGAGGTCGCGACGGTCACCGGCAGGAGCAGAGCCGGCCGCATCGAAACCGTGCAGATCGTCCCCGACGGGTCGGCGGTCGCCAATTACGGCTTCGACGTCACTCCGGCGCGGCTCATTACCGGCCTCATCACCGAGCGCGGCGTGCTGGAGGCGGATCGCTCGGCGCTGGCGGGCGCCTTTCCCGAGCGTGCGGCAAGTCGTGCTAAGGTCGCATCATGAATCTGGCCGCCAAGCTCGAAGTCCCTGTCGATGGCCGCCAATCGGACACCGCGCTGGCGGTCGCCCGCGGCGCCGCGCGCCTGCTGCATGCGCATGGCTTCTGCGTGGTCAGCGAACTGCCGCTGCCGTCGGGCCGGCGCGCCGATCTGGTCGCGCTCGATGCCGGCGGCGAAATCTGGATCGTCGAGATCAAGTCGTCGGTCGCCGATTTCCGCGCCGATCAGAAGTGGCAGGACTATCGCTTGCACTGCGATCGGTTGTTCTTCGCTACCACGATCGAAGTGCCGTGCGAGATTTTCCCGCCGGATACCGGACTCATTGTCGCCGACGCCTTCGGCGCGCATTTTCATTGCCAAGCCCCCGAGCACCGCCTGCCCGCCGCGACGCGCAAATCGATGATGCTGTTGTTTGCCCGCGCCGCTGCGCTGCGCCTGCAGGCGCTCGCCGATCCGCACGGGCCTTATGGAGACATTGCCTGATCGGGATACGCGGGCGCTACCGCGGCGCCCGCTTCGCCAAAATGCGCTGCAGCGTGCGGCGATGCATGTTGAGCCGGCGCGCCGTTTCCGAGACATTGCGGCCGCAGAGTTCGTAGATGCGCTGGATGTGCTCCCAGCGCACGCGGTCGGCGGACATCGGATTTTCCGGCGGTTCGATCTTCTTGCTTTCATGCGCGAGCAATGCCGCCACGACATCGTCGGCGTCGGCCGGCTTGGCGAGATAATCCACGGCGCCGAGCTTCACGGCGTTTACCGCGGTGGCAATGTTGCCGTAGCCGGTGAGGATGATGGCGCGCGCGTCGGGGCGGCGGCGCTTCAAAGCGGAGATCACATCGAGGCCGTTGCCGTCGGCCAAGCGCATATCGACCACGGCAAAGGCGGGAGTCGCCTTCTCGACTTGCAGCAGCCCGTCGGAGACGGATTCAGCGGTGGTAACGGCAAAACCGCGGCTCTCGAGCGCCTTGGCCAGCCGTTGCAGAAACGGGCGATCGTCTTCGACGATCAGCAGCGACCGCTCGCTCGGAACCTTGTCGATCGGCCGTCCCGCGACGTCGTTCATGGCAACATCCACCGCCATTTCTCCGTTCGCGTCAAAAGGTCACAATCAACATAGTCGCGATGTCGCACGATCTCAAGTCGCCGCGGGACTTTCGGTCCGCTCAAATTCTTCCCGCCGCCAGCGCACGCGCACGACAGCGCCCCGCTCCGGCAACACGCGATTTTGGAACATGAGCGTGGCGCCTGAGCGCTCGAGCAGCGTTTTGGCGATGAAAAAGCCGAGCCCGAGGCCGGCGCTCTCGTCCTCGTTGGCGGCGCGCCGGCGGCTGGTCACATAAGGCTCGCCGATGCGGTCGAGGATCTCGGGCGCAAAGCCGGGGCCGTCGTCGGTGATGGTCACCTCGACGACATCCTCGTTCCACTGCGCGGCGACGGTGACGCGTTCGCGCGCAAAATCGACCGCGTTTTCAAGCAGATTGCCAAGACCGTAGAGAATCGCCGGATTGCGGCGGCCGGCCGGCTCGGCCTTGTTCTCGCCCGGAACCGCAATGTCGATAGAAACGCCGAAATCACGATGCGGCGCTACGACTTCTTCGATCAAGGCGGATAACGACACGCGGTCGAACGGTGCGCCGCTCGCCGATAATTCGGTGAGTTTGGCCAAGATGTCGCGGCAGCGCCGCGCCTGTTCGCGCAGCAGCCGAACGTCGTCGCCATGCGGCGCCTCCTTGGGGATCGCGTTCTCCAACTCCTTGGCGATCACCGAAATGGTGGAGAGCGGGGTGCCGAGCTCGTGCGCGGCGGCGGCGGCGAGGCCGTCGAGTTGCGAGAGATGCTGCTCGTGGGCGAGCACCAGCTCGGTGGCGGCGAGCGCATCGGCGAGCTGACGCGATTCTTCAGTGATCTGCCAGGCGTAAACACCGATGAAGCCGATGGCTAACAAGATGCAAAGCCACACGCCCATCATGTAGATGGGCGGCAGTTGCAGCGGCTCATCGCTGTCCCACGGCAGCGGGTAATGCGTGAACACCAAGACGGTGGCGCAGGCGACCGCGAAGCCGCCAAGCATCAGCGTGTAGCGCGGCGGCAGCGCCGTCGCCGACAGCAGCACCGGCCCGAGAAACAGAAAGGCAAAGGGATTCTGCAGGCCACCCGTGAGAAAGAGCAGAACCGCCAATTCGCCGATGTCGAACGCGAGAAGCCAGGCGGCGCGGTCCGGGTCGAGACGCTGCGTCATGTGGAAGCGCAGCCGCAGCGCCACATTGAGCCAGGCGGCGAGCGCGATCGCCGCGAGACAGGCATAGATCGGCAGCTCGAAATCGAGGCCGAAATAGACGCCAAGCACCGCGGTGGTCTGCCCGATAATGGCGAGCCAGCGCAGCCGCACCAGCGTATCGAGCCGCACGTTGCGGCGCGGGTGTTTCTGCGCGAGTTCAAGGGCGGGCATGGCCGCACTGTAGACCTTGCCGCCTCGGCTCACCAATTGCGGCGCGGGGCTTGCGCCAACTGCGGCGCGGCGTCACATGTCGCCAGCATGGACGCCCGAAATGCCGCAGCCGTCGCGGTTACCCGGCTGGTCAAGCTCTATAAGGGCGTGGCAGCGGTCGATGGCGTGTCGTTTCGCTTGGCGCCGGGCTCGATTACCGGCCTGCTCGGCGGCAATGGCGCCGGCAAGACCACGACGATTGCCATGATCATGGGTCTCGTTACCCCGACCGCCGGCAGCGTCAGCGTGCTCGGCGCCGAAATGCCGCGCGAGCGCTACCGCGTGCTGCAGCGGATGAATTTTGAGAGCCCCTACGTCGACATGCCGACGCGGCTCACCGTGCGGCAGAACCTGTCGGTGTTCGCCCAGCTCTACGGCGTTACCGAGGTCGCCGCTCGCATCGAACAACTCGCCGCCGCGCTCGATCTTGCCGACTTTCTCGACCGGCCGAACGGCAAGCTGTCGGCTGGGCAGAAGACGCGCGTCTCGCTCGCCAAGGCGCTGCTCAACAATCCCGAGGTGCTGCTGCTCGACGAACCCACTGCGTCGCTCGATCCCGATACCGCCGATTGGGTGCGGGCGCGGCTCGAAACCTACCGGCGCAACACTAACGCGACCATCCTGCTCGCGTCGCACAACATGGCGGAGGTGGAGCGGCTATGCGAACGCGTCATTATTATGAAGCGCGGCCGCATCGAGGGCGACGACACGCCGGCACGTTTGCTCGCGCGCTACGGGCGGCAGACATTGGAAGAGGTGTTTCTCGACGTGGCGCGCGGCCGGCGGCAGGCAGTGCAATGATGACGCGTTCTTGGCAATGCGCGGTGCAAAGGCCCGTTCATTCTCGCGAAAGCGGGGATCTAGTCTCTGCGATCGATTCCATGGGTGCGACCGTGGACCCCCGCGTTCGCGAGGACGAGCGGGTGAGAGCGTGATGCCGTCACTCGAATTTTCCCTCGCCCGCATCGGCGCCATGGTGCGGCGCTATTGGTATCTGTTGCGCTCGTCTTGGCCGCGCGTGCTCGACCTCATTTATTGGCCGACGGTGCAGATGTTGATGTGGGGCTTCTTGCAAATGTACGTTGCGCAGAACGCCGGTTTTTTCGCGCGCGCAGCCGGCGTATTCATCGGCGCGGTGCTGCTGTGGGATATTCTGTTTCGCGGCCAGCTCGGCTTCTCCATTTCTTTTCTTGAAGAAATGTACTCGCACAATCTCGCCAATATCATGATGTCGCCGTTGCGCCCGGCCGAATTCGTCGCGGCGCTGATGGCTATGAGCGTCATTCGGCTGGCCATCGGCATGGTGCCGGTGTCGCTCCTGGCCATCGCCTTTTTCGGTTTCAACATTTGGTCGTTGGGCCTCGCGCTCGCCGCCTTTTTCGCCAACCTGATCTTGACCAGCTGGTCGATCGGCATTTTCGTCGCCGGCTTGCTGCTGCGGAACGGGCTCGGCGCCGAAAGCATGGCGTGGACCATCATGTTTCTGTTTTTGCCGCTCACCTGCGTCTACTACCCGGTGACGGTGCTGCCGCATTGGCTGCAATACATCGCTTGGGCGCTGCCGCCCACTTACGTGTTCGAGGGCATGCGCGCGCTGCTGATCGACCACGTTTTCCGCGCCGATCTGATGCTGCAGGCTTTCGCGCTCAACGTCGGTCTTTTTGCGCTTGCGACATGTGCATTTTTGCAACTGTTACACAGCGCTCGCGTCAATGGCACACTGTTGCAGACCGGCGAGTGAACCAGAATAGCCCTGAAGAATCAGTATGTTGCTTTGACAGGCCGAATTGTAAACCGGCTGCGAACACCTTATCTGTATTGTTGACGCTATGACCGAAACGCGACAGTCTTCCGCATCGCACAAAGGGCTGGGGGCCAAGTCTATGGCGATCGGTGAATTCGACGGCGCAGCGACGCTGCCCGGCGACAGCGGCGCGTTGCTGGCGACGCCGATGTACTGGTTTTACGAAATGGGCTACGCCGCGCTCAATCCGGCGCGCGCTATCGCTGACGCGACCCGCCTGTTCTTCAAGAATCCCGCCAATCCGCTCGCTCATACCGGCTACGGCAAATCCGTGGCGGCGGCGGCCGAGTTGTTCGAGCGCTCCACCCGCCGCTACCAGCGCCCCGAGTGGCGCATCGACCACACCGTGGTCGGCGGCGCGCGCGTGCCGGTGCATATCGAGCCCATCTGGGAGCGGCCGTTCTGCCGGCTGCTGCACTTCCAACGTCTGTTTGCACAGCCGCCACGGCGGCCGCAGCCGCGGCTTCTGATCGTCGCACCGATGTCCGGCCATTACGCGACGCTGCTGCGCGGCACTGTCGAAGCGTTCCTCCCCAACCACGACGTCTACATTACCGAGTGGCGCAATGCGCAGACCGTTCCGCTGTCGCAAGGCCGCTTCGATCTCGACGACTACATAGACTATGTCATCTCCATGCTGCACACGCTTGGCGGCGATTGCCACGTCATCGCGGTGTGCCAGCCTTCGGTGCCGGTGCTGGCGGCGGTGGCGTTGATGGAGGCCGACAACGATCCCGACGTGCCGCATTCCATGGTGCTCATGGGCGGGCCGATCGACACGCGAGTCAACCCCAACAGCGTCAACAAGCTGGCGGCGAGCCGCGGTATCGAGTGGTTTCATCGCAACGTCATCACTAAGGTCCCGTTCCCGCATCCCGGCTTCATGCGCGACGTTTATCCGGGTTTCTTGCAGTTGCACGGCTTCGTCAGCATGAATCTCGACCGCCACATCGAGGCGCACCGCAACCTGTTCCTCAATCTGGTGAAAGGCGACGGCGATTCGGCGCAAAAGCATCGCGAGTTCTATGACGAGTATCTCGCGGTGATGGATTTGGCCGCCGAGTTCTATCTGCAGACGGTGGACACAGTTTTCATTCGCCACGCGCTGCCCAAGGGCGAGATGACACACCGTGGCCGCAAGATCGATCCCGCCGCCATCCGCCGCGTGGCGCTGATGACGGTCGAGGGCGAGAATGACGACATCTCCAGCGTCGGACAAACCGAGCCGGCGCACCGGCTGTGCGTGAACATCCCGAACGAAAATAAGGTGCACTACGTGCAGCCAGCTGTCGGCCATTACGGCGTGTTCAACGGCTCGCGCTTCCGCGCCGAGATCGCGCCGCGGATTGCCGATTTTGTGCTCTCCCACGATCAGACCAATGTGGCCTCCGTCGCCAAAGTGCGTGCCGTGAGCTAGCGCTGCGTGGTCGCCGGCGCCGAGCCGGCTTGCCTTGCGATCCCAGGCGGATGCGAAGACCCAGGTTTTTTCCGCTCTCCCGCGGGAACGTCGAATTGACCCGAGTTCCCAGCTCCGCACTAGCGACAACCGTGCGGCGTGCATTGCTCTTGCGCGGGGGCGGTGAGCCGAGCGGCTTCAGCATCAGCTTCGAGAACGAGGTCTACGCGATCCGTCTGCGCCGCCACCGTCAAGCGCGCCGGTACACTTTACGTATCCATTCTGCCAACCGCGAAGTTGTGCTCACCATGCCCTTGCGTGGCAGCATAAGGCAGGCGCGCGAATTTGCCGAAAAGCACGGCGGCTGGATCGCGGCGCGCCTCGCCCGCTTGCCGGCGCTCACGCCGTTTGCCGAAGGCGCGGTCATTCCGCTGCGCGGTATCGATCGCCGGATCGTGCATCGCCCTGGCGCGCGCGGCACAGTGTGGACCGCAGATGAGGCCGAGGAGCGGCTCATCTGCGTTGCCGGCGAAAAGCCGCATCTTGCGCGCCGCCTCCGCGATTTTCTCAAGCGCGAGGCCAAGCGTGATCTCGACGCCGCGAGCCGCAAGGCGGCGGCGCAGCTCGGCGTCACCGTCAAACGCATATCCGTCCGCGATCAGTCGAGTCGCTGGGGCTCGTGCTCGAGCACCGGCGTGCTGTCGTATTCCTGGCGGCTCATTCTGGCGCCGCCATTCGTTCTCGACTATTTGGCCGCGCACGAAGTGGCGCACCTCGTCGAAATGAATCATTCGCGGCGATTCTGGGCATTGGTCGAACGCATCTGTCCGGACATGAAGCGCGCCAAAGCGTGGCTCGACGTGCACGGCAGCAGTTTGCATCGCTATGGCCAGCGGAGTGCTCGCCGCTAGCTTTGCGCGCGCGCATACTGTACGACATCGTTGTGCCCGGCCCTGTGCCGGGCATGCACGTCTTCAGCCATGCCTTGCGCAAAGATGTGCATGGGCGGACCAGCCCGGCAATGACAAGGACTTGTCATGCTTCGACCCGGAACATTCGCGCTTACTGCGTTGCTCGCCGGCTTGAGCGCGTTCGGTCCGCTCACCACCGACATGTATCTGCCATCGCTGCCGGAGATCGCTCACGAGCTCTCGGCCTCGACCGCGCAGACTCAACTCACCATCTCAGCCTATTTGATCGGCTTCGCCGTTGGACAAATCGTCTATGGGCCGGTCTCCGATCGTCACGGCCGCAAACCGGTGTTGATTGGGGCGATCGCGCTCTACTGCGCCGCGAGCTTTGCCTGCGCGTTGGCCACCTCCGTTGAGATGCTCATCGCTGCGCGCTTTGTACAGGCGCTCGGCGGCTCCGGCGGCATCGTGCTGGCACGCGCGATGGTGCGCGACCTCTATGCCGGCGCGCGGGCGGGCCGCGAACTATCGGTGATCGGGGCGGTGATGGCATTGGCGCCGGTGCTGGCGCCGATTGCCGGCGGTGCGCTGCAGACCGGCTTCGGCTGGCGCGCGGTGTTCTTTACGCTAGTGACGGCGGCGGTTGCCGGCGCTGCGCTGGTGTGGATGTTGATGCCGGAAACGTTGGCGCGGCGCGCCGCCGAGCCGGTCTCAGTTGCCTCGATGGCGGTCTCCTATCGCGTGGTCGCGCGCGAACCCGCCTATCTCGCTTATCTCGGGCTTGCCACAACGAGCTATGCCGGCCTCTTTGTCTGGATATCTGCCGCCTCGTTCGTGCTGCAGGACTTGTATGGCCTCTCGCCGTTTGCCTTTGGCCTCGCCTTCGCAGTCGGCTCGGTCGGCTACATGGCGGGCTCGTTTCTGTCGGCGCGGCTGACGCATCGGCTCGGTCTCGATGGCGTATTGGGCGTCGGCGGGGCCGCTGTCGCAGCCGGTGGACTAGCCATGACTGTGGCGGTCGCACTGGGCTTCGCCTCGGCGGCATCGCTGGTGCTGCCGATGGCGCTTTATCTCGCCGGGCTTGGCATGACCCTGCCGCAATCTATTGCCGGAGCTATGACGCCGTTTCCCGAGCGCGCCGGCGCCGCCTCCTCGCTGCTCGGCTTCGCGCAGCAGAGCGTTGCCGCAATATCAGGCGCTTGCGTCGGCCTTCTGCTTGGCCGCGATGCTTGGCCGCTCGCAGGCGGCGTCGCGTTCGCCGGTTGTGCGACGCTTGCCTTGTGGATTGCGACCGGCGCGGTGCGCGCCCGCCTGGTCAAGCACTAGCGGCGGCCGAAGAGGTTATCGAGCAGCCAGCCGTCGAGACCGCCGCGATCATTGCTCGCCGTCGCTCGGCCGGGAACCGAGGCAGGCGGCAGCGGCGCGTCCTCTGCGCTCGCTGCCGGCGCTGCCGCTCGCGAGCCAAACAGGCTGGAGAATAGGCCGCCGCCGCTTGCCGTACCGGGCAGCGCTGCGACGGGAATGCCCTGATGCGCCGCGCGCATGACGCGGCTCCAGATTTCCACCGGCAGGCTGCCGCCGGTGACGTGCTTGGTCGGCGAGCCATCGTCATTGCCGAGCCAGACCCCCGCCACAAGGTGCGCCGTGTAGCCGATGAACCAGGCATCGCGAAAATCCTGGCTGGTGCCGGTCTTGCCCGCCGCTGGCCAGCCCGGCAGCGAGGCGTGCTTGGCGGTGCCGATGAGCAGCGTCTGCTGCAGCATCGCGTTCATCTCGGCCACGTAGCCGGCATCGATGACGCGGCCGAGCGAACGGTCGTCGCGCGCATAGAGCAGCTTGCCTCTGCTGTCGGCGATGCGCTCGATCACGTGCGGCTCGACGGCGTAGCCGCCATTGGCAAAGGTGGCATAAGCACCGGTGAGTTCAAGCACCGAGACTTCCGAGGTGCCGAGCGCAATCGAGGCGTTCGGCTCGAGTGGGGAGGCGATGCCGAGCCGGTGCGCGGTGCGGATCACCTCCTGCGGCCCGACTTCCATCGTCAGCCGCACCGATACGGTGTTGAGCGACAGCGCCAGCGCCTGGGTCAGCGTCACCGGACCGTAATATTCGTGCTTGTAATTCTCAGGTCGCCAGCCCTTGAGTGCGATAGGTTTGTCTTCGCGCACGGTATCGGGCGTAAGGCCGTACTCGAGCGCGGTGAGATAAACAAAAGCCTTGAACGCCGAGCCCGGTTGTCGCCGCGCCGCCACAGCGCGATTGAATTGGCTTTCGGCATAATTACGCCCGCCAATCATGGCGCGCACCGCGCCATCCGGCGTCATGGCCACCAATGCGCCCTGCGAGACGCCCGCTTTGCCGCCTTTCTGCGCCAGCTCCTCGTCGAGCGCCTGCTCGGCTACGGCCTGCAAGCTGCCGTCGATGGTCGTGCGCACCACGATGTCCTCGTCGACGTGGCCGAGCACGTCGTTGACCGCGTCCATCACCCAATCGGCGACGTAGTTGATCGAGCCGCTGCCGGCCTGCGCCACGATGCGCGGCGGATGCGCGAGCGCCATGCGCTCGTTTGCCGGAGTGATGAAGCCGAGCGCCGCCATGCTCTTGAGCACGATCTGCGCGCGATGCTCGGCGGCGCTGAAATTGCGCGTGGGCGCAAGCCGCGACGGCGAGCGCACGAGCCCGGCGAGCAGCGCGGCTTCCTGCAGGCTGATGTGACGTGCCGACTTGCCGAAATAGCGCTGCGAGGCCTGCTCGATACCATAGGCGCCGGAGCCGAAATACACCCGGTTTAGATAAAGTTCGAGGATGTGCGTCTTGGAGAATTTGCGCTCCAGCCAGAGCGCCAGCAGCGCCTCCTGCAGCTTGCGGTGAATGGTGCGCTCTTGCGTCAAAAAGAGATTCTTCGCCAGCTGCTGGGTGATGGTGGAGCCGCCTTGGCTGATGCCGCGATGCAGCACGTTGGACAGCGCCGCGCGCAATATGCCCCAAGGATCGACGCCGTAATGCTGATAAAAACGCCGATCCTCGATGGCGATGAAAGCCTTGGGGACGTAGTTCGGCAGCTCTTTCAGCGGGATGACCTCGCCGCCCATGTCGCCGCGCACCGCGAGCACGCGGCCGGAGCCGTCGACGATCTGAATGGACGGCGGCCGCTTCGGAATTTCCAGCGATTGGATCGGCGGCAAATGCGCGCCGGTCCAGGCGATGACGCCGGTGCCGGCGATGCCGAGCCACAGCGCCAGCACCAGACTCCAGTAGACGAGCCGTCCGAGAAGGGATCGTTGGCGCCGCTCGCTGCGCGCCTTGCGCTTGCGCCGCCGCGGCGGCTTGCCGCCGGCGCGCTCGCCCGCGGACACGCGCATGGGCGGGCTGACGTCGAAAACCGGCTCGCGGCGTCCGTCTGTTTGTGCCCGCCCTGACGCCATCATCCGACCCATACGAGCCGGCGAGCCGATAGGCCGCCGTTCCCGGTCGCGACGCTAGAACCAGCGGTTTAAGGGGTCGTTAAGGCGGGCTTGCGCCCGAACTCAAGGCTGTATGCGTCACTCCTGCTCGACGATGAGCTTGAGCGAGGCGGCCAGCAACGTTGCCGCCAGCATGATCGCCGCCATCGCGATGAGGCCGGTGGTGAACGAGCCGGTCCAATCCTTGAGCCAGCCCATCATGCTGGGACCGACAAAGCCGCCGAAGACGCCGATGGTGTTGATGAAGGCCAAGCCGCCGGCAGCGCCGATGCCGGTCAAGAACCGCGTCGGCACGTTCCAGAAAATGGCGCGCGCCGAGGTGACGCCGATGAGCGCAACGGTCAGGCCGACGAGCGCGATCAGCAGCGAGCCGGTGAGCACGACCGAGGCGACCAAGCCGATGGCGCCAAGGAAACACGCGATGGCAAGGTTGGCGACCTTCTTGCCGGTACGGTCGATGTGCCAAGCCCATAAAATCATCGCCGCCGAGGCGAAGAGGTACGGCACGGCGACGATTAGACTGACCTGAAGGTTGGAAAATTTGTAGGCCTTGACGATCTGCGGCAGCCAGATGCCGATGCCGTAGGAACCGAGCGTGAAGCAGAATTGCACGCCGGCGAGGATGAGAACGCGCGGATCGCGCACCGCTGCCCAAAATTCCGACCGCTGCCGCTCCCGCTTCTCCGCCGTAAGCATGCCGACGAGCGCTTCGCGCTCCTCGGGGGCAAGCCAACGCGCGTCCTGCGGCCGATCGCTCAAGGCAACGTAAACGATCACGCCAAAAACGACGCAGGGAAGGCTGACGCCGAAGAACAGCCATTGCCAGCCGGCGAAGCCCCACACGCCATTGAGCTGCAGCAGCAATCCGGCGAGCGGTCCGCCGATGACTGTCGACAGCGGAATGCCGACGAGAAACCAGGCCAGCATGCGCGTGCGCACCTGCACCGGAAACCAGGCGGCGAGATAATAGGTGACGCCGACGAAATAGCCGGCTTCGGCGGCGCCGAGCAGCAAGCGCACCGTGTAGAAGCTGTAGGGTCCGACGACAAATGCAGTCGCTGCCGAGACAATGCCCCAGCTGATCATGATGCGCGCGAGCCAGCGGCGGGGGCCGATGTGGTAGAGCGCGAGGTTGCTGGGAATTTCAAACAGACAATAGGTAATGAACAGCAGGCCGGCGCCGAACCCGAACTGGCTGGAGGTCAAACCGATGTCGGCGTTCATGGTCAGCGCCGCAAAGCCGACGACGGTGCGGTCGAAATAATTGAAGAGATAAGCGACGGTGAGGAGCGGCAGCAGCCGCCACGCCGCTTTCTTGACCGCACTGCGCTGGGCAGCCGTCATTTCGCCCGCGTTCGATACGGTGCGCTGCGCCGCGGTCATTGCCATGGGCCCCTCCATTGGCGGTCTGTTCACCGACGCTCCGCCGCATTGTCCTAGCGGCGCCCCTGGCGCGCAAGCCGGGTATGAATCGTGCGCTTTCGCAGACGATGGAAGAACCTTGGGCTCGCAAACGCCTAGGCCTTGCTAGCCTGTCGTCTTCCCGGCCTTGGCTTCGGACGCCCCGGCGAACAGTGCGATCAGCGCGCGCTTGATCGCGGCCTGCCGCGTCGGCGAGGTGATCTGCGCGCCCATCAGGTCGGTGACATAGAAGACGTCGACCACACGCTCGCCAAAGGTGGCGACGTGCGCGCTGCCGATGTTGAGATTGAGCTTCGACAGCGTCGCCGTCAGCTCATAGAGCAGGCCTGTGCGGTCGAGCCCGGTGATCTCGACCATGGTGTAGCGGTGCGACCATTGGTTATTGATGGTGACGGACGGCTCGAGCGCGAAGGCCCTAATGCGCCCCTTGGGCGCCGCGCGCTTGCTAACCAGATCGGGCAGGCGCAATTCGCCGCGCAAAGCCTTTTCGATCGAATCGGCAATGCGCTTGGCGCGCCGCTCTTCGTCCTCGTCGCGGTCGAACTCGCGCGACAGTGAGATGGTGTCGAGGGCGCGGCCGTCGGTCGTCGTGTAAATCTGCGCATCGACGATGTTGGCGCCGGCCATGGCGCAGGCACCGGCGATGATCGAAAGCAGCCATGGATGGTCGGGCGCGATCACCGTGAGCTCGGTGACCGCGCGCTCGGCGTCATAAGTGATAGTGGTGGCCAAATTCTTGCCACCGGCATCGGCCGCGCGCAGGAAATTGGCGTGTGCGACCTTGTGCGGCAGATCGACCTTGAGCCAATAGGCAGGATAGTGTTTGGCGATGTAAGTCTCGATCTCGTCGGCCGGCCAGTCCGCCATGGCCTCGCGAAACTCCCGTTGCGCCTGCGCCACGCGCTGGGCGCGGTTGACCTCGGAGAAGCCGCCGGTGAGCACCGGCTCGGTCTCGAAGTAAAGCGTGCGGATGAGCTGCGCCTTCCAGCCGTTCCACACGCCGGGACCGACGGCCTTGATATCGGCGGTAGTGAGGATGGTGAGCAGCTTCAGCCGCTCCGCCGACTGCACCAGCGCGGCGAAATTCTCGATGGTCTTGCGGTCGGAGAGGTCGCGTGACTGCGCAACGCTCGACATCACCAGGTGATTGGCCACCAGCCATGATACGAGCTCGCTTTCGGCGCTGGTAAAGCCGATGCGCGGACAGAAGCGCCTGGCGACGCGGGCGCCGGCAAGCGAATGGTCCTCCGGCCGGCCCTTGGCAATATCGTGCAGGAACAACGCGACATAGAGCACTTTGCGGTTCTGCGGCTGGATCTTGTGGATCAGCTCGTCGGCGAGCGGCGTGTCCCCGCCGCCGCCGCGATCGATCTCCGCCAGCACGCCGATGCAGCGCACCAGGTGTTCGTCGACCGTGTAGTGGTGGTACATGTTGAACTGCATCATGGAGACAATCTTGCCGAAGGCTGGCACGAACTTGCCGAGCACGCCGGATTCGTTCATGCGCCGCAGCACCGTTTCCGGATCATTCTTCGAGGTGAGAATGTCGAGGAACAGCGCGATCGCTTCTTTGTTCTCCCGCAGTCTAGCGTCGATCAGCTTCAGCGAGCGGGTGATGGCGCGCAGCGCATCCGGATGGAATGCAAGATTGTGCTTCTGCGCCAGATGGAAGATGCGGATGAGATTGACCGGGTCGCGTTTGAAGATGCTCGGATTGGCGACGGTGATGCGATTCTTGTCGACGTGGAAATCTTCGCTGCCGGCAAGACGCACGCGTTTGGCTGGCCGCAGACGCGCCATCAGCCGGCTGAGCACCGGCACGCTTTTGGCGTGGCTGTCTTCCAACTCGGCGCAAAGGATCGCCGTCAAGTCGCCGACGTCCTTGGCGATGAGGAAGTAGTGCTTCATGAAGCGCTCGACCTCTTTCAGGCCCGGGTGCTCCGTGTAGCCGAGCCGAACCGCGATCTCGCGCTGGATATCGAAGGATAGCCGCTCCTCGGCGCGGCCGGTCACGAAATGCATGTGACAGCGCACCGACCAGAGAAAATCCTCGCAGCGGCGGAACAGCTGATATTCCTGCTTGTCGAACACGCCGCATTTAATCAGCTCGTCGGGCTCGCGCACGCGGTAGACGTATTTCGCGATCCAGAACAGCGTGTGCAGGTCGCGCAGTCCGCCTTTGCCGTCTTTCACGTTCGGCTCGACCAGGTACCGCGACTGGCCGGCACGCCGGTGACGCTCTTCGCGTTCGGCGAGCTTGGCGGCGACGAATTGCTGTGCCGTGTTGCGCACCACTTCGCTGTCGAAGCGGCTGATAAGCTCATCGAACAATTTGCGGTCGCCGAGCAGAAAGCGCGCTTCCAGAATGGCGGTGCGGATGGTCATGTCCGCCTTGGCCTGGCGGATGCATTCATCCACTGAGCGCGTGGCGTGCCCGACTTTGAGGCCGGTGTCCCAGAGACAATACAGGATGCTCTCGGCGACCTGCTCGCCCCATGCAGTCTGCTTGTACGGCAGCAAAAACAGCAGGTCGATGTCGGAGCCAGGCGCCTGCAGGCCGCGGCCGTAGCCGCCGGTGGCGACGATTGCCATACGCTCGGCCTCGGAGCGATTCTCGGAGGGATAAAGATGACGACGCGCAAAGTCGAAAAGGATGCGGATGATCTCGTCTTCCATACGGCACAGCCGCTCGGCGCAGCGGCGGCCGTGGCGATCGTCGAGCAGGAGTTGCTCGGCCTTGGCGCGGCCTTCGGCGAGCGCTGCCTTGAGGCGCTGGGCGACCGCCGTGCGCAGCTCGCGATCGTTGCCGCTATGGGTGGCGGCGAGCTGTTCGAGATCGGCACCAATGGTGCGCGCATCGAGCAGCTCGCCCGCGCCGCGTGCAGAGGGCTCGGTGGCGGCGCGCCTGTCGCTAGTCAGGGCAAAAGAGGCCATGCCGTCGAGATAGCGGACGCTGGCGTGCAAGTCACGGCTTTGCCGCGGCGCGCATGTAATGTGAGGGGAAATTTTGCGATGATTTGACAGGCGCGCTATGCTTTCTCGTCATGGCGGCTCGTTTCTGCCATCCGCTTTGATGCTACAGGCGCCCGCTTCGCCGGGTGCTCGCGGCGGTAAATTGAGCAGGGGGAGAACACATGCGCATGTTCCAGGTCTGCGTCTGCGGGCAGCCGTTGCAGCTCAACGAGGCGCCGACGCCGGAGCCGAAAGGCACCGAGGTGCTGCTCAAGGTCTTGGCGGCGGGCGTCTGCCACAGCGATCTGCATCTCGCCGACGGCTGGTTCGATCTCGGCAGCGGCAAGAAGCTCAGCCTCGCCGACCGCGGCATGGTGCTGCCGGTGACGCTTGGCCACGAGAACGTGGGCGAGGTGGTGAAGGCCGGTCCCGAGGCCAAAGGCATAAAGATAGGCGCGCGCGTGCTCGCGCATCCTTGGATCGGCTGCGGCCAATGTGGGCCATGCCGGCGCGGCGAGGAAAATCTTTGCCGCACCATGAAAAGCCTCGGCGTCTTCACCAACGGCGGCTATGCCGATTATCTGCTGGTGCCGCACCCGCGCTATCTGTTCGACATTGGTGATCTGGACCCTGCGCGCGTGGCGCCGCTCGCCTGCTCCGGCGTCACCACCTTCGGCGCCTTGAAGAAGGTGGCGACCATCAAGACCGAGCCGACTGTCATCATCGGCGCCGGCGGCCTTGGGCTCATGTGCCAGGCCCTGCACAAGATGATGGGCGGCCATTCGGCGATCGTCGTCGACATTGACCCGATCAAGCGCGAAGCGGCGAAAAAAGCGGGCGCCGCACACGTGGTCGACGGCGCCGCGCCCGATGCCGTGCAGCAAATCATCGACATCACCAACGGGGGCGCCTGGGCGGCGATTGATCTCGTCGGCTCCTCGCAGACCGCGCGGCTCGGCTACGATTCGCTGATCAAAGGCGGCAAATACATCGTGGTCGGTCTGTACGGTGGGGACCTCACCGTGTCGTTGCCGCCGATTCCCATGCGCGCATTGACCATCCAGGGCTCTTATGTCGGCAGCCTGCCCGAGATGAAGGAGCTGATGGATCTGGTCAAGGCCAAGGGTCTGCCGCCGGTGCCGGTAGCGACGCGCCCGCTCGACCACGTTAACGCGGTGATGGGCGAATTGCGCGCCGGCAAAGTGGTCGGCCGCGTGGTGCTGACGCCGGCCGCCTAAACGCAGCGCGCGGCGATCCAAACGAGTCGTCGCAAGCGCGAACGGCTGTGATAGCGGTAAGGCCTGCTTGCGTGAGGCATGACAACGTGTTCTGTCCGCGCGCATGTCCCCCGACCTTTACTTCGCTTTCACTCTCATTTTGAAAATGGCCGTGACCGCCGCCTTTCTGCTGGCGGCGACGGTCACCGCCGAGCGCGCCGGGCCGCTGGTCGGCGGGCTGGTGGCGACGCTGCCGATCAGTGCGGGACCGGTCTACATATTTCTGGCGCTCGATCATGACGCGCATTTTATCGCGCAAAGCGCGCTGGCGAGCCTGGTCACCAATGCAGTGAACGTGCTGTTTGCCGTCACTTATGCGCTGTTGGCACAGAAGCGCTCTTTGGCCGTGAGTCTTGCCGGCGCCTTTGTCGTTTGGATCGTGTCGTCTTTCGCGGCCAAAACCATAGGTTGGACTTTGTCACTCGCGATCGCGTTTAACGTGGGGGTGATCGCGTTATCTCTTTGGGTCGTGCATCCATTGCGCCATGTGCGTGTCACGGCTGTGCCGGCGCGCTGGTATGACCTGCTTCTGCGCGCTTTAATGGTCGCCATCCTGGTCGGAGTCGTGGTGACGCTGAGCTTCACCATCGGGCCGGCGGCGAGCGGCAGCCTCGCAGTATTCCCGATCGTCCTAACGAGCATCATCATCATTTTACACAGACGCATTGGCGGCCCGGCGACCGCCGCGATTATGGCGAACGCCGTGATCGGCCTCGGCGGCTTTGGGATCGCCGTCGTTGCGCTTTACTTGACGGCGGAGCGGCTTGGTTCCGCGATGGCCCTAAGCCTTGCGCTCGCGGTGTCGATCGGCTGCAACATGATCATTTATTTTGTCCGCCGACGTGCGGCCCGCGTCTTACCCTAGCGAATAGTTCCTCCAGCCTATTCCCTGCGAGAAGGCGAGCCGGTACGATTGCCTGCGCTGAGCCTCTAGGGGGTGCAATGCGGCGGCGGGAGGTTATCGCGCTCGCGGGCGCGGCGGCGGCATGGTCGTTGACGGCGCGTGCGCAGCAGTCGGCGATTCCCGTGGTTGGCTATCTCAGCAGCAAAAATGAGGCGGCCGAAGCGGGCATAACCGCGGCCATTCGTCGGGGCTTGGCGGAGCAAGGCTTTCTGGGCGATCGAGCTGTCGTATTTACCTATCGATGGAGCGAGGGCGACTATACGCGTCTGCCGCAATTCGCCGCCGATCTGGTCGATAGAGAAGTCAATGTCATTGCCGCGTCAGGCTTGCCGGCAGCTTTGGCGGCGAAGGCTGCAACATCCAGAATTCCGGTCGTGTTCAGGCTGGCGGTGGACCCGGTGGCGTTCGGACTCGTGCAGAGCCTCGATCATCCCGGCAGCAACGTCACCGGTGTGACCATGCTGTTCGATCCCCTGACGCCTAAAAAGCTCGAGTTGCTGCACGAGATCATCCCCGCTGCATCCGTTGGGCTATTGATCAACCCGAACAATCAAAATGCCGCGTCGCACCGGGAACATGCTGTTCGCGCAGCCGCCTTGCTGAATCTACAACTGAGCATTCTGACGGTGGGCCGGCTGGAAGACCTGGATGCCGCTTTCGCCGCCGCTCGGAAAAAAGGCGTGAGGGCTTTGCTGGTCGGCGACGATCCGTTGTTCGACACCATCAATCAACAGATGGTCGACACAGCCACGCGCTACCGAATGCCTACCATGTATTACGTGCGCGATTTTGTCCTCACGGGCGGGCTGATCAGTTATGGACCGAGTTTCGATGAAATGTCCAAGCAGGTCGGCATTTATATCGGCCGTATTCTGCAGGGGGCGGAACCGGCCGGACTGCCGGTCCAGCAGCCGACCAAGATCGAACTGGTCATCAATGCTAAGGCTGCAAAAACACTTGGGATCGAGGTGCCGCCTGGGATTCTGGCCCGCGCCGACCAAGTGATCGAGTAGGGGAGACGCCGCGCACTCTGATCCGGCACGGCCATAGGCAAGTTAGATTAGCCCTTCTTCCACTGCCTTGATCTGCAGCGCCAAATAGCGGGAGAAGATGCGGCATTGCGCTAAGGAGCCGGCGGTGAACCACAGGCCAGGCTGCGGCGTCCGTCGCCACATGTTGCGCAGCTCACCACCTTCGTCGAAGCCCCATACCGGCCCGATCTTGTCGGCGATCGCCTCACCGAGATAGAGCCGCACGGCTTCCTGCTGGTTCTTGTAGCCGGTGGCCAGCACGAGCAGTTCCGCCTCGCGCACGCTGCCGTCTTTCAGGCGCGCGCCTTGCGCGACAAATTTGTCGATATCGGCGAATTGCAGCAGCTTGACCTTGCCCTCGATAATCAGCTCGGAGCAGCCGACATTGAAGTAGTAGCCGCCGCCGTAACGCAGATACATCATCTGGAAGCCGGTCTCGTCCTCGCCAAACCAAAGCTTGAAGCCGGCGTTCTCTAGTTTTTCCAGTAAATGGCGGTCGACCATGCGGCCCTTCGCGGTGGACAGCTGATAGGATTTCTGCAGCACCGGATAGGGAAGCGATGTGGCGAGCAGGTCGCAGTCCTCGAACGGAATGCCCTCGGAATAAACGGCATAGACGCTCTGCGCTTCCTTTAAGCTCACTACATAGGTCTTGCTGCGCTGAACGATGGTGACGTCGGCGCCGTGTGCCTGCAGCTCCTGGGCGACATCGTGGCCGCTGGTGCCGCTGCCGAGCACGATCGCGTTGCGGCCTTTCCACGCCGCGGCGTTCTTGAAGTCGCCGGAATGGACGACGGTGCCGGCGAAGTCGTTCAGCCCCGGCAGATCCGGGTATTTGGGAATGCTGCTGACGCCGGTGGCGAAGATCACATGGCGCGGGTGCATGATGCGCATCGTGCCGTTGCGATCGAGCGTCACCGTCCATTGCTTGCGTGCCTCGTCGTAGCCGCCGGAGACGAGTTCGGTGCCCGTCCAGTAGTTCAGCTCCAGCGCCTCGACGTAGGCCTCGAACCAGTTCGCCAGCATGTCCTTCGGAATGTAGACGGGAAAATTCGGCGGGAAGGGCATATAGGGCAGGTGATTGACGAAGACCTCGTTGTGCAGCGTCAGCGAGTGATAACGCCGGCGCCAGTTGTCGCCGATGCGAGCGTGTCGGTCGACGATCAGCGTATCGATACCGAGCTGGGTGAGACGCGCAGCGATGGACAGCCCTGCCTGGCCGCCGCCGACCACCAGCACAGCCGGGTCGCGGTCGGCATAAGCGCGCTGCTTGTTGCGGCGGTCGAGCCAGTTTTCGGCGCCGAAGTCGCGCGTCGAATCCGGTGGGCCGCGCCTTTTGAACAACTCCTCGTGCCCGCGCAGCTCCTGCAAGTTCGTATTCATGGTCCAGGCGCGCATGCGGCCGTCGCTCTCGGGCACCAGCCGCAAGATGCCGTGGCAGGAGCCGAACGCTGTTTCGAACTCGAAGATGGTTTCGATGCAATCGCGGCCGGCCCGGGTGATCCAACGCGGCGGCGTGCGCTTCTCCGGGATGCGGAAGTTTTTCGCCAGCGTGCGTGCCAGCGTCCTGGCCAGCGTGCTCGCAATCGCCTCGCGTCCGAACTCGGTTTCGATATTCCAGGTGAAGGCGAGGATGTCGCGCCACAGCCCATCTGCGAGGAACAACGACGCCGCCTTGGATCCGTCGTGCGCCTGTAACGCGGCCGCGAAAGCATCGAGCCAGGCCTGCGCTTCGCTCTGCGCGCTCGCTTGTTTTCGCTCGGCGACGTTCATCACGTGTCCTTGCGGAGTCCCGCCAATTGCCCCTTCAGTGCATAGAGAGCGTCCATCGCTTCGCGCGGCGACAAGTCGTCGGGATTGAGCGCGGCGAGCGCCGCGATCAGCGCATCAAGCGGGCCGTCCTTCGCTGCCAGCAGCTCCGGTGCGGCGGCGAATAACGGCAGATCCTCGAAGCCCTTGGGCGCGGCACGCTCCTCCTGCTCGAGCTTAGCAAGAACAACTTTGGCGCGCTCGATCACATTCCGCGGCAATCCCGCGAGCTTGGCTACCTGGATGCCGTAGGAGCGGTCGGCGGCGCCGGCGACGACCTCGTGCAGGAAGACGACCTCGCCCTGCCACTCCTTCACCCGCACGGTGGCGTTATGCAAGCGCGAAAGCCGCGCGGACAGCGCAGTGAGCTCATGGAAGTGCGTGGCGAAGAGCGCGCGGCATTTGTTGACGTCGTGCAGATGCTCGACAGTGGCCCAGGCAATTGAGAGGCCGTCGAAAGTTGCAGTGCCGCGGCCGATCTCGTCAAGAATGACCAGCGAGCGCGGTCCCGCCTGGTTGAGGATGGCAGCGGTTTCCACCATCTCGACCATGAACGTCGAGCGTCCGCGGGCGAGGTCGTCCGCGGCTCCGACGCGCGAAAACAGACGATCGATAACGCCTATGCGCGCCGCTTTCGCCGGGACGAAGGAGCCCGTCTGCGCGAGAATAGCGATCAGCGCATTCTGCCGCAGAAAGGTGGACTTGCCGGCCATGTTCGGTCCGGTGAGAAGCCATATGCGGCCCGTGTCCTCGTCGGTGGCCGGGGAAAGATCGCAGTCGTTGGCAACGAATGGCGTGCCGTCTTTCGCCAGCGCCTGTTCGACCACGGCGTGACGGCCGGCTTCGACCGCAAATTCGAGCGAATCGTCGACGTGCGGCCGCACGTAATTGCGTTCCGCGGCGAGATGGGCGAGCGCGCTGTCCACATCGAGAATACTCAGTGCTTCGGCGCAGCCCTTGATGGTGACGGACTCGGCGACCACTGCGGCGGCCAGGCGCTCGAATATTTCGAGCTCGAGGCCGAGCGCGCGGTCGGCGGCGCTGGCGATCTTCGCTTCCAACTCGCCGAGTTCCGTCGTGGTGAAGCGCACTTGCCCGGCGAGCGTCTGCCGATGGATGAATGTGGCGTTGAGCGGTGCCGCCATCAGCTTGTCGCCGTGCTGCGCCGTGACTTCGATGAAATAGCCGAGCACGTTGTTGTGGCGGATCTTCAGGCCGCGTACCCCGGTCTCGTCGGCATAGCGCGCCTGCAGCCCAGCGATAACGCGTCGCGATTCATCGCGCAACGCGCGCAGCTCGTCGAGCGCCTTGTCGTAGCCCACGCGGACGAAGTCGCCGTCGCGCTTGAATGCCGGTAATTCCGCGGCCAGCGCGGCGGACAATTCCGCAGCGAGCATGCCATCGGGCCCGCGCGCGGCCTGCATCGCCTGCGCGATTTCGGCCGGCGGGTCCTTCAACCCGCCGAGCACGCGGGCGAGGTCGGCCGCCGCGAGAATGCCGTCGCGGATGCACGCGAGATCGCGGGGGCCCCCGCGCTGGAGGGAGATGCGCGCTAGCGCACGCGCAAGATCGGGCGTTGCAGCCAACCGCGAGCGCGTTTCCGTGCGCAGGCCCGCGTCATCGACGAAAGCGCCGACCGCATCGAGCCGCTGCGCGATGGCCGCCGGATCGGTGAGCGGTGCCGACAAGCGCTGCGCCAGCAGCCGCGCGCCGGCGGCGGTGACGGTGCGGTCGATGGCGTCGAGCAGCGAGCCGCGGCGTTCGCCGGCAAGCGTGCGCATCAGCTCGAGGTTGCCGCGCGTCGCCTGGTCGATTGCCATGGTCGCGCCTGCGCTCTCGTGCAAGGGCGGCGATAGCGGCGGCCGTTTGCCGATCTGTGTGCGCTCGACGTAAGAGACGCAGGCCGCAGCCGCCGTCAATTCAAGCCGCGTGAGCGCGCCGAAGGCGTCACTGCTCGCGACCGCGAAGTAGGACGTGAGCCGCCGTTCGGCGGTGGCCGCATCGAAGAGGTCCCGGGTGAGCGGCGTCACCGCCGGCAGGGAACGCCAATAGGCCGCAAGATCGCTTTCGCTGTAGAGCGTGTCGGAGACGATGATCTCGCTCGGCTCCAACCGCGCGATCTCCGCTGGCAGCTGTCCATGGTCGCACTCGGTGATACGGAACTCGCCGGTCGAAATGTCGATCCAGGCGAGCGCGAAGCGTGCGTCCTCCTCCGCTGACGAGAGTCGGGCACGCGCGACCGCGAGCAGGTAGTTGTTGCGCCGCGCATCGAGCAGGGTGTCTTCCGTGAGCGTGCCGGCCGTCACCAGGCGCACAACATCGCGGCGCACGACGCTTTTCGGTCCGCGCTTTCTCGCTTCGGCGGGATCCTCGAGCTGCTCGCAGACGGCGACACGGTGGCCGAGCGCGATCAGCCTGTGCAGGTATTCGTCGGCGCGCTCGATGGGCACGCCGCACATCGGGATGTCGGCGCCAAGATGCTTGCCCCGCTTGGTGAGCACGATTCCCAGCGCGCGCGAGGCGACCTCCGCGTCCGCGAAGAATAGTTCATAGAAATCGCCCATCCGGTAAAACAAAAGATAGTCCGGATTGGCACGCTTGATTTCGCTGTATTGTTCCATCATCGGGGTGACGCGGCCGGTTTCGCCGAGCGTCAGGCGCTCTTCGCCTTGCCGCGATTCCGCTTCGGATAGGCTGATGGGTCGCGTCAGCGCCATGGGCGCGGAGGTTAGCAGAACGGACGAAGAGGTCTAAAGCGGAATGGCACGCAACTCACATCTCTCATTCCCCGTTGAACAGGAATCCAGCGCAAGCGGCCGCGCGCCTTTGCATTCCGCGCGGCGGCGGACTCAAAGCGCGCCAAATCTCGCAAAGCGGGCGCACGCGGCTCGTGGGGACGAGCGGATTATGAGATGCTTGCAGACTAACTCTTGAACGTCACCCCGCAGAGCGCCTCAAGATTGCCGTGCCAGATCTTCTCCTTGTCGGGCTTGGGCATGTCGATGCCCTCAAGGATGCGCAGCGTCTCGCGCGTGTACATCGTGCCTTTCTCCGGATCGAACGGGCAGTCTGAGGCGAAGACGATGCGGCCGAGATCGTAGAAGGCCAGCCCGCAGCGCGTCGCCGGTTCGCCGCCGAATACCGCGGTGTCGGCATAGAAGTCGTGCTTGAAATAGTCGAGCGGCCGCTTCTTCAGTTGGCCGAGCAGCGCGTGCAGGTCCTCGTCAGAGGTGCGCGCGCCGAGCTGATCCCAGCCGGGGCCGATGCGGCCTTCGAGCATCGGCACGATGCCGCCGAAGTGGTGCGTGATGATCTTCAGGTTCGGGTACTTGTCGAGCGTCTTCGAGAACACCAGACGCGCCATCGCGGCGGCGGTCTCGTAGGACCAACCGAAGGTCCACCAGATTTCATATTTCGATTTTTTCTCGGTGAGATAGTCGGGAAAATTAGCGGCGCGTGCGGGGTGCATCCAGACCGGCTTCTTCAGCCTGTTCATGGTCTCGAAGAATGGCTCGAAGGCCGGATCGTCGAGCGGCTTGCCGGCGATGTTTGTGTAGATCTGAACGCCGAGCGCGCCCATTTTGATTGCGCGTTCCGCCTCGCGTACGCCGGCATCGGGAGCTCCGAGCGCCGCCTGCGCGACCCAGCCGGGAAAACGGTCGGGATCGTTCTTGCAGATGTCGGCAAAACCGTCGTTCACCAGCCTGGTGAATTCCTCGATCTTGGCGCCATCGCCCTTGAGCATCACTTCCAGAGGCGGCATCGGATAGGAGAGGATCTGCGCGTAATCCTTGAATTGGTCGACGACTCGCTTGCGCTCGTCGAGGTCGTGAATGCAGGGGATTTCGCGCACGCGTTTGCCGATGTCGGCGTGGCCGCTCTCTACGATCTTGGCGAAAAATTTCTGCGGGATGAAATGAGTGTAGGCGTCGATACGCATGTACGCTTCTCCGGTTGGCGTGTCTCAGTAAGGGGTGATGACGTTGAGCAGCGCTTGCCGTTTGCCGCTGATGACGGCTTCGCGAGCGCGCGCGAGCGCATCGGGCAGGTCGGACGGCTTCTCCACGCGTTCGGCATAGGCGCCGTGAGTGCGAGCGATCTCGTCGTAAGGCGGGGCCGGATCGAGGTCGGCGAGGAACCGGCCATCGGCCTCACCGGCCGCGCCCTCCTTGAACATCGACATGGTGGCGCGACGCACCGCGCCGTAGCGCGTGTTGTTGAACACGACGGTGAGAATGGGAAGTTGGTTCTTGGCGGCGACCCAATGGCCGACCGTCGGATTGCCGAACATATAGGCACCGTCGCCGAGCGTGGCGACGACAAAAGCATCGGGCGCGGCGAGCTTGGCGCCGAGCGCGGCGCCGAAGCCCCAGCCAAGCCCCCCGGCAGGCCCAAGCGAGAAAAATGTGCCTGGCTTCTCGCGCGCGCAATGATCGGCACGCAATGGATATTCGTTGAAGATGATGGCCTCAGGTCCGACCGCCTCGCCGATGGCGCGCGACAAATATTCCGGCGAAATCGTCTGTCCCGGTGCGGAGTCCTTCGCCAGCTGAGCGCGGCGCGTACGCATGCGCTCGGTTAGTCTTGCGCGTCGCGCCGCGATGCGCGCCTCCGCCATTTGCAGGCGTTGCTCCACTGCCGAGATCAGCGCCTGCAGCGCATTGGTGACGCCGGCTTGTATGGCGAGGTCGCTCGGGAACGAGCGCATCGGATAGCGCACGAAGAACGGGTCCTCGCCGATATGCACGACTCGGCAGCCGGCGGGGGGGTGCTGCAAATGCGAAATCCACGGGACATCGCTGTCCAAGGCGATCACCAGATCGGCATCGGCGAGCAGCGCGCCGGGCTCGAAGCCGAAATGCATGGGATGGCTCGACGGCAGGCACATTGTGCGCGGCGCATGCGCGATCACCGGGATGGCGCAGCGCTCGGCCAAACGCTCCAGCGCCGGGACCGCGGCGGCCGGCAATGTTGCGGTCAGGATGAGCGGACGCTCGGCAGCGGCAATCCATTCGGCGAGTGTTGCGATGGGGCGCGGATCAGGATGCGTTTCGGCAGCGAGCGGACGCGGCTTTGCCGGCGCTGTCGGCTCGGCAAGCGGCGCGGCGAGCGGCTCACGCGGCAGCATGATGTACACAGGCCCGCGCGGATGCGCCATGGCCACTTCGAACGCGCGCGCGACGACGTCGACGGCTTGCGCGGGCTGGCGCAGCTCGTAATCCCACTTCACCAGCTCGCGCAGCATGCCGGCTTGGTCGAACATCTCCTGGCCCCACTGGATCGGACGCGAGCGCGACCCGAAGGAGCCTTTTTCGGTGATCGGGGTGCGTCCAGCGGCGATAATGGCCGGCACGCGGTCGCGCGCGAGGTTGAGCAGATTGTTGAGGATGTTCGCGGTGCCCGGCGTGGTGTGCACCATCACCGCCTGCGGACGGCCGTTCATCAGGTAGACGCCGTGCGCCATAGCGACGGCGAGATTTTCATGCGGCACCAAAATGGGCTTCGGCACCTTGGCGTTTGTCTTCTTGGCGCGGCTGAAGGCTTCGACGATGGGCGGAAAATCGGTGCCGGGATTGCAGAAGAAATAGTCGGCGCCATGATCGGCGAGCGCGCGCAGAAAGGCCTCGGCGGCGATCGTCGGCCGTTGTCCGGTCGGTGCGGCCATGGCGTTCGCCCCCAGCACAGGTCTGTTGATCGGCTGTTGGCGGGAGTTTTACTCGACGAGGGTAGGGCTGACAACGAGGCTATTCGGCAGCCACGGGCAAGTGGGGCAGACCCTCGATATCGGCGATGCACTTGGCGAGGCTTTCGCCGTCGGGGTCTTTTAGGGCGGCGACGCGCGCGCTCGCCACTGCGTCCGCCGCGCGCTCGCGCGGGATGGCGCCGGCGAGCGCAGGGCGGATCACGCGCGTCTCGATGGCGGTGTAGTTCGCCGTGCCACGCGCATGCGTGTCGCCGTAACCCTTGATCAAGCGGGCACATTCGACGACTTCCAGTGCCAGTTCCGTCGACTGTGCCGCCGCCGCGACAACCAGCGCCAGCCACGCTTCAATCGCATTTTGCTCTTGCTTGTAGCGGTGCCCGAACGGCCGCAACGGCCGCATTTTGGCGAGAAAAAGAAAGCGCAAATAGCCAAAGATCGAAGTCGTCTTGATCGTCATGCCGAAATAAACGCGGCCGAGCCAGCCGCGTTTTGCCGCGACACGCAGAATCGGGCGGGCGAGCAATGGAGGCAGCAGCTGACACATTTCCTCGATGCCCGGTTTGAGGAAGTCGTGCACGGAAAATGGCTCGTTGCCGGCGCGCAATTCCTCGCGGGCGATGCGTGCCATGCGCGCGGGCGCGATCTTGGCTTGGGCGACGCGCACCACATCCTCGTATGACATGCGCACCGCGAGATGGCGTGCGGCTTCCTTAAGCAGCTTGCCGTGCGCGCCGGCGGCCTCGTCGGCTTCCATGACCGCTCGCAACCGCTCGAGATAGAGCCGCGCGTAGGCCGGACTCTGATACGGCACGAGACGGCGCACGCCTTCAAGCGCGGTGGCCTGCGCCAGTGCCGGGAAGGTCCAGGCCACCGCTTGCTCGAGCGATTGCCGTGTGACCGCCGCGCTTCTCTTCTTGTCCGGCGTTTTCGCCAGCTCCACCTTGGCGCGCGCGACGTCGAGTCCGGCACGGAAGCCGCGCACATTGGCGTCGACCTGCTTGCCGTCGGCGCGGATGGCGGCTTCAAGCTGCTCGGCCGTGAGCGGAAGAACGCCGCTGCCGGCGATGACGCCCAGCATCACTGCATTGACGATCGAGCCGCTCTGCTGCGCCAGCCGCGCCATGTCGATGAGCATGCAGTCGCGTGCATGCTCTTTGATGACACGGATGAGCTTGTCCTGATCGAGCCGGCCGTCGCCCATGGCGATCTTCTCGTCCATGGCATAGAAGCGGCTGGTCGAGGCGATGACGAAGGTGCGCTCCGGGGTGACGAAGCCGTTCGCCACGGTGCGCCCCGCTTCGAGCAATTCGCTGGTTACCGCCACGTCGATGTCGCCAACGCCGGGCGTGAGCGCCAGCACCGGCCGCTTACCGTCGAGCTCGCGAGCGGGCACCGGCAGAATCTCAATGTAGTATGTGGTAGCGCCAGTGCGCTGCGCGACGCCGGGAATCGAGGTCGATTGCACGGGAAAGCCCGCCTGCGCGGCCGCTTCCACAATCCAGCCGGTGAGCACGCCACCGCCTTCGCCGCCGAGCGCGGCGATGAGCATGGTCATGGGACGTGGGCCGCTCATGCGGCGACCCTGCCGTCATAGCCGCCGAGCCAGCCGATCACTTTTAGCCGCAGGCGGTGCATGAAACGGTCGCGCCAGTTTGCGTTGCGCACGATCTCGGCCCGGTAGAAGGATGGACACAGAACGGCGGCGTGCGCGACCTCGCCGCAGAGGCCGCAACCGACGCAGCTCTCGACTACCGTCGCCACCGGATCGGTACGCAGCGGATCGGGCGAGGGCTTCACCGTCAAAGACGGACAGCCGGAGAGCCGGATGCACGAGTGGTCGCCGGTGCAGATTTCGTCGTCGACACCATAGCGCGCGCGCGTGACGCGCATCCCGCGCTTGAGCTTCTCGGCATCTTCGGCACGTACGCGGCGTTGCCGCGCCAGTTGGCATTCGCCATCGGCGATGATGACTTTCAGGCCCTTTTCGGCGGTGCGCATCGCTTCCTTCAGCGTCTGCACCATCTTGCTGACGCTATAAGTGCGCACCGTACGCAGCCATTTCACGCCCATGGCGCGCAGCGTCTGCTCGATGTTCATGCCCGGTGCCGGGCCTTCCCTGCTCGCCGCGCTCGAAGGGATGAACTGCTGGCCAGTCGCCGAGGCGTAGCCGTTCTGCATCACGATCAGCACGCCGTCGCCTTTATTGAACAAGTTGGAAGCGACGCCGGTGATCAGGCCGTTGTGCCAGAAGCCCCCGTCGCCCATCACCGCGATCGGCCGCTTCTCCATATTAGGCGCAACCGCAGCAGCGCTGGCGAGCGACATGCCGTAGCCGAGAATGGAATTCCCGAGCGAGAACGGCGCGAAGGTCGCAAAAGAATGACAGCCGATATCGGCGGAGATGTGCGTCGGCCCCAGTTCGCGCTGCATCAGCTTGATCGCCGAGAACACCGGGCGCTCCGGGCAGCCGGTGCAGAAGGCGGGCGGCCGCGGCGGCAGCGGCCCGAGCGCCGCGGCGGCTTTGGCTTTGTGGGCGATCAGGCCACGAGCTTTCTCCGCCAGCGTCTCGGCATCGAGGCCATTCGGCTTGGTGGCTTGCAGGAACGCCGCGAGACCTTCGAGCAGCGCGTCGGACGAATATTCACCGGCGACCGGCAACGGTCCTTTGCCGAGCACCTTGGTCTGCATGTCGGCGCGGCGCAATTCGACGTTAATGGCGTCCTCGATATAGGCGGGATTGCCTTCCTCGACGACAAGGACTGCGTGCTTGCCGGCGCAGAATTCGCGGATTTCCTCCGGCACCAGCGGATAGACGACGTTGAGCACCAAGAGAGGAATGCGCGAGGCGCCGAACACGTCGGCGAGACCGATGCGCTCGAGCGCGCGCAACACGGAATTGGTCAGCCCGCCCATCACGACAATGCCGACATCTTTAACGTCGCCGTCGATGATCTCGTTGAGCTTGTGCTCGCGGATAAACCTGCGCGCGGCCGGGAGCCGCTCCTCGACCTTTAATTTCTCCTGCGTGAAGATCACCGGCGGGTGCGCTAGCCGCCCATATTCGAAGCGCGGCGGGCCGGGCAATTTGCTCAACCCGGATACCGCGCCCTTGCGGTTGTTCTTGGCGGCGAACTCGCCGGTCGCGTGGCACGCACGAATACGCAATTCCAACATCACCGGCGCATGGCTCGCCTCCGAGAGCTCGAAGCCTTTTTCCACAGTGCGCACGACCGACGGCAGATCGGGACGCGGATCGAGCAGCCACATCGATGACTTCAACGCGTAGGCATAGGAGCGCTCCTGGATGACGCTCGCGCCTTCGCCATAATCCTCCCCAAGAATGATCATGGCGCCGCCGACGACGCCGGGCGAGGCAAGATTGGAGAGGGCGTCGGCCGCGACGTTGGTGCCGACGATCGATTTCCAGGTCACCGCGCCGCGCAAGGGGTAATTGATGGAGGCCCCGAGCATGGCGGCGGCAGACGCTTCGTTCGAGCAGGTCTCCAAATGGACGCCAAGCTCGCTCATGATGTCCTCGGCATCCACCAGCACGTCGAGCAGGTGCGACACCGGCGCGCCCTGATAGCCGCCGACATAGGAGACGCCCGACTGCAGCAGCGCCTTCGTCACCGCGAGAATGCCTTCGCCGCGGAAGGTCTCGCCGTCGCCGAGCTTGAGCGCCTGCACTTCTTTCTTGAACGAGCGTTCCATGCGCAACTCAATAGTTGGGGCTCAAACTAATATACAGCGCTCCGCCTACATGTGCGAGGGTAGCCACAAGGCGATGATGGGAAAGGCGATCAGGATGACCAGCCGCACCAAATCGGTCACGATGAACGGCACCACGCCTTTGAATATGGTCGAAAAGCTCACGTCTTTTATGACGCTTTTAATCACGAAGACGTTCATGCCGACCGGCGGATGGATCAACCCGAGTTCCACGGTCATGACGATGATGACGCCGAACCAGATCGGATTGAAGCCGAGATGGGTGATAACCGGAAAGATGATCGGCACGGTGAGGATGATCATCGCCATGGCGTCCATCAGGCAGCCGAGCGCCACATACATCAGCATGATGAGCGCGAGCACGCCGTAGGGACCGACCCCGAGGCCGGTGAGAAAGGCGGTGACCTTTTGCGGCGTCTGCGTGATGGTGAGGAAATAGCCGAACAGCAGCGCGCCGATGAGCACCGTGAACACGGCCGCCGCGGTGCGCGTCGCCTGCAAGAGCGAGGCGAGGATCTTCTCCTTGTCTAGCCGGCGAGTGAATACGCCGATAAGAAAGGCCCCGGTAGCGCCGACCCCGCCAGCCTCGGTCGGCGTGAAGCGCGGCAGGAACGGCAGGCCGTAAAGCCCGCCGATAACGAAGACGAAAAGCAGGAGCGGCGCCCAGATGTCCTTCAGCCCGGCGGCACGCTCGCGCCAGCTCGTGCGCGGGCCGGATGGTAGGAATTTCGGCCGCAACCGGCCGATCAGCGCAATGGTAACGAGATACATCGTGATCGCCAGCGTGCCGGGCAAGATACCGGCGATGAACAGCTTGCCGATGTCCTGCTCGGTGATGATGCCGTAGACAGCGAGTACCGTGGACGGCGGCAGCATGGCGCCGAGGGTGCCGCCGGCGGCGATCACGCCGGTGGCGAAGCTCTGCGGATAGCCGAAGCGTCGCATTTCCGGATAAGCGACGGCGGAGAAGGTGGCAGCGGTTGCAACCGACGAGCCGCAGATGGCGGCAAAGCCGCCGCAGGCGGCAATGGTGGCAAGGCCGAGGCCGCCGCGCAGATGGCCGACAAAGCCGTTCGCCGCCTTGAACAGATCGCGGCTCATTCCCGAGTTGGAAACGAAGGTGCCCATCAGCAGGAACATGGGAATGACGCCGAACGTGTAGTCGGTCACCGTGCGCATCGAGGTCTGACCGACGAGCTTGAGCGCCGGCGTGCCGCCAACGAGATAGCCGAAGCCGGACACGCCGACCAAGCCCATGGCCATGCCGACGGGGACGCGCAGCAGCATCAGCGCAAACAAGACGACGAATCCGATGACGGCGACGGCGTCGGTGCTCATCGCGCTCATTCCACCGTTTTGATTTTTTGTTCGCGCATCAGCTCCGGGCGCACGATCAGCCGGTACGTGCGGATGGCGATCAGCAGCACCGCCGAGACATCGCCGGCCCAAGCCACGGCGAAGAACGGCCAGGTCGGCAGCCGCAAATCGAAGGTGAGCACGTGGTCGTAATAAGTGCCCCGCACCTTATCGAACAGGGTGTAAGTCTGAACCGTGACGACGAACAACAGCACCAGCGTGGCGAACACGTCGATGAGGCGCTGGTAGCGCGGGCTGGCGTTCGCCCAAATGAGGTCGACAGTGATGTGCGTGCCGCGATAGGAGGTCGCCGCGATGCCCCAGAAAATGAGGATGCCGAGCAACATGCGGCCAAAGTCGTAGGAGTCCGGAATGGAATAGGAGAACAGGTTGCGCAGCAGGACGGCGAGAAAAATATTCGCGGCGACGATGCCGACGAAGCCTGCCGCGATCCATTCAATCGTGTCGATGAAACGATCCATGTAGACGCGTTTCATGCCTGCTCCAACGCGCTTAGAACAGATGGTGTCCCGAAATGACCTGAAGACGCTCATTCCCGCGCACCGATCTAGGGCAAGGCTTCGACGGGCAATTTACGAGCCCGCCGAAGCGCCGCCGAAGGCGGGACGGGAATCCAGGGGCCAGACGCTTTGATTCTTCAACTTTGGCCCCTGGACCCCCGTTTTCGCCGAAACGAGCGGTCAACACGTACGCGCCTCGGGAAAGTGTTACTTCGCCAGGGCGTCGTACTTCTTCAGCGAAGCGACGAGTTCTTTCATCGCCGCATCGGCATCGACACCGGCTTTCTTGACGTTGTCGGCCCAGGTCTTGTGCAACGGTTCGGCCGATTTCTTCCACGCGGCAAGCTGTGCCGGCGTCAGGTCGTAGACCTCGTGGCCGGCCTCCACCTTGATCTTGGCGATGCCGGCGTGCTCGAAATCGGCCCAAGGCCCCGCGACTTTGAGCGCCCATTCGGTCGTGCAGTGATCGTCGATCGCTTTTTTCTGCTTCGCCGACATCTCCTCATATTTCGCCTTGTTGAAGACGAGCGCAAAGGTGGTGACGTAGAGCGGCGCGTTCATGTGATACTTGGTGACCTTGTCGATGCCGAACAGCGGTACCGAGCCCCAGGGAAACGTGACCGCATCGGCAACGCCGCGCTCGAGCACGTCGCGCACTTCCGGCGCCGCAGCATTGACGTTGGTGCCGCCGAGTTGGGTAACCCACGTGGCGACCGTCGCGTGCGCCGGCCTGATCTTCATGCCCTTGATGTCGTCGGGGACCAGAATCTTCTTCTTGGTCGAGTGGAATGTGCCGGGGTCGTGCACGAAAGCCAGGCAGAACTTGACGTCCTTCATCTCCTTCGCCGCGTATTTGCGATACCAGGCGTCGATCGCCTCACTGCCGCCTTTGGCGTTGGAGATCAGGAACGGCAGCTCACCCGCCGCAATCACGGGAAAGCGGCCGGGTTGATAGCCGGGATTGATATAGGTCAAGTCGGCGATGCCGTCGCGCGCCATGTCGTAGTGATCGAAGGCCTTGCCGAGCTGCTGCGAAGGATAGACCTTATAGTGGATCGTACCGCCCGACTCCTTTTCCACGTCGGCGCCCCATTGCTCCAGCGCCTTTTGCAGCGGGTGCGACGGCGGCACCCAATGCGAAATCTTCAAGTCGAAGGTCTTTTCCTGAGCCTGCGCGCCCGCGGCACAGACAAGCGCGGTAAGCGCGGCAGCGATCACCGCGAGACGGCGTTTCATGGCATCCTCCCTTGGTTTTGTGATGGCAGCCGTGCCATCTTTTGCGGTAATTGAGCCGGATAACGGCGCGATTGTAAAGTTGGTTTGGGGTCCAACTAAATGGCTCCGGTGAGTGGCGCTTGGGGGAACGCGTGAGGCCGCGCAAACAGCGATATCGGCACGGAAGCAACGGCGGAAGCGGCGCGGCGCCGGTCAATTTCGGCCCGCTGGCGAACTGGATCGGCTTCAACTTGCGCATGGCGCAGGAGGCCACCTTCGAGGCGTTTTCGCGCCGCTCCAAGGAAATCGGCGAGAGTCCCGGCCGCTTCGCCACCCTGACGCTGATCGCGCGCAACCCGGGGATCAGCCAAACTGAATTGTCGCATGCCAACGGTCGCGACAAGTCGAGCGTCACGCCGGTCGTCGAGGACTTGGTGCGCCGCGGCCTGGTGGAGCGCAAGCGCGAGAACCACGACCGCCGCACCTATCGGCTCAACCTGACGGCAGCCGGCAAGCGGACGCTCGCCGAACTCAACCGCTGTGCCCGCGGACACGAGCGCAATCTCGACCGTGTGATCGGCCGGGCCGAGCGCACGCGCTTCCTGGCGATTCTGAAGAAGATCGCGGCGGAAATGGAGTGATGACTTGTGTGGGGCGCGCCGAGATCCTCGGCGCCACGGCTAGGCCCCAAACTTATCCCGTACTGCCTCCGGCACCGGCTGCGGCCGGATGCCGCCGGTCGCGAGGTCGCGCACCACCCACACACGCGTCTCCGCGCATTCGACGCAGATCGCACCATCGAGCGTCAATCGATGTTCGACCTCGAAACTGGAGCGACCGAACGTGATCGCGCTGTCCACCGTCACATCGTCGCCGAACCGCGTCGGCCGCATGAACTTGGCGCGCGTGCGCGCCAGCGGATAGCCGGCAAAATCGAAACGCCTGAGCTGTTCGAACTTGGTGAGCCCCAACGCGCGCTCGAACAGCGCCGCGGTCGAGGCGTCGAAGATCTCGAAATAGCGTGGGTAGAAGATGATGCCCGCGGGGTCGCAGTCACCCCACTCGATGCGAACCTTGCGCGTATTGGTGAAAGGCATTTAGGACTCCGCTCGTGCGCGTGGAAGCGGGCACCCAGGCCGATCATCATATTCTCGTTCGCACATCTGGGTTCTGGATTCCGCTTGCGCCGGAATGGACGAAGTATGGAGCGGCGCAGTCGGCACAATCACCGCGGCGCCATGCGCAAGGCGCCGTCGAGGCGGATCACTTCGCCGTTCAAATAGCCGTTGTGGATGCAGTGCATCACCAGCGCGGCGAACTCGCGCGGCTCGCCGAGCCGCTTCGGGAAGGGCACGGACGCGCCGAGCGAATCCTGCGCCTCCTGCGGCAGCGCTTTGAGCATGGGCGTTGCGAAGATGCCCGGCGCGATCGCCAGCACGCGAATGCCGAATTGCGCGAATTCGCGCGCCGCCGGCATGGTGAGCGCGGCGACGCCGCCCTTCGACGACGAATAGGCTGCCTGGCCGATCTGGCCTTCGAAGGCAGCAACCGAGGCGGTCGACACAATGACGCCGCGCTCGCCGTCCGCGAGCGGCGGCAGCGGCTGCATGCCGGCGGCGACCAGCCGCATCATGTTGAAGGTGCCGATCAGGTTGACCTTGATGACGCGTTCATAGTCGGCGAGCGGCATCGGGCCGTCCTTGCCGACGATACGCTTGGCCGGGCCGATGCCGGCGCAGTTGACCAGAATGCGCGCGGGACCGTGCGCGGCGGCGGCCTTTTGCACGGCGGCCTGCGCCGAAGTGCCTTCGGACACGTCGCAGGCAACGGCAATGCCCTTGAGCTCGGCGGCGATCTCGCTCCCTGTCTTCTCGTTCACGTCGAAGACAGCCACTTTGGCGCCGCCGGCGGCGAGCGTGCGCGCACAGGCGGCACCGAGGCCGGAGGCGCCGCCGGTGACGATCGCCGCTTGTCCTTTCACGTCCATGGTGTTCAGCCCCCTGCGGTAATGACACGCGACGATAGCGGCCGTGTGTAGAGTTCGTCCACCAGGGCGGCACGGTTCGTCAACACCGCGCGCTGGTTGATTGAGCCCTTGTCGGTCGCCTCGCCTTTGTCCATCGACGCCGGCTCTGCCATCAGCAGCGCGCGCATGACTCGCGTGGAGGAGCCGGGGCTCAAGGCCGCCAGCCGGTGCAGCAGCGTTGCGAAGGTCGCGCGCACCTTTTCATGCGCGACGACGGCCGCCGCCGTTGCTTCCGGACCTAAAGCGGCAAGCTTGCGGCAGGCGTCGAGATCGGGGAATACCAGTGCGGCGATGTCTTCGCGGTCGGGGCCGGCGAAGACGACGTCGCGCACGTAAGGCGCGCAAAAATCGATGAAGCGCGCGCGCAAAGGGCCGACGCTTGCCCAGGTGCCGGTCGCCAGTTTGAAGTCCTCGGCGATGCGGCCATCGAACAGCAGGCCCTTAAGAGGGTCGCCGGGGTCGGCGAATTTGAGCGCGTCCCCGATCTTATAAAAGCCCTCCGCATCGAAGGCCTCGCGCGTGAGTTGCTCCTGCCGCCAGTAGCCCGGCGTGATGTGCGGCCCGCGCAGCCGCGCCTCGAGCTTGCCTTCGTTGGGCACCAGCTTGAGTTCGACGCCGGGAGCGGGCAGGCCGATATTTCCAGCGCGGTCGAAGTCCCAGGTGCAGGCAAGCGCGAGCGGCGAGGTTTCGGTCGAGCCGAGCGAGGAGAGAAAAACGATGCGCTCGCCGGTCGTCTCCACCGCCAGCCGAGTGAGTTCGTCCCAGGTGGTCTGGTTGAGGCCGGCGCCGGCATAGAACAGCACCTTCAGCCGTGAGAAGAAATTGCGGCGCAGCGTCTCGTCCGCCCGGAAATGCGGGATGAGCGCCTCGTAGCCCTTCGGTACGTTGAAATAGATGGTGGGCGCGATCTCGCGAAGATTGCGCGCGGTCTTGACCGCGCCTGCCGGCGTCGGATTGCCGTCGTCGATATAGAGCGAGCCGCCGTTGACCAGCACCAGATTGAAATTGTGATTGCTGCCGAAGGTGTGGCTCCAGGGAAGCCAGTCGACGACCACCGGCGGCTCGTCGGCGACGAACGCAAAGCCGGCGCCGATCATCGCCTGGTTGGCGCACAGCATGCGCTGCGTGTTGATGACGCCCTTCGGTGTCCCGGTCGATCCCGAGGTAAACAGGAATTTGGCAACGGTGTCGGGTGTGACCGCTGCATGCGCCGCGGCAACGCCGGCTATGTCCTCAGCGCCCAATAAATCGGCGAAAGCGGTCGCTTTACGTTCCGGCGGCGCATTGCGATCCACCACAAGCTCGGCGTCGGCGGGCACGGCGGCGGCAATGGCCTTGCCGAACGGCATGCCGTCGGCGGCGAACACCAGGCCCGGCGTGAGTAGTTCCAGCGTCAGCCGCAATTTGCCGAAGTCGGCCGACATCAGCGAATAGGCCGGCGAGATCGGCGCGTAGGGAATGCCGACATACATCGCGCCGAGCGCGAGCAGCGCGTGCTCGATACCGTTGCCGGAGAGGATGGCAACCGGCCGCTCCGCCGACAGTCCGCGCCGCAGCAGCGCCGCGCCGATGCGCCGCACGCTGTCGAGCACCTGCGCATAGGTCAGCTTGCGCCATTGTTCGGATTCTCCGCGTTGCGCGAGGAAGACACGGTCAGGTGCCTCGCGCGCCCAGCGCTCCAGCGCCTCGGAAAGCTTGCCGTGATATGGGCCGAGCGGCTGCCCGCAACGGATGTAGATAACGCCGTTGCCCTTGCGTTCGATGACGGCATCGGGCGCGCTCAGTCGCACGGCGCGCAACGGCGCGGTGGCCGGCTCGCTCTTGCGGCTCACGCTCGGCATGTCCTCCCCTGTCGTCTCGATCCTTGTCGATGACAGTACGGCTTGCCGCCGGCCGCGGGTCAAGAGCGCTCAGGCCGCCGTCAAGTGCGCGGCGCTGGCCAACGTGACGCCGCATTGGGACAAGCTTGCGCGCGCTTTTGCCGCCGAGCCGGCAAGGTCGATGGCACGGCAGGCGTCTTCGACGACGGTCGCATCGAACCCTTCGCGACGGGCGTCCTCGGCGGAATAGCGGACGCAGAAGTCGAACGCCAGGCCGGCGAGGACCACGCGAGTCAAACCCCGCTCGCGCAGGTAGCCGCCCAGGCCTGTCGGCGTCACATGATCGTTCTCATAAAAGGCGGAATAGGAGTCGATTGCTGGGCGAAAGCCCTTGCGCAGAACGAGTTCGGCATGCGGAATGCGCAAGTCCGGATGGAGGTCGGCGCCTGCGGTGTCTTGGATGCAGTGGTCGGGCCACAGCACCTGTGGGCCATAGGCGACGGCGATCTGCTCGAACGGCGCCTTGCCGGGATGCGACGAGGCGAACGACTGATGTCCGCGCGGATGCCAATCCTGCGTCAGCACCACGTGTGCGAAGCGTTCGGCCAGCCGGTTGATCAACGGCACGACCGTCTCGCCCTGCGGCACGGCAAGCGCGCCGCCGCTGCAGAAATCGTTCTGTACGTCGACAACGAGGAGCACGCTGTCTTCATTGGCGCGTCCCATCGTCATTTCCTTCGCCCTCGCTTAAAGCACCTCGAACACATCGAGCCGGACGCTGCGGGCGGCGCGTGCACCGCGTGCCAGCGCCAGAATGCGGTTGAGCCAATCGAGCGCCGGGTCGGCGGTCTCGAAGCGCATGACGGTGCGGAAATAATATAGAGAGGGGTCGACCGGTTCGCCGCGCGCGAGCTTTTCCAGGATTTCGGACGGTCCGTGGCGCAGGCCTTTGCTGTCGACCAGGATCCGCGCCCCGTTCTGCGCCTCGATGATGTAGCGCGCCTGGATGTCGGCGGCGCCGTCGCTGCGCACGATCTGCCAGTCGGCGCCGCCGGGCAGAATGCGGCCCGTGAGCCTGGGCCCGCTTACTGTGCCCCCGGTGATACCGACGCAGCGGCGTTCGCCATAAGGCGTGCGGCCGATCGACAAAGTTGCTTCGAGCTCCGCGGCGACAGTGAAGATCGGCTGTTGTCCAATCATGGCTGAAAGCGCGATGGATGACCTCGCACCCATTTGACCCTGCCTGTGCCCGGCCGTAAATACGAAAGCCGAACCGGGAAGCAGTCCGCATGGCGCGTATTTCGTCTCTCGCCGAGGCCGTGGAGGCTACCGTCCGCGACGGCGACACGGTGGCCGTGGAAGGCTTCACGCATCTGATCCCGCACGCCGCCGGCCACGAGATCATCCGGCAAAAGCGCAAGCACCTGACTTTGATCCGCATGACGCCGGACCTGGTCTACGACCAGCTTATCGGCATGGGCTGCGCCGATAAGCTCGTCTTTTCTTGGGGCGGCAACCCGGGCGTCGGTTCGCTGCACCGCTTTCGCGACGCGGTCGAGAACGGCTGGCCGCACAAGCTGGAGATCGAGGAGCATTCGCATGCTGCGATGGCCAATGCCTATGAGGCCGGCGCAGCGGGACTGCCGTGCGCCGTGTTCCGCGGCTACATCGGGACCGACCTGCCGAAAGTGAATGCCAGAATCAAATCGATCACGTGTCCCTTTACCGGCGAGAAGCTTGCGGCCATCCCGGCCCATCGCCCCGATGTTGCGGTGATCCACGCCCAGCGCGCTGACCGCGCCGGCAATGTCATGATCGAAGGCGTGCTCGGCGTGCAGAAGGAAGCGGTGCTGGCATCGAAGCGTTCGGTGGTGACCGTCGAGGAGATCGTCGACGAATTGCCGCGCGACCGCAGTCTTAATGCCGTGGTGCTGCCGCACTGGACCGTCGGTTACATCGCCGAAGTGCCGGGAGGCGCCTTTCCGTCTTATGCGCAGGGCTACTATCCGCGCAACAATAGCTACTACAAGAAATGGGACGAGATCTCGCGCGAGCGCGACAGCTTTCTTACATGGATGAAAGAGAACGTCCTGGAAAAAGGCCCTGAGGTGTTTGCCGAACACGTCCGCAGGTTCCGCGCAGCGGCAGAGTGAGGACGATGCCCGACTACAAGCCGAACGAAATGATGACCATCGCCGCGGCGCGCGCGCTTAAGAGCAGCGACGTGTGCTTCGTCGGCATCGGGCAGCCATCCGCGGCCTGCAACCTCGCCCGCCTCACTCATGCGCCCGGCATCACGCTGATCTACGAGTCGGGCACGCTCGCTACCAAGCCGAACGTGCTGCCGCTGTCGATCGGCGACGGCGAGTTGTGCGAGACGGCGCTGACCACTGTCTCGGTGCCGGAGATGTTCCGCTATTGGCTGCAAGGCGGACGCATCAATATCGGCTTTCTCGGCGGCGCGCAGATCGACAAATATGCCAATCTCAACACCACGGTCGTCGGTGCTTATGAGAAGCCGAAGGTGCGGCTGCCCGGCGGCGGCGGCGCGCCGGAGATCGCCACCTCCTGTGGTGAAATTTTCATCATCATGGCGCAAAGCAAGCGAGGCTTTGTCGATAAAATCGATTTCGTCACCTCCATCGGTCACGCCTGTGGCGGCGATTCGCGCGCCAAGCTGGGCGTCAAGACCAAGGGTCCGACCAGACTGATCACTGATCTGTGCCTGTTCGAGCCAGACCCAGAGACCAAGGAAATGACGGTCGTTTCCATCCATCCCGGCATCACGCGCGAGCAGATCCAGGAGAACACCGGCTGGCCCGTGAAGTTCGCGGCTAAAGTCGCGGAGACGCCGCCGCCCGGAGCCAAAGAACTTGACGTGCTTCGCGATCTGCACGCGCGCACCAATCGCGCCCATGCGGAGGCGGCGTGATGGCGCGCGAAGTCTTCATTTGCGACGCCGCGCGCACGCCGATCGGCCGCTTCGGCGGCGCCCTCGCCAAAGTGCGCACCGACGATCTCGCCGCCGTGCCGATCAAGGCGCTGATGAAGCGTAACACCCACGTCGATTGGGAAAAGCTCGACGACGTGTTCTTCGGCTGCGCCAATCAGGCCGGTGAAGACAACCGCAACGTGGCGCGCATGGCGCTGCTGCTCGCCGGCCTGCCGCCGAGTATTCCCGGCGTTACACTCAACCGGCTTTGCGCGTCGGGCATGGAGGCGGTCGGCGCGGCCGCGCGCGCGATCAAGGCCGGCGAAATCGAGTTTGCCATTGCCGGCGGCGTCGAGTCGATGACGCGCGCGCCCTTTGTACAAGGCAAAAGCGAAGAGGCGTTTTCACGCAAGGCGGAGATTTTCGACACCACCATCGGCTGGCGCTTCGTCAATCCGTTGATGAAAGCCCAATACGGCGTCGATTCGATGCCGGAGACCGGAGAAAACGTCGCCGAGGAATTCCAGATCAGCCGCGCCGACCAGGACGCGTTCGCGTTGCGCTCGCAGCAACGCGCCGGCGCCGCCGAAGGGCGCGGCTATTTCACCACCGAAATCGTGGCGGTGGAGGCGCCAGGGGGCAAAAATGGTCCGGTGCTGGTCGACCGCGACGAGCATCCGCGTCCGGACACCTCGATTGAGCAATTGGCCAAGCTGAAAACCCCGTTTCGCAAGGACGGCACGGTGACCGCTGGCAACGCGTCCGGTGTCAATGACGGCGCCGCGGCGATGATCGTCGCCTCGGAGGACGCGGTGAAGGAGCACCGGCTCACGCCACGGGCACGCGTGTTGGGCATGGCGTCGGCCGGCGTGCCGCCGCGTATCATGGGCATCGGTCCGGTGCCGGCGAGCCGCAAGCTGATGCAGCGCCTGGGTCACAAGATCGGCGACTACGATGTGATCGAGATCAACGAAGCCTTCGCCTCGCAGTCGCTCGCCTGCCTGCGCCAGCTCGGCCTTGCCGATGACGCCGAGCACGTCAATCCGCATGGCGGTGCCATCGCGCTCGGCCATCCGCTCGGCATGTCGGGGGCGCGCTTGGTGCTCACCGCGGCTCATGGCTTGCACGAGCGCGACGG
>DASRDF010000074.1:0-24572 GCA_035652735.1 Pseudolabrys sp. | reverse complement strand
TGTGATCGGCACACGAAGTGTTGCCACTAGCACCGAGCCCGCCGACGAGCTTGCCGCCCTGATAGAGAGCGACGCCGCCGCCGAACGCGACGACGCCGCCGACCACCTTTCCGACCAGCGGATCGGCGCCAGAACCAAACTTGGTGGGATCGCCGGAGTAGAGGTCTTGCGCCACGGGCGGATTGGTCGCGGCGGCGCCGAACAACGAACCGCCCGGCTGCGACTGCGCCCATAGATTGGCCGTCGAGATCGCGTAGGTATCGAGCCCAAAAGCGTTGACGGTGTTGGCTTTCTCCACGGCGATGGCGCGGCTCCCGAGCCATTGGTCGGTTGGCTTATTGCCGCTGTAAGCGACAGCACAAACAATTCCGTCGCGGTTGACGACCGCGGCCCATTCATTGACGGGTAAGCCGCCGTTATCCGGACCACCACTTGCCTTGACGCTGTGCTTGAGCACCTGCACGAGCTTGTCATGGTCGACCGGACACGGCGCTTTCTGTGCCCATGCCGAGGACGCCAGAGTGAAGGTTACGCCGGCCGCCAGTGCCGCCAAGACAGATCTGGTGATGACGTGCAGGGCTGACATGGGACTCTCCTAAATGTCGGTGGGGCACTGAATCATTTGCTTTGGTCGGGAGGGAGTGCTTGGCCGGGACTGTTCGAGCCCGGCGGAACGGGCGCACCCGGCGGTTGTTGCGATTCTGGCGGCAGATGGGGTCCTTGCGGCGGCTTCAGCTTGATTTCCTGCCGCACGTGCTCGACCTCCGAGGCTTTCACCGGACCGAAATCGTTGCCCCAACTATTACGAATGTAGGTGGCGACCGCGGCGATCTGCTGGTTATTGAGCGTTTCAGCGAACGAGGGCATGACCCCCCGGCCAATGAGAATCTGACCGACGACGTAGTCTCGCATGCCGACGAACCGGTTCTGGCGAAATCGAGGGCCGACGCCGCCAAAACCCATCTCGCCGTGGCAAGCAAAGCAACGCGCCGCCATATAGACCTGGTGGCCGCTTGTCGGGCTGGAGTGCGCCGGCTCATCGCTGCGAGCGAAACCCGTGCCCCCCAATGCAAACGCCGTCGCCGCGACCGCCAACCAGGCGGTCCGCGAGACAATGAGTGGAATCTGGATACGCAGCATGTGTCTGCCTCCGCGGCTGTGCGCCGATGAAGAGCTCAGGCCAAAGCGTGTATTGAAAACATTTCTGAATACCGACGCAGTGCGTCACAGCGACTACGTCAGCGGAACGCGCTGACGTTCGCGGCGTTCCAAATTTCCAAACTTCTGTTGCGCGCGATGTGCAGCGACAGTGCTGTGTAGGACACCTGACTCAAATTCTAAAAATTCTGATGTGTTACATGCGTTATGGCGCAAGTCACCAATCTGCGCCGAACAAGTCGGTCGTCGATCTCACGTAAATTTTGCCTTGCCGCGATGGAACGATTTCGGAACCAAGTCTCAGGACGCAACGTTCACACCTCTACTTTCCACTCGTACATTGCAGAGGTTTTATCATGTGCCGCCCCGAGTCGCTCGGTCGCTTCGCACTAGCGGCCACGCTGTTGACTGCTGCTTTTTCTTTTCATCCCGTTTCCGCACAGACCTCACAGCAGCCTCAGGGCAATAATCCAAGCAGCGATCTCATCAAGCTCAGCCAAGACCAGAACAATTGGGTGATGGCGCCGAAAAACTATGCGAATACGCGCTACAGCGGTCTCGACCAGATCAACACCAAGAACATCGATCAACTGCAGGTCGCGTGGACGTTCTCGGTCGGTGCCGACCGTGGGCAAGAAGCCGCCCCACTTGTCATCAACGGCACGATGTATGTCGTCGGCCCCTATCTCGGTCCGCACCCTAACCAAGTCTTCGCGCTCGACGCGGGGACCGGCGATCTAAAATGGTCCTATAGCCCGAAACCCAATCTTTCCGCGGTCGGCGTAGCGTGCTGCGATGTGGTCAATCGCGGCCTCGCTTACGACAACGGCAAAATCTTTCTCAACACGCTCGACGATTATTCGGTGGCCCTCGATGCCAACACCGGCAAAGAGCTTTGGCATACCAAGCTCGGTGACATCAACAAGGGCGAAACAGTCACGATGGCGCCGCTCGTAGTGAAGGGCAAAGTCTTGATCGGCAATAGTGGCGGCGAGCTGGGTGTGCGCGGTTGGGTCACCGCGGTTGATGAGAATACCGGGAAGATCGCGTGGCGCGCTTATGCCACTGGCCCGGATAAGGACGTTCTGATCGGAAAGGACTTCAAACCGCAATATGGCTGGATGCAGGGCAAGGACCTCGGAGTCAGCACGTGGCCGCCGGACGCCTGGAAGATCGGCGGTGGAACGATGTGGGGTTGGATTCAGTACGATCCCGCACTTAACAGCATTTACTACGGCACGGCCAATCCCGGTCCGTGGAATCACGAGCAGCGGCCGGGCGACAACCTGTGGACCTCGACCCTGTTCGCGCGCGATCCCGATACTGGGGAAGCCAAGTGGGCGTACCAAATAACGCCGCACGACCTCTTCGATTACGACGAAATCAACGAAAGCCTGTTGCTTGACCTCCCGATCGACGGACAGACCCGCAAGACCATCGTGCACGTGGCGCGCAACGGCTACATGTACGTTCTGGACCGTCAGGACGGTAAGCTGATTTCGGCGACACCGTACGACTACATCAACGCCACCAAAGGCATCGACATGAAGACGGGCCGCATCATTCCCAATGACGCGGTGACGCCAAAAGTCGGCAAGACGGTCGTGGATGTTTGTCCGAACGCCGATGGCGCCAAGGACTGGCAGCCATCGGCCTGGTCGCCGCAGACCAAGCTCATCTATGTGCCGCACCAGCACCTGTGCATGAACTGGAAGACATCGGACGTCGGCTATATCGCCGGGACACCGTATGTCGGCGCCACTGTTGATATGTATGCGGGGCCTGGCGGCTACCGTGGTGAATACATGGCATGGGATCCGGTCCAGAAGAAAAAGGTCTGGGCGATCCACGAAAAATTCCCAGTGTGGAGCGGAACGGTTGTCACCGCGGGTGACGTGGCGTTTTACGGGACCATGGACCGCTGGTTCAAAGCGGTGAACGCCAAGACCGGTGAGGTCATTTGGAAATTCCACGCTCCCTCCGGCATCATCGGTCAGCCGATCACTTACGCGGTCAACGGCACGCAATACGTCGCCATTCTTTGCGGGGTTGGCGGCTGGCCGGGCGCCATCGCCAACGCTGAAATCGATCCTCGCGTGCGTAACGCCGGCCTCGGCTTTGTTGGCGCCACGCAAGATCTGCCCGCGTATACAGCCGGCGGCGGCACGCTTGTGGTGTTCGCGCTGTCGAGCAAGATCAAACACACGGTTTCCGAACAGCCGCTGCAGGGCGCAGCCGCCTCGACCACCGGTACGGGTGGTCAGCCTCCGCCTGCTCAAGGAGGCGCCAATGCCAACAAGTGAGCGGGTCGTCGGTGTTTTCGCGGTAATCGGGGCTTTGACCGCGGCACTCGCCGCTACGCCCTTGGCTGCACAACAGACTGCGGATCAAAGCAGTTCGAGCAATAGCTTTCGCGTGTGCGCCGATCCGAACAACCTACCGTTCTCGAACCGGGAGAAGCAGGGCTTTGAGAACAAATTGGCGGAGCTGGTCGCCGCTGAGCTTGGCGAAAAGGTCACCTACAGCTGGCATGCGCAACGCCGCGGCTTCGTCCGCGAGACGCTTAAAGCAAAAAAGTGCGACGTGGTTATGGGCGTGCCAGCGCACTACGACCTCGTGGAGACGACGATCCCCTACTATCGATCAAGCTATGTCTTCATCTCCCGCGCTGACCGCCACCTCGACATCAGCTCGATCAAGGATCCGCGCCTGCGGGATTTACAAAAAATCGGCGTACAGCTCATCGGGGATGACGGCTTCAACACACCTCCGGTGCACGCCCTCTCTCGGCAGGGCATCGTCAAGAATCTCGTCGGCTATACGGTGTACGGCGACTATCGCGTCCCGAACCCGCCGGCGCGCATCGTCACCGCCGTTGAGCGCGGCGATGTCGATATCGCCGCCGTGTGGGGGCCGCTGGCCGGCTATTTCGCGAAGCAGTCGCCGGCGCCGCTGACGGTGACGCCGATCACCGACACCGCATCGTTTGCGCCGCTCATTTTCAATTACGACATCGCCATGGGCGTTCGTAAGCGCGATGACGCGCTGAAAACGAAACTCGACGACATTATCGCGCGCAAACAGCCGCAGATTACGGCCTTATTGCATGAATATGGAATCCCCACGCTGCCGGTGGCAGCAGGCAAGACATCCGAATCCGAGAGGAACAGCTCTTTGAAGTAATTTGGAGGAGCGCATGTTGCCACGTTCTCGCGCACACATTGCTGCCGCGGTTTTCATCAGCTTCGGTGCACTGACACCCGTCTACGCGGCCGACGACACCGCGCCGCCGAACGATCAAAGTCTTACCGCGACGCCCGGCACTAACCCGGTGCAGCCGACGGCCAATCACCTGCTCAGCGTCCCGTTGGTGCGCAACTTGCCCGGTGCCGTGTCGACCGGCCCGATGCCGCAAAACCCGATGGCGGGCGATCCCAACTCGGCACAACGCGGCATGGAGTACTTCAACAAGTTCAATTGCGTCGGTTGCCACATGAGCAATGGCGGCGGCGGTATGGGACCCGCCCTGAGCAACTCGTTTTTCAAATTCGGCTCAGACCCGGCGCAAATCTTCCTTGTCATTTCTCACGGCGCACCGTTGGGCATGCCGGCTTGGGGCACCATCCTGCCCACCAACGTCATCTGGGACATCGTCAGCTACGTGCAAAGCATCAGCAAGGAGCCGACCGGCTGGGGGACGACCGTCTCGATCGCGCAGCATGAGCCCGCCATTGAACAGGTGCCGGCTGAATTCAAGGAAACCTCGCAGCCGTGGAATTACACCGAGCCCTTCAGCATGGGGCAGAAGCCCACGAAGCATAACCCTACCAGCATGATTGGACAGGACACACCGGATTCGTCCGGCCCGCAGCCGTGACGCGGGCGCGCCATGTCGCCTAGACCGCATCCGGCTTCCATGGCGCTGGCCGCCGCAGCGAGCGGCATGACCGCAGCGCCCGCGGCAGCACAGGAGACGGCCTCGCACGGCCTCTCCTTCATGACCGGCTTCGGCCCCAGCAATTACGGCGTCGTGACCCTGCTTTACGCTGTGCTCATCATCTCGCTGGCGGTTATCGCAATTATCGGTGCCTTGGTGCTGTCGGGCATGCTGATCCGTCGCGCTGGCGGCGCGGCGACAAGCCTCGAAACGGTGCCGCTGGAGCGCAGCAGTTCGGGTCTCGCCTTCATTTATATCGGCATTGCTATTTCTTTCGTCATCCTGACCGGCGTCCTGGTCTGGAATTATGTCGTGCTCGCCGAGGTGTCCGCCGCGCCGAAGGACATTGCGGCGCGTATCCATGTCATCGGGCACCAATGGTGGTGGGAGGTGCGCTACGAGGGCGAGCCCGCGCAGACGTTCACCACCGCCGACGAAATCCATGTGCCCGTAGGCAAGCCGGTGCGCATCGAACTCACAAGCAGCGACGTGATCCACTCGTTTTGGGTGCCGGCCCTCGGCGGCAAGATGGACACCATCCCAGGGCAGCAAAACCACACGTGGCTGCAGGCCGACAAGCCCGGCATCTACCGCGGCCAGTGCACCGAATTCTGTGGCGCGCAGCACGCACATATGGGCTTGATCGTCGTGGCGGACGCGCCGGAGCATTTCGCCGCTTGGCGTGCGCATCAGCTCGAAGGCCCTCTCACGCCACACGCGGAATCGGAGGTCGCCAAGGCGGCACAGGGTCAAAGCGTATTCATGCACAATTGCGCCGTGTGCCACACTGTTCGTGGCACGCTCGCCAATGGCAAGGTCGGGCCAGACCTCAGCCATCTGATGCAGCGCCGCACGATTGCTGCCGGCACGTTGCCCAACACCGTCGGCAATCTCTCCGGCTGGATTTCCAATCCGCAACACATCAAGCCCGGCAATTTGATGCCGACACTAAGGTTGTCCGCCGCCGACCTTAATTCGCTCAGGGATTTTCTAAAAACATTGCAATGAGGCCGTTATCGTGACCACGACCTATGAGGACATTCCCGACGTCTATCAGCGCCTGCCCGAGGTCAAATCGCGCGACGATCGGAGCTTGCGCGAAAAACTGCATAGCATGTGGGAAACGACACCGGGCATCCGCGGCTGGTTATCGACCGTGGATCACAAGGAAATCGGCCTGCGCTATTTGGTCACTGCATTCATTTTCCTGATCGCCGGCGGCATCGAAGCGCTAGTGATGCGCATCCAGCTCGCCGGGCCCAATGCGCATGTGCTCACGCCCGAGCAATACAACCAGCTGTTCACCATGCACGGCAGCACGATGATCATCTGGTACGCCTTTCCGGTTCTATCCGGCTTCAGCAACTATCTGTGGCCGCTGATCTTCGGATCGCGCGACATGGCATTCCCCCGCCTGAATGCATTTTCCTACTGGGTCTTCGCCGCCTCGGGAATTTTTCTTTACACGAGCTTCGCCGTCGGCGCAGCGCCCGACGCTGGCTGGTTCAATTACGTGCCGTATGCATCGAAGCCGTACAATCCGGGCATCAACATCGATTTCTACTGTCTCGCCAACATCTTCATGGGCATCTCGACGACGGCCGGCGCGATCAACTTTATCGTCACGACGCTGCGCACGCGTTGCCCCGGAATGTCGGTGAATCGCTGGCCGATCATTACCTGGGGCACGCTTTCGGCCAACGCCGCAGCGATCTTCGCAATGCCGGTCGTGAGCCTCGCGTTCTTCTTTCTGTGGATGGACCGCACCTTCGGCACGCATTTCTTCCTGCCCTCCGGCGGCAACCTCACCGGACACCCGCTGCTCTGGCAGCATCTGTTTTGGATGTGGGGGCATCCCTGGGTCTACATGATCGTCTTACCGGCGCAGGGCATCGTCTCGGACGGCTTGCCCACGTTCTGCCGGCGGCCGCTGGTCGGATACACCGCCGTCGTACTGGCGACGGTCGCCACCATGATTCTTGGCTTTGGGGTGTGGGTACACCACATGTTCGCGACAGGGCTGCCGACGATGGCGATGTCCTTTTTCAGCGCGGCGACCATCATCATCACCATTCCCAGCGCGGTGCAGGTCTTTTCCTGGATAGCGACGATCTGGACAGGACGGCCGGTCTTCACAACGGCATTTCTCTATTTTGCCAGCTTCATTTTCCTTTTCGTCATCGGCGGCGTGTCAGGCTTTATGACCGGCGTAGTGCCGGTCGATTGGCAGCTCACCGATACGTATTTCGTGGTCGCTCACCTTCATTACGTGCTCATCGGCATCAATTTCTTCGGCGTCATGGGCGGCCTTTATTATTGGTTTCCGAAATTTACCGGCCGCATGCTCGACGAGACGATCGGCAAGATCAATTTCTGGCTCACATTCGTCGGCTTCAACGTGGGCTTCTTCACCATGCACATCACCGGGCTGCTCGGCATGCCGCGGCGCGTATACACCTATCCTGCGGGCATCGGTTTTGAAACGCCCAACCTGATCACCACCATCGGCGCTTTCATCCTGGCGCTCGGCATCCTCGCTTTCATCGTCAACGTCGCTTACAGCCTGCGCCGTGGCGCGATCGCCGGCAACAATCCTTGGGATGCACCGACGCTCGAATGGTCGGTATCTTCGCCTCCACCGCCGTACAATTTTGCCGTCATTCCCAGCGTCGCCAGCCGTCACCCTTTGTGGGAGGCGAGGCTGCAAGAAGGCGACGGCGAGTCGGTCCTAGACCGCGGACCTATCCTCGACGACCACCACGAAACAATGGGGGTGTCGCCGATGGATGGCGAACCCGATGTCATCCTTAAAATGCCTGGCGAATCTTACATGCCCTTCGTCGTGACGCTGTGCATTTCCGCATTGTTCGCTGGACTGCTTGCACACATCTGGACGCTTGCCGGCGTTGGCGCGGCGGTCGGCGTTATCGGTACCATCGTTTGGCTATGGCCGCGCCTTGAAGCAGGCGAACGTATGGTAGCCGAATCATGACCGACATCAACCAAGACCATTACCTTCCGGCCGGTGCCATCGGCCTGCGCGCCTCCGGCTGGTGGGGCACGTGGTTCCTACTGATTTCCGAGGCGTCCATCTTCGCCTATCTTTTTTTCAGCTATTTCTACTTCTCTATCCAGCCGCCTGCGAACTGGATTCCTGGGGGGCCGCCGAGCTTCGCCTTCTCCGCACCACAAACTGCCGTCGTGCTCATCGGCTGCCTCACAGCTTGGTTCGCCGACCGTTCAATCCTGCTCAACCGGGTGCTGTTGGCGTTACTTGCCTTGCTTGCCACGGTCGTTCTGGGCGCCGGCTTCATCGCGTTGCAATTTCTCGATTGGGTCAGCAAGCCTTTCACTTTGTCATCAAGCACCTACAGCTCGGAATATTTTGTCATCACTGGCTTCCATCTCGCCCATGTCGTGGTCGGCTGGTTGATGTTCGTCATGCTCTTCGTGTGGACGGCGCTCGGCTACTTCGACGGCGTACGGCACGTGCCGATCACTATCGGCAAGCTGTATTGGTACTTTCTCGCAGTGATCTGGCTTGCGGTATTTTTCGTGCTCAACGGCACGCCTTACTTCTTTTAGGTGCGCGCATGTCCGAGGAATTCATTGCATTCAGCCGCGCCCATCATCCCGCCAAGCATCGCGGCCGGGTAAGCCTTCTTGCGCTGTTCTACGGACTTTTTGCCGCGCCAGTCGTCTGGGCCGGCAACTTGATGGTAACTTATGCGCTCGGGGTCCATGCGTGTTTTGCCGGTGACCACCCGCTGGACCGTGCAATTCACGGCTTCGCCTTTGCCTGGCCGGTTATCTTGGCCTGCTATTTCGTTGCACTAGCCGTGTGCGGCAGCGCTTTTTACGTCGCACTACGCAACTGGGCGGTGACCGGCTCGGAGTCGGAGGGTCATGTGCACCACCTCGTCGAGAAAGGTGAAGGCCGAACGCGTTACCTCAGCATGATCGGCATGGCGTTCAGCGTCTTGTTCTTCTGTGCTGTGTTGTATGGAATCATCAGCCTCGCAGTTGAGCCGCTATGCGCTTACTGATCGTCACCGCATTGCTTTGGCTGCTGCCCGCCACGGCCTTTGCGCACGGCCGCCGGCATGAGACGTTGACCTGGAACTGGGATTGGTGGGTGTTGCTGTCTCTCGGCATCTGCATTTGGCTCTATACAACCGGAGTCCTGCACATGCGGCGGCGGCAAGGCGCTGCGCGGTTGATCGACAACGGCAAGCTTGCGTGTTTTTTCGCCGGCCTGTTCACGCTGTTTGTCGCGTTGGAATCGCCCATCGATACCGTCGCCGAGCAACTTTTCTCGGCGCATATGGTGCAGCATATGTTGCTACTCTTTGTAGCCCCGCCGTTGCTTGTGTGGGGGCGCCCGCCGATCGCTTTTATGTGGGCTTTTCGCTCGCCAGCACGCCGATCACTCGGATGGATATGGGGCCGCCTCGGATTCAAACGGCTGTTCGCGCTGGCTATGAGTCCCGGGGTCGTTTGGCTCCTGTTCAGCGGTAGCTTTATTTTCTGGCATTTCCCGAAGCCCTATCAATGGGCGCTCGCCAACGAAGGTGTGCACGCGCTCGAGCATCTCTGCTTCTTCGCTACCGGCCTCATGTTTTGGACGATCGTGATCGAGCCGTCTGGCCGACGACGACTCACTTATCCCGCGACGCTCATTCACGTCAGCACCACGGCCATTCTCGGCGGATTACCCGGGGCGCTGATCTTCCTGGCCAAATTTCCGCTTTATCCTCAACAGACGGCCGATGCCGCCGCGTGGGGTCTAACACCACTGCAAGACCAGCAACTCGCGGGGGTCATTATGTGGGTCCCTGCGGGTCTTCTCTATGTTGTTGCCATCGCGTGGCTCTTTGCCAAATGGCTGCAAGACGCCGAGCAGGAAGAGCTTAAGCGCGTCGCTCGCCTGTCCGCTGGACTTTCCGCTATCGTTTTATTGCCGCTTGTGTTGGGTGCCTGCAACGGCGAGGCTGGAGCACAACCATCTTCGTTCGGCGATGCTGGCCGCGGCGCAGCCTTGATTAGCTACTACGGCTGCGGCTCCTGCCATTCGATCCCCGGCGTGAGCGGCGCCACCGCCTTAGTCGGTCCCCCGCTCGATCACATGGGTAAACGCATCTACATCGCCGGCATGCTGCGCAACACACCCGAGAACATGGCTTATTGGATTATGCATCCGCAAAAGGTCGTTCCGGGGAATGCGATGCCGGACATGGGCATCGGTGCCAAGCAGGCGCGTGACATCACCGCGTATTTGTACGCGTTGCGCTGAAAAGTCTCTGTCGGAAGCCTGACTCTGGCGTTCCCTAAACTCTAGAGTGGAACAAAAATCCGCGGCGCCGATTGTGCCATCGGATTCGATTTCGGGGACTCGCGCGTTGTTCAAGTTGGTCGTCCTTTGTGTTGTTGTCTGCGGACTATTTGCCGCTGCGCCCGCTTGCGCGGAAACCATTTTCATTTCGAACGAGCAAGACAATACCGTTTCAGCTATCGACGGAGCGACCCTGTCGCTCGTCGCAACAGTGCCTACCGGGCGCCGCCCTCGCGGGATTGCCAGCAGCCCTGACGGCAAGTTCATCTATGTCGCGGAAGGCGATGACAACCGGATAGACGTGCTCGACGCCGCGCATCGAAAGGTCGTGGGGCAAATTCCCTCAGGCAACGATCCGGAACAATTCGCCCTGAGCCAGGATGGCAAGCGCATTTTCGTCGCCAACGAAGACGATAACCTCGTATCCGCGATCGATATTGCCAAAAAAGCTGTAGTCAACAGCGCGCCGGTCGGCGTGGAGCCGGAAGGAATGGCCGCGAGCCACAATGGCAAGCTCGTGGCCGCGACCTCGGAGACAACGAGCATGGTCCATTTGCTCGACGCGGGGACCTTGAAATCGATCAACAACGTGCTCGTCGACCCGCGACCGCGTTCGGTCGAATTCTCCCCCGATGACAAGACGATCTGGGTCACGTCTGAGCTTGCCGGCACGCTGACTGCGCTGGCGACTGACACCGGCAAAATCATTGGCCATATGAAGTTCGCAATTCCTGGCGTTGAGCGCGAGCACGTGCAAGCGGTTGGATTGGCGCTCACCCGCGATGGCAAGCGACTGTTTGTGGCGCTCGGCCCGGCTAATCGTGTTGCTGAAGTCGATCCCGCCAATCTTTCGGTCCGCCGCTACTTCCTGGTTGGACGGCGGGTGTGGCACGTTGCGTTGTCGCCCGATGAGGGCCGGCTCTACTCTGCCAATGGCAATTCGGGGGACATCTCGGTAGTCGACCTGCATTCAAATGAGGTGGTGAAATCGATTCCTTCCGGGCGCGGCCCATGGGGCGTTGCGGTGACCCCATGAGCATCACGTCCTATGTCGCACCCGAAGGTCCCGCAATCCACCGCGCCCGGGCCTTTGCGGGCATCGCTCAACGCGAATGGCTGCGCTTCATCCGACAGCACGGTCGATTAGCTGCAGCAATTGTGCGCCCGTTGATTTGGCTTGCGGTTTTTTCGGCCGGCTTTCGCAATGCGCTTGGGCTCTCGATTACGCCCCCCTACCAAACTTACATTCTGTACGAGGTTTATCTCGTGCCTGGCCTTGTCGCCATGATGCTCCTGTTCCATGGCATGCAGACATCCCTGTCGATGGTCTATGACCGCGAAATGGGATCGATGCGTGTCTTGCTGACCTGCCCTTTGCCGCGCCGATATCTGCTCGGCGCGCGACTTGCGGCAACGACTCTGGTGATTATGCCAGTCGTGCTGGCGTTTCTTCTGGTGGCGCGGTTTTGGGACGTGCGGCCGCCTTGGGCTGGTTATGCCGCGGCGGCGCCGGCGATTTTGTTATCTGGTCTGATGCTCGGCGCCTTCGGCCTTTTGATCTCATCGGTGATCCGCCAATTGGAGAACTTCGCCGGGGTGATGAATTTTGTCATCTTTCCGATGTTCTTTACGTCCACGGCACTCTATCCGCTCTGGCGACTTGAGGACGCGAGTGTCGTCATCGCACGCATCGCTGCACTCAATCCCTTCACCTACGCGGTCGAGCTGATCCGTTTTTCGCTGTATCTGCACGTTAACGCGACTGCGCTTGCCGTCGTGATCGGCACGGGCCTGCTGTTCTTCGCGGCGGCCGTGCTCGGCTATCAGCCCGAGCGCGCCTGGTCGGTCAAACAAGCGGACGCGTGAGTCAGGAACTTCGTTATGAAGCAATCGTTGATACCGCGCCGTCCAAACGACTTCCGCTTCATCGTCCAAAGTGAAAGGCCAGCCATGACATGGACCACCCCGACGTTTATTGAGATCAGTGTTTGCCTCGAAATTAATGGGTATCTCCCGGCAGAATTCTGACTTGCTGCCGTGAACGCGATCATCATTGGCTCAGCCGCTGGCGGCGGCTTTCCTCAATGGAACTGCCGTTGCCCCAACTGTTGTCTGGCCTGGGCGGGCGATCCGCGCGCCGCTCCGCGGAACCAGGCAAGCCTGGCTGTCGATTGCGGGGACGAACGAATTCTGTTGATCAACGCCACGCCGGACCTGCGCGCGCAGATCGCTGCTACGCCCGGTTTGTGGCCGCAGGCGGCGCCGCGACACTCGCCCATCAGCGCAGTACTGCTTACGGGGCCGGACATCGATCAGACCGCCGGGCTGTTGCACCTTCGCGAAGGCCAATCTTTCGAGCTTTACGCGACGACTGCAATCTTCGCTGCACTTGATGCAAACCCGATCTTTGACGTGCTGGCGCCGGACATTGTCCGCCGCCACGTACTCGCCATCGGCAAAACGCTACGGTTCGGCGATATCGAGATCGATATTTTCAGTGTGCCCGGCAAAATGCCGATCCATCGTCACCCCGGCGCCGGCGAGGATCTCAGCGTCGGTGTCGAAATACGGTCGGCTCGGACGTGCGTGGCCTACGTGCCGGCTGCAGGCGCCGCACCCCCTCGCCTCTTGAGCCGGCTGGCGCAGGTCGAAACCGTGCTTTTCGACGGCACACTCTATTCGGACGACGAAATGATCCGCGTCGGAGCCGGGCACAAGACCGGCGCCAGAATGGGGCACATGCCGATCGACGGCCCAGCGGGATCTCTGGCGGCACTCAGCGCGTTGAAGTCGCGCCGCATCTTCACCCACATCAACAACACCAATCCCATCCTGATCGACGGCTCCCCCGAACGACGAGCCGTGCAGTCCTGCGGTTGGGAGGTGGCAATGGATGGACTGGAGATCGCGCTGTGAAGCTGCTGCAGCCGGATGAACTCGAAGTGGCCCTGCGCGCTATTGGCCGCCGACGCTACCATCATCTTCATCCCTTCCATCGTCTTCTGCACGGCGGCCACTGCACGAAGGGCCAAGTCCAGGCTTGGGCGCTCAATCGTTATTATTACCAGTACATGATCCCACTGAAGGATGCGGCGCTCATCGCGCGGAGCGAGGATGCTGACGTGCGCCGACAGTGGCTGCCGCGTCTTCTCGATCACGACGGCGGTGCAGGTGATGAAGGCGGCACACAGCGATGGCTGAAGCTCACCGACGCTCTAGCGCTGGACCGTGACTACGTCATCTCCTTGAATGGACTCCTGCCGATCACCCGCTTCGCGGTAGACGCCTATGTCGCCTTCGTGCAGAAAAGAACAGTGCTCGAAGCGATCGCGTCATCGCTGACTGAATTGTTTTCTCCTGACATTATCGCCGAGCGGCTGAGTGGAATGCTGGCGCACTACAATTTCGTCGATCGGCCCGCGCTTGCTTATTTCGAAAGACGCCCCCCGCAAGCGCACCGCGACGTCCTCTATGCATTGGCCTATGTGAAGCAGCACGCCCGTACGCCCGAGCAGCAGCGGAGCGTGTTCAGCGCGCTCGAATTCAAGTGTTCCATGCTCTGGGCGATGCTCGATGCGTTGCACCATGCCTATGTCGAACCTGGACATGTGCCGCCTGGCGCTTTCGTGCCTGGAGATGGCCATGGATGACACCCGGGCTCGTCTGATTACCGCGGAAGCTCGTCCACAGTTGCGCGCTGGCGTACGCTTAATCGAGAGCGATGCGCACGGCGGCTGGGTACTGCTGGCACCCGAACGTGTGTTCAAAATCAATGCTGTTGCCGCCGACATTCTGCAGCGGTGCGATGGCCGTCGCACATTTGCGCAGATCGTGGACAACCTGACTGCCGAGTATCGGGCACCCCGCGCGCGCGTCGAGGCGGACGCTTCCGGCTTGCTCGATGCCTTGGCGGACAAACTCTTGCTGGATGCGTGACATGGCCACGCCGTCCCCACTTGGATTGCTCGCCGAACTCACGCATCGGTGCCCATTGGCATGCCCCTATTGTTCGAATCCGGTAATGCTCGATGCGGTGGAATACGAATTGGATACAACAGCGTGGAGCCGAGTTTTCGATGAGGCGGCGGCCCTCGGCATCCTTCATGTCCACCTGTCCGGCGGAGAACCCCTCGCCCGTCGCGATCTCGCGACCTTGAGCCGCGCGGCGCGCAGCGCGGGTCTCTACACCAACCTGATCACATCGGGGCTGGGCCTCACTGCCGCGAAAGCCGAAGCCCTTGCCGCCGCCGGACTCGATCACGTGCAGATTTCTTTTCAGGACAGCGCCCCCGAGCAGAACGATGCCGTCGCCGGCCGCAGCGGCGCGTATTCGCGCAAGCGTGCGGCGGCAGAATGCGTCGTACGTGCCGGCCTGCCGCTCACGATCAATATCGTCGTGCACAGAGGAAATATCGGCCGCATTGGCGAGATGGTGACGCTTGCAATGGAGCTCGGCGCCGGCCGTGTCGAAATCGCGCACGTACAGTACTACGGTTGGGCTTCAAAAAATCGCGCGGCTTTGCTGCCGACTCGGCCGCAAGTCGAGGATGCACTGGCAGAGGTCGCTGCACTTCGCGACCGCTATCGCGAGCGTATTGCGATCGACTCGGTTCCGCCCGATTATTTTGCGCGCTACCCGAAGGCCTGCATGGGCGGTTGGGGCCGCCGCTCCATAAACATCACACCCTTAGGTAAGGCGCTGCCGTGCCATGCGGCCGAAAGCATCGACGGAATGGAATTCTGGTCGGTGCGCGAGCACAGCCTGCGGGATATCTGGTTGCATTCGCCCGCATTCAATGCGTTTCGCGGCAGCGACTGGATGCAGGAGCCCTGCGCAACCTGCGCCCGCCGCGACATCGATTTCGGCGGCTGCCGCTGCCAGGCCTTCTTGCTGACCGGCAACGCACGCGCCCCCGACCCGGTATGCCACTTATCGCGTGATCACGGAATGTTGGCCAAACTCGTCGACGCGGCGTCGCCGCAGCCGTTCGTCTTTCGCAGCCGTCGCGCCATCGACCGTCAGGCTCCGCTTATGATGGGCATCCAGACATGAGTGGCCAGTGCATGCTGGCGCTCGCAATCGCTGCTCTCGCGGTTGCTGCAGGCACGGGATCGACTTCGTGCGCAGCACAGCCCGCTATAATCGCCATCGGCTATATCGGGCACCCGTACGTGCCGCCGCCCAATCCTTACCCGCTGGATGACACCGCGCAAAACGAAGGGCTCGACGGCGCGCAACTTGGCATCGACGACGACAATGGTACCGGCCGTTTTACGGGGCAGACGTTTGAACTTGATCCGATCATCGTTCGGCCCGAGGCAGATGTCGACGCGGCCATATTGTCGCTGAAAGAAAATACGCGATTCATTGTCACCAATCTGCCCGCCGCCGAACTGCTGCACGCAGCGAAGCAGTTTCCGAACCGGGTATTCATCAATGCAGGCTCAACCGACGATGCGCTGCGTGGCGCCGAATGCTTACGAAACATGCTGCACACGATTCCAAGTCGCGCGATGCTAACCGACGGCTTGGCTCAATATCTGGCGACCAAGAAATGGCAGCACTGGTTCCTGGTTGTTGGGCCCGCAGCTGATGACGAACTCTATGCAGCCGCTGCAACGCGCTCAGCAGCCAAGTTCGGGGCCAACATCATCGCGCAGAAGCGCTGGACTTTCCAAACTGCAAACACTCACGCCGATACCGGTCACGTGACACTGCAAACAGAGATTCCAGCCTTCACTCGGGTCGGCGATTACGATGTGCTCGTTGTTGCCGACGAACAGCGTACGTTCGGCGAGGAACTCGCAGACAGGACCTTCCTCCCCCGTCCTGTGGTCGGCACGCAGGGCCTCGTTGCCACAGGCTGGAGCCCTGTCAATGAGGAATGGGGAGCACTGCAGCTTCAGGATCGGTTCATGCGCAAATTCCACCGCCACATGACGGCGCGCGATTACGCGGCATGGCTTGCCGTGCGCGCAGTCGGCGAAGCGGCCGTGCGCAGCCGCAGCAGCGACGGCGAGACCGTGGCCAAATATATGCGCGGATCGGAGTTTCTGGTGTCGGGCTTCAAGGGCCAGGGACAAAGCTTCCGCCACTGGAACGGGCAGATGCGTCAGCCGATCCTTATCGCCGGCCCGCGCATACTGGTGTCGGCTTCTCCGCAGCCAGGATTTCTTCACCAACGGAACGTGCTCGATACACTGGGCTTCGATGAGCACGAAAGCCAATGCAAGCTGTGAACGCACTAGAGTGCACACATATATCGCACAGTTACGGCAACCGGCGGGCGCTGAATGACGTGAGCTTCGCTATACCGCCTGGTGCGTTTGCTGTCCTTCTCGGCCGCAACGGCGCTGGCAAGACCACACTCTTTTCGTTGATCACGCGACTTTATCACGCGCAGCGGGGAACGATCACTGTCAATGGCTTTGATGTCAGGCGTGAGCCGCTGCGGGCGCTCGCCAGCCTCGGCATCGTTTTTCAGCAACCGACAGCTGACCTCGATCTCTCCATTCGGCAAAATCTCGCGTATCAAGGCGCCCTCTACGGGATGCCGCACCAAGTCCGGGCTGCGCGTCTTGCCGAGGAGGCGCACCGCCTCGGATTGTCCAACCGGCTCGACGAGAAAGTGCGTCGATTGTCGGGTGGCATGCGGCGACGCGTCGAGATCGCGCGGGCGCTTCTGCACAGGCCGAGCCTGCTCCTGCTCGACGAGCCAACCGCCGGACTCGACGTCGCTACACGCGGCTCGATCCTGACGCATGCGCGCACGCTCTGCGGCGCAAATGGCACAACCGTATTGTGGACGACGCACCTGCTTGAAGAGGCGGAGGATGCTGATTTGGTTCTTGTGCTGCACGAGGGCACCCTGGTCGCCTCCGGCCGGCCGGCGGAGGCACTTTGGCATACGCCGACGCAATCGAAGAGGGACGCGTTTCTAGAAATAACGCCCGTCGCGTGATGACGCTATGCGAAGAATTGTCGGGGCAGTTCTTGGCGCGCTCGGTTGTGGAGCGGCGGCTTGCGCCGGCGCAGGCCCTGCCGGTGCCGAACCGGCTCTCGCGCCCTTTACCATCATTGTCACCGAATCGCAGACGCCGCCAGTCCCTAATTCCATCCTTGAGCTGGCCGGCCAGCTCGGATTCTACAAGCGCGAAGGTCTTGACGTGACGCTCAAACGCGTCGCCGGAACGCCGCTCGCCGTGGCAGCTCTTCTTTCCGGCGAGGGCGACATGGCAAATGTCTCGTTGCAAGCGGTACTGAAACTTGCCGGTCGCGGAAACACCAGCCTGCGCGCCGTCAGCTCGCCTGACCGATCTTTGTCATACGTCGTCGTAGCGAGCGATCGCGTACGCTCGCTCACCGAGCTCCGCGGCAAGGTTTTTGGCATTGGTCAGGTCGGCACGCTTGACAACAGTTTGACCTGGCTTGTGCTGCGCCGTCATGGGCTTGATCCGGGCGCGTTGCGCACTGTGAGCGTCGGCCGGCCGCAAGCGCGGCTTGCGGCTCTAGCGGCCGGTAAGATAGATGCGACGACGATCTCCCTGGGCAGCTGGACGACACTTGCGGATAAGTCCGGGTTGCGTCTGCTAATCTCGAAAGAGGACTTTTTCCACTCGGCGCCTGTGACCGCAAAAGTGAATGTTGTCTCGGTCCGGACCCTCACCGAACGGCGTACGGCGGTGGAGAAGGTGATAATGGCGCTGATCAAGCTTGCGCGCTGGCTCGCCGCGGACCGGCAACGCTGGGCCGACGCCATGGCGTTGGCTCGACCTGACCTGAGGCGCGCCGACCTCGAACAGCTCGCAGCCGCTTATGGACACGAATGGTGTGTGGATGGCTGTTTCGACGTCGAGACACTCGAAAATTCGGCGCGTATCCTGATGACGGACCCCGAGCACGAGAGAAAAGAACCTCCCGCGACAGTGCAATGGGCCGATTTCTCCATTGTCAATTCTGTCCTGCATAAGCTCGGTACCGCCCATCAAGTGGGTTCGCCTTAGGTGGTACCAATGCAATCGGGGGGTAACCTATCTGTCCATCGGCACGAGCTTTGTGGTGCTGATCGTGATTGCCGCTCAAGCGCATGGCACCGAGATCGAGACGAACCATTTGTTCAGCTTCAATATCGGGACGGACATCAATGATCTTGGGGAGGAGGCCGAACTCGATAGTGGCGCATCCGTCAAACGAAAGAGCGGATCTTACGCCGCCTACCAGAGCGATTTTGTCATGCCAATACACGCTGGCTCGAAATTTTATGGCTGAGATTTCTGCAGCCGGCGACTATCGTCGCATCCGAGACGTCCAGGGTTTCAACGATCGCAGCGCCGGCGGGTTTGCCGGCGGCGGCGCGGCTGTGACTTTTCGCCTATTGAATTCGCCACCATGGGCGAGCGCATCGACGGCTACGGCCGATTTGCTCACGGCCGCGGACAAAGAGCTCGTAGCGAACCGTCTCGTCGGAGCCTTGAACCTGTTCTATGAGCCATCCGTCGCTCGCTCGGTCGCCGACGGAGGCCGGTCGCGGGAGAACACAGTCGGACTGGGAGCCGGCCTCATGGCGCCGATCCGCTTTTACGGCGGCATAGAAGTCCGCTAGTTGCGCGCGTACGAGACCGCGGGCTTTGGCTGCTTTGTCGGCGATGCCTGTTCTAGGGAGCGAACCTGCCGATTGATTTCGGTAAACGTGCTTGGCTCTCTGCCGGCTGGAGCGCGGCCGTCGCTTGGCCACAACGAAGGCGACGGCAGCCGCCTCGACCTCGCGCATTTCAGCCGCTACGAGGCCCGACTTGCCGCCGGACTGTCGTTGTGAAAACTGGGCAAAGAGAGCTCGGCCGGCGCATAAACTTCAGACGTTGAAAATGCGAATCGTCATTACAGCGATGGCCTTTTAAACAAACCTATGGAAATAAAAGCTTTTTTTACAACGGAATTGCCACAGCCGACTCAGAATCGTGAAACAAGCCGGTCAATTGGCGGAGACATGACCGTTCAGTCGCAGGTATAGTTTCAGACGCTGTTTGGGGCGTTTTGTCAGTGACAAGTGGGTTGAGATCATTCGGCCTGACGCTGGCCGCGTGGTTCGTTTTGACTGCGTCAGGGTGGGCACAAACTGCGCCAGCGACGTCTGTGCCGGCGCCGAGCCAGGTGGCGCCGCCCGTTATCGCGCCGGCGCCCGGCGGCGGGCGAATTGCGCTCCCGCAGGTGCCCGCGGGGGCGACGATTCCCGCGCAGGCCAAGAAGCTGCGCTTCAAGCTCCTCGGCTTCACAATCGAAGGCGAATTTGAAGAGTTCGTTGCTGCCCGCAAAGAACTCGAAACTCCGCTCATCGGCAAACGCATCACCGTTGCCGATGTTTTCGAATTCGCCGACAAACTCCAACAAATTTATGCCCGCGGCGGTTATCCGCTCGCGCGCGTGGTCATCCTTCCGCAGGAGCTCGGCGCCAGTGCGCGCGTCAAATTGCGCGTGATCGACGGGTTCATCGAGAAGATGAATCTCGACGGACTTGCTCCGCAGGTCCGCCAGCGAGTCGCCGTCGTCCTCGCTCCGCTTCAAGGTAAGACACACCTAAAACAATCCGAGCTCGAGCGCCGCCTGTTGATTGCGGGCGACACGCCCGGTCTCGTTTTGAACGCGGTTTTCGCTGCCGGCAAGGAGATCGGCGGTTCGCTGCTCGTGTTGAGCGGCCGTTACCGTCCGCTCTCGCTGAGCGTTTACGCCGACAATTCCATGCCGAAAGTCTTCGGTACCGGCCAGATCGTCACCAGCGCCAGCCTTAACAGCCTGCTCGGCTATGGCGAGCAGCTCACCGTTTCGGCGGCAGGTCTACCCGACAAAGACTTCGACAGCCGCTACCCTACCCGTCGCTATCTGAGCGCGATCGGCCTTGTTCCGCTCGGCATCGATAGCTGGCGACTCGAGTTCGGCGGCACCGACGGCGTCACCACCCCGCGCGTTCATCTCGACGCACGCACGCAAGGCTTGCTGTCGCAAGGTTACGTCAAGTCCGCATATGATTTGGTGAAGTCGCGCGACTTCCAGTTGACCTTCAACGCGCGCTTCGACGCAACAAACGAAGAGATCGACACGCTCGTCCTGGCGCCGATCGCTCCCATCAGTCTCGACCGGGTGCGCGCGGTCCGCTCGGGCTTCGAGGGGATTTGGCGAGGTCGCGAAACCGGCACCACGATCGCGTTCGGCACGAATTATTCCCGCGGCCTAAAAGGCCTCGGCGCGCGAACGGCCGGGGATGCGAGCCCCGAACTGCCGCTGTCGCGCCAGGGGGCGGACGCCGAATTCGATAAATGGGACGGCCGCATCGAGGCAACACAGTCGTTGCCGCTCGACTTCGTTGCCTCCGTCGCGGCATTCGCGCAAACCTCGTTCAATCATCCGCTTCTCACCTCCGAGCAATTCGACATTGACGGCGCCAAGATGCTGTCCGGCTTCACCGCCGGCTCGTTGCCCGGCGATACCGCGTGGGTCGTGCGCGGCGAATTCAGCCGCCCGTTTGTCATGCCGGTCGTTTTAGGCGGGCTGTCGATTGCGCCTTATGTGTTCGGGGCGACCGGAGAACGTATCCTCGAGCAACCGACAGTGCTTGAAATCGCCAGTGTTCACGCCACCAACTACGGCGCCGGCGCGCGCTTCAATCTGATACCAGGTTCAGACGCCGTGCCCGATAGCTTCGCTTTTATTGAATGGAGCCACCGCTACACCAACAACACAGCGTTGAATGGCGACCGCCTCTTTGTCGGAATGCTGGTGCGCTATTAATCGTGTTGCAGCTCCGCGCTTTAGCTGAGCCGAAACAATTTATTCACCCTGCTGAGGCTGTAGCAAAGGTTCGCTTTTTGCCGGCAATCGTTCAATTTTTACCGGCATTCTTTCAAGCCTCTCTACCAATTTCGCAAAGCATCGCCGCACAAACGGCCCGTCTTAAGGCGATCCAAGAGCGTGTGACCCTATCAAGGCCCCACAGACGGGGATTAGAACGGTCGCCATGACCGCAACGCGCCCCGTCACAGGGGCGTTCGATGTCGAGCTTGCGTTGGCTGGGGCGTGCCGCGGCGCCTGCCGTATTCGCACTGTGTTTTGCCTTTTTGACGCGTGCTGGAGCCACGCCGGCGGCCAACGTCGATGTCGCCTTCAACTTCGACCCTCGCCTGAGCGGATTCGATGCTGCGGTCACGCTGGCGTCATTGCTGCCGTTCGAGGTAGCGACTCCACCAATATCGCGATTAGCTGAGCCGTTCGGCGCCAAACTCACCGGACCGGTCAAAGGCGGACTGCAGAAGAAATGGCTCGGCGTCCTCCACAAATTGCCGCTCGAGCGCAGAATCCTGGCGCGCTGCCGCGCCAACGCCGACCGTTGTCCGCCGCCCGCCAAACGCTTTCTCGCGGTCATCCAAAAGGCTTTGACACAGGACGGGGTCATGCGCATCGCGGAAATAAACCGCGCGGTCAACCTCGATGTCCGTCCTGTCGACGACATGACGCAGTATCACGTCCTCGACCTGTGGGCGACGCCACTCATGACGTTTACCTCGAACGCCGGCGATTGCGAGGATTATGCCATCGCAAAATACGTGGCCCTGCAGGAGATCGGCATTGCTGACGAAGATCTCCGCCTCCTGGTCGTTCACCTTGCAGCCAAGAATGAGGACCATGCTGTCGCCGCGGTGCGTTATGATGGCCGCTGGCTCGTCCTCGACAATCGTACGTTCGAAATGCGCGATGACAGCCAGATTGGCGAGTACGAGCCGTTGTTCGCTCTCGATAGCGAGGGCGTCAAGCGCATGGCTCTGCCGGCCGCCTGGCCGCCGGAGCACCGCCGGACCCCGATCACGGCTGCCCTGCCTTATCGGTCGGCCCCGCTGCCGCGGCCATGAGCGAGGTTACTTGCTGACGGTGACGGCGAAGAAGGTCGACGGCACAAAGCCCTGCAATGTCGATAACGCGCTGCCGCCGGCATTCGGCGGCACGTCGCCACTCGCATCGGCCAAGGAGACCAGCCCCTTGGTCTTGGGATCGAAGAAGCCGGCAATGCCGCCGACCGTCTTGCTGGCCGTGTCGTAGCTCAGCTCGACGAACTTGCCGGTGATCGGATCCGCACAGATGATGGCCTTACCGTCGGGCGCGAGGCCGGTTGCCAGCAGCCATTCGGCCGGTTTCTGCCCGGGCGCACCGCCGATCATCACGGGACCGCTCTTGAGGAGCGCCGCGAAGTCGGTCGCGCCCGGTTGGATGGGGAAAGCGTTGCCGTCGGTCGGCGTCACGTCGTGGCCGACGCCGTCGGAGAACGTCACCTTGCCGGCCAACGGATTGTTGCCGCTCGCCCCATTCCAGCCGGCGCCCGTGCCGTTCCAGAAGCTGTCGATGAGATAATCCGATGCATGGTCGGGCGCGATCGCGCGAGCGATGATGGTAAAAATGGTCGCCTCGCCGGCGTCGTCCTGATAGCCAGGCAGCTTGAACTGCGAATACTGGTTCGGATCGTATTGGCTGATCGGCTGATAATTATAGCCGTTGTTCGCCGTGCCGGTCGCGTCCGTCAGTGCGCCCGTAACGATGCCGCCGGTGCGGCCGGGAGTGAACGAGATCGGGATTGGCCCCGTCGCGTTGTTCTGGAACGTGATGTTCACCTCATGCGGTGAGTTATCGATCATGTTCGAGTTCGGGAACTGATTGTTCGGGCGCTGTGTGATGGTCAGCGCGGTGGCGTTGCCCGGCGCCTGGACGAAGATGTAGTTCAGCGCACTGAGCCCGGACCCATTGATGGCATAAAGGCCCGGCGGCGAGGTCGACGTCGCCGGTGAGGTGAACAGCAGAATGCCGCTCGTCGAATTGGTGATGGTGTCGGTGCCGAGGAAGCCGGTCACCGTGCCGGTGAACGTCGGGTTAGGAGCACCCTCGAAGCGCGTGGCGGTATTGGCGACATAGGTCAACGTCGCCGGCGTGATGACTCCGGTCAGGTTCGGCACCGTCAGCACGCTGTAGTTAGCGCCATTATTGCCGTCGTTGACTGTGTAGGTCACTACGGTGAGCGTCTTGCCCGTGCCGACATTGGCAGTGTCATAGGTCTCCGAACGCCCCGTCACGGAATCCGCGCCCTTAAGTCCCGACACCGCTGGGATCGCCGCCGCGCTGGTGGTCGTGTCATAAATCTTGGTATTGCTGACTGCCGTGATCACTAGCGGCGCAGGGCTTATGGTGCCTGTCCCGCTGACCACAATCGTGCCGAGTGAATAGTTCGCGTTGTTCTGCGCCAACCCGACGATCGTATTGCTGGCGATCGTGCGCGCTCCGGCATTCGGGCTGTCGTAGGTGCCGCCGGTGACGGTGATGGTGACGGCGTCGCCGTTGATGATGTTGTTGTTGCCGCCGCCGAGAACGACCTGCCCCGCCCCCGCCGCCGCGGTGGCGTCGTAGGTCTTGTCGATGCCGGTAATAACCGCGGTCCCATTGAGCGGCCGCGGATTAATGGTGCCGGAAATGCCGACCGTGAGGGTGCCCAGCGAATAGTTGCTGTTGCTTAGGCCAACGTTGACCGGGGAGCCAACCGTGTGCGCCCCCGCATTGGCGCCGTCGTACGTGCCCGAGGTGAACGAATAGGTCACGATGTCGCCATTGACCACGTTGTTCAGCGCGGTCAGGCCGGTCGAGCCGCCCGGCGAGGCGGTGTTGCCGTCATAGGTCTTGTCCACGCCGGTGATCGAAGCGTTTCCGTTGAGCGGCCGCTGAGTGACCGACAGGTTGTCGCCGAAATAGGTGATGGCGTAGTTCGGATTGTTGGTGTTGGTGACCGTGCCCTGAGTGATCGGGTAAGGCCCGACCGAGCTCGTCTGGGTTGCTGTGGTCGCCAGCGCGCCGGCGAGGCTTTCGCCCGTGACCAGTCCCTGCCCGCCGACCGTGTAGGTCAAGGCCGGGTTGGCGTCGCCGTAGATGCGGGTCTGGTTGGGATCGGCCGTCACCGTGATCGGACGCGGGCTAATCGTGCCGGCGATGCTCACGTTCAAGGTGCCGAGCGAATAGTTGCTATTGTCCAGCGCGACGCCCGAAGGCGCAACGTTGTGCGCGCCCGCATTGGCGCCGTCGTACGTGCCCGAGGTGAACGAATAGGTCACGATGTCGCCGTT
>DASRDF010000073.1:0-25016 GCA_035652735.1 Pseudolabrys sp. | reverse complement strand
TGGATGCCTCCAACGTGCGGAATGCCGCGTGCGAGGTGAGCGTGACGTTCGGCAGCTGCGTCAAAGGGTGACCGCTCTGGAGCGGCTCGGCCTGGAACACGTCGAGGCCGGCATGGCGAATGTGGCCGCTCTTCAGCGCCTCTATAAGCGCAGCCTCGTCCACCAGAGCGCCGCGCGCAGTATTGACGAAGATTACGCCGTTCTTCATGCGCGCGATGCGCTCCCTGCTGAGAAAACCGCGTGTGCCGTCGTTGAGGACGAGGTTCATCGATATTAGGTCGCTGCCCATCAGCAGCGTGTCAATGTCGACGAGGCCAACGCCGGTGAGCTGCCGCGGCGTGCGGCTATAAGCGACGACATTCATTCCGAGCCCGCGGCCGATGCGCGCAACTTCGCTGCCGATGCCGCCGAGACCGATCACGCCGAGCGTTTTGCCCGCAAGCTGCATGCCCTCGCGCGGAGTCCAGGTGCCGGCGCGCACCTCGCGATCCATGCGCGCCAGGTCGCGCGCGGCCGCAAGCATCAGCGCGATAGTGTGCTCTGCAACCGCAACGTCGCCGTAACCTTTGATCGTATGCACCGTGATGCCGCGGACACGAAGCTCGTCGATATTCATATAGCTGGCGGCGCCAGTGCCCAAGAACACGATGTGCTTGAGCCTCCTGCACTGCGCGACCAGATCAGTCGGCATGTAGGAGTGATCGTCGAGCACGATCTCGTAGGGACCGATTACGCGCGGCAAGTCGTCGCGCGCGAATACCGCGCGATTGACGTCGATCTTAGGATCGTCGGCGCGGACCACCTGCTTCCAGACCGGCGCCAACTGATCGTTGCAATCGAGGAATAACGCTTTCATGGTCTGCGCCAACCACAGAACAAATGACCCCGTCAACCGTTGACGGCGAGAGGTGTCGAGAATTACATGCGCCCGGCCTTTTGTCTCGGAATCGACAGATCGTATGGACAGTTCTCGTAAGGCGGTTTGCGTTATCGCCTGGCCGGCCGGGCATTCGCGCTCGCCGCTGATCCACAATTACTGGATCAAACAGTACGGATTGAACGCCGAGTACCGCCGTGAAGCGGTGCCGCCCGAGAAGTTTGTCGGCTTCGTGAGGAATCTGCGTGCGAACGGCTACGTCGGCGGCAATGTGACGCTGCCGCACAAGCAGACGGCCCTTACGGTCAGCGAGCCGGACGAGCGCGCGCGGGCGGTCGGCGCCGCGAACTGCCTCTGGTATGACGATGGGAAGCTTCGTTCAACCAATACCGATGTCGAGGGTTTTCTCGCCAATCTCGACGCGGTGACACCGGGCTGGGATCGCGGCCTGGAAAGTGCGGTGGTGCTAGGGGCGGGCGGTGGCGCGCGCGCCGTGGTGTTTGCCCTCCTCACACGCGAGGTGAAGCGCATTTATGTGATCAACCGTACGATGGCGCACGCCGAAGCGCTGCAAAAGCAGTTCGGCGCGCGCGTGCGTCCGGCCCGCTGGGATGAAATCGGCGGCTTGCTGGGCGGTGCGGCTCTTCTGGTCAATACGACCTCGCTCGGCATGGTTGGGCAGCCGCCGCTCGACATCAACCTGCGCTGCCCCGCCTCGCTGGTGGTGGCCGACTTGGTCTACGATCCGCTCGAGACGCATCTTCTTGCCGCGGCTCGGGCGCGCGGCCTACGCACCGCGGACGGTCTGGGCATGTTGCTGCATCAGGCGGTGCGCGGCTTCCAATTGTGGTTCGGCATCAGGCCGCAGGTGACCCCGGATTTGCGAACGCTGATCGAAGCGGATCTCGGGGTTAAGCCGGAGCCCGCGGACGAGGAAAAGGTCGCGCCGGCAATCAAACTGCGAAAATCGCGCCGGAATAAGACGCGTGGCTAAGGGGTTTTCTGGCTGACGATCCGGCAAAAACCGGCGGTATCAGGGAGGACATGATGCGCATGCTGAAGCTCTCGCGCTGCGCGCTGACCGCGGCAGCGATTGGATTGGCACTGACGTGGAGTGCGGCGCTCGCCCAGCAGGCGGGCCGCATCCGCGGCGAAATCGTGAAGGCCGACGGAGGCATGCTCACGGTCAAGACCCGCGACGGCGCTACGCTCAACGTAAAGGTCGACGACAAGACGCGCGTGTCCGCGCTGGTCAAAGCGTCGCTGTCCGATATCAAGCGGGATTCGTTCATCGGCATTGCCGGGATGCCGCGATCGGATGACAGCATCGAGGCATTTTCAATTCACATGTTTCTGCCGGCACAGCGCGGTGTGGTGCCCGACCGGCACGGCCCGTGGGATGCGAGGCCAGGGAGCACCATGACCAACGCCTATGTCGAGAGCTCGGTGCAGAGCAAGGACGGCGAGGTGCTGACGGTGAAATACAAGGACGGCGAGAAGAAGATCGTGGTGACGCCGAAAACCGTAATCGCCGCCGCCGCACCGGGCAGCAAGGATGAGCTCAAGCCCGGCGCGCAGATCATCATCTTCGGCTGGGAGAAGCAGGCCGACGGCTCGGTGCTGGCGAAAACGATGTATGTCGGACGCGGGGTCGCTCCGGCAATGTAGTTGTCAGGGATCAGAAATCAGAAATCAGCGGTTACAAAATACGGGGCAAAATCCGGGTCAGCGCGGCTCTACTGATCACTGATCACTGATGACTGCTTTTTTCGTCGGCGCATGTGCCGAGCCGCGCGCCGGCACGTCGAGGTCGGCGGCAAGCTCCGGCATCTCACGCATTCGCTGCGTCAGCCTGTTATGGCGGCCGGCGGCGGCGCGCGCCTGTCGCAGTTCCTCGATCGGCCGACGCACCTCATCGCAGCGCGCCAAACCGTCGATATCGGCGCCGTGATCGGCCAATCGCGCCAGCAGCGGCGTGAGGTCCTCCAGCCGATCGGCGACCACATGGATGACGCCGGACTCCTCCTGCACCTGGCCGCTCACCAGCACGTAACGCGCGCCTAGGACCACGGGCCGCACGCGCTCGAACACCGCCGGCCACACGATCACGTTGGCGACGGCGGTCTCGTCCTCGATGGTCATGAACACCACGCCTTGGGCGGAGCCCGGCCGCTGCCGGCAGGTGACGAGGCCGGAGATGCGCACACGCGCTTTCTGCGTGGCCGTGCGCAGGGCCTCGTTGCGCAAGACTTTGCGAGTATCGAGATCGGCGCGGAGAAACTGCGCCGGATGCGCGCGCAGCGACAAGCGGAGGAAACGGTAGTCGTTGATGACTTCCTCGCCGAGCGGCATGGGGGGCAGGGCGATCTCCGGCTCCCGTGTTCCGGATGCAGTGCAGCGCGTGAGCGGTGCACCGGTGATCCGGGACCGTTCCAAATGCTGATCGTCGTAAAGGTCCCGGGTCTGCAGCGCACCGCTAGCGTGCTGCGCTGCGCCCGGGACACGCGAAGCCGAAAACAACGGCAGATCGTCGTTGCGATCACCGACGCGGCCGAGCGCCTTCGCCGCCCACAGCGCCTCGCGGCGGGAGAGACCGAGCGAGCCGAAAGCGTCGGCGTCGGCGAGCCGTTCCAACACGCGCGGACTCAAGCCGGTGCGCAGCCAGAGATCGCGGAGGGAATCGTAGGGCACGGCCTCGTGTTCCGGATGCGGTGCAGCGCACAGCGGTACACCGCTGATCCGGGACCGTTCCGGCGCCTGTTCGTCGTAAAGGTCCCGGGTCGGCAGCGCATCGCTGCGTACTGCGCTGCGCCCGGGACACGTTCTAGCTTTCACAATCAGCCTTCCATCATCCTCGCTCAGTCCCTTGATCTCGCGCAGGCCGAGGCGAATAGCGTGCGTCGTGTGCACGTCGTCGCGCATGTCGCGATGCAATTCATGCAGGCGCTCGGCTGCGCGCGGGCCCGGCTCCAGCGTGGCGCCCCAATCCGAATGGTTGATGTCCGGCGGACGCACCTCGACGCCGTGCTCGCGCACGTCACGCACGATCTGCGCCGACGAGTAGAATCCCATCGGTTGCGCGTTGAGCAGCGCGGCCGCGAAAACATCCGGATAATGGCATTTTAGCCAGGCCGAGGCATAGACCAGCAACGCGAAGCTTGCAGCATGGCTTTCGGGAAAGCCGTATTCGCCGAAGCCCTCGATCTGTCCGAAGCAACGTTCGGCGAAATCGCGCGGATAGCCTTTCGCCAGCATGCCGTTGATCATCTTGTCGCGGAAGGTGCCGATGGTGCCCGTGCGCTTGAAGGTGGCCATAGCACGCCGCAATTTGTCGGCTTCGCCCGGTGTGAAGCCGCCGGCGATGATGGCGATCTTCATCGCCTGCTCCTGGAACAGCGGCACGCCGAGGGTCTTTTTCAAAACCGGCTCGAGTTCGTTGACCTCGCCGTTCGCCGGCTTGGGATATTCGGCTTTTTCTATTCCCTGACGCCGGCGCAGATAAGGATGCACCATGTCGCCTTGAATCGGCCCGGGGCGCACGATCGCGACTTCGATCACAAGATCGTAGAACGTCTCAGGCTTCAGCCGCGGCAGCATGCTCATCTGTGCGCGGCTCTCCACCTGGAAGACGCCGAGGGAATCGGCGCGGCTGAGCATGCGGTAGACGGCTTTATCTTCGGGCGGGATCGTCGAGAGGTCGACGGCTATCGGCGGTGGACGTCGCGCTTGCGGCAATGCGTCTGGATAATGTCGTGTGACCATATCCAGCGCCTTGCGCAGGCACGACAACATCCCCAGGCCGAGCACGTCGACCTTGAGGATGCCGAGGGCGTCCAGATCGTCCTTGTCCCATTCGACGAAGGTGCGGTCTTCCATCGCCGCATTGCCGATCGGCACCACTTCGTCGAGCCTGCTGCGGGTGATGACAAAGCCGCCGACGTGCTGCGACAGATGGCGCGGAAACCCGTTGATCTCTTTGGCGAGCGCCAGCACGCGACGCATGCGGGGACTGGTCGGATCGAGGCCGGTACGCACGACGGAGTCGCGCGAGACGGCGCCGCCGCCGCTGCCCCAGATCGAGGAGGTCAACGCGCCGATGGTGTCTTCGGCAAGACCGAACGCCTTGCCGACCTCGCGGATTGCCGAGCGGCCGCGATAAGAGATCACGGTGGCAGCGATGCCGGCGCGCTCTCGTTTGTACTTCTTATAAATGTACTGGATGACCTCTTCGCGCCGTTCGTGTTCGAAATCGACATCGATGTCCGGCGGCTCGTCCCGTTCGGTGGAGATGAAGCGCTCGAACAGGAGGCCGCCGCGCACCGGATCGACTTCGGTTATGCCGAGGCAGTAGCAGACCGTCGAATTCGCCGCCGAACCGCGGCCCTGGCAGAGAATGCCCTCTGAGCGCGCATACCGTACGATATCGTAGACCGTGAGGAAGTAGGGAGCGTAATTGCGCTGGGCGATGAGAGCAAACTCGTGGGCGAGGCTTCGACGAATAGCGTCATCGATGCCTTCGGGGTAACGCTTGGCCGCCCCCGCCCAAACGAGATGCTCGAGCGCTTCTTGAGGCGAGGCAAAACCCTCGATCTGCTCGTCGGGATATTCGTATTTCAATTCGTCGAGAGAGAAGCTCAGCGCATCGCTCAAGACGGCGGTCTCTTCAATGGCCTCCGGCGCGTCGCGGAACAACCGCGCCATCTCCACCGGCGGTTTGAGGAAACGTTCGGCATTGACGGCGAGCCTGCGGCCGGCGCGGTCGATGATCACCTTCTCGCGGATGCAAGTGAGTACGTCGGCGAGTCTGCGCCGGTCGGGATGATGGAAGTGCACATCGTTGACCGCCATCAGCGGCACCTGCGCCTCGCGCGCGGTCTGCTTGAGGCGGGCGAGGCGTTCCCGGTCTCGGCCGCGATAGAGCATTGAGGCGGCCAATCTCACGCGCTCGGGCGCGACGGAGCGCAGTTTACCCAGAAGCGCTGTCCACGCCTCAGGCACTATCTGTTCCCTCTCCCGCTTGCGGTGGAGGGTTGAGAAGGGGGCAGACACTTGTGCGTTGTTTGCAGAAGAACCGCCTTCCCTCATAAGAGAAGCTGTCGATGCCTCCATCACCACCAACTCCAGCCCGAACGCATGCGCGAGCAGATCGTCGAGCCGCAGAATGCACTCACCCTTCTCGGCGCGAATATTGCCGGCGGTAAGCAAGCGCGTCAGCCGTCCCCAGGCGGCGCGGTTGCGCGGATAGGCGAGAATGTCCGGCGTGCCGTCGGCGAAAACGAGCCGCGCACCCGGATGATATTTCAGCGCGAGATTTCTCTCACGCTTGGCGACATGTGCACGCACGACACCGGCGACAGAGTTGCGATCGCAGAGCCCGAGACCCGCAAGGCCGATTGTGTCCGCCTGCACCATCAGTTCTTCCGGGTGCGAGGCGCCGCGCAGGAAGGAGAAATTCGAGGCGCAGGCAAACTCAAGATAACTCATGGTACGCGATACAGGCACAGACTAATCCTCTCCTACAGGAGGAGAGGGGTTAAGGGAGTTTGCAGCACGTGCGTCACGCAAAAATCCCGTGCAGAAACCACGCTGGCAGGGACTTGCCCGGTGCAAGGTCGCGATAAAGTCCGGCACGGAACAGCCAGAAGCGCAAACCCGCTTTATCCTCGACACGGAAGTAGTCGCGCGCCGGCCCACCGTGCTCGCTCCACCAGGCGCCCTCGATGCGCTCGGGCCCCTCCGACGCGGTGACTTCATGCAGCGCGCGCCGCCAGCGGAAACGAAGCGGCGGACCGTCTGGTATTTCGGCCACCGCCTCGATCGGCTCCGGCCGTGCCAATAGCCGCAGCGGCCGCGGCGCCAAGTCGGCCTCGGCGCGATAGCGGTAGAACGCTTTCCAGCCGTCGTCGGTCGCCGTCATCTGCGCCGGCAGAGAGGTGCCGGCAATTTCGGGAATATGGCTGTCTTGCGCTATGGGGCGGCGCACGCGTTGCGTGCCCAGCCGTGCGCTCAACCGGTCCACAAATCGGCCGAGTTCAACATTTTCCTCCGTTCCGCCGATGCCGATCTGCTCGGGCGGACAGGGTTCTGCCGTCAGGACCGACAAACGCGCCATATCGAAACCGAAACCGGGGTCGAGCGCATCGGAAAGCGCAGCCAGCCGCTCTACGAAGAGCGCACGAATATCGTCCGGATTGCGCAGCGGTCGTGATGTGCCGGCGGCAATGCGGCGCAGCGCGCCGTCGGTGCGGAAAAGCGTGAGCTCGATGCGACGGGCGCCGTCACCGCGCCGTTCCAATGCGAGCTTCAATCGCTTCGTCAGAAGCTCCGTGACCGCCAGAACGTCTTCTTCGCGCCCGATCGGCTCGGCAAAGCGCTGTTCGGCGACGTAAGGCGCAACCGGCAGCCGCGGACTGAGCGGCTCGTGCTCGCGGCCCAGCGCGCGGTCGAGCTGACGCAGCAGCTTCCCCCCAAAGCGTGCGGTGAGGGGGCTACGTGGCAGATCGATAATGTCGCCGATGCGCTTGAGACCGACGCGCGCCAGTGCCGCAACCGTCTCAGCCTCGAGCCGCAGCGCGGCGAGCGGCAGGGGGCTGAGCAATGCGCGCTCCTCGCCGCAGGCATAGCGTCCTGGCTTGCCATGGTGTGCAGCGGCCCAGGCCGCGCCGATAGTGCCGGCAACGGCAAGCGAACAGGCAAAGCCCGCAGCCTCCAGCCGTGCGGCAAGATCGGCCACCAGCGCGTCCTCGCCGCCGTAGAGATGCGCGCAGCCGGAAATGTCGAGCAGCAGTCCATCGGGAGGATCGCAGGCAACCAGCGGGGTGTAGCGCAGACACCAGTCGGCAATCTGCTCGAGCAGCGCTGCGTCGGCTGCGGCATCTTCTTCGATTGCATCGATTGCAGGATGCATGGCGCGTGCTTGCGCCAGCATGAGACTCGATGTGAGACCCAAGCGATCTGCCGCATCGTCTACCGCGGTGAGCACGTCGGTATTGCCGCGCCTGCCGTAAATGACAAGCGGGTTTCCCGGGCGCAGCGCAGCGCCATAGCGCGCCGAAGACGCGCGCAAAGGCGCTACTGGCGGTGCGCTGCAGACCCGGGACCGCTCTGGTAATTGCCTGTTGCGGTCCCGGATCAACGGTGTACCGCTTCGCTTCGCTTCGCGCTGCACCGCGTCCGGGATACGAGCAGGATCACGCAACCGCGCGACGCGGTCGATCGGCAGTCGGCGCAGCCATAGGCTGAGCAGGCGTTGCGAACACGAAACGCTCATCGTCGTCACTCCATTGCACGATCCATGACCCCAGCGGCCCGCGCCGGTTGCGCGTGAGCTGCACTGCGAAAGTTGTGAAAGCGTCCTCCGCTCGTCCCTGCGAGAACGGGGGCCCAGTGCCGCTATGCCGGCGCGATGAGTTCTGGATTCCCGTTGGCACGGAAATGAGCGGAATCTGCGACCCATCTGCAAAAGACGAAGGCGCAGCGGAAACGATCCAGCGCGTTGCTGCCGTCGAGGCGTCGTTGGGCGGCGAGGCGCGCAGCAGAAGCCCGAGCGTCCCACTCTCGGCGGCGGCAAGCGACAGTCGGCGCATCGCCACCATATCGATTGCATCGTGACGCAACTCGCCAATCACCGCGCAAATGGCGCGACAGCGTAGCGCCTCTTCCATCGCCCACAACAGATCGCGACGGCACGCGGCGGCGACCGTTAGCAGCCGTTCGGGACGAAGCCCGAATGTCGCGAGGCCCGGTCCATAGACTGTGCCGCTTTCGGCAAGCGCCAAGTCCTCGGCGATCCAGACGATGGTGCTTCCTCTTGTGTCGTGGGCGGACTCCTCCCGGCCATTTCTGCTTTGGTTGCTGCATACAGAAGTTGGGGATGCCCGGGATGAGTTCGGTCCTGACAAACAAGCAATTGTTGCGACAAATCCTGCCGCTACACCGACGTGGGCCTCGCCCGTGGCTGCGATCTCATGCAACGCACCGAATGTCAGACCGCCACCGAGCGCGGCATCGATGAAGGAAACGCCCAGCGGCAGAATGGCGGGGCAACCCACGAGCCCAGCAGGTTTTTCCAGTCTTTGCAGAGTCTGACGCAGTTGGGTGAGCATAACTAACTACTTGAAGACGCTGAGAGAACGGGTTTAGAGAGAACCCACCAGCGCAATCTTTGTTCCTGATTTGTTCTAGTCTGGACCCGCCTGTCCAGAACGTCAAGTCGGCGACAGCCGACCAGGCGACGAGTGCCGGAATCTTTAGCTTTGGCCTGAAGCGAACGAAGCCTTCAACCGCGCCCGTCCCGCCGCAGTGAGCACAAGTTGCGCTTTCCTCATGCTGGCGCCGTTCTCGAAACGCACCAGCCCATCGGCAATGGCGTCTTCCCAAATGGAGAGGTGAGGACAACTGCGCCGCCAAGCCTCGGCGTCGGCATAGCTGCGCGGCGCTTCCGCCACCCAGGCAAGAAATTGCTGCGTCAGCGCGTTAGCCGCCGTCTGCATGGCGCGGCAAAATACTCTTGCGCGTCGTCATTTCAAGCGCCAGCGGAATACTCTCTATTACTTCCCGTGCAACGAGCCGCCCGCCCAACGATGATCGTAAGAAATTAAGCCGTCTTGTCGACCAGCTTGCCCAGGCCAGGCGGGGGCGGTCCTTGCCTGGAAACCGCTTCGGTGACCAGCGTCATATCATCGGAATAACCCGCAGGCCGCGGCTGGAGCGGCGTTTCGCGCGGCCTGGCTGCAGTTTTCGGCATCGTCATACACAGTCAACGAAGTGGCGCATCGCTTGAAGGCTAGCGATCGCCCGTCAATTTTGTGCAGCGTCATTGCGCGAAATCCGGCCGCTTCCGGAAAGAATTCGTTGACCCTATGCCGCCTGCGCGAACTCCCAGGCTTTTTTTGCCAGCGGCCGGATCATCTCGGCTTTGGCCGGGGCCAAGTCGTTAGTGGCCGTGCCGTCGCGAACCCGGCCGATAATTCCCTGCAGAATGGCGGCGATGCGGAAGAAATTGTAGGCGAGATAGGTCGAAAGATGCGGGCGCGGATCGAGACCGGTGCGCGCGACGTAAGCGGCGACATAATCGTCCATCGTCGGGATGCCCAAGCTGTCCAGATCGTGCCCGGCCAAGGTCGCAGTGCCTGCCGCGCTCTCTGAATACGGCATGTGCCAGATCATCAGGTGATAAGTGAAGTCGGCGAGTGGATCGCCCAGGGTCGACAATTCCCAGTCGAGCACGGCGACGATCCGCGGCGCGTCACGGGCGAAGATCAGATTGTCGAGCCGGTAATCGCCATGGACCAGCCGCGTCGGCGGCTGCGGTGGAATGTGCGCCGGCAGCCATTCCATCACCCGCTCCATGTCCTCGATCTTCTCAGTTTCGGATGCGCGGTATTGTTTCGACCAACGCTCGACCTGACGGGCCACGTAACTCTCGCCTTTGCCGAAATCCCCCAAGCCGATTGCCGCCGGTTGCAAAGAATGCAACCGCGCAATCGTTTCGTTCATGGCATCGTAAACGGTTTTGCGCTCGGCCGCATTCGACTCCGGCATCTGCGGCTCCCAGAAGACGCGACCGTCGACAAAGCTCATAACGTAAAAAGCCGTGCCGACGACGCTCTCGTCGCTGCAATAAAGAAGCGGCGCTGGAACGGGGAATCGTTGAGCGTGCAGGGCGCCGATGACGCGGTGCTCGCGATCGACCGCGTGCGCCGAGGGCAATAGTTTTCCCGGTGGCTTGCGCCGCAGCACATAGGAGCGCGTTGGCGTCTCAAGCAGATATGTTGGATTGGATTGGCCGCCCTTGAATTGCCGCACCGTGAGCGGGCCGGCAAAACCTTTGATCTTGATGGCGAGAAATTGCTCCAGCCTCGCCGTGTCCAGTCGCAGGGCCGGAGCCGCGTCTTTGGTGCCGGAAAACGCCCGTTGGCGGTCGACGTTGCTCATCGGCGCGACTCGTGCAAGCGGTCGACGATGCGCGCGATGAGTGGCGTGCTCCAGACGACGAACGCAGCATCCATAGCAAGGAGCAGAACCATGGCACCAATGCCAAGCGTAAGTCGCGGCAAACGGGCCGCGGGAAGCTGCGCCACCAGGTGCGCATAGAGCCAATTGAAAACGATGACCGAGATCGGTCCGAGCAGGACGGTGTCGCGCATGTGCTGAAAATACGGTCTCTTGTCCAGCACCGACAAGGTCGCGACGGCGAATAGCCCAGGCACGGGAAGGGCGCTGAACATGCCGAGCCATTTCGACGTGTAGAGGTAAGAGGCAAACAGCAACAGCACGAACGAGAACGTGAACAGCGCCAATCGCCAGAGTCCGTCCTTGTTGCTCCAAAATGCAATCAGACCGCGGACGTGCGGCAACTTTGAGGTTTCGGCATTCACACGCATAAGCTGCGGCTTCGCCTGCCAGAACAGCACCGCTGCGATAATGGCGATCGAGCCTTGGATCAGCAGCAGGCCTCCGGCGCCGGGCAGGGCATCGCGGTAGAAGATCACGATCGGCGCGGCCAGACCCCAGACCGCCGTCCATGCGAGCAGACGCACGACAAGCTTGAGATTGGCTGGCGCCGCATGCAGCCGCGGCAGCCGGTCACAAGCGGCGATCATCAGAAACAGTATCAGCCCGTTCACCACCACGACCGCATAGATCGAATCAGCGACGACGAGCGGCTCGCGCCCGGTGAGAATGCCGATGCCGTTGAGAATGGGAAACGTCAGCAGCACGCCGGCGATGCGTCTGTCGTAGACTTTGCCGACATAGCCGACCACCGCAAAGACTGCGAGGCAGAGCAGCAGCTTGATTGCGGCCAATGCGGCGTCCGCCACCATGTCTGTTTACCTGCGCGGCTCGAAGTCGATCGGCGCATCGGCGTAGATCTTGTAAGTTTGTGACCTCGGTTTGCCCTTGTCTTCCTCGTTGACGTATTGGATCGAGCTTTTGCCGAGCAGCATCCGCGGCAGGATCATGACACGAATGAAGCGGCTCGGGCTGTCCGTTGCGGCCTGAGCGAAGACCGGCTCGGGACCGCTTTCGTACCAGGCGCCGCCGGGGCCGTAGCTGGTCGAGCGCCCGTGCGTGTCGATGCGAATGCCGCCCTCGATCAAGCAGCGGATGCCGGGGCCTTGATGCACATGTCGATAGGCGCAGCCGCCGGGCGGGAAGGCAACGCTGTCGCCGCGCATTAGCAATTCGCCTTTGGGGATCGTCTCAAGAAAGGCCGTGAGCTTTTCGTGCGTCATCATTCCCGGTGCGCTGGCGGTCGTTGCGCCGGCATCGCCGCGCGCCAATTCCCAGCGCCAGCAGGTGACGCCCTCCGGCCCGGGCCGCACGACGATCTCGTGCGTGCCCTGCCAGGCTTCGCCTGCCGCCAGCATCTTGCCACCCACGCTGGCGCTGCCGTGCACGATGAAGATGAAGCGCGGCAGCGCCGGCAGGCGGAATTCGATGGTCTCGGCTGTCGATAGCACGTCTTCATAAAGACGCAGGACGGGGTGCATGAAATTTCTCGTTCGTGATGCCCGGTCGGGGCGTTCAAGTCTCGCGCGCGATGGCCCGCCAGCCGATGTCGCGTCGGCAAAAACCTTGCGGCCAGCGGATGCGGTCGACGGCCTGATAGGCACGCGCCTGCGCCTTGCCTACGCTGCTGCCGCGCGCGCAGATATTGAGCACGCGGCCGCCATTGGCGAGGATGCGATTATCCTCGCGGACCGTCCCGGCGTGGAAAATTTCGACGCCCTCGACCTTGGCTGCTTCATTCAGTCCCTCAATCGCCGAGCCTTTGCTGTAGGCGCCGGGGTAGCCTTTGGCCGCCATCACAACCGTTAGCGCCGCATCGTTGTACCAGCGTAGATCGAAGTTCTTCAGTTGCCCGTCGCGCGCAGCAATAAGAGCGGGCAGCAGGTCCGACATCAGCCGCAGCATCAGCACCTGGCACTCCGGATCGCCAAAGCGAACGTTGTACTCGATGAGCTGCGGTCCCTTTTCGGTGATCATCAGGCCGGCGAACAGCACGCCTTTATACGGCGCGCCGGCACGCCTGAGCGCCGCGACCGTCGGCCTGACGATCTCGTCCATCACCCGCTGCTCCATTGCCGGAGTCATCACCGGCGCCGGCGAATAGGCCCCCATGCCGCCGGTGTTCGGACCTTTGTCGCCGTCGAAGGCGCGCTTGTGATCCTGCGCCGAGGCGAGCGCCAGCGCCGCTTCGCCATCGCAGAGCGCGAAGAACGAGGCCTCCTCACCCACAAGACATTCCTCGATGACAATCTCCCAGGCGGGGGCGCCGAGCCCGCCGCCGAACATCATGTCGATAGCCGCGTCAGCTTCGGCGACGCTTTCGGCGACGACGACGCCTTTGCCAGCCGCAAGTCCGTCCGCTTTCACCACGATTGGCGCGCCGTGGGCGCGCACATAGTCCTTTGCCGGTCCGCCGCTTTTGAAACGTTGGTAGGCGGCCGTCGGAATATTGTTAGCTTTGCACAGGTCTTTGGTGAAACCTTTCGAGCCTTCCAGCCGCGCTGCCCATTTGCTCGGGCCGAACGCCTTGATGCCGGCCGCTTCGAGATCGTCGACGATGCCTGCGCAAAGCGGCGCCTCAGGCCCCACCACGACCAGATCGATGGCCTTCTCCTTGGCGAAGGCGATCACCGCCTTGTGGTCGGAAATATCGAGCTGGACACAGTCGGCCTCTTGCGCAATGCCGGCATTGCCGGGCGCACAATAGAGCTTCTCCGCGAGCGGGCTCGCAGCAAGCTTCCAGGCCAACGCGTGCTCGCGCCCGCCGGAACCGAGAATCAAAATGTTCATGGACGGATTGGCCTTTGGGGAAGAGGTGGTTATGTGGTGTAGCATGCGTTTTTACGCCCGCAACAGATTCGGCCCCGATGGCAGAGCCCGCACTCGATAACCTTGTGGAATGGACCGTCTCGGAGCTGTCGGCGGCACTCAAACGCACGGTCGAGGACGCGTTCGGCTATGTGCGTGTGCGCGGCGAAATCTCCGGTTTCAGGGGCGCCTCGCCGTCCGGGCACTGCTACTTCCGCTTGAAGGACGACAGGGCCGTGCTCGAGGCGGTGATCTGGAAGACAACGCATGCGCGGATGCGCGTGAGGCCGGAGGAGGGGCTCGACGTGATCGCCTCCGGGCGGCTGACCACCTTTGCCGGTTCGTCCAAATACCAGATCGTCATCGACACGCTGGAGCCTGCCGGCATCGGCGCGTTGATGAAGCTTCTGGAGGAGCGAAAAAAGAAGCTCGCTGCGGAAGGGCTGTTCGCCGAAGCGCGCAAACAGTTGCTGCCGTTCCTGCCCGAGGTTATTGGCGTAGTGACCTCGCCCACGGGCGCGGTTATCCGCGATATCTTGCATCGACTGCAGGACCGCTTTCCGCGCCGCGTGCTGGTGTGGCCAGTGCGCGTGCAGGGTGAGACCAGCGCTGCGGAGGTAGCGGCCGCCATCGAAGGCTTCAACGCCTTGCCGCAGCACGGTGCGGTCTCGCGGCCCGACCTCATTATCGTCGCCCGCGGCGGCGGTTCTTTGGAGGATCTCTGGTCGTTCAACGAGGAGATCGTCGTGCGTGCCGCTGCGGCGAGCCTGATCCCACTGATCTCGGCCGTCGGTCACGAGACGGATATCACGCTCCTCGATTTTGCGGCGGATAAACGGGCGCCGACCCCTACCGCGGCCGCCGAACTGGCGGTGCCGGTGCGCGCCGAGCTGTTGAGCACGCTCGCCTCGCTCGGTGCGCGCAAGCTCGCATGCTGGCAGCGCAACATGGGCCAGCGGCGAAAGGAGCTCACGCTGCTCTCGCGTGCGCTGCCGGCACTCAACGAGCTGCTCAGCGCGCCGCGGCAACGGCTGGATGCCTGCGCGGCGCGACTCCCGCGCGGGCTTATTGCCAATGCCCAGCTCCACCATCGCCAACTGGACCGCGCCGCATCGCGCTTGTCGAAGCGGCTACTGACGCAGCGCATCGATCGCTGCAAGGAGCAAAACACCGCTTTCGGCGCCCGCGCGCGCCGCGCCATGCTCACCTTGCTTGATCAGCGTGCGGCGCGTCTCGATCGTGCGGACCGGCTGCTCGAAGCGTTTTCCTACCGGAACGTGCTGGAGCGCGGCTTTGCTTTGGTGCGTGACGGCGAGGGACATCCGCTGCGAACGGCGGCCGCGGTCACCAGCGGTGCGCGCTTGGACATCGAATTCGCCGATGGTCGCGTGGCGGCGACCGCGGCCGGCGAAGCCAAGATGCGTTCGGTCTCCAGGCCGCGGCTGCGGAGGCGTAGAGGGACGGGAAACGAGGGACAGGGCAGCTTGTTCGGACCATAAGGCAGGGGTTTCGCTCGGCACCGCCAGCCACTATGTTGGAGCCGAGGCGGAGGCGTCACGCGTGCTCAATCGATCCGACCGTCCGATCAACGGCGAAGCCGAGGTGAAATATCTCGACGGCGACTTCCGCGTCGTGCGCCCAGGAGCGTATGTGCGCTGCGCGGTCACCGGGCAGGCGATTCCACTCGAGGAACTCAAATACTGGAGCGTGGAGCTACAGGAGGCCTACGCCTCTCCGGAAGCAGTGCTCGAACGTCACCGCGCCCATTACGCGAAAACGAGATAGTTCACCGTTTGAGCGCCGCCGACAGGCGTTGCTGCAATTCCCGAGCCTCTTCGATGACCATGCTCACCGGCAGCGTATGCGTGCGGCTACAAAGTGCGGCGAGCGCCGGATCGCCGGTCATTCGTACGTGGTCTTTTTCGGTGGTCAGCAAAGTGAGTGCGTCTGCTTCCGCCTGCATCACCAATTCGGCGGCATCTTCTGCGGTGTAGCGGTAGTGGTCGGGAAAGCGTCGCCGCACAGCGATGGCGATGCCGGCCGCGGCAACAGTAGCGAAAAACTTTTCCGGATCGCCAATGCCGGCGAACGCCAGTACGCGGCGCGGCTTCAGCGCCGTGACCGCTGCGCTATCGGCTACCAGGCGGCCGTGCAGGATGGGCAGCGCCCGCGCTTGCGCGGCAGCGAGCACGGCGTGCGCGCCGCCACTCTCGGCCACCACCAGCAGCGCGTCGCAACGTGTCAACTGCGTATCGATTGGCGCGCGGAGCGGACCCGCCGGAAACACCCGGCCATTGCCGATGCCGCGCTTGCCATCGATCACCGCAATGGTGAAATCCTTGGCGATGGCGCCGTTCTGCAAGCCGTCGTCCATGAGCACAACGGTTGCGCCGCGCGCCCGCGCCATATGCGCGCCGGCGACGCGGTCTCGGCTGACGATGGTGGGTGCGGCATGCGCCAGGAGCAAAGCCTCGTCGCCGACGTCAGCGGCCGTGTCGCTGTGTGCGTCCACCTGCTTGGGACCGGCGATCCTGCCGCCATAGCCGCGGCTGAGGCAGAAAACCTTTTCACCGGCGGCAATCAGCTTTTTGGCAAGCGCAATGACCGTCGGCGTTTTGCCGGCGCCGCCGAGCGTAAAATTGCCGACACACACCACGGGAACGCCGGTGCGGTCGCCTGCGCGCTGCATGCGCCGGGCAGCCGCCGCGCCGTAACACGCTCCAACAGGCGAGAGCAGAGCCGCGGACAGGCTCTTCTCGCGCCACCAAAACGCCGGGTCACGCATGCCGTTTACGCCCGCGCAGCTGCAACTGCATCAGGTAAGGTTCGAGCGATTGCAGCGTGCGCTCGAGTGCACCGCCAAGCGACTCCACTGTTGTTCGCGCGATTTCGGCAGTGCGCCGGCAGGCGACGGGATCGCGGAGGCAGGTGGCATAGGCGGCAGTCAATCGGTCGACGTCAGTCACCAGTTCGGCGCCCCCCGCTGCGTCGAGCGCTGCGTAGATTTCCGCGAAATTGAAGACGTGCGGCCCGTGCAGGATGGCGGCGCCGAGTTTGGCCGCCTCAATTGGATTTTGTCCGCCGTGGTTGATAAGCGAGCCGCCGATAAAAACGACGGGCGCGACGCGGTAGATAAGGCCGAGTTCGCCCATCGTATCGGCCACATAAATCCCGATTTCCGATTCGGGTCGCTGCCTGCGCGAGCGGAGTTGCGCGCGAAGACGGGCGACACCGGCGAGCTCGATGACGCCCGGTCCCCGTTCGGGATGGCGCGGCGCGATAATGGTGAGCAGGCCGGGGAACTCGCCGCGCAATCGCCGATGCGCTTCGATTACCGCACTTTCTTCACCTGCATGGGTCGATGTTGCCGCAATCACCGGCCGCATTGCGATCGCATCCCTTAGTGCCGTCAGCCGGGTCTCATCGGCAGGCGGCGCGGCAACGTCGAGCTTGAGGTTGCCGACCGTCACGATGCGCGGCGCTCCGAGCGCGGTGAGGCGCTCGGCGTCGATGAGGGTACGCGCCAGGCAGAGGTCGAAGCGCTGTAATAGACTGGCGATCGTGCCGCGCAGATAGCTCCAGTGCTTGAACGAACTCTCAGAAAAGCGGGCGTTGACGAGAATCATCGGCACGCCGCGCGCGGAAGCCTCCAAAATCATGTTCGGCCAAAGATCCTGCTCCACGAACAGCGCAAGGTCCGGTTGCCAGTGCGCGAGAAAGCGCCGCACGAATCGCCGTACGTCGACTGGGACGAATTGATGGACTGCGCCGCGTGGCAGGCGCTGCTCGGCGAGCCCGCTGGAGGTCACGGTGCCGCTGGTCACCAAGACGTTGACGTCGCGGGCACAAAGACGTTCGACCAGCGGCAGAACACTTGCCAATTCGCCGACGCTTGCGCAGTGTAGCCAGATCAGCGGCCCCTCCGGCCGCGCGATGCGCGCGAACCCACGCCGCTCGTTGAGACGGCCGCCGTGCTCCTTGCCCCGCTTGTGCCGCCGCGCGAGCAGCAGCGGCACGAACGGTCCTGCGGCCGTCGTCGCGGCTCGGTAGAGGTGAAGGCCGAGCGGCACTCTCATGGCGATCTCCGCCGCCGCGTATCGACGATCTCGTAGGCGCGCGCGGTTACGCGATTCAACGCACGCTCCACCTCCTGCCGCTTGGCTTCGATCACGGCATCATCGGCGTCGCGCGGTACCCATATCGCTTCGCCTGCGACCAGCGCCAAACGCCCGAACGGCAGATTGAGTGCGCTTTTGTCCCAGCTGTGGAATTGAATGCGCCGGCTGGTTGCAATTGCAACAGGATAAATCGGCCGTCCGGAATGCTGTGCGAGCTTGACCACGCCGGAGCCGGCGACGCGTGCAATCTTTGGCACGTCAGCGGTCATTGCGATGTTCCAGCCCTCACCGATCGCATTCAGCATCTCCGCAAAAGCGGCGACGCCGCCCTTGCGGTGGAATTCGCCGTTATGGGCTCCGGAACCCCGGATGGTGCCGATGCCGAGCCGCAGCGCTGCGCGCGCGTTGATTTCGCCGTCCCGGTGGCGCGAGATCAACACCTTGGCGCGATGGCCGCGCTCCGGCCGCTTGATGAACGGCGCCATGAAATGCTGGCCGTGCCACATCGCGATGATGGCCGGCAGCTGCACGAGATCGTAAATATTGGCCGGCTCGAGCGTCACGCGATTGGTTGCCCACACCAATCGCAGAAACCAGGCCGCCGCAGTTCCGACGGTCTCCTGGAATGCAGGCGATGCGATCAGCCGTTTGAGCGACGCCATGGCCTGGTCAGCGTAGCGGCCGCGACGCGCTGTCGGGATCGAGCAAGCGGTGCAAATGGACGATAAAATATCGCATGTGGGCGTTGTCGACGGTCTGCTGGGCCTTCGCCTTCCAGGCTGAATAGGCGGTCGCGTAATTCGGATAAATGCCGACGATATCGAGCTTGTCGAGATTGCGGAATTCAGTGCCCGCCAGTTCCGTTAGCTCGCCGCCAAAAACAAGATGCAGGAGTTGAGGCTTTTTACCGGGCGTTTGTTCGGACATAGCTCGATCCTCGATTGAGGTCCCCGGCATTATGCTTGGCAATGGTGACCTTGAACGGACACGCCAGGCAAGGTTTACGCGAATTCGGCAGCGCGGTCGCGCAGGAGATCGAGCAGAGCGGCGTGACGGGCGTGTCCGGCAGCGACAAGCGGACCGTGCGCCGGTTGCGGCCGGTTGTAGACCAACCCCCGCCCCGCAAAGTCGGTCATCACACCGCCGGCTTCGTGCACCAAAAGATCGGCGGCGGCAATATCCCAGTCGTGACTGCCCGCCGAGGCAAAGGCGGCGTCTAGTTCCCCTTGCGCAACGCGGGTTAAGCGCAGGGCCAGAGAAAACACCTTTGGCTGCGCCGCGATGTGCGGGTGAAGACGAGCGAGCTGGTCGAGATAGCGCTTGGGTCCGGCAAGTTTGGCGCCGGTGAGGCCCGCGCCGGTCTTAGCTAGAATCGGCGAGCCGTTGAGTGTCGCGCCGCGGCCGCGTGCCGCCAGAAACATTTCTTCTGTCATCGGGGCAAAAATCGCAGCGACCTGCGGCACGCCGATTTCAACCAGCGCGACGGCGACCGTCCAATCGGCGCGTCCGGCAATGTAGGCGCGGGTGCCGTCGATCGGATCCACAATCCAACAGCGTTCGCTCGCAGCCGCGGACGGATCGTGCTCGGTTTCCTCCGACAGCCATCCGGCGTCCGGCGTGAGCGTGCTAAGTCGCGCCCGCAGGAAATTGTTGACCGCGATATCGCCGTCGCTCACCGGCGAGTTGTCGCGTCCTTTCGTCCAGCGCCTAAAATTTCCCTGCACCGTCGCGCGCGCGATATCGCCGGCCTCGCGCATGATCGCCTCGAGCGGCGCAAGAATGTCATCTTGATGCATCGGGTTAACCGGCAGGCGGTTGCCGCATCGGAGTCCCGCCAGGATAGTCACTGGCCGGCAACGGTGAGGCCCTCCACCCGCAAGGTCGGCGCGTTGCTCGCGGTGCGGAATTCGAGGTCGTTGGCGGGAGTAAGGCCGCGAAACATGTCGATCAGGTTGCCGGCGATGGTGACCTCACTCACGGGATAACTGAGCTTGCCGTTCTCGATCCAGAAGCCGGAAGCGCCGCGGCTATAGTCGCCGGTCACGATATTGACTCCCATGCCAATGAGATCGGTCACGCAGAAGCCGTCGCGAATATCGGCGATCAATTCCTCCGGGCTGATGGTTCCCGCTTCCATGTGCAGGTTGGTGGAGCCTGGGCTCGGCGTCGAAGAGGCGCCGCGCGTCGCATGACCGGTAGTGGCGAGATTAAGCTCGCGCGCCGTCGCGCAATCGAGCAGCCATGACCGCAACATGCCATCGTCGACGAGTGCCAGAGTCTTGCTGGCCACTCCGTCGCCGTCGAAAGGTCGCGAACGCAGTCCGCGCTTGCGCAATGGATCGTCGATGATGCGGATGCCCTTGGCAAAAATCTGCCGATCCATGTGGTCGCGCAAAAAGCTGGTCCTCCGAGCGATCGCACCGCCGTTCACGGCGCCGGACAGATGCGCGATCAGCGAACCCGAGACGCGGCGGTCGAAAACCACCGGCACTCTGCACGTCGACACCTTGCGCGGGTTAAGGCGCGCGACCGCGCGTTCGCCGGCGGTGCGGCCTATCTTCTCGGGGCTGTCGAGGTCGTTCGCGTGGCGTACGCTGGAATAATCGTAGTCGCGCTCCATGGCCGTGCCCTCGCCGGCGATCGCGGTCATCGACAGGCCGTGGCTCGAGCCGAGATAGGCGCCGCTGAAACCGTTGCTGGTCACCAGGACCATGCCGCCGATCGAGGCGGACGCAGAAGCGCCGCCCGATTTGGCGACGCCCTTCACCGCCATTCCTGCCGCTTCCGCCGCGCGCGCCAGCGCTTCCAGCCGCCCCACGTCAGGTAGTGCCGGATCGATGAGATCGAGATCGGGAAAGTCGCGCGCCAGCAAGGCGTCCTCGGCGAGACCGGCGAACGCGTCCTCCGGAGCCGCGCGGGCCATGGCCACGGCCCGTTCGGCAAAACCCCTCACGTCGCCGGCGGTGTCGTTGCTGGAGACCACCGCCTGTCGTTTGCCGACGAGCACGCGCAGCCCGAAATCGTCGCTCTCCGCGCTTTCCGATTCTTCGACGGCCCCGTCGCGCACCTCAACCCCGAGCGAGATGGAGCGCAGCGCCACGGCGTCGGCAGCGTCCGCGCCGTTGCGCAGGGCGGCTTTCACCAGGCGATCGGCGCGGTCGAGAAGGGCAGTTTGGTCGAGAAATGAAGACGTGGGCGCTCGCATGACCTCTTCCAAATGGCCTCAAAAAAGCGCGCATGCAACCGCCGTTGCGAAGAATTTGCCCGCCCGCGGCAACGGCGCGTCAATCATGTGCGGAAAGGTTGCGTCAATCATGGGCGGGAAAGCGGCGCGTGCAACCGTCGATTAACCCCGCCTCTTAAGTCGATTCCGACGCTTTTCTGCCACGATGCACGCGGCGACCGGGGGCATAGCCCGGCGCCGGGAGTTTGAGGCGTCAAATGCGAAGTGGCGGATGCCCGGCCGGGTCGGGCCGCGCGCTGCGGCTCGACCCGTTTGCCCTGCCGGTGCGCTATGCGGCGAGCGATGCAGCCGCCGACGGCCGCGTGCGCGAGATCGAGCTGCACCGCGAGCGGGTGGTGGTCCGCCGTTCGGTTTCCGGCATGCGCATGGCGCTCAATATGCCGCTCGCCGCCTTCGCCGGTATCGGCTTGCGCCTGAGCGCGGAACAGGCGGCGGTCATACTCGCGCACCATGATCCCAATCTGGCATTGCCGCTTTTTGTCTCCGACCAGCCCGACGACGTAACTGCCGAATGGCGTCGCTGGGGGGCGGTTCTCGGCCTGCCGCTTCTGATTGAGGATGGGGAGGGCTGGTGCGACCCGTTCGGGCGCCTCGGGGCCGTGCGTATCGCCGCCGTGCGTCCGCGCCGACGCCGCCGCGGGCCGCTCAAGCGCCGCCGTCCATCCATTCTTTTCCGCCGCGCGCGCGGCCGGCTTACGCCGGAAACGCCGGTCTACCGCGGCGAGGCTGAAATCATCGCGAGAGATTAGAGCGCAGGGCGGACGCCTATTTGCAGGGCTGCAACGTCAGCGTGCCTCCTTGCATCTGCATGATCAGGCGATCGGAATCCGCCCGGCGTAGTGTGTAGGTGGTGTGGGCGTCGTTCATCAGCCCGTTGCTGAACTCGTCGACGATGCGGTATTGCGCCGGGCCGTCGGACGTCACCGAACGATTGCGATACGCGGGAACGCCGCCTTTGCTGTCGGTCCGCTGATTGCCGTTGAAGGCGATGACGCGCCTGCCGCTGCAGTCGATCGCGCCCTTTTGGCTGCCTGTGCTTTGACCCCAGCGGCCTGACACCGGGTAATCGTCGGCGTATGCCGGCGCGACAAGCGCGGCGGCGAATGTCACCCACAGAATCAAGCTGCGCATGGTTGCTAGAATCTGAGGCGTCGGGCGCAAAAGCAAGGCGGCGTGTGCGGCATGCTTAACGCGCCGCTGCCCGATTACGCGGCAATTGGCGCATTCACGCTTTGCCGTAGCCGCCGGCCGTGGGCGTCTGGATGATGACCGCTTCGCCGGCGTCGATCACCGTCTCGTCGCAGCCTTGCAGCTTTTCCATGCGGCCGTCCTTGCGCCGCACCCAGTTCTCGCCGACGTGGCCCGGTTCGCCGCCCGCCAGGCCGAACGGCCGCACCCGGCGATGGCCCGAGAGAATGGTGCACTCCATCTTTTCCAAAAAGCGGATGGTGCGGCAGATGCCGTCGCCGGCGTGCCACTTGCCGCGTCCACCCGAGCCTTTGCGGATGTGGAAATCTTCGAGCACCACGGGATAGCGGAATTCCAACACCTCCGGATCGGTAAGACGCGTATTCGTCATATGCGTGTGCACCGCATCGGTGCCGTGGAAGCCGGGCCCAGCCGGCGAGCCGGAGCAGATGGTCTCGTAATACTGGTAGCGCGCGTTGCCGAAGTTGAGATTGTTCATGGTGCCTTGCGCGCCGGCCAGCGCTTGGAGCGCGCCGAATAGCGTGTCGGTAACGGCTTGCGAGGTTTCCACGTTGCCGGCGACGACGGCAGCAGGATATTCCGGCGACAGCATAGATTTCTTCGGAATGACGATATTGATCGGCCGCAGGCAGCCGGCATTCATCGGAATGTCGTCGTCGACCATCACGCGAAACACGTAAAGCACCGCGGCGCGCGTCACCGGCTCCGGCGCGTTGAAATTGGTCGGCTGCTGCGGCGAGGTGCCGGTGAAATCGACGGTGGCCTCGCGTTTCCGCTTGTCGACCGTGATCTTCACCCTGATCACCGTGCCCTGGTCCATTTCGTAGCTGAAGGAGGAATCGTGCAGACGATCGATAACGCGGCGCACGCTCTCCGCGGCGTTATCCTGCACGTGCTGCATATAGGCCTTCACCACCGGCAGCGTGAACTGCCTGACCATCTTGCGCAGCTCGGCCACGCCCTTCTCGTTGGCGGCGATCTGCGCCTTGATATCGTTGACGTTCTGCACCGGATTGCGTGCCGGATATTTCGCGCGGGTAAGCGAGTCCATCAGCTCCTGCTCGCGGAAACGGCCGCGATCGACGAGCTTGAAATTGTCCATGTAGACGCCCTCTTGCTCGATCGTGGTCGCATTGGGCGACATCGAGCCGGGCGAGATCCCTCCGACATCGGCGTGATGGCCGCGCGAGGCCACCCAAAAGAGGATGGATTTCTTGCGATCGTCGAATACCGGCGTGCAGACGGTAATATCCGGCAGATGCGTGCCGCCGTTGTAGGGCGCATTGATGGCGTACACGTCGCCCGGCGCGATCTTGCTCTTGTTCTCGCGAATGATGGTTTCGACAGCGCGGTCCATCGAGCCGAGATGGACCGGCATGTGCGGTGCATTGGCCACCAGCGTGCCGTCATGGGCGAACACCGCACAGGAAAAATCGAGACGCTCTTTGATGTTTACCGAATAGGCCGTGTTCTGCAGCGACACGCCCATCTGCTCGGCGATGGACATGAACAGGTTGTTGAACACTTCCAGCATTACCGGATCGGCATGTGTGCCGATCGGTGCCGCACGCCTGAGTTTGACCGCGCGCGTCAGCACCAGGTGATTTTTCGCCGTCAACTCTGCTTGCCAGCCGGGTTCGACCACGATCGTCTGATGCGGCTCGATGATGATTGCCGCCCCTTTCACCCGGTCTCCGGGCTGGAGCTGCGCGCGGGTGAAAACGCTCGCCGCGTGCCATTGGCCGGCAGAAAAGAATCGCGTCCGCCGCGCCGGCTTCGGTAGCTTCCTGCGCGCGCGCCGTCCGGCGCGCTCGGCGAATTTGCTGCCGCCGCCGACGGCTTCAACCGAGACCGCCTCCACGACCAATTGCTTGGTTCGGTCGATAAACCCAAAGCGCGCCTTGTGTGCCCTTTCAAAAGCGCGTTTCATGGCAGCGAGGGCGCCCGCCGGCACGAGGAGCGGCGTATCGGTGCCCGCATAACGGATGTGCGCCCGGTTGAACATCGCGATCTTGCCCGGCGCTACGCCTTGGCCCGCCACTTCCGCTTTGGCGTCGCGGCCGAGCGCCGCCCAGGTCTTTTTCATCGCCGCTAGCGTCTTGCCGTCGAGGCTCATTTCGATGGCCTGCTGACGGGTGGCGCGAATATTCGCCAATCCCATGCCGTAGGCCGAGAGCAGCGACGAGAACGGATGGATGAGTACTTTGGTCATGCCGAGTGCGTCGGCGACCAGGCAGGCGTGCTGACCGCCGGCGCCGCCGAAACAGTTGAGCGCGTAGCGCGTCACGTCATAACCGCGCTGCACCGAAATCTTCTTGATCGCGTTGGCCATATTCTCGACCGCGATCTTGATGAAGCCGTCGGCGACCTCCTCGGCCGGCTTGGCGACTTTCTGCGCCAAGGCCTCGAACGCATCGCGCACCGCGGTTTCGTCGAGCGGCTCGTTCTGCTGAGGTCCAAAAATTTTCGGAAAGAACTCTGGCATGAGCTTACCGACCATGACATTGGCGTCGGTGACGGCGAGCGGACCGCCGCGCCGGTAGCATTTCGGACCCGGATTGGCGCCGGCACTGTCGGGGCCGACGCGAAAGCGTGCGCCGTCGTAATGCAGGATGGAGCCGCCGCCGGCGGCGACCGTGTGGATGAGCATCATTGGCGCGCGCATGCGGACTCCGGCCACTTCCGTCTCGAACGCGCGCTCGTATTCGCCGTCGTAATGCGAGACGTCGGTCGAGGTGCCGCCCAT
>DASRDF010000072.1:0-10613 GCA_035652735.1 Pseudolabrys sp. | reverse complement strand
ACTGGAGGGCGTTTTCATGAGGCGTCACGAAAGCGGAGTGGGATGCGGCGCCCGCGGGCATGCCTCGCAAGCATGCTCCCGGGAGGCCCCGGCCAGCCGTCCGCCCGCACCAAGACGGGCTGCCTTCAATGGCTGGACGCTGGGGCGGCGACGGGCGGCGGAAGCCGCCCCGGTCCGGCGGGTTCGCCCGCCGCATTCCGCCCCACGGAAGCACGGCGCCGGGGACAGAAAAGCCGCGATGGAGCGCCGAGCGGCGAGCGCGCCCGCGCAAGGGCGTGCGCCGCCGCATCGCAGGCAAGTGGCGCAAACTGCGTCCGCTTGGTTGCGCGGCGGATACTGATGGTGCGCCGCTCGGCGCTCCGTCCCCTCCCCACGCCTGTCGGGCTTGCCCGAAAGCGCGGGAGGGAAGGCAGTTTGCCGCCCAAGACAACGGGCGGACCGCGGACGACGGGCCTGCCCGGGGCCCTCACAAAAAATACGGGTGATGGCGCTTGGCTGTTTGACAATCGAATCGACAAGGGCCGCGTCGGCGAAAGTTAAGCCGCGGCACAAAGGCTCGGGACGGCCGGCGAACGCACCCTCGCTTCCGGCGCCAACTCGCGTCAGACTTGGCGAGTGATTCGCAAGTGATTCGTTTTTTTCGCGAGGCGGCCATGGCCTGGAGACGCTATCACTATCATTGCGAAGCCTGCCGCGGCAGTTGGCTTGCCGAAGCCGATGTGGAGACGGTGGACGACTGCCGGTTCTGCGGCGCCCGCGACATCTTCCCCTACAAGAGCGACGGCGGCCGCGTCAGCCGCGCCAAGCTTGCAGTGGTCGAAGGCGCGAGAAAAGCCGGGCTGAAGGCAGCGCGCGCGGGCAAATTGAAGCGCTCGGCCTGACGCCTTCGCGCTGCTCCGATCGTCTTTTCGCCATTCGTCCCCGCGCAAGCGGAGACCCAATTGCATAATCTGCAATCCCGCTTGCGGGAATGGGCGGGAGTTATTGCTGCCCGGTCGTCTGCGGCGGCAATTCAGCGACGATGGCAGCGATCTTGCCGGTCAGCTCGTTCACGATGAGGATTTGTCCCTTCATCTTGGCGTAGCCGTAATCGGCAAGCTGCGGGATTGGCTGGGTCAGCTCCGAAGGAATGCCGCTCGGCTTGATGGCGGCCGGCAGCTTGGCGTCGACCGCGGGCGTGAAATCCTTGGCGCCCTTGGTGGTCTTGAGCGTGAATTCGATCTGCGAATTCTTGATGCCGAGCACGTCGCGCACCTCCTGCTGCTGCGCCGCGTTCAGATCGAGCTTCGGCAAAGCCGGATTTTGCGGCACGATATAGCCGCCGCTCAGCTCGATTGCTCCGCGATTGTTGTCGGCGGCGAACGCCGCGCCCGCGGTCAACAGCAACGCGCCGCAACAAAGCGTCCATCGCATCCGTGCCGGTTTCGTCATCATGGCTGCCTCCTTGGCTGGCGTCGTCCGCGGTTCAACGCCGGCGCAAGCCCGCGGGTTGCGCAGGCTTGCGGCCGACGCCGAAGGCGAACGTGTCGGGCGTTCAAATCGCCAGGCCTTCGCTTTCGATAATGGCGTATTGCAGCGCGCCGTCGACCTTGTGCCAGCCGCTGCCGTCGTAGCCGGCGACCACGTTGATGCGTTCGATGGTCATCAGCTTGCCGCCGACGCTCTTGGTGTCCATCGTCTTGTCGGGCACGAAAGCGATGGCGGCGACGCCGCAGGCGCGCGGCTGCTGCGCCGTCTGGTTGACGGTGGCGACCGCCGGGGAAATGTCCTGGCCCTGCTGGCGCAAGGTGACATATTGCTCGGCTTGTTCGCTGGTGTCGCAAATAACGCCGATGCCCACCTTAGCATCGGCATTGGCATTGGGCTGGTCCGGCGCCATGGGCGGCGTGTCGGCAAAGGCTACGCCGGCGATCAGCGCCGCTGCAGCCGTCACGGTCAATCCCTGAAAAATACGCATTGTTTGCCTCCGATGGTGCTGCGTTTGCGAAGAAAACGCCGCATGCGCGATGCCGTCTCCGCGCTCCCACGCAAACGTGAAGCGGAACCGTTTTCACGGAACGCGGCGAGAAGCGGCGGAGGCTGGCCGCGGAACCCGCGCCTTGCATTTTCCGCAGTGCCGAGAATAGTGGCGGGGAATTCGCTCGCGGGGGCGCGTCAGTTCGGACCGGCCGTGATGATGGGTGACAAGCTGCCTCTGCCGCGCGCGCTCGTTCTGCTCGCCTGTCTGTCCGCCCTCGGCGGCTGCCAAACCGACAGTAACGGGCTGCCGGTGGCGGACGGCAAGCCGCAGCCGGCGCCGATGACACACGAGCAGGCGGCGCTCGAATGCTGGATGTCAACCGAGCACGGCCGCGCCGACCTGCCGCTCGACAAGCGCGCCGACATTGTCGACAAGTGCATCAACGATAAAATGAGCGGCAAGACGCCGGCCGCCGAGACCAAAAAAGAGGCCCAGCCGAAGTCGGCGAAGCCCGCCACCTGACCCGTCTTGCCGAGCGGCCCGCGCCGTATCACCATTCGAAAGCCCACGTCCCAAGGAGGGTGTCATGGCCAAAGGTCAGATGCGGCAACAGAAGGAAAAGAAGAAGCCGAAAGCCGACAAGAGCAAGCCGAAGCAGTTGTCGGCCTACAAGCTGGCGCAGATGCAGGGCGCGTCAGCCAATCCATTCGGCAACGCTCCGAAGAAAGCTTAGACAAGCCCGCTAGCGTTCGATCTGCTTGTCTTCGTGGTCGTTCGGCAGCTCGCGCGCGGCCTTCGCCAGTTCGAGGCACGTGAGCAGTTCGACATAGCTCGGCGGTCCGCCCACTTTGGAGAGGCGCGTGCAGCGCGAACGGGCGCTGTCGCTGAAGGTCCGCCATTCCTGCTTCAACTTGGCTTGCGCGGCGTTTTCGTCCTGCATGCAGGCATTGGAGGTGCGATCGCCGATGCGCACGGCGGCGCTGGTGGCGGCCTTGCACGCCGGCTCCACATCGAGTTTCGGCACTTCTTGCGCGGTGAGAACGAGATGGGTGGCGAGAATCGCGGGCAACAGCGCGGGCATGGTTTTGCTCCTTTGCTCGCCTAGGCAACGCGGCGGCAAAGTTCCGGTTTCACGAGCGCTAGCGGCGCATCACAGCTTTGCCAAAGTTCCCTCGCAAAGAGACGACCCGACGTTAGCCGAGAGAGCGGCGCCGCGCCGGAGATCAGGGGGATTGGGCATGCGCCCCACGGCGGTGACAGGACTCGTTGGCACGGTCGCGCTCTGCGGCTGTTTGCTCGCCGCGCCGGTTGCGCGAGCGCAGGACGTGCGCATTCTTGCGCCGGCTCCTGCCGCGGCCGCCGAGCAGCCGCTGTCGCCGCAGGAAAGCGAGACGCTCAGCCGCGCGCTTGCGCTCGATCCGGCCTCCGATCTCCTCGGCGGCAAAATCCCGGCATTGAAGCTGCCCGGCCTCGGCGCGCCTGCAGCGCTCGATATCGGCCGCAACGACAAACCCGACGGCTCGAGCACGGTGACGGTCAGACAGCCGCTGCCGAGCACCGCGCTCGACAGCAAGATCGGCGCCGACCTAAATCTCGCCGCGCCCGGCTCCGACATTTATGAGCCGGGCAAGCCGCTGCCCGGCACGGCCGTGCGCGACGCCGGCTCGGCCGATGCCTGGGCGACCGTCGGCGTCGGCGGCGTTGGTTCGCTCGACGCGCGCGTCAATGGCGCCGGCGACCAAGGCAAGCTCGGCGGCACGCTCAAGCACACAGTGCCGATCACCGAGGATGTTTCTGTGACGGTCGAGGACAGCTATTCCATGACACAGAGCTTCAATCCGGCGGCAAGCGCGACCGCGGCCGCGACCGCCACCGCTCCTGCGCCGCAGGCGGCGTCCGCGGAAATCTTCGGCAATTCGAAATCGGTCAAGCTCGGCATTGTGTCCACGGGGACGACTTTCGGCGCCGGTGTTGCCAGCGCCAGCAACGATCCGGTTAGCCACAATACGATCAGCGCCGAGCAAAAGGTGATCGGTCCTCTGCACGTCACCACCGCTGTGACCGATGTCGGCCAGCCGACGGAAAACAAGAGCGTCAGCGCCGGCCTCAAACTCACCTGGTGACAAGCTTCGCCGCCGCCTTGCCTTCGCCCAAGTCGCGTGCGGCAATCCGTTCCTCGACGGGGGCGTCGGCGCGACGGTTTGCGCCTGCAGGAGTAGACCATGACGGCGATCAGATCCGAGCGGCTTGCGGCGGACAAAGACGTCCCGGAGAAATCCGGTCCGGAAAAATATGCGCCCGACCGGCACAATCCGGAACGGCTGGGCGACATAAGCCAGGCCGCGGCGAACGCAGTGGAAGGCGAGATTCGCGAATTCGTACGCCGCGACGTGGCGTTCCTGCGCCGCCAGCGCAATGAGCCGGACGTCTCCGATCCGGTGACGGAGAACTTGAGTTCGCTCATTCGCCGGGTTTCCGGCGCCTCGATGGAGGAGATCGACCGCGTCATCCTCGAATTGCAGGGGGTGCGCGACATGTTGCGTGGCGAGGGCGAGCGCGTCGGGCGCGAAATCGCCGGCTACGCCAGCTTGAGCCATGCCGCCATGACGGCGATGAAGGTCATCGGCGACAGCCTCAAGCAGTGGAAAGAAGGGCCGAACGGGCCCGCCGAGTCCGGCCGCCGCCCTTGAGCGGCCGTCTTCTGTGAATTCGGTGGGAAAACCGGAGATGGCGCCACGACCGGCTGTGGATTGTTAGGACAACCTGTTCCATTACGGCTGTCTCTCGGCGCGACGCTCTAAACTGTGTCTGTTCGATAGCGCTGAGATCGCGATGCGGCCGCCGACGCTGCGGCACGCGCCTGATTTCATCGTCGCCGAACAATCCTCCCATCAACTGAGCCCCGCTCCGGCGGGGTTATTTTACCGCTTTGCAGAAGCGGACGCGCATTATCGCTGCGCCCGAGGCGCAGCGTGCTCCGTTGCCAAATTTATTGCTAGTTGGCCGCGGCTTTTTTTGCCGCCTTGCGCGGCAAAGGATAATCGGCGCTCTCGTATAGCCGGCGGATGCCGTTGCCGTCGAAGCGTTGCTCTTCGACTTCCAGATAAGCGCCGAGAAGAAGCTCCGGGGGCAATTCTTCGATGGCGAAGCGAATGGCCTCGGCCGCAGTCGGAAAGCGCTTGTAACCGATCGGTCGACGCGCTTTACGGCTGCGGCTGGGAAAGAGTTCGGACGGCGCTGCGTAGTTGATCATCGACATAAGCCTCGCTCCTCGCCGGTTAATATGGACCTTGCAGCGCAAAAAATCCAGCGCTGCAACGCCGCGCACGCGAACTCGGCGGAAGACAAGGTAAACGCAAATGTCAAGTGAGGACGAAAGACTTCGCCGCATCGTGCGGGCCGAAGCACGCATACCGCCGCAGCATTCCGGACGCTTCGCGTGTCCGTGGCTCACCGCATGGACCACAGGCGAGATACGGCGGGATTGATCTAAAGCGTGTGCGGCGGCTCATCCATCAGCTTGAGCTTGGCTTGCAGCATGGCGATGCGCTTGGCTGCTTCCGCCTGGGTCAGTTGCTCGCTGAATGCCTCGGGTTCATAGCCTTCGAAGGCGAGTTGCCGCAGCAATTTCTTCTGCGCGGCGCTCATGCGCTCGCCGGGCCCGGTACTGAGGATCGGCTTCCGCGCGCTCTTCCGTGATCGTTTCGGTGCTGCTGTCATGGCATCGTCACAAACGGCGGATCGCGGCATCCGGTTCCTTTGACCGCCAGGAATTTCAAAATCCGCGAGTCTTCTGAATCGCTTAGCCGCGGTGGCGCCGTTCGTTAACGCGCGGCGTGCGACTCCGATTTCACATCGCGCCGCAGCCGCGCTCCTTCGACCGAAGTTTTTGCGTGACGGCGAGACTCCCGGTGCGTTACCAGCGATGTGACCGCTGATTCGCCGAGGCCAAGGATGATCCTGAAAGCCTTGTTCGGATTGTCGCTTACAATAAGTGTCTCCCTCGATACCCAAGCTCCCCCCGCCGATCCTGCCGCGTGGACACAGCTCTCCGTGCGCCAGCGCGACGCCGCTTTACTGCCGCTGGTGCAGCAGGCAACCGCGTGCATCGTGCGTCACGTTTCGGAGGACCCGCGCGACAAGGCCGAGCTGCGGCCGGACGAGATCAACGATCTGATCGTCGCCTCGATCACCGCATGCAAACGGCAGGTGCGCGCGATGATCGACGCACATGATCGCATGTACGGCTACGGCTCGGGTGAAGCCTTCCTGCTCGGCCCCTATCTCGACGTGCTGCCGGCCGCGGTGGTGCGGCAAGTCAAGGTGAGGCAGCGGGCGAACTAGGCGCAAGCGCCGGGCGCAGCACAAACGTAATCGGCAGCGTGAGCAGCACCACCGCGGCGACGACAATCAGAGCCGAGGGCACGCCGACCGCATCGCCAAGCACTCCATAGAGGGCGGGCGAGACGGCGCCGGCGCCGATCGTGCCGGTATAGAAGATGCCGAAGGCGCGCGTGCGCCGCGCCGGCTCGACGAGATCGGGCACCGATCCGTAAAGCACAGAAGACGTGCCGTTGAGGGCGACACCGACCACAGGCAGCAAAAACAGTGCCGGCTCGAGTGGCAAAGGAAGCAGCGCGACAATGCCGAGCGCGGTGACCGCTTCGGTGAGCCACACCGTTGCCACGGTGCCGATGCGCGCGCCGATGAACGCACACACCAGCTTGCCCGCTGCGCCGCCGGCAAAAACAAGCGTCAATGAGGCCCCCACCGTCGGCAAACTCGCCCCCTTGGCGGTGAGCACGAATGGGAGGAACGTGAGAAAGGCCATCCGCGTCGCGCTGTCGATCACACCGACCGAGAGCAGCAACGGGAAGCCAAAGGCGCGCGGTGTGACCGCGCGCGTGCTGTCATCTTTCTTTTTCGCAGGGACGTCGGCGGCAAAGCGCGGCATCGCGATGAAAATCGCCGCCGCCGCCACGATGCCAAAGCCGCCGAGCAGCATCAGCGCATGCCGCCACGGCAGCACCACGAACAGCAGCGAGGCTGCTGCCGGCACCGTCATCTTGCCGATGTCACCGGCGAAATTGTAGGTGCCGAGCGCCTTCAACGAGCGCGGGCCGGCATAGGCGTGGGCAATGAGCGATGACGCCAAAGGATGTTGCGTACTCGCACCGAGGCCGCCGACGAACAAGGCGGCGACCAGAATCGGCACGCCGGTGCTGAAGCCGGCAAAAATATAGCCGACACCGGCGAGCGCCGTGCCGAGCCCAAGCACGACCGCTGCGCCGAAGCGCTCGGCCAAAAAACCGGAAGGGATCTGCAGCCCGGCAAGCGTGCCGGAGAAGACGGTTTTCATCAGCCCAAGGAGGGCATAGCCGAGACCGAACTCGTGCTGCCAGATCGGCAGCATGACGTAGATGAGATCGGTGTAGCCATCGTGCAGCGCATGTGCGCCGCAGGCCACGGCCATGGCGCGATGTTCGGCCTCTTTCTGCGAGAGCGTGGCGGCCGCAGTCATTGCCCCGGCTTCCGCTCGACAAAAGTGGTGCTGAGGAAGCTGATGACCTCCTCCCCGTTCTGGTTGATGCCGCGCGAGCGGATAGTCATCAGCCCGTAACCCGGACGGCTGGCCGAAGCGCGCGTCTCCACGACTTCGCTCGCGTACTCGACCGTGTCGCCGGCATAAACCGGCTTGCGCCACTGCAGGTCGCGAAAGCCGAGTGCAGGGCCGATCGCTGCCACCGGCTCGCCGCGCGCGCGAGCTTGTTCGGCCATGCGGCGGCCGTACTCGACCATCAGCCGCATCCATATACTGGCCGTGTGCCAGCCCGACGCACAGAGACCGCCGAAATGCGATGCAGCGCCTGCTTTCTCGTCAAGATGAAACGCCTGCGGATCGAATCGCGCGGCGAACGCCTTGATCTCATCGGCGCCGAACGTGTAGCGGCCGAGGGCGTAGCGCTCGCCAACCTGGATGTCCTCGAGGTATTTCATGCGGCAAGGTCCTTCCGCCGCCGGCCGAACATCTGGGTCGTGGTCAGCGTCATCAAGCATGCGTCCGTTTCATCGATCATATCGATCTTGAATTTGGTGAGGCCCATCGCTGGCCGACTCTTCGACGGCCGCGTATCAATGACGGTGGTGCGCACGCGGATTTGCGTGCCCGGGCGCAACGGCGAAATCCACCGCAGTTCCTCGACGCCCGGGCCGCCCATCGATGCCGAGTTGAGAACATATCCGTCGGCGATGATGCGCATCATCAGGCAGCAGATGTGCCAGCCCGAGGCGGCAAGTCCGCCGAGCATGGTTGCCCGCGCGGCGGTCTCATCGAGGTGCATCGGCTGCGGATCGAATTCGGCTGCGAAGGCAACGATCTCCTCGCGCGTGACCAACCGCGGGCCGTACATTGCGACGGCGCCGGGCTGGAAGTCTTCCCAGTAGAGCTTCGACATGACGCCTGCTTCATACTCCGTGAGGGCCGCGCTTGTCACACATGGCCGTCATTCCGGACGCGGGCGTAGCCCGAGCGCCCGGAATCCCCGCACCGCAGCACCGATTTTTGGATCGGGATTGCAGCCTAGGGCGCCTCTGCCGGAATAGCAGCTAGGTTGCAAACCGGAAATGCATCACGTCGCCATCGGCAACGACATAGTCCTTGCCTTCGAGACGCATCTTGCCGGCCTCCTTGGCGCCGGTTTCGCCGCCGGCCGCAACGTAATCGCCGTAGCTGATGGTTTCGGCGCGGATGAAACCTTTCTCGAAGTCCGAATGAATGACGCCGGCCGCCTGCGGCGCCTTGGTGCCGCTGGTGACGGTCCAAGCGCGCGTTTCTTTTGGCCCTGCGGTGAAATAGGTCACCAGATGCAGGAGCGCGTAGCCGGCACGGATGAGCCGGTCGAGCCCGGTTTCCCTTAGCCCGACCGCGGCCAGATAATCGGCGCGCTCCTCTTGCGGCAGCAGCGCGATCTCGGATTCGATCTTGGCAGAAATGACCACCGCCATCGCGCCTTCAGCCTGGGCGCGCCCTTCGACTTGGCGGGAAAATTCGTTGCCGCTCGCAGCCGAGGATTCATCGACATTGCAGGCGTAAAGCACGGGCAATGCGGTGAGCAGGCCGAGCGAGTGAAATAGTTTCTCCTCCTCCGATTTGCGTTCGGCAAGGCGCGCCGGCTTGCCCTCGCGCAAGAGCGGCAGCACCCGACCGATCAGATCGGCGGTCTCCTTGGCCTCCTTGTCGCCGCCCTTTGCTTTTTTCTCCAGGGCATCCGCACGCTTTTCCAGACTGTCGAGGTCGGCGAGCATCAATTCGGTTTCGATTGTGTCGATATCGGCGATCGGATCGATTTTGCCGGCCACGTGCGTCACGTCGTCGTCCTTAAAACAGCGCACCACGTGCACGATGGCGTCGACCTCGCGGATATTGGCAAGAAACTGATTGCCGAGCCCCTCGCCTTTCGAGGCACCTTTCACCAAGCCGGCAATATCGACAAACGATATCCGGGTCGGCACGATCTGCGCGGATTTCGCCAGAGCGGCCAGTGTGCCGAGACGCGGATCGGGCACGGCAATCTCGCCGATGTTCGGCTCAATGGTGCAGAACGGATAATTGGCGGCCTGCGCCGCCGCCGTTTGCGTGAGCGCGTTGAAAAGCGTCGACTTGCCCACATTCGGCAGGCCGACGATGCCGCATTTGAATCCCATGGATGAGGTCCGCTTCTAGGTATCTTCGCCGTTCTCGACCTCAGTCGATTCCGCATCGCCGAAGCCTTTGCCCGTCATCGCGAGGTGCACGCGGTTCTGGAAGGTCGCGTCCTTGCCCTCGACCAGCAACGGAGCGTTGTCGGCAACAATGTCGCAGAGCGCCTCGACCCACGGCCATTCGTCTTTGCTGAAATTCTGCAGCACGTGGCGCTCCATCAAAGCCTTGTCGCCCGGATGGCCGATGCCCAAGCGCACGCGGCGATAATCGTTGCCGATGTGCTCGGAGATCGAGCGCAGGCCGTTATGGCCGGCATTGCCGCCGCCGACCTTGACCCGCACCTTGCCGGGGCGCAGCTCGGCCTCGTCGTGAAACACCACGATGTCCTTGGCTTCGAGCTTGTAGAAGGCCGCCGCCTCGCGCACAGCGCGGCCCGACTCGTTCATATAGGTGCCGGGCAAAAGAAGCTGCACGCGCTCGCCGGCGATGATGCCCTCCACCGCCACTCCTTGGAATTTGCGCCGCCACGGTTTGATGTCGTGCCGGCGCGCGATCGCCTGCACGGCCATGAAACCGATGTTGTGGCGGTTCTCGGCGTATTCGGGGCCGGGATTGCCGAGGCCGACAAAAAGCAGCATGGCGCAGCCTTCGTAGCGTGCGTACGCCGGGAACGGCAGCGCCCGAAGGCGCCGCCGGTTACTTCTTCTCGGCCGGCTTCGCAGCGCCGCCGGCCGGCGCGGCGCCAGCGGCGGGAGCGCCAGCCGCCGGAGCGGCACCGGGTGCGGCGCCAGGCGCGGCGCCAGGCGCAGCGACGCCTTCTGCAGGGGCGCCGGCAGCGGCCGCAGCGGCAGCCGCAGCGGCGGCGGCAGCGGCAGCTTCGGGAGCGGGGGCGGCAGCGGCACGTAAGCCGCAGTCCGCCCCCGGGGAGGGCGAGACGCGACCGCTCCACAG
>DASRDF010000071.1:0-71096 GCA_035652735.1 Pseudolabrys sp. | reverse complement strand
AGATGCATGTTGTTGGCGACGTATTTGTTGCCCGGGTCCTTGCGCTCGGCGGCCAAAAGCTTCTGCCGCGCGCGCTTGAAGTCGCCGCGCAGCATGTAGGAGAAGCCCTGGTTGTTCAAAATCTCCACCGTTTCCCCGACGATGCCGATCGCCTGCGCATAGGCGCGGTCGGCGAGATCGAAGCGGCGCAGCCGGTCGTAGGAGGCGGCCAGCCCCAGCCAGGCCTCGGCGTCGCGCGGGTGCAGCTCGACCGCCTTGCGGAAATGCTGCTCGGCGAGACCGTAATTGTTGGCGCGATATTCCTTCTTGCCGAGCGCCAGTTCGTCGTGCGGGTCGGAGCCGAGAATGCCCGGCGGCTCGGCGGCGGCGGGAACGCCGAGCGGAGGCGGTACCGTGCCGGTGGTCGGCGGGTCGGCGGCAGGCTGTGCCGCCGCGTCGCCGGCCGGCGGCAGCGGCCCGGAGGCAACGGCTGCGGTCGGAGCGGATTGTTCGGCGGACTGGCCGGCGAGGTCGCCGGTGGTGTTGCAAGCGGCGAGCACGGCGCCGCCGGCGGCAAGAATAAGCGCTCGGGCTATTCCTGTACGCATGACCAAAGCCTTCGGAACGCCCGCAGAGACGGGGTCGGCAACAGGCTAGGGCGAGAAAGTTAAGAAGCTGTTCACTTTGTGCGGGGCGAAGGCCGGCAATGCGGCGCTGCGAGCGAATTTCACGTCAGAAATAATGGCCGACATGCAGCTTCACGAATACCGGCAGCAGGATGACCACGAAAATGACGGGGAAGATGCACACCATCATCGGCACCGACAGCTTGGCCGGCAACGCGTAGGCTTTTTCCTCGGCGTAAGACAGCCGCTTATGCCGCATGTCGTCGGAATAGACGCGCAGCGCGTCGGTGATCGAGGAGCCGATGTCGATCGATTGATTGATCAGCGTGGCGAAGGCGCGCGCTTCTTCGAGCGCCAGGCGGTTGGCGAAGCGCTCGAGAGCGTCCTTCAGCGGGCGCCCGGCGCGGATTTCCAGGTTGGCCATGTGGATATTGGCGGTAAGCGAAGGATAGCTGTCGCCGAGTTCGCGGCCGACGCGCTCGAGACTCGCCTCCATCGACAGGCCTGAATCGGCGCAGACGACCAGCAGGTCCATGAAATCGGGGAAGCCCATGCGGTGCTCGATTTTGCGCCTCTTGATGCGCTTGTCGACATACATGCTGGGACCGATATAGCCGGCGATGCCGCCGACGATGACCAAGAGCCAATAGGCCGAGCCGCCTTTGTTGACGAACGCCGGCAGCATGAGGAACAGCGCGAAGGCAAACATGACCGCAAGCGCCGTGCGCGCAATGAAGAAGAAGGCAACCGCGCGCGGATCGAAGATGCCGGCCTGGATCAGGCGCTGGCGCAACACCTTCATGGTGTCGCTGTTGGTCGAGGCGTAGTGCTTGGTGGTGTATTCGATGAGCTGGCTCGCCGCCTTGAGGCTGGAATAGCGGAGCGAGCGCTTGGGGTTGGCGCGCCCGCCCTCCTCCATGACACGCGCCGTGCGCTTTTTCACGGCGCCGCGCACGCGCGCAAAGGCCATCACCGTGAAAGCGAGCGTGCCGGCGGCGAGGAATACCAAGAGCGCCATCAACAGGCTGCTCTGGTCGCGCAACGTGTCGGCGAAGATCTGGGTGACGCTCATCGTGCGCCTCCGCAAACACCGCCCATTCCCGCGCACGCGGGAATCCAGAGCCACAGACACCGGAGCTTGCGTCCCTGCGTCTCCGCTTGCGCGGGGACGAGCGGACGATGATGCGGCAGCATTCGATCCATCTTCGCTAGATCCGGAAATTCACCAAACGCCACATGATCAGGTTGCCCACCCCCATCCAGATGCCGGCGAGCACCAGCGCGATCTTGGTCATGTCCTCGTTCCAGATGCTGCCGTAGAAGTTCGGCACCAGCAGGTTGATGGCGGCGAACAAGGCGATCGGCAGCGAGGAGAGGATGAGCGCGGAGGCGCGGCCTTCGGCAGCCAGCGCGCGGATTTTGCGCCGCATCTTGAAGCGCTGGCGGATGACACCCGACAGGTTCTCCAGGATTTCGCCGAGATTGCCGCCTGTCGAGCCTTGGATCGCCACCGCGGTGACGAACAGCGGCAGGTCTTCGGCGCCGACACGGAAATACAGGTTGCGCATCGCGGTTTCGAGATCGGCACCGTAGGTGATCTCGTCGGTGACAATGCCGAATTCGCCGCCGACCGGATCGGCGATTTCCTTGGCCACCATGGTGATCGCCACCGGAACGGGGTGGCCGGCACGCAAGGAGCGCACGATGATGTCGATCGCGTCGGGAAACTGCGCGCCGAATTTTTTCTGCCGCCGCGAACGCAGCAGCTTGAGCACCAGATAGGGCAGCACAAAGCCGGCGAACAGCGTCGCGCCGACGGCATGCATCGGGTTGCCGTCAAAGGTGATGGTGGCGGCAAATGCCGCGATCATGGCGAGGACAATGCAGATTATGAGCTTGCCGAAGCCCATGCTGATGCCCGATTGCAGGATGAGCTGATTGAGATTGATCAGCGGCAGCCGGTATTCGCCGCCGCCGGTCAAGCCCCGCTCGCGTCGCAGCTGCGTGAGCACGCTCTCGCGGCTCGTCGTCTCGTCCAAGACCTTGAGGCGGCGGTTGATGTTCTTGCGATAGGACGCCGTGTTGTAGAACAGCAGATAGCCGGCCTCCGCCGCCATCGCCGCCGAGACGCCGATCAGCAGATAAAACAAGTAAACGGGATCGAAGGTGAGCAGCTTTTCCATGGCTCATCTTCCCCGGTCATTCCCGCGCAAGCGGGAATCCCGAATGATCGCGAGAGCTGGACGCCCGCTTTCGCAGGCATGAGCGGGGTAGGTCGTGCTCACAGCGGCTGGCTCGGATCGAAATAGCTGCCCGGAATCTTGATGCCGAGATTGACCAAGTGGGCAAGGAAACGCGGACGCACGCCGGTGGCGCGGAAGTGGCCTTCCACTGTGCCGTCGGCGCCGGTGCCGGTACGCACGAACTTGTAGATTTCCTGCATTTGGATGATGTCGCCTTCGAGCCCGGTAACCTCGGCGATGGAGGTGACCTTGCGCTTGCCGTCGGACTGGCGCTGCAGCTGCACGATGAGCTGGATGGCGCCGGCGATCTGGCTGCGGATCGAAGCGACCGTCATCGGCAGGCCGGCCATGCCGATCATCTGCTCCAGGCGGGAAATGGCGTCGCGCGGCGTATTGGCGTGAATGGTTGCCATCGATCCTTCATGGCCGGTGTTCATCGCCTGCAGCATGTCGAATGCTTCTTCGCCGCGGCACTCGCCGAGGATGATGCGGTCGGGGCGCATGCGCAGCGCGTTTTTCACCAGCTCGCGCTGGCGGATTTCACCCTTGCCCTCGATGTTGGGCGGGCGCGTTTCCATGCGGCCGACATGCGGCTGCTGCAACTGCAGTTCGGCGGCGTCTTCGATGGTGATCAAGCGCTCCTTCTCCGAGATGAAGGCGGAGAGCGCGTTGAGCATGGTCGTCTTGCCGGAGCCGGTGCCACCGGAGATGATGGTGGTGACGCGCGCCTTCACCGCCGCGGCGAGCAACTCGGCCATCGGCGGACGCAGCGCGCCGACCTCGACCAATTTGGTCAGGCTGAGCGGCTTCTTGGAGAATTTGCGGATCGAGACCAGCGGCCCGTCGACGCCGATCGGGCGCACCGCAACGTTAACACGGGACCCGTCCTGCAGGCGCGCATCGCACAGCGGATGCGATTCGTCGACGCGGCGGCCGACGGCGGACACGATCTTGTTGATGATGCGCAGCAGATGCGCCTCGTCCTTGAAGCGCACCGCCAGCGGCTCGAGTACGCCGCGGCGCTCGACATAGATGCATTCGTGACCGTTGATCAGGATATCGTTGATGCTTTCGTCCTTGAGCAGCGGCTCCAACGGTCCGAGCCCGGTCATCTCGTCGAGGATTTCGGAGATGAACTCGTCGAGCTCCTGGGCATTGAGCGCCAGCCGCTCGGTGAGCACGTATTGCGAGACCAGGCCCTGGACGTAGCGGCGGACCTCGTCTTCCGGCAGCTTGTCCAGCGCCGAAAGGTTGATCTCCTCGATGAGCCGCCGGTGCAGCCGCACCTTGGCGTCGAGCACTTTGTCGCTCTGCAGAAGATTGGCTTGCGGCGGCGCATCCGGCGCCGGCGCCTCGGGAAACACGGTAAAAGTCATCGCTTCCGGCGCGACGCTCGGCGCTTGCTCGAGCGTCGGCAGTTCGGCGGACGCGCGGCGGGCTGAGAAACGGCCGGCCATGTTTACCTCGCGGCGGACAGTTTGAGCTTCTGCAGCAGCGGCGCTTTGCCTTCCGGCGCCTTGGCCTCGGTCCCCGCAAGCACCATCTTCTTCAACTCGGCGGTGATCTTGTTGCCCGGTTTGACCTCGTCGAGCGGCACGCCGCGGTCGATCGCCTCTCGCACCAACGGATAGTCGTTGGGAATGACGCCCGCGAAGGCTTCGCCCAGCACCTGCCGCAGGTCAGCGAGCCGCAGGCCCGCGGCGAACATCTTCGCCTGGAAGCGGTTGACGATCACCTGCGGATGCGGGCCGTCGCCGAGCCGCTCCTTGATCGCGGCGACAAGCTGCTTGGCATGGCGCAGGGCCGGCACGGTGGTTTCGCTGACGATGAACAGCTTGTTGGAGCCGAGCAGCACGCTGTCGGTCCAGGAGAACCACGTGCGCGGCATGTCGAACACGACGTTATCGAAATGGCTGGAGACGAGATCGAGCAGCCGCGTGACCACGTCAGGATCGAAGGAACGCATTTCCGCCGGCCGGTTGGGCGCGGCAACCACGGCAAGGCCCGACGCGTGATAGGACAGCATCACTTCGAGCAGCTGACGATCGAGGCGGTCGGGACGCGGCTCGATTTCCGCGAGGTTCAGGCGCGGCTCGAGGTCGAGATAGTCGGCCACGGCGCCGTGCTGAAAGTCGAGGTCGACCAGGCAGGTCGAGGTTTTGGCGCGCGGGCCGGCGCTGTTGAGCAGGATCATCGCCGTCTGCACCGCAAGCGTGGTGACGCCCGCGCCGCCGACCGCCGGCAGGAACGTATGAATCTGCGCTTCTTTCGGCTTCTCCACCCCGGGAGCGCCTTGCGCAACGCGGGCGCAGGCGCGCACGAGGTCGATGGCCTTGACCGGTTTGACCAGGAAATCGGCGACGCGCATCTGCATCAGCGTACGCGCGACGTCGGCATTAAAGCTCGGCGTGACCGCGATGACCGGTGGCCAGCTCGCGGCGCGGGTCATCAGCCGCGACAAGCCCGCCATGTCATCGGCATTCGCGGGGTCAAGATCGACCACCACAACGGTCGTTTCCTGTAGCGTGACTGTGTCGGCGATATCGGCGATGCGGCCTGCCGCGAGGTCGAGCGCGATCGCGCTCGACGCACCGAAGGTCGAGCGCACCGCGCGCTCGAACTCAGGATCGGCGGTGACCACTACCACCCGCGTCCGGTCCGGTTCGGAGTTGCGGCTGAGGCGCATGACGGACGCGCCTCCGGCTACTTCACCGGCGCGGCCGGCTGCGCGACCGTCGGGCCGACCGGCGTGGTGTTGTTGGGCGCCGGCGTCGCCGGCTGGTAGCTCGCCGACGTGCCGATGCCGACCGGCTCATAAGTGCGGTTGGTGCGATAGCGCGTCACCGCGCTTTCCATACGCTCGCCGTTGAAATCGATATCCCTGTTGGCGCTGACCGGGGGCCAGGGATCGACCATCTGGGTCACCCTGTCGGCGGCGACGGCGTCGCCGCCACCGGCGGCGATGGTCTCGCGCCGGTCGAGGTATTCCGAACAGCCGCCGAGCAGGCCCAGCAGCAGCCCGAGCGCAAGCGCGCGCATGGCGTTATTGGACGACCGCATCGGTGTCTCCCTTGGGCATGTCGAGCATGTGTCCGGTGAAAGGCTGCCCGCCGGCGGCCGCGACATGGGCGGATACGGGCGTCAGCCTGGCGGCTTCGGCGCGTGTGACCTCGGTCTTGCCGAGCAGGAAGAAGTCCACGTCGTTGGGCGGCACGGTGTTGTCGAGCGGCGTCTTGACAATCTCGCCCGGACGCGTCGGCTGCACCAGGTGCGGGGTTACAATGATGACGAGGTCAGTCTCATTGTTCTGATACGACTTGGACGAGAACAGCGTGCCCAGCACCGGCACGCTGCCCAGCCAGGGCAATTGATCGATCTGGTGCTGGTTGTCGCTCTGCAGCAGGCCGCCGATGACGAAGCTTTGGCCGTCGCGCAACTCGACAGTGGTCGAAGCGCGACGCACGATCAGCGCGGGGACCGACACGCCGTTCGCCACGGCGATTGTGTGATTGGTATCGATCTGGCTCACCTCGGGCTCGATCTTCATGTTGATCAGCCCGCGGCCGAGGACGGTCGGGGTAAAGGCGAGGCCGACGCCGTATTTCTTGTAATCGACCGTGATCTGCCCGAACGAACCGGCGACCGGGATCGGATATTCGCCACCCGCCAGGAAGCTCGCAGTATCGCCGGAGAGCGCCACCAGATTGGGCTCGGCCAAGCTGCGGGCAATACCTTTTTGCTCGAGCGCGTTGAGCGCCACATCGATCGTCGTGCTGTCGGAGATGATGCGGCCGAGTGCAAAACCGAACGGCGAGCCGCCGGAGATCACGCCCGCGGCGACTTCGCCCACCGGGATATTGCCGGAACTGGTCGGCGCCGAGATCGGCAAGTTGCCGGCGGGCTGCTGCGAGCCGACATTGATGATGCTGTGGCCGCCAAAGCGGTTCCACTGCACGCCCAGTTCGCGGCCGGCGGTACGCGACAACTCGATAAAGCGCACCTCCAGCATGACCTGCTGCGGCGACATTACCGAAACGGAATTGATGATCTCGGGGCCGAACTGGCGCGCGATCGTCACTGCCTTATCGAGGGTCGCGGCGTCGGCAACCTCGCCGGAGAGCATGATGCGCCCGTTGACCGAGGAGGCGCGAATGCGCGAGCCGGGGAAGCGACGGGCGAGCTCATTGGTGAGCCGCGTGATGTCGTAGGACACCTCGATGTCGAAGATACCGACCAGCCGTTTGTTCTCGGCGTAGACCGACACGCGCGTGGTCCCGATCTTCTTGCCGAGGATCGACAGCGTGTGATCGGTGAGCGGGTTGACGTCTGCAACTTCGGGATCGCCGACCGTCACGTCGACGAAGCTTTGGTCGGTGCGCACGTCCTGCGACTTGCCGATGCTAACCATCACGCTGGCGGTGCGATGCTCACCGGCGATGCGGACGACGTGCTCTTGCGCACGCGCCTGCGTCGCCATGCCGAGCGCCGCCGCGATGAGCGCGATTGCGAGCGCCACCGCGATATCGCGCAGCCATGAACCGCGCTTCGCGCTCCTGTCCGGACCACGCCACGAGAAACCGGCGACATAATCGTTGTTATTCACGACACTCTCCCCGCCCCTGACTGATGGCGTCCGCGCTTAACGGACGTCGCTCTGCGCCGCCTCGGCCAGGGCCCCACTGCCCTCGACCGGCACGGTGTATTCCTGCTTCGCCGATGGGCGCGTCACCACGACTGTCGTGGTGGCGACCTTGTCGCCATTCGGCACATCCCCGTTTTCCAAATCCTTCAGCGTGATCTTGCGCGTCTTGGTTTCCGCCGTTTCGCCTGCCTTGCGCAGCAAGAGCGAGAGATTGCCGACGGACGACGCGAGCCAAACCTTCTGCGCCTCGATGGTATTCACCTCGAGCGTGACCGATTTCGGCACCGTGGCTTTTGCGGCGCGCTCATCGGCGCTCTGATCGACGGCGAGCACGCGCGCGTTCTGCAGCACGACCTCGGTTGTCGCCTGACCCTTGTCGATCTGACGCGTGAGCACGACATCGACGCGGTCGCCCGGCAGCACGAAACCGCCGACGCCTTCGACGTCGTTGACACGAATGGTGACCGCCTTCATGCCTTTGTGCACCAGCGCGGACAACGTCGCGCGCTCGCCGGCGCCGGTGATCTTCAGCGCCAGCACCGGCTCGTTGGGTTCGATCGCGGTGAGCACCACGCGACGGCCGCCAGCCAACACGTCATGGACCTTGTGGAAGGCCCCGGCCGGCAGCGCCTGCTCCGGCCAGGGCATTTCCTTGAGCATGGAAGCATTGAGCTCGGTGCCGAAGCGCAGCGGCTTGGCCGCAACCACGATGGTCTGCGTGGCGATGGGCTTGTCATGCGCTTCCATTTTCTTCGCGCGCATGGCCGCCTGATTATTCAGCCACACCTGCGCGATGAAGACGGCGAGGAGGCCGAATACGACGGCAAAGCCGATCATGACGATGGTGCTGGCACGCACGGCGCTGTTGTCCCGTTTGACGCGATCCGAATTTGCTTTCGGTGTCTTTCGCGGGCGAGACTAGAGGGCAGGCCGTATTCAATTGCTAACGAGAAACGCGCATTTCGATCTATGCTGAAGGGTGCCTGAAGACCTATTCTTTACGAGGTGTTTCTCCGATCGTATCAACTGTCGCGTAACCCTACGCGCTGCTGCGGGCGCGAGCGCGTAACAAAGCATTCAGCCTGCCGGCAGCGGCGCGCCGGCCGTGCCCTCGTTGCCCACCGGTGAAAAACCCGCGCCGTTCGGCCTGTTCCGCAACGCTTGCGTGCGGCATGACGCGGCGTTGCTCCTGCCGCAAGGTTGCGGCAACATGCACCCGGGCCCGCAAAGGGTGCGCACGAAATAACCTGTTAGGGAGAAATTTGCCGCAATGTCGAAACCTCGCATTAGCTATATCGATCCGGCGACGGTAAAGGACCCCGCGATGATCGCGGAATTTGAACGCTGCGCGCGCGAGGGCACGCCGCGGCCGGAAAGCCAGGCGGTCCGCGCCCACGTGCCGGCCACCTTTTGGTCGTTCGCCAACACTTGGCGCGACGTATTCAAGAATGGCGTTGCCGACCACAGCATCAAGGAGCTGTGCCGCGTCTACGTCTCCCGCTCCGTGTTGTGCGAGTTCTGCGGCAATCAGCGCTCGATCAAGGCGGCGAAAGCGGGCCTGAAAGAAGACGACTACGCGGACCTGATCAACTTCGAATCCTCGCCGAACTACGATGAGCGGCAGAAGGCGGCGCTCGCCTATGCCGAGTGCATCACATGGGACTTGCCGGCAACCGACGAATTGTGGGCGCGTCTGCACAAGCATTTCAGCGAGCCGGAGCTGGTCGAGATCGGCTATTTCGTGGCCATCACGATGGGGCAGCAGCGCTGGTTGCGCACGCTCAACATCGAGCATCACCAGGTGCTCGCCGGTCAGGCCGGGTCCATGGCGCCGGGCTTTGAGACTGCCGAGGCACTCGCCCGCTCCAAGAGCGCACCCGATTACTGGGCGAAGAGCGCGCCCAAGCCCGCATCGCAGGCGGCCGAGTGACGAATCAGCAGGCAGCGACCGCCGTACGCCCGGCTCCCGCTCCGCGCGGCGTCCAGGGCGAGCCGCGCATCCGCATCAAAGGCTTGGCCAAGCGTTACGGCAACCTGCAGGTGTTCACCAATATCGATTTTGAGGTCGGTGAGCGCGAGATCGTTGCCATTGTCGGACCATCCGGCTGCGGCAAGACAACGCTGCTGCGCTGCGTGGACGGCCTGCTGCCGCACGATGCCGGCGAGATCTGGGTCGGCAACGAACGCGTCACCGAGCCGATCGCCGGCGTCGCAATGGTCTTCCAGCATTTCGGACTGTTCCCCTGGAAGACGGTGTTTGAAAACGTCGCCTACGGTTTGCGCATGGCCGGCGCGCCCAAGGCCGAGATCGAACGCAAGGTGCCGGAATTCATCAAGCTCGTAGGGCTCGGCGGTTTCGAGAATGCCTTCCCCTATCAGATGTCCGGCGGCATGCAGCAGCGTTGCGGCCTGGCGCGCGCGCTTGCGGTCGAGCCGGGCGTGCTGCTGATGGACGAGCCCTTCGCCGCCGTCGACGCTCAGACGCGCGAAATCCTTCAATTCGAATTGCTGCGCATCTGGGAGCAGCGGCCGACGGCGATGATCTTCGTCACGCATTCCATCGAGGAAGCGGTCCTACTCGGCCATCGCGTGATCGTGCTCAAGGGCAGGCCCTCGAGCATCCACGAGACGATCACGATCGACCTGCCGAACCCGCGTACGCGCGAGACGCTGCGGCTGCCGCGCTTTGCCGAATTACGCGAGCGCGTATGGTCGACGCTGATGCGGGAGGCGCGCGAAGCCGAGTTCGTTCTGGAACGCTGAATCAAGAAACGACAGGGAGGATTGCATGATCGGCAAATTGACCAAGCTGGTGACGGGCGCGGCGCTGCTCGCCGCTCTCGCGGCCGCCGACGCCGCGGCGGCGCAAGACAAGAAGCTCACCATCGGACTGCCGGGCATTCCGCCGATCTTTTCGGTGACGATCGCCCATGTCGCGGAGAAAGAAGGCTTCTTCAAGAAGCACGGCGTCGACGTGGTCGTTCGGCCGATGGACAACGGCACCGCCGCCGCGCGCGCGGTCGTCTCCGGCGACATCGACTTCTCCTGGTCGCCGACGCCGCCGGTGATCAATCAGGTGTCCAACGCCGGCGTGCCGCTGGTCGCCATCTACGGCATGCCCAACCCGGATTGGGTGCTTGGCACCACCGAAGAAGGCAAGACCTGCAAAGACCTCGTCGGCCAAGACGTCGGCGTCGACTCGATCGGGGGCGCCCGTTCGGTGGCGTTGCGCTCGATGCTCTCGGGCGGCTGCAAGGACGTGAAGATCGACCAGGTCAAGCAGGTGGCGCTCGGTTCGACCTCCGGCCCGGCGATGCTCGCCGGCCGCCTGCATTACGCCGTGCTGCATCTCGACGATCTCGCCGAAATCCAGCACCAGGGCAAGAAGCTGCACATCCTGCTGGCGATGAAGAACACCAATCCGACCAGCCATTATCTCATTCTGGTCGTGCGCAAGGACAAACTCGCTGCCAATCGCGATGCCTATGTGCGCGCGCTGGCCGGCATGATCGAGGCCGCGCACTTTATGCAGGACCCCAAGAACGCCGACGCGGTGGCGCAGATCGCCACGGTGACCGGCCACAGCAAAGAGGTCTGCAAAGAGGCGCTCAAGGAGTTTCTCGCCATCGATTTCTGGGCGGTCAAGGACGACGGCCTGCCGCGCAAGAAGATCGAGGCAGTCGCTGCGTTGATGAAGAAGATCGGCGCCATCAAGCCGGACAAGGAGCCGGTGAGCTACGACCAGTTCGTGGACGAGAGCGTTTGGAAAGACGCCAATGCCATGGTGAAGTGACGGGCGGCGCGGGCCGCAGTTCACCTCTCCCGGAGGGAGACGTCGGCGCGCGATAGCCGGGTGAGGGTTACCGAATTGAGAGTGTTCGATCCCGCTCACCCCGCTCCTCTCTCCTCCGGGGAGAGAGCCTGCTTTGCCACGTGATTACATCCGCTCCCAATCGCCGAGGCGCTAAAAGATCTATCGATGCCGCAGTCTCTCCGCCGCCACGGCCCGTTCTGGATCAGTCTCGCCATCGGCATCGCCGCCTGGGAGATCGCCGGGCGTTCGACCAGCGCCGCGTTCATGGTGCCGTTCTCGGAAACGCTGGTGCGGCTCTGGCAGCTCCTCGCCGGCGGCGAATTCCTCGCTCAGTTCGTCGATTCCGCCAAGCTTTTCCTCGCCGGCTTCATCATCGCTCTGGCGGTGGGCGTGCCGCTGGGTGTGCTGCTGGCCCGCGTCCGCGCGCTGCGCGTCGGTATCGAGCCTTATCTGATGACGCTCTATGCGACACCGATGGTGGCGCTGATCCCTTTCATTCTGTCGATAATGGGCTTCGGCTTTGTGCCCAAGGTGCTGGTGGTGTTTTTATTTGCCGTATTCCCGGTGCTCTACAACACCGTCGAGGGCGCGCGCAGCATCCGCCCCGAATTGATCGAGGTGGCGAGGTCATATCGGTCGACGGAATGGGCGCTGTGGCGCGAGGTGATGCTGCCCTACACGCTGCCCTTCATCATGACCGGCGTGCGTCAGGCGATCGGCCGCGCGCTGGTCGGTATGGTGGCGGCGGAATTCTTCCTCTCCTCGACCGGCCTCGGCCAGCTCATCATGGGCGCTTCGCAGAATTTCGATACCGGCGGGGTGTTCGCTTCGATTTTTGTCATCGGCCTGATCGGCGTCGCCTTGATGCGGCTCGGGCTGGCGATCGAGCGGCACTTTGCGCGCTGGAGGCAGTGAGCGATGGCGGAGTCCGCACTTTCTGCCCCCGTCGCCGCCCCCCGCAAAAAATCGGCCTTGGCGGACACGTTTCTACCGCGATTGTTGGCGGGGCTGGGCCTTCTGGTGGCATGGGAAGCTGTGGTGCGCGCGTTCGCGCCGGCCTACGTGGCCAAGCCCACAACCGTCGTGCTGGCGATCCCGCGCGTCATCGTCGACCCCGCTTTTCTCACCGCCACCGGGCAGACGCTCGCGGCGGTCGCCGAAGGGCTGGCCGTCGCACTCGTCGCCGGCACGGCGATCGGTCTGCTGATGGGCCGCAGTGCCGGCGTCGAACGCGGCATTCGTCACTACATCAACGGCTTCTACGCCATGCCGATGATCGTGGTGCTGCCCTTGTTCTCGCTATGGTTCGGCTACTCGGGCGCTGCGCGCATCGCCACGATCATCTTTGCCGCAATCTTTTCGATCATCGTCAACGTCGCCGACGGCGCCCGCTCGGTGCCGCGCGACTACCTCGAAGTGGCACGCTCGTTCCGTGCCGGTCGCCTTGCGGTGATGAGCGAAATCGTGCTGCCCGCGTCGATGCCTTATCTTTTGGCCGGAGGGCGGCTCGCCGCCGGTCGCGCTTTGATCGGCGCGGTGGTGGCCGAATTCTTTCTCTCGGTCGGTGGCCTCGGCTACTATATCCTCTACAATTCGCGCAGCTATCATCACAACGAGGCCTTTGTGGGCGTATTGCTGCTCGCCGGCTTCGGCGTCGGCTTCGAATTGCTGGTGAAATGGGCGACCCGCCGTTTCCTGCCGTGGTACCGTCGCGATGAAAAGCCGGATTGACGGCGCGCGCTCTCGCCACAATCCGCTCTTTCCCGTGTCGGCGCCAATCCAGATTTTCAATGCAAAGCTTTACCTCTACAGTCCCGGCTCCCGCCTTCGCCGGGCACGAGCGGATTAGGGATTGACGTTATGGAAATTTCCGCAGCCAACGATCCGCGCCTCAAAGCCGCCATCGCGCATTGGGGTCCGCGCTTCGTCGCCAACGGCGTTGTGCTCACCGACTTCGAGGAAATCACCGGCGCGCTCAAGAGCTATGACGAATGGTGCGCGGCGTGGTCGGCGCGCGCGGCCCATCACGAACAGCTGGGGCGGGAGGCGCTCAAGGGCGGCCATCAGCTCACCGCGGGCGAATGTTTGCAGCGCGCCGGCGTCTACTATCATTTCGCGGCTTTTCTGTTCGTGCACGATCAGTCGCAGATGAAGGCCGCCCACGCCAAGGCGGTGGAATGCCGGCAAGCGGCGCTGCCTTTTCTGCGCCCGCCGGGCGAGCGCGTGCGCATTCCTTACGAGAGCGGCATGCTCGCCGGTATCCTGCGCAAGCCGATCGGCTATGACAAACCGCCGGTGGTGGTGATGGCGGTCGGGCTCGATTCCACCAAGGAGGAGGGCGACGCCTACGAGGCGCCGTTCCTCGCGCGCGGTGTCGCCACGCTGATTTTCGAAGGCCCCGGTCAAGGAGAAGCGCAATACGACTTTCCCATCCGCGGCGATTATGAAGTGCCGGTCAAGGCCGTCCTCGATTACGTGGCGACGCGGCGCGATCTCGACGCGAGCCGCATCGGCATGTGGGGTGTCAGCCTCGGCGGCTACTACGCGCCGCGCGCCGCCGCCTTCGACAAGCGCATCAAAGCCTGCATCGCGCTCGGCGGCCCGTTCAACTGGGGCGCATCCTGGGACAATCTGCCGGAGCTGACGCGCGAGGCCTTCCGCGTGCGCAGCCATTGCGCCACGCAAGCCGAGGCAAAGAAGAACGCGATGACATTGTCGCTCGAGGGGCTCGCCGGCAACATCACTTGCCCGACCTTCATCGTCAACGGCCGGCTCGACCGCATCGTGCCGGCCGCAGACGCCGAGCGCCTTGCGCGCGAGGTGAAGGGCCCGGTGACGCTGATGCTGATCGAGGACGGCAACCACATCGCCACCAACCGTGCCTATCGCTGGCGCTCGCAGAGCGCCGATTGGATGGCGGAGCAGCTGCGCTGAACACGCCGTCACGCCGAGCGATTGGCGAAGCCTCGCGGGAAATTGTGAAACCGCTCTACGCCCGTCGTCGTGATCAGCACCATCTCGCCCGTCTGCACGCCGGCCTTGTGATCGCGGGTCACCACGTTGGGCTGGATCACCACCGTCTGCCCGGCGCGGAACGGCTCTTGCGGCAGCGGACCTGAGGGCCGGCTCTTGCAGCCGAGGATCGGCGGCAGATAGCCGCCACCATAACCGTGCAGCAGATCGTCGATGATGGTGAAGCCGGCTTCTTCGATGACGCCGGAGGCATCGATGACCTGTGCCGGCATCGCGCCGGCCTTGAGCACCGAGGCGATGGCATCGAAGGCGGCATCCGCCGCCGCATGCAGCTGGCGATAAAGCTTCGTCGGCTCGCCGAGCGCGAACGAGCGCAACACCTGCCCGGGATGCTCCCAGAAGGCGGCAGTGATTTCCGCTACCACGACGTCGCCTGTCTGCGCGCGTCGTGGCATAGGAAACTGGCGCGGCACCGCGAGATCGGGCGCAGCCATCGAGGTCGTGCCGATGTAATGGATGCCCGTCGTTCCGCCCTGCCCGACATAGGCACGCTCGATGGCGTTGCCCAATTCCCGCTCGCTCACGCCCGCCTTGATGGCATCGCGCAGCGCGATCATACCGAGATCGGAAAAATGCGCCCCGATGCGCAGCCAGTCGAGTTCTTCCGCCGATTTCACCTGGCGCAGACGGACATAATCCCGGTTGATGCTCTTGACCCTGCCGAATTTGTCAGACAACGCCGCGTGCTGCTCGGCGCTCACGGGTCCGAGCGTGGCCACCCGGTTCGTCTTCGCTCCCCGCTTGTCAAGCACGGCGATCGCGGCACCGACCGAGGATTCGCCGCCCCATGCCACATCCGCGTCCTTGGCGATCAGCGATGCCTGCGGCGCGTGGTTGACGTATTGCACGAACAGCGTGTCGCGCCTGCCCGGCGTGAGCACGCCGACGGCTTCTGCCGTCACCGGCCATTGCGTCAGCCACTGCACCGCCGAGCCGAAACGGTTGGCACCGCAGAAAACGAGGTGATCGCATTCGGCCTGCACCAGCAGCGCTTCGGTGGCTTGGCGCCGACGCGCCATTTCGGCCGCGGAGAAACGCGGGATGAGAGCGTCGAGGATTTTGCGGAGATGAGCGTTGAGCTCCAGCATGACCGATCAATTTTGTCGTAGCCGGGCTTCTCCCGGCCATCTGCGCCTTTGATAGCAAATAAACAAGGCGTGGATGCCGGCGACAAGCGCGGGGAATGACGGAGTGAGTTGATCGCTTTGCGCAACCCGCTATGGTCGCGCCGCCTTCGAAGGAGCCGCCGATGCCCTCTACCATTCTCGATTCCGCGGTATTTCGCGACATCTTCACCACGCCGGCGATGCGGCACGTGTGGTCGGACGAGAACCGCGTGCAGAAATATCTCGACTTCGAGGCGGCGCTGGCGCAGGCGCAGGCAAAGCTGAAGATCATCCCGCAGGAGGCGGGGACGAAATCGTCGAGCACTGCCATGCCGAAGAAATCGATATGGGCAAGCTCAAGGAGGCCACCGAGAAGATCGGCTATCCCGTCCTGCCGGTGGTGCAGCAACTGGTCAAGCTCTGCAAAGACAAGCTCGGCGAATGGTCACATTGGGGCGCTACGACACAAGACATTACCGACACCGCGACCGTCATGCAGATCCGGGAGGCGCTCGATCTCATCGGCAAGGACATCGACGCGATCTGCGACGCGCTCGCGGCGCTCGCAAAGAAATACCGCGACACGCCGATGGCGGGACGTTCGAACCTGCAGCAGGCGGTGCCGATCACCTTCGGCTACAAAATGGCGACCATGCTCGCCGCCTTCGAGCGCCATAAACAGCGCCTGCGCGAACTCGCGCCGCGCGTGCTGGTCGGCGAATTCGGCGGCGCCGCGGGCACGTTGTCCTCGCTCGGCAAAGACGGCTTGCGTGTGCAGGGCGAGCTGATGAAGGAGTTGAAGCTCGGCCAGCCGGAGATTTCCTGGCACACCGTACGCGACCGCATCGCCGAAGTCGGCTGCTTCCTCGGCCTGGTCACGGGCAGCTGCGGCAAGATCGCGTTCGATGTGAAGCTGCTGATGCAGACGGAAGTCGAGGAAGTCTACGAGCCGTTCCATGCGGGCCGCGGCTCGTCCTCGACCATGCCGCAGAAGCGCAACCCCATCTCCAGCGTCTACATCACCGCGCAAACGGCCATGGTGCGCCAGCTCGTCGCCGCCCTGCTCGAGGCCCAAGTCGAGGACCATGAGCGCGCGACAGGACCGTGGGAGATCGAGTGGATTGCGCTGCCGGAGATCTTCATGCTGTCGGCGGGAGCCTTGGCGCAAACCAGGTTCGTGCTCGAAGGCTTGCAGGTCAACGAGAAGAAGATGCGCGAGAATCTCGACATCACCAAAGGCCTCATCATGTCAGAGGCGGTGATGATGGGCTTGGGCGAAAAAATGGGGCGCAATTACGCGCACGATGTCGTGTACGACATCTGCCGTGACGTGGTGAAGACCGGCAGGCCGCTGATCGATCTGCTCGTGGAAAACGAGGAAATCCGCAAACACGCCGACCGTAAGACGCTCGAGAAGCTGGTCGATCCGGCCAACTACCTCGGCGTTGCCGGCGAAATGGTCGACCGCGTGCTGAAGATGCGGAAATAACCGGCTGTTATACCGCAGCGCTTACGTGACCTTCGGCCTCGTCCGCCAGATCGCCACCGCCACCAGCAAGGTCGCAATGCCGAGCGCGAGGAAGAGCTGCGGCACCGTGGCTCCAAGCTTTTGCAAGCTCGCGACCAGCACAGTTGCGCCGGTCATGAACGCCGCATTGAGCACATTGACCGCCGCGATGGTACGGGCGCGATAGGCGACGTCGGACCAGGTCTGCACGGCGGCGGAGACCGGCACGATGAACAAGCCGCCGCCGATAGCAAGGCCGATAAAATCGACGCCCACGCGCAGACCGAGGGCGGAGTGGAACACGTTGCCCGGTCCTTGCAAGGCAGCGCCGGGCGGCATTGCGCCGAGCGTGGCAAGAGCAAGGTCGAGCGAAAACGCGGCCATCAGCAGCGCGCCGGCGAGCGTCGTGGTCAGCACGATCCGCCCGCGCGCGACTCGCGCCGCGAGCCACGAGCCTATGCCCACGGCCACCGAGAACAAGGCGAGGTAGGCGGTGACGGTCATCTCGTCGCCGCCGATGCGCGCTTTGATCAGCGGCGGCAGCAGCGAGAGCACGACGATGCCCATAAGCCAGAACCAGCTCGTCACCATCGCAGCCCACCATAACCGCGAATCGCCGCGCAGATGATGGATCATGGCGGCGGTGGCGGTGATGATGTTGGCCTGCACCCTCACGGCGGGCGCGGCCGCAGCGGTCGGCGGAATAAACAGCGCCGATAGCCAGCAGGCCAGCGCCACAGCAACCAGAAGCGGTGTGACTAAGACCGCGTCGTGGCCCCGCGACGCCAGCCCGCCGGCAATCGTGCCTGTGAGGATGGCAATGAATGTCGCTGCCTCAATCAGCGCGTTGGCGGCCGGCAGCCGCTGGCGTGGCAAATGGTCCGGCAAGATGCCGTACTTGATCGGCCCGAATAGCGCGCCAAGAATGCCGAAAGCGAACAAGGCGGCGAAAACGACCGCCACAGAGCCGAGCGCGTAGCCGACGGCGGCGATGGCGGCGATGAAGATCTCGGCAAATTTGATCCACTGCGCGACACGCGCTTTGTCATGGCGGTCGGCCAGCTCGCCGCCGAGTGCCGACAGAAAAAAGTACGGTCCGATAAATACCGCGCTTGCCGCTGTGATCAGCGCCTCGGCATTGGACGACCTGCCGAACAGGATGAGAAATACCAGCGCCGTCTTGAGGAAATTATCGTTGAACGCTGCGAAGAACTGGCAGCAGAACAGCGGCAGGAAACGTCTCGAAAGCAGCAGCGGTGTCACGTGCCGAGGCCGATGGACGATTTGAGGTCTGCCAGCAGCAGGCGCAGGTCGAGTTCGCGGAACTCGCGATAGGCGCGGCGCAACCAGCGCTGCAGTTCGTTCTGCATCTCGGGCGGAATGTCCGATGCGGCGAGCCGCTCCTCGGCAAAGGAAAACGGCGGCATATCGATGGCATTGCGCAGGCCTGGCGCGAGCAGCGGCAAGCGCACAAGGGAATCGCTCTGGCCGGCGAGCCGATATTTGGCACGGTGCTGCGCCGCGCCGAAAATCTCATTGTGCACCGGGGCGAGCAGCATATGCGGAAAGCGGGCGCGCAAGCCCTGATACGCCTCGACGGCGGTCGCATCAGGCGTGATGATGAAGAGCACCGCGGGGGCGATTGAACGGCGATGGGCCTCCTCGGCAAAGCCGATCTGGCCGGCAACGGCAAAAAAACTCTCGAACGTGGAATGCCCCAGATCGACCACTTTGTAGACGCCGTCCTGGGCAACCAGGCTGTCGAACAAAGCCATTTGCCCGTTGGTGGTGGCAATGTCGGACACGCTCGTACGCCCTGGCAGAAACTGCGCGAGGGTGCCGCTGCCGCCGGAATTGAGGTCGAAGGCCTCGACCGCGCGACCCTCCTGCACGTGAAAATCGACGAGCAGGCGAGCCAGCAGCGTCTTGCCGACTCGCGAACGCGGCGAGGCGACGACAGTGACGGAATGGCGAAAGGGCATTGGTTTACCAGGAGCCGCGCGTCAATTTGCGCGGGACTCTGTCAAACGTTGTTCAGGCGCGAAGCGCCGGGCCCCACGACGCCGTAGCGCCAGCATTTGGGGGCTGGGCGGGCTGCTTCGCGGTGCGCTCGAAATCGCGGCTCAACCCGCCGCCTGCTGGCGAACCGCTTCCATTTTCGGCGCCGCGAGGTCGATCAATTTCACGCGATCGTATTCACCCCAGACATTGCCGAGCCAGTGACGCACATAGCCGCGTAGCACGAACGAATAGTTTGCCGTCTCTCCCTTCGCGGTCTTGTTGGCGATAAACGAAACGAATGGCTGGCTCGCCACCTCGACTTGCTCGCAGGCAAGCTCGTTGAGCTTCGGAATGGCGATCTCCGAAGCGCCTTTGATCTGCTTGAAATAGGTATTGTAGGTCTTGGGATCCCATTCGAAGAACGTGGTGTCGTTGATGCGATTCTTCACCAGGAAGTAGTTGGCGTCGCCGACGAAACGCGTGGTCTCGGCGATCTCGTTGAGTGAGGCGATCGACGGTCCGAGAATGTGGAAAACCGCGAAGGTGATCTGCCCTTTCTTCGCCGAATCGAGAAACCCGATGTCGCTCAGCGCCTGAAGCGTGGACGAGAGCAGGCCCGCGCGCACGTCGATAATGGTGACGCGCGCATCGGCGCTGCCGAGCGTGTCGAAAATCTTCATCTGATCGGCGACGGCGGTGACGTCGACTACCTCCGTGACATCAGGATGGAAGCGCTTGAGGGTGCCGCGCGGCGATTCGGTGTCGAAGGCGCGGGTCGGTGTCTGATGCGCGGCGAAGTAATCGAGCAGAGTGCGCGCGACGGTGGTCTTGCCGACGCCGCCCTTATCGGCGCCGACGAGAATGACTGTTGGTTTGGCCATGACGCTACTCTCGACTGTTCGCGGGTCCGGTTTGCCCCTTTACTTTACTACCTTACACCTCCTTGCGAACGACAGGAATTGTTCATTGCGCCCCGGCGGTTGCGCGGGCTTCCGGCCGGGTAATCGGTGGATAACCAGTGAATATGTGGCGGGCGCTACTTGCGGCCGCGTAAACCGTGGCCGTTCCGCACTCATCGCACAAAAATGCGGGGAAGCCTGGTGCCGGCGGAGGGATTTGAACCCCCGACCACCCGCTTACGAAGCGGATGCTCTACCGCTGAGCTACGCCGGCTGAATGGGCGCCTTACTATCGGCGGCAGACCCGATTGGCAACCTATCATTCCGCGCCGCGCAAGCCACGGACTGTCAGCGGAATAGGCCGCGAATCCGCTGCCAGGCATCGCCGCCGGCGGTCGTGTGTTCCGGCACAGGTTCGGCGTCGCCAACGCCGTCGGGCCCCGGATCGTCCGGCGCATGCACCAGCGGGATGACCGGCTCGACGGTCTTGGGCTTATCCGCGGCCTTGACAGTTTTGCGCGAGCGCGGCCTCGCCGCGGAGGCCGCGTCGGGCACAGGCGTTTCCGTCTCGCGCACAGAAACGTCAGATACCGACTCCGCCGGCGATACTTGCGCAGGCGCGGCCGCTTCGATGACAGAAGGAGTGCCGCCAAGCTCGGCGAGCGGTAGCTTCCATTCGAAGCCGTCCAGCCGCCCATCGGGCGTGATAGGCAGCCAGCGCTCCGAAACCAGGCCGTCCGCAGTCCACACCGGATCGGGCGAGGCGCGCATGGCGCGGCTCAGCCATTCGCGCACCCGCCCGGTGTCGCCGTGTTCAGCTTCCTCGATTTCCGCCATCAGCGTGGCGACACGCCGCGTCGGTGAAGAGAGATAAGGCGCGAGCGCGGCACGCGCGGTCTGGAACGCCCGCGCATCGAGCGCCGCGCGAGCGATGGCCAACGCGCCTTCGCGCTCGCCCGGCACCTTCGCCGCAAGTTTCTGCATACGGTTGAGGCGGTCGCGCGCCGAGTCGCCGAGCCGCAGATTGGCGTAAGCCTCGGCGATATCGGGATGCGGATTGGCGGTCCAGGCAGTTTCCAGAATCTTGCGCGCCTTACGCCATTCGTTCGCCTCCGCCAGCCGTCGGCCGGCGAGCGCCGCGGCCGGCACCAGGTCCGGTGCGAGCTTGACCGCTTCGAGCACAGCCGCGCGCGCAGCGTCACGGTCGGTCTCGCTCAGAGCCTGCGCGCGGGCCGTGAGCAGAACCGCACGTTTACGGCGGTATTCGGCTTTGCTCATTGCACCTTTCGTGCTGTCGAGCGCGGCGAGCGCGCCGGCCCAATCCGATGCGGCGCAGCGGTCCTCGAGCACGGCCTGGCCGGCCCAGGCGAGCGTCGGCGAAGCCTTCACCGCCTCTTCCGCCACCAGCCGCGCGGCGTGCACGTCGTTGCGCCGCCGCGCCTCGATATAAAGCCCGCGCAAGCCCAGCAGCTTAGTGTCGTCCCGCTCGCTCATGTCCCGGAAGGCGCGCTCGGCGGCGGCCCGATCGCCGGCCATCTGCGCCGATTGCGCAATCAGCAGCAATGTGAGCGGATCGCCGGGCGACAAACGCGCCGCCTCATCAGCCGCCTTGCGCGCGAGCTTCAGGTCGCCGGCGCCGATTGCGATCAGCCCGCGGGTGAGCGCGAGATAGCCTCTGACCGCGCGGCGGTGGCGAAAGAACAGCGAAACCTGCTCGGGAGAGCGCAAAACGGCGCGAACGATGGCGAGCAGCGCCGTGAGCACGCCCACCGCCGCCGCCACTGCCAGACCGGCCACCATCACCGAGGTTTCGACGCGGTAGCCGAGCCAGGTGATCGCCACTTCGCCCGGCCTGTCGGCAACCCAGACAAACCCGGCAGCGATGACGGCAACCGCTAACAGAAAGGCGACAACGCGGATCATGGCACAGCCAGTCCGCGCGCGGTCTCGGCAACGAGCTTGCGGGCGGCACCCAATGCCTTGTGCCGCGCTTCGGCTTGCCCAACCCATGATGCCGCTTGCTGACGTGCCGCGGGCGGCAGCTTACCGACCTCGGCGAGAGCGGAAGCGAGGTCAGCGCGGGCGGCAGCAATTTCGAGCCGGGACAGCACATCCGAAGGATCGTCGCCCGCCGGCGCATTCATAGGCGTGACGCGCACCAGCCTGCTGGCGTTCGCCTGCAGCCGTGCGAGGAAGCCATTCGGTGTATCGGTCACGCCGGCAGCCTTGACCAGCTTCGGTATCAAGAGGTTCAAGTCGTGCGCCAGAAGGTCTTTGCTAGGGATGCCGCTTGCTGCAAACGGCTCAAGCGCTGCAATCTCGTTCGCCGGCGCGCCGAGCTCTTTGGCCTGCGCGAGTTCGGCTTGATACGGGCTCCCGCTTTCCACCGCGGCCCGTAGCGCCGCTGCGCTCAGCGCTAGACGCGCAGCTTTATCGGTCGTCGCGGTCTGGGCGAGCTGCGCGCGCGCATCTTTCATCGACTGCTCGAGCGCGGCGAGCTTTTTGCGCACCTCGTCGAGCTGGCCGGCATCGACGGCGGATGCCGCCTGTTGTTTGGCGCTCTGCACGCTCGTGCGCAACTCTCCGACCGCTTTCTCCGCTGCGGCGGCACTCTGCTCAGCCTGCTTGGCGTCGGCGGCGGCATCATCGCTACGTTTGTTGAGCGCCGTAAGCGCGATACCGAGCGACTTCATTGCGTTCTCGGCGGCGGCTACTCGGTCGGCAAGCGCCTTTTCGCCGGGTGGCAGATTGGCCACTGTTTGCTCGATCCTTGCGACGCGCGCGCGCAATGTATCGAGCGCCTGCGTGTCGCCGGCTGGCGCAGGCCGGTTTTGCAAAGACTGAACTTGCTTCTGCAATGTCGCGAGCTGCGCCGCATCATTTGCCGATCGTGGCGCCAACCCCCAGACGATGGCGCCGCCGAATATCGCCCCGGCGCAACCGGCGGCGAGCGACATTGCGATCGTCTTCGCAAAGTCGCGCGGCGGCGGGCCCGCCGGTTGAGCTTGCGGTTCTTCGGGCTGCGCAGCGGCCTGCTCTGGGGCGGCGTCGCCGTCGGGCGACGGCACCTCGGTCGCTTTGAGATCGATAGTCGGCGCCGCGCGCTTGCGCTTCTCCGTCATCGCCTTCTCGCGAATCGCTCTGGGCCTGTCATCCCGCAATAACGCAATTGACGGAGCCGCGCTATGTCAGGGCGGCGCTACCGGCGGCAAGAGCTCGATTAGCGCCGCCTCGTCCGGGCTTGGCGCAACGGCGACACGCTTGGCACCGGCGGACTGCAACGGCTCGGCGACCTCCGGCGAGAGGCAATAGTGCCGCACCGCCAACGCCTGTTCGGCGATAGCGGCCTCGCGCGCGCCATTGAGATAATTGTCGGCGCTGCGCCGCGAGAAATGCAGCACGGCCTGCACGTCACCGGACTCCAGCGCCGCCACCAGCTCGTCCGGATAAGGGGCGGTGACGGCGCGGTACACAACGCGCATCTCGGCGGCCACTCCGCCGCGGCGCAGTTCACCGACAAGATCGGTGGCGCGGTTTTCACCGGCCAAGTAAAGCAATGGCCTATCGGCAGATTTATGGGCACTCAACAGGCGCAGCAGATCGCGCGCGCCGCCGCCGGCGCTGACGACATCGGCAAAGCCTGCCTGCCGCGCCGCCTCGGCGCTGCGCTGGCCGACGGCATAGAGGGGCAGCCCGAGCAGCGCATCGCGCGTGGAGTTCGCCGCGATCGCCGCCGGCGCATTGGCGCTGGTGATGATGACGCCTGCCCAATGACCGGCGAGGTCGGCCGCGAGAGGCTCGATGCGCATCAGCGGCACCTTCCAGGCCTCGTGGCCGCGTGCGATCACCGCAGCGGCGGTGCGCGCCGCGGCAGGCTCCGGCCGTGTGATGAGAACGTACATGCTGCCTTATCGCTCGCTGGAGAGTGCTAATCGAAAAAGCCCGGCCCTGCATATTGCTTGAGCGCGCGGCCAGCGTCTGCCCCGATCGCCAGGGCGCTCGCCACCGGGCCTGCAACCGCAGTGTCGTGTGCGGCGCTGCCGTCGGGCTTGGCGACGAGCCCGCGGAAATGCAGCACGCCGCCGGAAATCGTCGCGTGACCGGCGATCGGCGTCTTGCACGAGCCGTCGAGCGCCGCGAGGAAGGCGCGCTCGCAGGCGACCGCCGTGGACGTGGCCACATCGTCGACGCGCGCGAGCACCTCGCGCATGCGCGCATTGTCCTCGCGTGTTTCGAGGGCGATGGCGCCCTGCCCGACCGCCGGGAGAAATTCGCTCGTCTCCATGACCCGGGTAGCGCGTTGCGCAATGCCGAGCCGCTTCATGCCGGCAAGCGCAAGGATCGTCGCATCGACCTGGCCGTCTGCGAGCTTGCGCAGCCGCGTCTCGACGTTGCCGCGCAGCGGCCTCACATCGATATCGGGCCGCGCCCGCTTGACGATCGCCTGCCGCCGCAGCGAAGCCGTACCGAGCTTTGCGCCCTTCGGAAGGTCGGCAATCGACTTGGCTTTGGGCGACACGAATGCATCGCGCGGATCTTCGCGTTGCAGGCAGGCGGCGAGCACGAGCCCCGGCTGCAAAATTGTCGGCATGTCCTTGGCCGAATGCACCGCGAGATCGATCGTACCGGCGAGCAACGCTTCCTCGATCTCCTTGGTGAAAAGTCCCTTGCCGCCTTCATCCGTGAGCGGGCGGTCCTGGATGGTGTCGCCGGAGGTGCGAATGACGACCAATTCTATCTCGTCCTCCGTCGCCCCCAAGCTCGCGGCGAGGCGGCTGCGCACCGCACCTGCCTGCACCAGCGCCAGCGGACTGCCGCGCGTGCCGATGCGCAAAAGGACGGCGGATTGCGCCATGGATTGCACGATGGGACCTCTCGATGCTAGGGCGTCTTTTAGTTCACGCTGCGCAACAAAGGAAAGCTGCTCGTCGCGTCATTCCGGGATCGTCCGCAGTTTGACCGGTACGACCGCAAGATAAGGCATCTCATGATCGTCCTCGGCATCGAGACGACCTGCGATGAAACGGCTGCGGCGGTGGTCGAACGCGCCGCCGACGGCCGCGGCAAGATTTTATCGAATGTGGTGTGGAGCCAGGTCAGCGAGCACGCGGCCTTCGGCGGAGTCGTGCCGGAAATCGCCGCACGTGCGCACGTGGAGGCCCTGGATCACGTCATCGCCAAGGCGGTGAGCCAATCGATGCGCGACTACGATGCAATCGACGGCATTGCCGCCGCCGCCGGTCCCGGCCTGATCGGCGGGGTCATCGTCGGGCTGACCACGGCGAAAGCGATCGCCCTCGTCAAAAACAAGCCGCTGATTGCCGTCAATCACCTCGAAGCGCATGCGCTGACTGCCCGGCTCACCGACGCCACGCCATTTCCTTATTGCCTATTTCTGGCTTCGGGGGGCCACACGCAGGTCGTCGCGGTGCGCGGCGTCGGCGACTACGTGCGCCTCGGCACCACCCATGACGACGCCATCGGCGAGGCCTTCGACAAGACGGCAAAACTGCTGGGCCTTGGCTATCCTGGCGGGCCGCTGGTCGAGCGTGAAGCCGCGCGCGGCGACGCCACGCGTTTTGACCTGCCGCGGCCGATGCAGGGACGCAAAGATGCGGACTTCTCGCTGTCGGGCTTGAAAACCGCGCTGCGGCTGGAAGCGGAAAAAATCGCGCCGCTCTCGGACCAGGACGTCGCCGATCTCTGCGCTTCGTTCCAGCAGGCCATTGTTGACGTCGTGCTCGACCGCCTGCGTGCCGGCTTGCGCATGTTCCGCGCGCGCTATGGCGCGCCTGCCGCGCTGGTCGCGGCCGGCGGCGTTGCCGCCAACCAGGCGATCCGCAAGGTGCTGCATCGCCTCGCCTTCGAGGTCGGCACCGTTCTGGTGGCGCCACCGCTCGAATTGTGTACCGACAATGGCGCCATGATCGCGTGGGCCGGCGCGGAGCGCCTCGCGCTGAACTTGACTGATACGCTCGATGTTGCACCTCGGGCGCGCTGGCCCTTGGACGAAATCGCCGCTGCCAAGGGCGCGCGGCAAGGCACCGCGGCTTACAAATGACCATCCAAAAAATCTCCGTGCTCGGCGGCGGCGCCTGGGGAACGGCGCTGGCGCTCACCTGCGCACGCGGGGGCCGCGCCGTGACGTTGTGGGAGCCCGACCCCGGCAACGCCGAGAGGCTGCAAAAGACGCGGGAAAGCAAATTTTTGCCGGGCGTGACGCTGGACGTCTCGATCAAGCTCGCGCGCGATCTCGCCGCGGCCGGCGCCGCCGACGCCATCCTGCTGGTGGTGCCGGCTCAGGCCGTGCGCGCGGTGCTCACGGAGCTTGCTCCTTCGCTGCGCGCCGGCACACCGATCGTGGTCTGCGCCAAGGGCATCGAGCATGGCACACACAAGTTCATGTCGGAGATCGTCGCCGCGTGCGCGCCCGGCGCCGTGCCGGCGGTGCTGTCGGGCCCGAGCTTTGCCGCCGATGTCGCGCGCGGACTGCCGACCGCGGTGACGGTCGCCGCACCGGACGAGGCGACGGCGCGCGATCTCGCGCAGGCCATCAATTCCGGCAGCTTCCGTCCGTATCATTCGACGGACATACGCGGCGTCGAGATCGGCGGCGCCACCAAGAACGTGCTGGCCATCGCCGCGGGAATCGTCACCGGCCGCGGTCTAGGCGCCAGCGCGGCGGCGGCGCTGACCACGCGCGGCTTTGCCGAACTGATGCGTTTTGCGCGGGCGTTCGGCGGCGAACCGGAGACGATGATGGGTCTCTCCGGACTCGGTGACCTGATCCTCACCTGCTCGAGTGCACAATCGCGCAATTTCTCCTTTGGCGTGGCGCTTGGCAAAGGCGAGGCGCCGGATGCGGCCGCCCACGGTAAACTGGCGGAAGGCGCCTTCACGGCGCCGGTGCTGGTGGAGATGGCGCGGGCAAAGAAGGTGGAGATGCCGATCGCGTCGGCCGTCGCCGCCGTGCTGGCAAAGCAAATGACCGTGGATCAAGCCATTCAGTCGCTGCTCACACGGCCGCTGAAGGCGGAAGGATGATCGAACGAACCGTGGCCGGACACGATGAGGAGAAAGGCGATGGCCTATTGGCTCATGAAAACCGAGCCCGATGAATACTCCTGGGACGATCAGGTAAAAAAGGGCGCCAAGGGCGACGCCTGGACCGGCGTGCGCAACTTCACCGCACGCGGCAACCTCAAGCAGATGAAAAAGGGCGACAAGTTCTTTTTCTATCACACCGGCGACGAGAAACAGATCGTCGGCATCGGCGAGGTGCTCCGTGAGGCCTTTCCCGATCCGACAGCAGGCAAAGACGAACCGTGGGTCGCCGTGCAGACCGCCGCCCACGAGCCGCTGCCACGGCCGGTGGCACTCGCCGCGGTCAAAGCTGAGCCGAAGCTCAAGAACATGGCGCTGGTGAAATACGGCCGTCTCTCGGTGCAGCCGGTGACTGCGGAGGAATGGAAGATTGTCTGCCGCATGGGAGGGCTCAAATGACCTTCGCCGGCATCAACTACATCGCCGTGATTGTCGCCGCTGCCGTCGCCTTCGGCTTCGGCGGCGTGTGGTACCGATTGCTGGCCAAGCCCTGGATGGGTGCGCACGGCTTTACCTCCGAACAAATTCGCGCCCATCACGGCAAAGGCGCACCGCCCTGGCCGCTGCTCGTGTCGTTTATTGCCGACCTGATCATGGCCTGGATGCTCGCCGGCGTGCTCGGCCATCTCGGCGCAGTCACCGCCAAAAATGGCGTGATCTCCGCCTTCTTCCTGTGGTTCGGCTTCGTCATCACTACGCTCACCGTCAACAACCTGTTCGGCTTGCGCAACCACAAGCTCATCGCCATCGACGGCGGCCACTGGCTGGGCGCGCTCGTTATTATGGGCGCCATCATCGGCGCCTGGGGCGTCTAAGGCAGGTACCTCCGCCCAAAGTGGGGCAATCCGCGCCTTGTCGGCCCGGTAAACGCCGTCGCATAATGGATAAAGGTGAAGAAAACGGCCTGCGGATTGCACCGCGGACTGGGAGGAGTGCCATGTCCGAAAAAATTTATGACGTTCCAAGCGACTGGAAAAAGCGCGCTTTTGCCGACGACGCCAAGTACCAGGAGATGTATGCGCGCTCGATCAAGGACCCGAACGGCTTCTGGGCCGAGCAGGCCAAGCGCCTCCACTGGATCAAGCCTTTCAGCAAGGTCAAGAATTCGCACTACGGTGCCAACGACGTCTCGGTGAAGTGGTTCGAGGATGGCACGCTCAACGCCTGCTATAACTGCGTCGACCGCCATCTCGCAAAGCGCGGCGAGCAGACCGCGATCATCTGGGAAGGCGACGACCCCAAGAACGACAAGACGCTCACTTACAAGCAGCTTCACGCCGAAGTCTGCCGCTTCGCCAATGTGCTGAAGACGCGCGGTGTGAAGAAGGGCGACCGCGTCACCATCTACATGCCGATGATTGTGGAAGCCGCGGTAGCGATGCTCGCCTGCGCGCGCATCGGCGCCATCCACTCGGTGGTGTTCGGCGGCTTCTCGCCCGAATCGCTCGCCGGCCGCATCAGCGACTGCACCTCAGATATCGTCATTACCGCTGATGAGGGCGTGCGTGGCGGGCGCAAGATCCCGCTCAAGGAAAACACCGACGCCGCCTGCGACAAGGCCGGCGGAGTCAAGACCGTCATCGTCGTGCGCCATACCGGCGGCAAAGTGAACATGAAGGCGGGGCGTGACGTCTATTACGACGAGATCGCCAAGACCGTCGGCGCCGATTGTCCTTGCGAGGAGATGGGCGCAGAAGACCCGCTGTTCATTCTTTACACCTCGGGCTCGACAGGCAAACCGAAGGGCGTGCTGCACACCACCGGCGGCTATCTGCTCTATACCGCGATCACGCATCAATACGTGTTCGACTATCACGACGGCGACATCTACTGGTGCACCGCGGACGTCGGCTGGGTCACCGGGCATAGCTACATCGTCTACGGGCCGCTCGCCAACGGCGCCATCACCATGATGTTCGAGGGCGTGCCGAACTATCCGAGCACCTCCCGTTTTTGGGAGGTGTGCGACAAGCACAAGGTCAACATCATCTACACCGCGCCGACCGCGATCCGCGCATTGATGCAGGGCGGCGATGCGCCGGTGAAGAAAACCTCGCGCAAGAGCTTGCGGCTGCTCGGCTCCGTCGGCGAACCGATCAACCCGGAAGCCTGGGAGTGGTACTACCATGTGGTCGGCGACGACCGCTGCCCAATCGTCGATACCTGGTGGCAGACCGAGACCGGCGGCATCATGATCACGCCGCTGCCGGGCGCTACCAAGCTCAAGCCCGGCTCGGCAACGCGGCCGTTCTTCGGCGTCGTGCCGATGCTGGTCGACGCCGAGGGCAAGGAGATCAAAGGCGCCGGCGCCGGCAATCTGTGTATCGCCGATTCCTGGCCGGGACAGATGCGCACGGTGTACGGCGACCATCAGCGTTTCATCGACACCTACTTCAAGACCTATCCCGGCAAATACTTCACCGGCGACGGCTGCCGGCGCGACGAGGACGGCTACTACTGGATCACCGGCCGCGTCGATGATGTGATCAACGTCGCCGGGCATCGGCTCGGCACCGCCGAAGTCGAGAGCGCGCTGGTTGCGCACCCGAAGGTGTCGGAAGCTGCGGTCGTCGGCTACCCGCACGACATCAAAGGCCAGGGCATCTACGCCTATGTGACGCTGATGGCGGGCGAGGCGCCGAGCGAGGACCTGCGCAAGGAGCTGGTCGGCTGGGTGCGCAAGGAGATCGGCCCGATCGCGCAACCGGATCTCATCCAGTTCTCGCCGGGACTGCCGAAGACGCGCTCCGGCAAGATCATGCGCCGCATCCTGCGCAAGATCGCCGAGGACGAGTACGGCAATCTCGGCGATGTCTCGACGCTTGCCGATCCGGCCGTGGTCGACGATCTGGTGAAGAACAGGCAGAACAAGAAAGCGCCGGCGAAGGCCGGAGCGTGAGGCGAAGACAGATGATTGCCGGCCCGACCCGGCAATCATGCTTTCGCCGCGCATGGGACCGCGATGATGGATGCCCGGCCAAGCCCGGGCATGAGAGGTTGTGGTTCCGGCCCGTCGCCGAATCAACGGCTCCGCATTTACGTTAATGTCGAGCTTTCGCCCGCTGTCTCCGCGCGCCGCTCTATGATCGCCTCCGCAATGACCGGGGACGAGCCATGGCGCTGGTGCTGAGGCGGGCGGCAATTTTTCTTTTCATCGTGATGATCTGGGCGCTGCTGGCGGCGACGCTGGCGCATGCCGACGGCACGATCGTGCCGTTCACCGGCTATCGGCCGGGCACCATCGTGGTGAAGACAAGCGAGCGCCATCTTTATTACGTGCTCGGCCGCGACAAGGCGTTGGAATTTCCAGTCGGCGTCGGCAAAGAGGGATGGCGCTGGTTCGGCCGCGCGGCGATTGAGGGCAAATACGTCAGGCCGTCCTGGCAGGCGCCGCCGGAACTTGCGCACGGGCATTACGGCGCGGTCATTCCGGGCGGCAGCCCGCGCAACCCGATGGGCGTTGCCGCGCTCACCATGCGCGGCGGCGAGTACGCCATTCACGGCACCAACAACCCCAAATCGATCGGCGGCTTCGTCTCCCACGGCTGCATCCGCATGTACAACAGCGACATCACCAGGCTCTATGCCATGGTGCAGGTCGGCACCCCGGTCATCGTCGAAAAATGAAGTTCGCCGCCCGACTTCTCGCCGGCCTGGTGACGGCCGCGCTGTTGCTCGCAACGCATCTGCCTGCGCACGCGGGGCAGATCGTGTCCTTCGGCGGCGGTTACCGCCCCGGCTCGATCGTGATCGTGACCCACGCGCGCGAACTCTATTACGTGCTCGGCAATGGCCGCGCCATCCGCTATCCGGTCGGCGTCGGCAAGCCGGGCATGGCTTGGCATGGCGAGGCGCGGGTCGATCGTAAGCTGATGCGCCCCGCCTGGCAGGCGCCGCCGGAAATCGCCGGACATTACGGGCCGGTCATCCCGGGCGGCAGTCCGCAGAATCCAATGGGGGCGGCGGTGCTCGGCCTCGACAACGGCAATTACGCCATTCACGGCACCAACAATCCCGCTTCTGTCGGAACGTTCGTCTCGCACGGGTGCATCCGCATGCATAACGCGGATATTCTCGACCTCTACGGGCGCACCCATATCGGCGCCGAGGTCTTCGTTCTGCGCTAGTATCGCAGCGGTCGAACTTGTGCGTTACCGGCGGCTTGGCCGCCCGTGTTCGCGCCGGGGCCACAATTGCCGGCCAAGGATCGGGCCCATGGCGCGTTCGCGCACATCTCCCCAGCCGGAAGTCCCCGGTCTCGCCGCGCGCAAAATCGCCGCCGACATTCTTGACGGCGTCCTCAGGCGCAAGATCGCGCTCGACGAGCAGCTTTCCGGCAAAGCGGCGCATCCGGGTCTTGCCGCTTTGCCGGAGCGCGACCGCGCGCTCATGCGCCGTTTGGCAGCGACTGCGTTGCGGCGGCTCGGCACCCTGCGGCATCTGCTCGGCACTTTTCTCGACAGGGGCTTCCCAGCCGAGGCGCCGCGCATCGAGACGATTCTGCTGATTGGCGCGGTGCAGATCCTCTGGCTCGACGTGCCCGACCACGCCGCCGTCGATCTGTCGGTGCGGCTCGCGCAAGCCGACCGCCGCGCCGCACGCTATGCCGGCCTGGTCAATGCCGTGCTGCGGCGTGTGGCGCAGAACCGCACGACTCTGGCGGCAACCGATGCTGCGCGCGATACTCCGTCATGGCTGCTCACGCGCTGGACGAAGAGCTACGGCAAGGAGGTCGCGCGGGCGATCGCGACCGCGAACGGTCACGAGCCGGCGCTCGATCTCACGGTCAAGAACAATGCGGCGCACTGGGCGGAACGCTTGCGCGGACGCGTACTCCCCACCGGCAGCGTGCGCACCTTGGCGCAGGGTGCGGTTTCGCTGCTGCCCGGATTCAACGAAGGCGCCTGGTGGGTGCAGGATGCCGCGGCCGCGCTGCCCGCACGGCTACTCGGCGAGGTGCGCGGCTTGCGCGTTGCCGACCTGTGCGCCGCGCCCGGCGGCAAGACCGCGCAGCTTGCTTTGGCCGGCGCCGAAGTAACGGCGGTTGACCGCGCGTCGACACGGCTCGCGCGCCTAAAAGACAATCTGGCGCGGCTCGCGCTGAAGGCGGAATGCATCGTCGACGACGTGCTGGAATGGCAGGCGGCTCCGTTCGATGCCGTGCTGCTTGATGCGCCCTGCTCCTCGACCGGCACCATCCGCCGTCACCCCGACGTGCCCTGGCTCAAAAGCGAAGCCGATATTGCCGCGCTCACCATGGTCCAGCCGAAACTGCTCGACCGCGCCGCGGCGTTGCTCAAGCCGGGCGGCGTGATGGTCTACTGCGTCTGCTCGCTCGAACCGGAAGAGGGGCCGGCGCAAATCGCGGCACTGCTCAACCGCGTGCCCGACATCAGCCGGCGGCCGATTGCCGCTGAGGAGGTCGCGGGTCGCCGTGAATTTCTCACGGCTGAGGGCGACTTGCGCACGCTACCGCTGCATTTGCCCGATGCCGATCCGCGCATGAGCGGGCTCGATGGGTTTTTCGCCGCACGGCTCGTCAAGGCAGCCTAATTGTCGGGCGGAAAAGGCATATTGGCCACCTTCTCGCGCTTCGCTATCGTGCGGAATCGCGCGAGAAGTACAGCCGCGCCGCAGGGGACGAGCGCCTTCATGATGCGGGTTTCGGTCGCGGAGCGGACCAGGCTGTCTGTGTTCGTTATACGCCGCGCCCTCCGCAGCTTGATCGCCGCCGTCAATTCGCACCCGCTGACACGCTGGCGATACGCCTCCACCAAAACGGACCGGCTGGTGATTGCGCCACAGGACTTGCGCACCGCCGACGCCACCCGTGCCGCCGAAATCTACGCCGGACGCTTCGCCTTTGCCGGCAAGGTGGTGATCTGCGATCGCCGCTCTCCTTTCGAGATGACGCCGCCGTCCGATGAATGGGCGGTGAATTTGCTGAACTTCTCTTGGCTGCGCCACCTGCGCGCCGCCGATTCCACGATCAGCCGCGCCAATGCCCGTTCGCTCATCGACGATTGGATCACCGTTCAGGGTGCGTGGCACCCGCTCGGTTGGCGCTCCGACATCCTGTCACGCCGCGTGATGTGCTGGCTCAGTCAGGCGCCGTTCGTGCTGCAAGAAGCCGACGCGCGCTTTTACCGCCGCTTCATCCGCAGCCTGTCGCGGCAGGTGAAATACATGCGCAGCAGCTTGAAGGAGACCCGCGCAGGGGTGCCGCGGCTGAACGCGGTGATCGCGCTCAACTATGCGGCGCTGTGCTTGCAAGGCCAATCCGGCTCGTTGCGCGGCGACACGCGGCACTTGGTCGAGGAGCTACGCCGCCAGGTTCTGCCCGACGGCGGCCACATCAGCCGCAACCCCGGCGCGCCGATCGAGTTGCTGGTCGACCTGCTGCCGCTGCGGCAATTGTTCTCGGCGCGGCATTTGCAGCCGCCGGCACCACTCAACAACGCCATCGACCGCATGATGCCGATGCTACGTTTCTTCCGGCATGCCGACGGCAATTTCGCACAATTCAACGGCATGGGTCCGACGCCGGTCGATCTGCTCGCGACCGTGCTTGCCTACGACGATGCGCGCGGCGCGCCGGTGTCGAATGCGCCTCACTCCGGCTATCAGCGCATCGACGCCGGGCAAACGGCGCTGCTGATGGACACTGGACGGCCGCCGCCCTTGCCAGTCAGTCAAGAGGCGCACGCAGGCTGTCTGTCATTCGAGCTGTCATGGAAGCAGCACCGGCTGGTGGTCAATTGCGGGCTACCCGCGGTCAACAAGGAAAACTGGCGCCAAGTCGCGCGCGCAACGGCGGCGCATTCGACGGTGACGCTCAACGACGCTTCCTCGTGCCGCTTCTTTGAGCCGATGCGCAAGCTTCTGGGCGGCATCCCGATCGTCGGCGGCCCGCGTGAGATCAAGATCGCGCGCGAGGAGCATGAGGACGGCGTGACCCTCCGCGCCTCGCATGACGGTTACGCACCCGGGTTCGGCCTTGTCCACACCCGGCTGGTCCGATTGTCGCCCGACGGGCGCGTGCTCGACGGCGAGGATACCTTTCAACCGGTGAGCGGAGAGTTTCCGCCCCATGCCGGCGAATTCGCCGTCCGCTTTCACCTGCACCCAGCGGTCAAAGCCAACCGGCTTTCGGATGGACACGGCGTCATCCTGCTGCTGCCGGACAAGGAGTTGTGGTCGTTCACCGGTTACGGCGAAACGGTCGAACTTGAGGAAAGCGTTTATCTGGCGGGGGCGGAGGGGCCGCGGCGGGCGACCCAAATCGTGATCTACGGTCATGTCCGCGACAAGCGCGCGGTGCGCTGGAGCCTGCGCCATACGCCGCCGGCCGCCGCCGGCCAGCGCCCCGACCGCGCCGAGGAGCCGGAACTGCCACTGTAAAGATGCCGCTGGGCCGGCCCGGCGGCGGATGCCGAAAGCCAGGCAATGTGCTAGCCCTCCCGCGCATGGCCAGCCAACTCCGCCGCATGAACCGCGCGCTGCTCTCGGTGTCCGACAAATGCGGGCTCGCCGAATTTGCCCGCGCGCTTGCGGGTTATGGCATCGAACTCGTCTCCACCGGCGGCACCGCCAAGGCGCTGCAGGATGCCGGGCTGACCGTCACCGACGTCTCGGCCCTCACCGGTTTTCCCGAGATGATGGACGGGCGCGTCAAGACGCTGCATCCGAAAGTGCACGGTGGGCTGCTCGCCATTCGCGCCAATGAGGAGCACGCCGCGGCGATGCGGCAGCACGGCATCAAGCCGATCGATCTCGTGGTGGTAAACCTCTATCCCTTCGAGGCGACGGTCGCCAAGGGCGCGGCTTTCGACGACTGCATCGAGAACATCGACATTGGCGGGCCGGCGATGATCCGCGCCGCGGCGAAGAACCACGCCGATGTCACCGTGATCGTTGAGCCTACAGACTACGATAAGGTGCTGACCGAGCTGGCGCAGCACGCTGGCATGGTTTCGCTGGAATTGCGCAAGACGCTGGCGGCGAAAGCCTACGCCCGCACCGCCGCCTACGATGCCGCGATCGCCGGCTGGTTCGCCGAAACCCTGCGCGAGGATACGCCGGATTACCGCGCCTTTGCCGGCAAGCTGATCCAGCCGCTGCGCTACGGCGAAAACCCGCACCAGACCGCCGCGTTCTATCGCACGGCCGCCGAGCGTTACGGCGTCGCCACCGCCCGGCAATTGCAGGGCAAGGAATTGTCCTACAACAACATCAACGACACCGACGCGGCCTACGAATGCGTCGCCGAGTTCGATCCCAAGCGCGCCCCCGCGTGCGTCATCGTCAAACACGCCAATCCCTGCGGGGTCGCCGAGGGCGACAGCCTGCTCGATGCCTATCGCAAAGCGTTCGCCTGCGATCCGGTCTCGGCCTTCGGCGGCATCGTCGCCGTCAACGGCAAGTTGGATGCCGAGGCGGCAAGAGCCATCACTGAAATCTTCACGGAAGTGATCATCGCGCCGGACGCCGACGAAGAAGCGATCAAGATCGTCGCGGCAAAAAAGAATCTGCGGCTGCTCCTTGCCGGCGGCCTGCCCGATCCGCGCGCCAAGGGCATAACCGTCAAGTCGGTTGCCGGCGGCTTGCTGGTACAGTCGCGCGACAACGCCGTCGTCGACGAGATGCAGTTGAAGACGGTGACCAAGCGCGCGCCGAGCGCCAAAGAGCTCGACGACCTGCGCTTTGCGTTTCGCGTCGCCAAGCACGTGAAGTCGAACACCATCGTCTACGCGAGGGACCGCGCCACCGTCGGCATCGGCGCCGGGCAGATGAGCCGCGTCGACGCCGCCCGCATCGCCGCGCGCAAGGCGGACGATGCCGCGCGCGCGGCCAAGCTCGCCCAGCCGCTAACGAAAGGCGCGGTGGTCGCCTCCGACGCCTTCTTCCCGTTCGCCGACGGCCTGCTGGTGGCGATCGAGGCCGGCGCCACGGCGGTGATCCAGCCCGGCGGCTCTGTGCGCGATGACGAGGTGATCAAGGCCGCCGACGCGCACAACGTGGCGATGGTGTTCACCGGGGTGCGGCATTTCCGGCACTGAGCGCCGTGTCCCGGACGCGATGCAGCGCGAAGCGAAGCGGAGTGATGCACCGCTGATCCGGGACCGCCACAGCTCGTAACGGTCCCGGGTCTGCAGCGCACCACTTCGTGCTGCGCTGCGCCCGGGACACGAACTTTCTCACTCCCGCGCCAAGTCGCCGAGCAAACTCGCCGCCACGCTGAGCTTCGACAGCGTCAGCCCCGAGCCGGCGATCTCGTGGATCGCGGCGCGGATGCGCTCGACTTCCGTGCGCCGCGGCTTCACCCACGCTTCGACTGCGCCTTCGCCGGCCAGTCCGTTACCTTGGCCATTGCCCACCATGGCGGCGGTGATGCGCCGCTCGGCGTCGCCGAGCGAATCGAGCGCGCGGTCGAGCGCCAGACGGTCGAAATAGTCCGAGACCGCGATGTTGCCGGCGGCGCCGGCGACGCGGTCGAGCTGGAAGAAGGCCTCCGTGGCAAAATAGGTCGCCGCCACCTCGCCCACCGGCTTCTTCGCCCGATCGGCCACCAGCACAATATCGGGCGCAGCCTTCAGCACAGGCAGGGTGGCGACACGGCGGGCGAGAGCTTCCGGCACGCCGGTCTTGCCGAGATTGCCGGCACGTTCTTCTTGCGCAGCGCGTGCCCGGTTCGGCAGTGCGCCGGCGAGCGCCGCTTCAACCTGCGCGATGCCGTCCTTGTAGTGGGCGACGATCTTGTCCAGGCCCTGCGCCAGGTCGACATTGCGCAAAAACCAGACGATGCGATCGAGCAACAAGTCTTGCACCGCGGCGTAAAGATCGAGCTGGCGTGCGCCGGCAATCCGGTTATCGAGCGCGTCGATCTCGCTGTTGAGCTCAACCATGCCGTAGCTCTGGCGCACAGCGGCAAATGCCGCGGCAATGGCCGCAGACGAAGCGCCGGTCTGATCGGCAATGCGCACGACCAGCGTGGCGCCGCCGCGATTGATCATCGAGTTGGTCAACTGCGTGGCGATGATCTCGCGCCGCAGCCGATGCTGCTGCAGCGCATCGGCAAAGCGCTCCGTCATTTCCTTGGGAAAATAACGGTTGAGCTCGCGCCCGAGATAAGGATCGTCCGGCACCGTGCTGTCGAGCAACTCGCTGTAGAGCGAAAGCTTGGCGTAAGCGAGCAGCACGGCGAGCTCCGGCCGGGTGAGCCCCTCGCCGCGCTTGCGCCGCTCCGATAGCGTCATGTCGTCGGGCAGGAACTCGACGGCGCGGTCGAGATGCCCGTGCATTTCGAGGATCTGCATCAGCCGCTGCTGAAAGCCCAGGTCCTCCAGCCCGCGCCGCTGCGCCAAGGACAGCGCCAAAGTCTGCTGATAATTGTTGCGCAGCACCAGTCGCGCCACTTCATCCGTCATTTCGTGCAGCAGCGCGTTGCGCGCCTCGAGCGTGAGGACGCCGGCGCGCACCGGCACGCTGAGCGCGATCTTGATGTTGACCTCGACGTCGGAGGTGTTGACGCCGGCGGAATTGTCGATGGCGTCGGTGTTGAGGCGGATGCCGGCTTGGGCCGCCTCGACACGCCCGCGCTGGGTCACGCCGAGATTGGCGCCCTCGCCCACCACCTTGCAGCGCAGCTCCTTGCCGGCGATGCGGATGGCATCGTTGGCGCGATCGCCGACGTCCGCGTCGGTCTCGTGCGAGGAGCGCACGTAGGTGCCGATGCCGCCGAAAAATAAAAGATCGACCGGCGCCTTCAAGATCGCCTTCATCAGCTCCGGGGGCGTCACGCTCTCGCCGAGGCCGAGCAGCGCGCGCGCTTGCGGCGGCAGCTGGATCGCCTTGGACGAGCGCGGATAGACGCCGCCGCCTTTGGAGATCAGCGCCTTGTCGTAATCCTGCCAGCTCGATCGCGGCAGCTTGAACAGCCGCTCACGCTCGGCGAAGCTTTTTTTCGGGTCTGGATCGGGATCGATGAAGATGTCGCGGTGATCAAAGGCGGCGAGCAGCTTGACGGTCCGCTCGCGCAGCATGCCGTTGCCGAACACGTCGCCGGACATGTCGCCGACGCCGACGGCGGTGAACGGCGTCTCGTGGATGTTCACGTCCATCTCGCGGAAGTGGCGCTTGACCGACTCCCAGGCGCCGCGCGCGGTAATGCCCATCGCCTTGTGGTCGTAGCCGGCGGAGCCGCCCGAGGCGAAAGCATCGCCGAGCCAGTAGCCGTGCTCGGCGGCGAGCCCATTGGCGATGTCGGAGAAAGTGGCGGTGCCCTTGTCGGCGGCGACGACGAGATAAGGATCGTCGCCCTCGTGCCGCACGACATCGGCCGGCGGAACGATCTTGCCGTCGCCACCGATGTTGTCGGTAATGTCGAGCAGCGTGGAAATGAACAGCTTATAGGTGGCGACGCCTTCCGCCTGCACCACATCGCGCGGCGCGTTCTTCGGCATCAGCTTGGGCACAAAGCCGCCTTTGGCGCCGACCGGCACAATGACTGCGTTCTTGACCTGCTGCGCCTTGACCAGGCCGAGAATTTCCGTGCGGAAATCCTGCGGCCGATCCGACCAGCGGATACCGCCGCGCGCCACCTTGCCGAAGCGCAGATGCACGCCTTCCACCCGCGGCGAATAGACGAAGATCTCGTAGAGCGGCCGCGGCAGCGGCAGGCCGCTAATTTTGCCGCTCTCAAACTTCACGGCGATGATCGGCTTGGGCTGCCCGTCTTTGTCGGTCTGGAAAAAATTGGTGCGTATCGCCGACTGCACGGCATTGACGAACTGCCGCAGGATGCGGTCTTCGTCGAGGCTGTCGACTTCCTGCAGCGCCTCCTCGATTTGCGCGGTGAGCGCCGCCTCTTTGTCGGCGCGCCCTTCCTCGGCGTCGGTACGCGGGTCGAAGCGCGCGTGAAATAACTCGACAATATCGCGCGCGATATTGGCGTGCTTGACCAGCGTCGCCCACATGTAGTCCTGCGAATAAGGCACGCGGATTTGCCGCAGGAAGCGCGAGAACGCGCGGATGAGCGCCACGTCGCGCCAGCCGAGCGAGCCGGCCAGCGTCAGCGCATTGTAGCCGTCGTTCTCCGCGTGGCCGCGCATCACCATCAGGAACGCCGCTTCGAGCCGCGATTTCTCGCCGTCGAGATCGATGGCTTCGCCGTCGGCGCGCTCGAGCAGCATGTCGTGCAGCCACAGCCGCTCGCGCTCTTTCGGCGCGATGCGATAAGTGCGCTCGTCCACCACCGTGAAGCCCATGTTCTCCAGCACCGGCACGCGCTCGGACAGCGGCAACGGCCGCGCCAGGCTCCACACTTTCAAGCTGACGCGCTGGCGCTCCTCGATGCTGCGGTGACTGAAGTCCACGGCCAGCGGACGCTGGTCGCTCAAGCTTTCGATGGCGCGGATGTCGCTTGCCGCGGCCGCCGCCGGGTAATAATCGCGGAAGCTCAAGGTGAACGCGTCGCGGTAGCGGTCGAACAGCGCGTGCGCGGAAGCGGGATCGTGAGCGAGCGCCAGCGCCTCCGCGAGCCCGTCCGTCCAGTTGCGGACAATGGCGCGCACTTCTTTCTCCAACGTCGCCCGCTCGACTTGCGGCGGCGGACCGCCGGAGCGGCCGATGATGAAATGCACGCGCACCAGCGGCCCCTCCGGGAAGAACGGGTAAAACGCGGAGACACGGCCGATGAAGGCGCGGGCGAGATACTCGCCGATGCGCGCGCGCACCGCGCTGTCGTAGCGCTCGCGCGGAACGAAGACGAGCACGGAGAAAAAACGATCGAAGCGGTCGTGACGCACCAGCACGCGCACACGCGGCCGCTCGTTGAGCTGCATGATGGCGAGGACAAAGCGATAGAGCGTGTCTTCGTCGATCTGGAACAGCTCATCGCGCGGATAATGCTCGAGCACGTTGGCAAGCGCCTTGCCGGAATGACTGGCGGGGTCGAAGCCGGCGCGTTTTTCCACCGCCGCGATCTTGCGGCGGATGTAGGGAATGCCGTGCGCGGAACGCGTGTAAGCGGTCGAGGTGAACAGGCCGATGATGCGGAATTCGCCGAGCAGATTGCCGGCGGCGTCGAAGCGCTTGACGCCCACATAATCGAGATAGGCGCGCCGGTGCACGCGTGCGTGGATGTTGGCCTTGGCTACGATCAGCGGCCGCGGTTCCTTGAGAAAGGCCATGATCTCCGGCGTGTATTCCAGCAGCTCGTCGCCGCGCCTGAGCACCTTGAGCGAGCGGTCCCGCATGATGCCGAGCGCACTGTCGAACTCGGGCTTCAGCGTGTGGCCGTCGAACGTGTAGTCGCGCACGCCAAGGAAGGTGAAGTTATCGGCGCTGAGCCATTGCAGGAACTGGATCGTCTCCGCAATTTCGTCGACCGGCAGCGGCGGCGGATTGGCCTGCAGCTCGGCGATGACGCCGTCGATGCGCGCGCGCATCGCGCGCCAGTCGGTGACGGCAGCGCGCACCTCGGCGAGCACCGATTGCAGCGCACCCACCAGCTCTGCGCGCGCGGCATCGTGCTCGATAGCATCGATATGGATATGAATAAGGCTTTCGCGCCCGCCTTCGGACGGACCGGCGAGCAGCACGAGTTTGCCGCGCTCGCGCTGCACGCCGAACACCGGATGCGTCACCAGCCGCACATTGAGCTTGCGCTCGGCGAGTTCGCCCATCACCGAATCGACCAGGAACGGCATGTCGTCATTGGCGATGTCGATCGCCGTGATCGACTGATGCGAAGCATCGAGCTTGATGGTCTCGCAGGCGATGTTCGGTATGCCGGGCGTGCGCGCGGCAAGCACGTCCCAGGCGCGCGCCGCGAGGTCGGCAAGGTCCGCGGCGGCGTAGCGCACGACGTCCTCGGGAACCGCGCGCGCGAAAAGCTGTTCGACAAAACGCGCCGGCACCTCCTGGCGGCGGCGGGCAAGCGCGGCCGCCGCTTCGGCGAGAACCGCACGTGCGGCGCCTTCCTCCTCGCTGCCGGGAAGTTCAAGCGCCATCTCGACCTCGCCCTGTCTCGGAATCACCCGCGCCTTGCGCCTAAGCTTTCACCCTCGACGCGCGTAGTCGAGAGCACCGCCAGACGTGCGCCTCCGTCTGTTTAAGCGGCTGAAACAAAAGACGAACTCAACCGCGTCGCTATATCGCCGGCAACCGGAACATTGTAATCTTGCGGAAACTCCGGACGGGAAAAAGGGTGGGGACATGGGGAAAGCGAGCAAGCTCAAAGCAGCCGGCAAGGCCGCCCCGCGTCTTACCAAGCCGGCGTTGCGCGCGATCAAAGGCGGCAAAGCCGCCAAGGTTGCGGCAAAGCCCGCGCTGCCGGCGAAACCGGCGCCAGCGGCCGCCGATGACGTCCCGCTGATCGCCCTTAATCTGCCGCCGGCCAAGCTGTCGCCGGCGATGACCGCGTATTTCAAGAAATGCCAGGACAAGCTCGGCTTCGTGCCAAACGTGCTGCTGGCCTATGCCTTCGACAATGCCAAGCTCGAAGCGTTCGTCGCCATGTACAATGACCTTATGCTCGGCGAGAGCGGCTTGTCGAAGCTGGAGCGGGAAATGATCGCGGTTGCGGTCTCTTCGCAGAACCGCTGCTACTATTGCCTTGCCGCGCATGGCGCCGCCGTGCGGCAATATTCCGGCAACCCGTTGCTCGGCGAACACCTGGTGATGAACTATCGCGTCGCGCGTATGAGCAAACGCGAGCGCGCGATGCTCGACTTCGCCGTCAAGCTCACCGCCACGCCCTGGAGCGTGGAGGAAGGCGACCGCGAGCGCCTGCGCCGCGCCGGCTTCTCCGACCGCGATATCTGGGACATCGCCGCGGTCGCCGGGTTCTTCAACATGTCGAACCGCATCGCCAGCGCAAGCGACATGCGGCCGAACGTGGCGTATCACCGGCAGGCGCGGTAGCTTTCATCCGTTCGTTCCCGCACTGGCGGAAATGAACTCTGCAATCGGCCTATCGGAATCTGGGTCTCCGCTGGCGCGGGGATGAATGGAATGCATCGCGTTCTCGCCTTTGTTGCCGCGTTCCTTGTCGTTAACGTCCTCGCTTACGCGCAGGTGGCGCCGAATGCGCAGGCGCCGGCGATCCCGCCGGCGCAAGGCATCCTCGCGCACAACGGCATGGTGGTGGCGCAGGAGCAACGCGCCGCGCGCATCGGCGTCGAGATTCTCGATCGCGGCGGCAACGCCGTGGACGCGGCGATCGCGACGGGCTTTGCCCTCGCGGTCACCTATCCGCGCGCCGGCAATATCGGCGGCGGCGGCTTCATGGTGATCCATCTCGCCAACGACGAGCGCGAGATCGCCATCGATTACCGCGAGACGGCGCCGGCCGCGGCGACGCCGACCATGTTCCTCGATGCGCAAGGCGCGCCCGAGGCGAAGAAGTCGCGCGACTCCGGCCTTGCCGTCGGCGTGCCGGGCACGGTCGCCGGCTTTGCCTTGGCGCTCACGAAATACGGCTCCGGAAAGTTCTCGCTCGCCGACCTGATCGCGCCCGCGCTCAACCTCGCCCGCGAAGGCTTTCCGGTCGAAGACGATCTCGCCGACTCGCTCCCCGCGGCAAAAGAGCGCCTGGCGCGCTGGCCGTCATCGTCCGCTATTTTCCTTGACGGCGGCGACGTGCTGCACGAAGGCGACCGGCTGATCCAGGCTGATCTCGCCGACACGCTGCAGGCGATCGCCGAGCACGGACCGCGTGCATTCTACCAAGGCCGCATCGCCGAACAGATCGCCGCCGCGGCGCGCGCGGCCGGCGGGATCATGACCGCCGAGGATCTCGCCCATTACCGGGCCGTCGAGCGGCCGGTGGTGCGCGGCAGCTATCGCGGCTACGACATCGTCTCCATGCCGCCGCCCTCCTCCGGCGGCGTGGCGCTGATTGAGATGCTCAACATTCTGGAGGGCTTCGAGCTCGGCAAGCTCCCGCGTGCCGAGGTGCTGCACGACGAGATCGAGGCCATGAAGCGCGCCTATGCCGACCGCGCGCTCTACCTGGGCGATCCCGACAGCGTGAAGATGCCGCTCGTCAAATTGCTCGGCAAGGATTACGCGGCGCAATTGCATCAGGAGATCGGCCCGCAAAATACCCCCGCCGCAGCGATCCGGCCCGGTAAAAGCGGCAACACCGAGGGCCGCAACACCACGCATTTTTCCGTGGTGGACCGCGACGGCAATGCAGTGTCCAACACCTATACGCTCAACTTTTCCTACGGTTTAGGACTCGTCGCCGACGGCACCGGCGTGCTGCTCAACAACGAGCTCGACGACTTCACCGCCAAGCCGGGCACCGCCAATGCTTACGGCCTGCTCGGCTTCGACGCCAACTTGCCGGGACCGAACAAGCGGCCGCTGTCGTCGATGACGCCGACCATCGTGCTCAAAGATGGCCGTCCGTTTCTCGTGACCGGCTCGCCGGGCGGCAGCCGCATCATCTCCACGGTGCTGCAGGTGATCGTCAATGCCATCGACCTGCACATGCCGATCGCGCAGGCGGTAAGCGCGCCGCGCCTGCACAATCAGTGGGAGCCGGACCAGACCTATGTCGAGCCGGGCTTCGAACCGGCCCTGCTAGAGGCCTTGCGTGCGCGGGGGCACAGGCTGGTGGCCACGGCGCCGCACACGGCAGCCAACTCGATCGAAGTCACCAAAGACGGTTATGTCGGCGCCGCCGACATGCGCACCCGCGGCGCCATGGCCGCCGGCTACTGAGCCTCATGCGCCCATCTGCGCCAGCAGCTTGGCCGCGCCCAACAGCGCCGGCTCCGGATGGGTGATGACATAGGTCGGGATAGCGGCGAGGTAGTCGCTGAACCGGCCCTTGGCTTCGAAACGGGCGCGGAACGCCGACTGCACGAAGGCGCGCCCGAGCTTGGGCACGATGCCGCCGGCGATATAAATGCCGCCCCGCGCGCCGACGGTAAGCGCCACGTTGCCGGCGACGGTGCCGAGCATGGCGCAGAACATCGCGGTGGCCTCGCGCGCGCGCGGATAATCGTGCTCGATGCCGGCGTTGGTGATCTGCGCCGCGGTGAGCGGCGCCGCAGGCTCGCCCGCCAATTCGCAGAGCGCGTTATACAGGTTGATCAGGCCCGGTCCCGACAGGACCCGCTCGGCCGACACATGATCGAAGCGCGCGCGCATCAATTCGAGCACCGCGGCTTCGCGGTCATCGGCCGCCGCCATGGTGACATGGCCGCCTTCGCCCTGCAGCGACATGACCTCGCCTTCGACGGTGACCAGGATGCTGACGCCGAGGCCGCTGCCCGGGCCGAGCACGCCGATGGGCCCGCCGGCAACCGGCGCGCCGCCGCCGATCTGCAGGCGGTCGGCCTCGCCGAGGTGCGGTATGGCCAATGCATTGGCGACGAAATCGTTGACTACGCGCAAGTTGACAAAGCCGAAGCGCCGGCGCGTCGCTGCGACGGAAAACGTCCAGGGAAAATTGGTCAGCGTGATCTCGTCGCCGGTCACCGGCGCGGCGACCGCGAGCACGGCCGAGGTCGGCGGCCGCGGCGGCTTCTCGGCGGCGAGATAGCCCTCGATCGCTTCGGCGAGACCGACAAAATCGTCCGTGGCAAATACGCGCGGGCGCGCGATCGCGCCGGCTTCCGCGAGCGCGAAGCGGGCATTGGTCGCGCCGATATCCGCGACAAGTCCGACCGGCGCCGCGTTCATGAGAGGGTCAACGTCCAAAGCGCGGCGCGGTGCCGAGTACACCGGGCCGGCGCCTGAAAATGGAGCGGGCGAAGGGATTCGAACCCTCGACCCCGACCTTGGCAAGGTCGTGCTCTACCCCTGAGCTACACCCGCATCCGGCAGATAGTTAATGGCTCACCGGCCGTTGTGCGATACCGGGAGCCAAGTCCCGTCCTATAGCCAAAACCAGCGGCCTTTTGCAACCGCGCACCAGACCACTCAATAGTGCCGAATGCGACGGCGGCTCGGCGTGTATTCCGAGCCGGAATACGCCGGGTTAGGATTGCAGAACCCGCGATTGCCGGCAACGATGGTGGGATAACATTGGTCGAACGAGCGGTACTGGCAGTCCCAGTGCACGTCATGGCCCATGTTGATGACGGCACACCACGGCGCCTCGTAGGCCTGGGCCGGCGGCGGCGCAAAGGCAAGAACCGCAGCGCCGACGGCGGCGGCCGATATGGTACGTATCATGGTCGCTCCTTTCAGCTTCCCGCGATACTAACACCGCCCCCCGCCGTTATGTCGCATTGATGCCGAAAACTCCCGAGCAGCTCTTTGCCGCGCTCGATGCCCTTGGCATCCGCCACCGCACCGTCACACACCCGCCGCTGTTCACGGTCGAGCAAAGCCGGGCCTTGCGCGGCCAAATTCCCGGTGGGCATACCAAGAACCTGTTCCTGCGCGACAAGAAACACGCTCTTTATTTGGTGACCGCGGAAGAAGACGCCGAGATCGAGCTCAAGGGCCTCCATCGGCTGCTCGGCGCCAGCGGCCGTTTCTCCTTCGGGGCCTCCGACCTGCTGCGCGAGGTGCTGGGCGTGGCGCCCGGCGCCGTGACGCCGTTCGGCGCCATCAACGACACCGAGGGGCGCGTGACGGTCGTGCTTGATGCGGCGCTGATGCGGCACGACACCGTCAATTGCCACCCGCTGGTCAACACCATGACGACCTCAATTGCGCGCGAGGATCTGCTGAAATTCCTGCGCGCGACCGGCCACGAGCCGCGCATCGAAAGACTTGCGAGCGGTGGGACGGCAAGCTGACCCGGTTGCATCCGTCGCGAGGATGACCCATGTAATCCGCCATGGAACCCGGCGAGGGCAACTGGGAGAACTGACGCGTGAGCATGTTGCAAAACGGCGGGGCGGCGACGGCAGCGGCCGACGTGGTCAAGGACGTGACCACGCAGACCTTCATGAAAGACGTGATCGAGGAGTCCAAGCGCCAGCCGGTGCTGGTGGACTTCTGGGCGCCGTGGTGCGGACCCTGCAAGCAGCTGACCCCGGTGCTCGAAAAAGCGGTGAAGGCCGCCAAGGGCAAGGTCAAGCTCACCAAGATGAACATCGACGAGCATCCGGCGATCCCCGGGCAGATGGGAATTCAGTCGATCCCGGCGGTCATCGCCTTCGTCAACGGACAACCGGCGGACGGTTTCATGGGGGCGCTGCCGGAGAGCCAGGTCGTCGCTTTTCTTGAGCGGCTTACCAAAGGCAAGCTGGCCCCCGACGACACGGACCTGCTGAAGGCGGCGGACGCCGCGCTCGCGCAAGGCAATCCGGCCGTGGCGGCCGAAGCCTACGCGCAACTGCTGGCGCAAGATGCCGGGAATGTGCAGGCGCTTGCCGGTTTGGCGCGCTGCTATGTCGAGACCGGCGCGCTCGAACAGGCCAAGCAGACGCTCGCAATGGTGCCGGAAGCCAAGCGCAACGAGGGCCCGGTTGCGGCCGCGCGCGCGGCGCTCGATGTCGCCGAGCAGGCGAAATCCGTCGGTCCTGTTGCCGACCTCGAGCAGAAGGTCGCCGCCAATCCGCTCGATCACCAGGCACGCTTCGATCTCGCCACCGCGTTGAACGCCAAAGGCAAGCGCGCGGAAGCGGTCGACCAGCTCCTGGAAATCGTCAAGCGCGACCGCAAATGGAACGACGATGCCGCGCGCAAACAGCTGGTGCAGCTTTTTGAGGCGTGGGGCTTTGCCGATCCGGCCGCCGTGGAGGGGCGCAAACGCCTATCGTCGATTTTGTTTTCGTAACCTGTTTCCGCCCGCCCCCGCGAAAGCGGGGACCCGGGCTTCATTCCCGCTTACGTGGGAATGAACGGTGGGTGTAAGGCGCCGATGCACGCACGCATGAGGCCCCAGCCATGCCGATGAACGCCCAATATCGCGGGCCGGCCGATCTGCCCGAGGTGATCCCGATTTTCCCATTGCCGGGCGCCTTGTTGCTGCCGCGCGGGCAAATGCCTCTCAACATCTTCGAACCGCGATATTTGGCGATGGTGGACGATGCGTTGCGCGACGGTCACCGCCTAATCGGCATGGTACAACCCGATGTGGCGCGCGGCGGCGAGAGCGGGCGGCCGCCGCTGTACAAAGTCGGCTGCGTTGGCCGCATCACCCAGCTCGCGGAATCGGGCGACGGGCGCTACCTCATCGAGCTCACCGGCGTCGCGCGCTTCCGCATCGAGCAGGAGCTGAGCGTGAACACGCTCTATCGTCAATGCCGCGTGACGTTCGTGCCCTTCATCGACGATTTCACCGCGCGCAAGGGTGAGCACGCCGTCAACCGCGACGCGCTGCTGGCGGCGCTGCGCGATTTTCTCAAGGCCAACGACCTTAAGGCCGACTGGGAAGGCATCGAGAAGGCGCCCAACGAGGCGCTGGTCAACGCGCTCTCTATGATGTCGCCTTACGGACCGGCCGAAAAACAAGCGCTGTTGGAAGCGCCCGATTTGAAGACCCGCGCCGAAATTCTCATCGCCATCACGGAAATCGAGCTCGCCAAGAAGGACAGCGAGGGCGAGAAGAAGCTGCAATAGCGTTGTGCGGCAGGGCCGGGCTTGTCCCGGTCATCCACGCCTTTACTGTAGTATCGAAAGACGCGGATGCCCGCACATAGCCGGGCGAAGTACGCCGTCCTTCCGAACCGCTATGCCCGGGCATGAGCAAGGTACAACAATGACCGATCCCACAACCGAACGCCCCGCCGGCAACGTCGATCCCAAGCTGCTCGAGATCCTCGTTTGCCCGCTGACCAAGGGCCCGCTCGAATACGACGCGGCCAAGCAGGAATTGATCTCGCGCCAGGCCAAGCTCGCTTATCCGATCCGCGACGGCATCCCGATCATGTTGCCGGAAGAGGCGCGGCGCCTGGAATGAGTGACGCTTCGTGTCCCGGCGCGCCGGCGGTGCGCGGCGCCCGGAACACATTGCAGAAAACGGGAAGGAAACCGCATGATCAAAATCTGGGGTCGCAATACGTCGTCGAACGTGCAGAAGGCGATGTGGGCCGTCGGCGAACTCAAGCTTGCGCACGAGCGCATCGATGTCGGCGGCAAGTTCGGCGGCAACAAGGAAGCCAAATATCTGGCGATGAATCCGAACGGCCTGGTGCCGACGCTGGAGGAGGAGGACGGGTTTCTGCTGTGGGAGTCGAATTCGATCGTGCGCTATCTGGCGGCCAAGCATGACAAGGCGGGGGTGCTCGAGCCGAAGGATGCCCGAGAGCGCGCGCTGGCGAGCCAATGGATGGACTGGCAACTGTCGGTGCTCGGCCCGGCGATCACGCCGGCGTTCTGGGGGCTCATCCGTACTCCGCCGGAGAAGCGCGATGCTGCGGCCATCAAAGCGTCGCAGGAGAAGACGATCACGGCGATGAAGATGCTAGAGGAGCGGCTCGGCAAATCGGACTACGTCGCCGGACCCAATTTCTCTTATGGTGACATTCCCGTCGGGGTGATGTGCTACCGCTACCGTCAGCTGGTGCCCGACCGGCCGAAGACGCCCAACCTCGATCGCTGGTATGACGCAATCGCATCGCGCCAGGCGTTCAAGGATCATGTCGGCAGCGTGCCGCTGACGTAGCTTTCGTCTCCCGGATGCGGTGCAGCGCGTTGGCGGTGCACCTCTGATCCGGGACCGTTACAAACTCCGAGTTTCATAAGGTCCCGGTTCAGCAGCGCATCACTTCGTGCTGCGCTGCGCCCGGGACACGAAGCTCTACAGCGCCTCGCCCCGCATCAGCCGCGGCACGTCGCCGGTGAAGCCCGCCGCCTCGCGGATGAACATCCGTTTCAACGGCGGCATGCGCTCCACCAAACCCAAGCCGATGTCGCGCACCAGCCGCAGCACGTCGGAGCGGTTAGAGAACAGGCGGTTCAAGCCGTCGGTGGCAACGCCCATCATCGCCGTGTCGAAACGCCGCCAGCGCTGATAGCGCTCCAACACTTGCGTGCCGCCGATGTCGAGGCCGAGGCGTGCGGCATCGGCAACCGCCTCGGCGAGCGCGGCGACGTCGCGCAGGCCCATGTTCAGTCCTTGCCCGGCGATGGGGTGGATGATGTGCGCAGCATCGCCGACCAGCGCGATGCGCTCCGCGATGAAGGTGCGCGCAGTGTGCAGTCCGAGCGGAAACGCGCGGCGCGGGCCGGTCGCCGTCAGCTCGCCGAGATGCAGGCCGAAGCGCTTTTCCAGTTCGTCGTGGAATTGGTCATCCGGTAGCGCAACGATGCGCTCCGCCTCCAGCGTGCGCTCGGTCCACACGATCGACGACCGCTTGCCCTTGAGCGGCAGAATGGCGAAGGGCCCGGCGGGCAGGAAATGCTCTTCGGCGCGGCCCTGGTGATCGCGCTCGTGTTCGACCGTGCAGACGATGGCCGACTGTGCGTAATTCCAGCCATGCGTGGCAATTCCCGCCTGCTCCCGGATTTGGGAACGCGCGCCATCGGCGCCGACGAGCAGCCGCGCGGAGACCGCGCCGGCGCCGCTGAGCGTCACGTCGACGGTCTTGCCGGTGTGCTCGAATGATGTCACCGCCGTGCCGCGCAGGTCGACGCCGAGTTCCTTTGCCTTATCGGTGAGCGCGTCGACCAGGTGCCGGTTCTCGATCATATGCGCGAACGGCTCGCCATCTTCGACATCGCCGCCGAAGGTGAGGAAAGTCGGCCGCACGGCGTCTTCGAGCTTGGAGTCGGTGACCGTCATGTCGAGGATCGGCTGCGCCTCGGCCGCGACCGCGTCCCAGACCTCAATGGCCTCGAACAGCCGCCGTGCCGCCGCCGCAATCGCTGTCGCACGCGGGTCGCGCGAGCGCTCGTGCTTGAGCGCCGGATCGGCGACCGCCACGGCGAACGCCTCGCCCAGTCCCTGGCGCAACGCGATGGCCAGCGCCAGGCCGGCAAATCCGGCGCCGGCAATCACCACGTCGCGTGTTGCAACGGTCATGCGCCTTCCTTGTAAATTTCCGCCGAGCATAGCAGGTTGAGGCGGAACTTTGACCCTTTCAGGCCCGCACCTAAATGCCCACCGCCGTCGAAGATCTGCTGTCCATCCTCGATCTGGAAGAGCTCGACCCGAACCTGTTTCGCGGCCGCTCACCGCAAGCGGGCTGGCAGCGCGTGTTCGGCGGCCAGGTGATCGGCCAGGCGCTGGTTGCCGCCGTGCGCACAGTGGATGCCGCCCGCCCGCCTCATTCCATGCACGCCTATTTCCTGCTGCCCGGCGACCCGAAGGTGCCGATCATCTACGACGTCGACCGCATCCGCGACGGCAAGAGCTTCACCACGCGGCGCGTCACCGCGCGCCAGCACGGGCATCCGATCTTCTCCATGCTGGTGTCGTTTCACGCCGACGAGCCCGGGCTCGACCATCAAGCCAAGATGCCCAAGGTGCCGCCGCCGGAGGACCTGCCGAACGAATCGCAGATGCGTGAGAAGATGCTGCCGACCATGCCGGATCCGGTGCGGCGCTATTACGAGCGCGAGCGGCCGATCGAGCTGCGTCCGGTCGAGTTCGACCGCTACGGCGGCAAGAAATATCCCGACGGCCGCTTTCACATCTGGATTCGCGCCACCGGCCGTCTGCCCGACAACCTCGCCATCCATCAATGCGTGCTCGCCTACGCCTCCGATATGACCCTGCTCGACGCGGCGCTTGCCCCGCATGGCCGCACTTTGTTCGAGCGCGAGTTCATGGCGGCGAGCCTCGATCATGCGCTGTGGCTGCACCGGCCGTTCCGCGCCGACGACTGGCTGCTGTACGCGCAGGATTCGCCCAACCTGCACGGCTCGCGCGGCTTCTCGCGCGGCCTCATCTTCAAGCGCGACGGCACGCTTGTCGCCTCGGTCGCGCAAGAGGGCCTGGTGCGTCAGCGCCGCGATCAGGGCAAATAAGTCAGCCCCGCTGCCCTAAATTGCCGCCAAATGCGGCGGCTGCCTGTGGGTGAAGCAACAAACCCGCTTAATTCTTGGGCGGCTAGCCGCTAGCTTGACCTGTCGGACCGCGCCGGCCCTGCGCCGGAGCGGTCGTCTCTTGCCGGGAAGCAGTCATGAAGCTGGTCATCGCAGTCATCAAGCCATTCAAGCTCGACGAGGTGCGCGACGCCCTCACCCGCCTCGGCGTTCACGGCATGACCGTGACCGAGGTCAAGGGTTACGGGCGGCAAAAGGGGCACATGGAGATTTACCGCGGCGCCGAATACGCCGTGAACTTCCTGCCCAAGGTGCGCATCGAAGTCGCCGTCTCCAGCGAGCAGCTCGACCAGGTCATGGAGGCGATCGCCGGGGCCGCCAAGACCGGGCAGATCGGCGACGGCAAAATCTTTGTCACGCCCATCGAAAGCGCGGTGCGCATCCGTACCGGCGAAACCGACAGCGCGGCGCTCTGATCCATCTCCATTCGTCCGCGCGGGAATGGGGACCAACGACCAAGAACCGGAAGTCCCGCTGCCGCGGGAATGAACGGGGTGAGGACGGCTTCAGCAAATTCATTCGGGGGAGTGAAATGAGAATTCGCAAGCATACGTTCGCGACCGCGCTCGCGGCTGCCTTAACCTTCGCCGCCTCGCCCGCATTTGCGCAGGCCGGCAAGATCGACGCCGCCGACACCGCCTGGATGATCGGCGCCACCGGCCTGGTGCTGATGATGACCATTCCCGGACTGGCCCTGTTCTACGCCGGCATGGTGCGCAAGAAGAACGTGCTCGCCACCATGGCGCAATCGCTCGCCGCCACGTTTCTCGTCTCCATCCTCTGGGCGTTCTTCGGCTACTCGCTCGCCTTCAGCGGCGACGGCGCCGTGATCGGCAACCTCAGCCGCGTGTTCCTGATCGGCATGACCATGGATTCGATTTCGCCTTGGGCCAAAACGATCCCCGAGGCGTTGTTCATGATCTACCAGATGACATTTGCCGTCATCACGGTGGCGCTGGTGGCGGGTTCGGTGGCCGACCGGCTGCGCTTTTCCGCCTATCTGGTGTTCTGTGCGCTCTGGCTCATGCTCGTCTATGTGCCGATCGCGCACTGGGTGTGGGGCGGCGGCTTTCTCGGCAGCTACGGTCTCATCGATTTCGCCGGCGGCACCGTCGTGCACCTCAACGCCGGCGTCGCCGGGCTGACCGCGGCCTATCTGGTCGGCACCAGGCGCGGCTATGGCCACGAAAATCTGGCGCCGCACGACCTCTCGCTCGCGGTGATCGGCACCGGCCTGTTGTGGGTCGGCTGGTTCGGCTTCAACGGCGGCTCCGCGCTCGGCGCCAACTCGCGCGCGGTGATGGCGATCGTCGCCACACATCTTGCCGCCAGCGCCGGCGCCATCACCTGGATGACGCTGGAATGGTGGACGCGCGGCAAGCCATCGGTGCTCGGCATGATTTCGGGCGCCGTGGCCGGATTGGGCACCATTACGCCGGCCTCCGGCTTCGTCATGCCGATGCAGGCCGTGGTCATCGGCATCATTGCCGGCGGTATCTGCTTCTGGGCCTGCACGTCGCTGAAGTTGAGATTCGGCTACGACGATTCGCTCGATGTGTTCGGCGTGCACGGCATCGGCGGCATGACCGGCACGTTGCTTGCCGGCGTGTTCGCAGTCGCCGCTCTTTCGGCGGGCCCCGATCTGCCGAAGGGAGTCGCGGGCCTGCTCGAAGGGAACCCGCAGCAGCTCCTGGCGCAAATTGTCGGCATCGTCGTCACCATCGTCTGGGCCGGCGTGCTCACCTTCGTCATCCTCAAGCTCGTCGAATTGTTCGTGCCGCTGCGCGTAAAGCAGGAAGACGAGGTCATGGGCCTCGACGTGAGCCAGCACGGCGAAGCGCTGCAATAGCCCAGCGCCCAATTTTTGGGCAGGCGCATTCACGGCTGACCGCTCTTTGGGCGGCTGCGTCTACGCGCTCGCGGGCCCATCGCGCATCGTCCCGATTTCGCTCGCTGCTTCAATAGGCTAGCGCGTGCCGCGTGAACTGGCACGCGGTTTGATTCCCTCAGTCCGGTCCTGCCTGCGAACTGCGCTTCGCCGGGCGGGACTCGGTGAACCGCCCGCACTGCGTAACCAAGACACGGGCTCAAGCGGGGATCGAATCCATGAAAATCGTCATGGCCATTATCAAGCCTTTCAAACTCGACGAGGTCCGTGACGCTCTGACCTCCATCGGGGTGCAGGGGCTGACCGTTACCGAGGTCAAAGGATACGGGCGTCAAAAAGGGCACACGGAAATCTATCGTGGCGCCGAATACGCGGTGAGCTTTCTCCCCAAGATCAAGGTCGAGGTCGCCGTCGACTCCAATCAAGTCGACAAGGTGATCGGCGCCATCACCGGCGCCGCCAAAACCGGACAGATCGGCGACGGCAAAATTTTTGTCTTGGGCTTGGACCACGCCGTGCGCATCCGCACCGGCGAAACCGACGCCGCGGCACTTTGAACGCTGCAAGCCACACGGACAGGAGTAGACCATGACGTTGAAAAATTTCTCCCGCGCAGGCTTGTTGGCCGTTGCCTTCGGGATCGTGCTCGGAATTGTTCTCTGCCTGGGAACGACGGGCTCCTACGCTCAGGCTCCCGGTACAGCGCCCGCAGCCGCGGCGCCCGCCGCACCGCCCGCACCGCCGCCCGCCTGCGCCAACGATCCCGATCCGAAAAAGGCCGTGCTCACCAACTGCACGCCGAATTCCGGCGACACCGCCTGGATGCTCACCTCCATGGCGCTGGTGCTGATGATGACGGTGCCGGGCCTCGGCCTGTTCTATGGCGGCATGGTGCGCAAGAAGAACGTTGGCGACACGGTGATGACGAGCTTCGCCGTCACCTGTCTGGTCACGATTCTGTTTGCCATCTGCACCTACAGCATGGCCTTCACCGGCGGCAGCGCCTTCATCGGCGGACTTAGTCGCGCCTTCCTGCAGGGCATCGTCAGCGACATCGCCAAGGGCATTGGCAATCCCAATCCACTGGCGCCGACGATTCCCGAGACGGTGTACATGTGCTTCCAGATGACGTTCGCAATCATCACTCCGGCGCTGATCGCCGGCGCTTTTGCCGAGCGCATGAAGTTTTCGGCGATGCTGTGGTTCATCGGCCTGTGGGCGATCTGCGTCTACGCGCCGATCGCGCATTGGGTGTGGGGACCTGACGGCATGCTCTCCGCCGGCAACTCCGACGCGGTCGTCAAAGTGCTCGACTTCGCCGGCGGCACGGTGGTGCACATCAATGCCGGCGTTGCCGGCCTGATGTGCGCGCTCTGCCTCGGCAAACGCAAAGATATCGCGCCGCCGCACAATATGGTGCTCACCTTCATCGGCGCCTCGCTGCTGTGGGTCGGCTGGTTCGGCTTCAATGCCGGCTCTGCCGTCTCCGCCGGCATGCAGGCGGGCATGGCGATGACGGTGACGCAGATCGCCACCGCGGTCGCGGGCTTCACCTGGATGGTGGTGGAGTGGATTTGCCGCGGCAAGCCGACCGTCATCGGCATCTGCTCGGGCGCCGTCGCCGGCCTCGTCGCCATCACGCCGGCGTCCGGCTTCGTCGGCCCCGTCGGCTCCATGTGCATCGGCGTCGCCGCCGGCGTCTTCTGCTACTGGGGCGTCACCGGTTTGAAGCGCATGATCGGCATCGATGACGCGCTCGACGCCTTCGGCGTGCACGCCGTCGGCGGCATGGTCGGCGCGCTGCTCACCGGCGTCTTTGCCATCGAGCAGTACGGCGGCACGCCGGGCCTCATCGAAGGCAACGCTCACCAGGTGCTCAACCAGATCGAAGGCATCGTCATCGTCTTCGTCTACGACGCTGTCGTGTCGCTGATCATCCTCAAAATCCTCGACGCGATCATCGGCCTGCGCGTGACGCCGGAGACCGAGCGCGAGGGCCTCGATCTCGCCTTGCACGGCGAGGTGGTGCAGTAACGTCGACGGCAGGGGCGGAACCCGGCACTGCCCTTCCGTCGAGGCTCCGGCCCAGCAATGGGCCGGAGCCTCTCTGCTTTCAGTGCGCGGTTGAGACAATCAGCGCCAGAATGAAGACGGCGCTAAGGACAAAGCCGCTCCAGTCGAGGACGCGGCCGATTACGCCGGCGTTGCTCATGGCGTCCTCGCGCTAGGCGGTCGGCTGTCCTGCGCTGGCCGCAGCCGAGCGCCGTGCGCCGGCGAAAAGCCGTCCGCGTTTGCGGGCGAGGATGCGCTTGTAACGCGGCGGCGGTCTGCCGAAATCTTCCGCCGTGCGGTCCAGCACCCGCAATGCATCCATGACATCGTCCCAGCGCACGATGCGCCCACTCTCGGTGCGGCGCAGGTCCGGCGCCGCCTCGACCGCGCAGGCATCGGACGCCCATGACGCCAGAATGGCGCGTTTTTCTTCGAGGGAGAGACCGCGATCCCGGACCACGTTCATCGGGTGCGCAAACGCCTTGGCCGGATGCAGCAGCGTATCGAGGTCGAACGTGGATTCGACCGCTCTGGTGTCGGAACCCATAGCCATATCCTCCGTCGAGCAACATGGAATATGAGCAGCGCGCCGGACACCCGCCGGCGCCCGCACCGGGCCCTTTCGGCGCCCCGGCGGTCCACCGAATTAGGAAATCCCCGATGGATTTCAAGAGGCCGGCCCGCACTTTGCCACTGCAGGCGCGGCGCCATTGGTTAACGGGGTCTTAACCTCGCCGCACCTATTGTGATGATCTCGGTGACGGCTACGCCGTCCGCCTCTTAAAGCCCATGCCCACGATGACCGCCCAGCGCGAGCCTTCCCCTCTCACTGCTCCGGCGGTCGAGAGCCGCTCGCCCTTCGTTCGGTTGAGCGAGCTGATTGCCGGCATCGAGCCGGGCAAGCCGGTCATTAACCTTTCGGTCGGCGAGCCGCAGCATCCGATACCGGATTTCGTCGGCCCCGTGCTGGCCGGGCACCTCGGCGACTTCGGGCGCTATCCGGCCAACAAAGGCATCGAGCCGTTCCGCAAGGCCGTCGCCGCCTGGCTCAACCGCCGTCACCGCCTGGCACGCCCGGTCGACCCTGAAACCGAGGTGCTGGTACTCAACGGCACGCGCGAAGGCCTGTTCCTCGCCGCGATTGCCGCCAAACGTTGGGTCAAGAACCGCGGTAGCAGACCGGCCGTGCTGATCCCCAATCCGTTCTATGCGGCCTATGCCGCAGGCGCACTCGCCGCCGACTGCGACCCGGTTTATCTGCCGGCGGGCCGCGCCACCCACTTCCTTCCCGATCTCGATGCGCTCGACGATAGCCTGCTCGCGCGCACGGTGGCGTTTTATATTGCCTCTCCGTCCAACCCGCAGGGTGCGGTCGCCGGCCGCAGCTACCTGGAACGGCTCGCGCGCCTTGCGCGACGCTTCGGCTTTCTGGTCTTCGCCGACGAATGCTATTGCGAGATCTACAGCGGCGAAGCCCCGCCCGGCATGTTGGAAGCCGCCGGCGCCGATTTCGACCATGCGGTCGTGTTCCACTCGCTGTCCAAGCGCTCCAATCTGCCGGGTTTGCGCGTCGGCTTTGCCGCAGGCGATCGCCGCTTCCTCTCTGCTTATCTCGAACTGCGCAATGTCGCGGCGCCGCAGGTGCCGGTGCCGGCACAGCATGTCGCCGTCGCGGCCTATGGCGACGAGATGCATGTCGAGAAAAACCGCGCGCTCTATGCGGCCAAATTCGATCTTGCCGACCAGATCATCGGCAGCCGCTACGGCTACGAGCGGCCGCGAGGCGGGTTTTTCCTCTGGCTCGACGTGTCGCGTCACGGCGGCAGCGAAACCGTCACCAAGCGGCTGTGGGCTGAAGCCGGCGTGCGTGTCGTGCCGGGCCGTTATCTCGCCCGCAACCAAAGCGACGGCTCCAATCCCGGCGCCGACTACATTCGGGTCGCCATGGTGCAGGATAAAGCGGCCACCGCCGAGGCGCTGCACCGCATCGTCGCTGTGTTGAAATGAGAGCACGGATGCGCGCAGCCGACCGCAATATCGACCTCATCGCCTTCCTCTCGGAGCACTTGCGCGAGATTGTGCGGCGGCGCGTGCGCGAGATCGCCGGCCTCGCCTTTCTCACACTGGCGCTGCTCGGCGCCATTGCGCTCGCCACCTGGTCCGTGCAGGACCCTTCGCTCAGCCATGCGACACAGAAGCCGATTCATAATCTGCTCGGCTTCCCCGGCGCCATCTTCTCCGATCTGGCGATGCAACTGCTCGGTCTGGCAGCGATTTTGCTGCTGCTGCCTGAGGCCCTGCTCGGGTGGCGGTTATTGTCGCACCGGCCGCTTGGCGAGAAGTGGCGCGGCCTTGTGTGGATCCTCGCCACCTTCCTTGCCGCGGCCTTTGTGTCGACGCTGCCGCGTATCGGCACCTGGCCCTTGCCGACCGGCCTAGGCGGCGTTTTCGGCGACGCGCTTTTGCGGGCGCCGGGCTGGATCATGGGCAGGCCGCTTGCCGGATTCTCGCTGTTTATCGCAGCGGTCGTGCTCGGCTTTGCCACGTTGCTGTCTCTCGTCATCGCCATCGGCGTTCGCGTGCCGCGCAACGCAGGTGAGAAGGTCTCACGGCGCGAGATCGAGGACGAAGAGGACATCGCCGAGGAAAGCGAGGACGAAGAAGCCGAGGACAAGGCCTCCGCCTGGCTCGGGCTCATTGTGCATGCGCTGCTCAGCTGGAAGGCCCGCTTTCTGCTGCTGTTCAAGGGTGCGCCGCGCAACCCCCTGCCGGCGCACAGGGGCGGCGCGCGCATGGAGCCGCGCTTCGAGGGCGCCGGTCGCGTTGCCTCGCCGGCGATCGCACCGGCCGAATATGAGGACGACGAAGAAGACGCGGGCCCCGCGCCGCGGCCCCGCGCCGCGCCGCGTCAGCCGGCACGCCGTTCGAGCGGCGGCTTCGCCCTACCCTCGCTCAACCTCTTGGCGGCGCCGCGCGCTTCCGAACGCACCACGCTGTCGAAGGACGTGATTGACGCCAACGCGGTGGCGCTCGAAAGCGTGCTGGCCGATTTCGGCGTACGCGGCGAGATCATCAATGCACGGCCCGGCCCGGTGGTCACGCTGTACGAACTTGAACCCGCGCCCGGCATTAAATCGTCGCGCGTCATCGGCCTTGCCGACGACATCGCGCGCTCGATGAGCGCCGTCTCGGCGCGCGTCGCCGTCGTTTCCGGCCGCAACGCCATCGGCATCGAGTTGCCCAACCCGCACCGCGAAAAGGTGTATCTGCGCGAACTGCTCAGCGGCCGCGACTACAATGAGACCGCCGCCAAGCTGCCGCTCTGCCTCGGCAAGACCATCGGCGGCGAAAGCGTCATCGTCGACCTCTCGCGCATGCCCCATCTTTTGATCGCCGGCACCACCGGTTCGGGCAAATCGGTCGCCATCAACACCATGATCTTGTCGCTGGTCTATAGGCTACGCCCCGACCAGTGCCGGCTGATCATGGTCGACCCGAAAATGCTCGAGCTCTCCGTTTATGACGGCATCCCGCATCTGCTCACCCCGGTCGTCACCGACCCGAAAAAGGCGGTGGTCGCGCTCAAATGGGCGGTGCGCGAGATGGAAGAGCGCTACAAGAAAATGTCCAAGCTCGGCGTGCGCAATATCGAGGGCTATAACGCGCGCCTAGCCGAGGCCCGGGCCAATGGCGAGAAGCTCACGCGCACGGTGCACACCGGCTACGACAAGGAAACCGGCGAAGCGGTCTACGAGAAAGAGGAGCTCGAGCTCGAGCCGCTGCCCTTCATCGTCGTCATCGTCGACGAAATGGCCGACCTGATGATGGTCGCCGGCAAGGACATCGAGGGCGCGATCCAGCGCCTGGCGCAGATGGCGCGCGCCGCCGGCATCCACGTTATTCTGGCGACCCAGCGCCCCTCGGTGGACGTCATCACCGGTACCATCAAGGCCAACTTTCCGACCCGCATCTCCTTCCAGGTCACATCCAAGATCGACAGCCGCACCATCTTGGGTGAGCAAGGCGCCGAGCAACTGCTCGGGCAGGGCGACATGCTCTACATGGCCGGCGGCGGACGCATCAGCCGCGTGCACGGGCCGTTCGTCTCGGATGACGAAGTCGAGAAAGTGGTGCGGCACCTCAAGTCGCAAGGACAGCCCGAATACCTCGAAGAGGTGACGGCGAGCGACGACCTCGAAGACGGCGAAGACGGTGCCGTGTTCGATTCCACCGGCATGGGTCTCGCCGAAGGCGGCGATCTCTATCAACAGGCCGTCGCCATCGTGCGCCGCGACCGCAAAGCGTCCACGTCGTACATCCAACGCCGCCTGCAGATCGGCTACAACCGCGCCGCCACGATCATGGAGCGCATGGAGCAGGAAGGCATCGTCGGCCAGCCCAATCACGCCGGCAAACGCGAAATACTCATTCCCGAAGAGCCCGAGCGCTTTTGACGCTCGCCTCGCGCCTCTTTCGCTATTGAGAATCGCACCGTTCGCGACTAAGCCCGCTGTTGCGGAGCCGTGAAATAGCCACAGCCGCCCCTTAGATGCCGGAACCCGGCGCGGGGCGCGAGGCGGAGAGTGGAATGAACCTGAAGGCGCGTTTGATCCCGTTGGCGGCGGGCGCCGCGCTGACGGCGCTGACTGGGGCGGCCGTCGCGCAAGATGTGCCGCTGCCCAAGCAGCGGCCGGCGCCGACGGTGACGGGCAGCGTTGCCAAGCCGCTACCGCCGGCGGCAAAGCCCGCACAACGCGCGGTACAGGCCGAGGCGCCGGCACCGGCGCCGCCGCAGAGCAAGCCGCCAAGCCCCATTTCCAATCCTTTCGCCGCGCTGCTCGGCGCGCCCGGTTCGACCACCGCGCTCAATCCGCAGCAGCGCGCCATCATCGGCAAAGTCGACGACTATCTGTCGAAGACCCAGATCTTGTCCGGCAAGTTTGTACAGGTCGGCCCCGACGGCCGCCGCAGCGAGGGCGAGTTCTTCATTCAGAAGCCGGGCAAAGTGCGCTTCGATTACGATCCGCCCAACCCGATCTCGATCGTCGCCGACGGTCAGACTGTCGTGGTGCGCGACACGCGGCTGGCGACGCAGGACGTCTACCCGTTATCGCAGACGCCGCTGCGCTTCCTGCTCGCCGACCACGTCGACCTGATGAAGGACACCAATCTGGTCGCGGTCTATGCCGACGACGTGTTCATCACCGTGGTGGTCGAGGAAAAGACCGGCATCGTCGGCACCAGCCGGCTGATGATCATGTTCAGCGCCAAGGACATGCAGCTCAAGCAGTGGACCGTCACCGATCCGCAGGGCTTCGACACCACCGTCGCGGTCTACAATCTGGACACCAGCCACCGTCCCGACCCGGGTATGTTCCACATCGATTACACGAATTATCACAACTGAGGCCCCGCGTTTTCCTCACGCGGTCATTGCCGGGCTTGACCCGGCGATCCATCTAACGCTTCATCGATTAGACCCGCTGCCCCGGGCTCAGCCCCGGCCGACGATTCGGAAATGCCTCTCAAGATCGCCACCTGGAACATCAATTCTGTGCGCCTGCGCATCAACTTGGTTGCGCGCTTCCTGCGCGCCATGCAGCCCGACGTCCTGTGCCTGCAGGAGACCAAGTGCCCGGACGATGCTTTTCCCGCCAAGCGCCTGAAGCAGCTCGGCTACCAGCACATCGCTCTCAATGGGCAGAAAGGCTATCACGGCGTCGCGGTGATTTCGCGGCTGCCATTCGAATCGCGCGACACGCAGACCTTCTGCGGCAAGGCCGATTGCCGGCACATCTCGGTGGTGCTCGGCGAGCGCGCGGGGCTACGCGACCCGATCACGCTGCACAACTTTTATGTGCCGGCGGGCGGCGACGAGCCGGATCCCGAGATCAATCCGAAATTCGCGCACAAGCTCTCGTTTCTCGACGAGATGCGCGCGCACGCGGGGCTGCGGCCGCCGCCGGCAGAGCGTGCCATCCTTGTCGGCGACCTTAATGTCGCGCCGCTCGAGCACGATGTCTGGAGCCACAAGCAGATGCTCAAGGTCGTGTCGCATACGCCGGTCGAATGCGAGAAGCTCAACCAGGCGCGCAAGGCCGGCAACTGGATCGACTCGATGCGCGTGCTCACGCCCGAGCCGGAGAAGCTCTACACTTGGTGGAGCTACCGCGCGATGGACAATTGGCGCTCGTCCGACCGCGGGCGCCGGCTCGATCACGTCTGGAGCTCGGACGCCATCGCCGATCGCATATCGCGTATCGACGTCGGCAAAAGCTACCGCGGGGCATCCAGGCCGTCCGACCACGTGCCGGTGACTGCGACGATCGAGCTGTAGCTTCCCTAAGCGCTGCCGCCTGCAAGAAATGGAGCAGGCCGGCACAACGCACGTTACCGCTTCGGCTCCAACGCGCTTTTCACCGCGGTGAGTTCGCGCGTCCAATTATCCACCCGCTCGGCCATGACATCGCGCAGGCGCTGCGCGGCGGACGGGTAGCCCTCCAGCATCTTGCGGAACAGGCCGCGGGAGATGCGGATCAGCACCGTCGGCTCGGCGGCAATCGCCGTTACCGGGCTCACCGTGTCGGTGAGCAGCGCAAGCTCGCCGAGGAGCGTTCCCGGGCCGACCGTGTACTCCCTGCCGCGGCCCGCCTGCGCCGGCTCGAGCCGCAACGATCCCTGCTGCACGATGTAGCCGCCGTCGGCGAGTTCGCCCGCATAGAACAACACCGCGCCGCTTTGCAGTTGACGCGTCTCGGCGCCGATGGCCAGCACGCGCAAGGCCTGCTTGCCGAGCACCGCGAGGGTCGGGACCTTTTCCAAGAAGGCGATGTCGTCCTCGATAGTCACGGCTTATCCGTGCGTTCGGAGACGGGGACCAGCCCTCGATGCCCGCTCACCTCGGCATGACGGAGAATAATGACAGCGAGCTCCGTCACGGCACCAGCTTGTATCCACCGGCTTCCGTCACCAGGATCTGCGGCGCCGCCGCGTCCTTCTCGACTTTCTGCCGCAGCCGATAGATGTGCGTTTCCAGCGTATGCGTGGTGACGCCGGAATTGTAGCCCCACACTTCCTGCAGCAGCGTCTCGCGCGAGACCGGCTTCTGCCCGGCGCGATAAAGGAAGCGCAGGATCGCCGTTTCCTTTTCCGTCAGCCGCACCTTGCCGCCTTTCGGCGTCAGCAGGATTTTCGACGACGGACGGAACATGTAGGGGCCGATGGTGAAGACGGCGTCTTCGCTCGCCTCGTGCTGACGCAGTTGCGCGCGGATGCGCGCCAGCAACACGGCGAAGCGGAACGGCTTGGTGACATAGTCGTTGGCGCCGGATTCGAGGCCGAGAATGGTGTCGGAATCGGTATCATGGCCGGTGAGCATGATGATCGGCGCCTTGAACCCGTTCTTGCGTAGAATGCGCACTGCCTCGCGGCCGTCGACGTCGGGCAGCCCGACATCCATGATGACCAGATCGATCTGCCCGCCTTTCGCCTCCTGCACGGCCTTGGTGCCGCTGTCGACCGCGACCGCCTCGAACTCGTCATGCAGCGCCAGTTGCTCGACCAACGCCTCGCGCAGTTCGGCGTCGTCGTCCACGATCAGAATCGTGCGTTTGTTGGCCATCTTGCGAAAAAAGCCCCTTCCGAGCGCATTTCTCGCGCCCCATCCGCGATATTTGCGCGAAGTAGAACATTCGGGGCAAAAAGAGCAAGCGTGAACTGGTATTTAGAGACCGTAGGAATCGCCGCCATGCGCAAGATGTCCTTGTCGCGGCTGACGGTGCGCACCCGCGCCGGCAATCGCCGTCAGGGCTGGCTCAAGATCGGGCCGCTGACGCTGCCGGTCGCGCTGGGCCGCGGCGGCATCAAGGCCAACAAGCGCGAGGGCGACGGCGGCACACCGCGCGGCACCTTTCGCCTCCGACGGCTGTGGTGGCGAAGCGAACGGCATCCGCGGCCGCCGACATTGCTGCCGGCGCGCCGCATCGGACGCGACGACGCCTGGTGCGAAGACCCGGCCGATCGCCGCTACAACCGCCCGATCAGGCGCACTCACATGAGCAAGGGCGACCGGCTGGCGCGCACGGACAATCTTTACGATTACATCATCGAGATCGACCACAACACGCGCCCGCGGGTGAAAGGACGCGGCAGCGCGGTCTTTATTCACGCCGCGCGCGCCGGCTTTGCCCCGACCGCGGGCTGCATCGCGATCGAGCTCAAGACGCTGCGGCGCGTGCTATCGCGGCTGGGACCGAAGACGACGATCGTGGTTGAGTAAATCTTATCGTGCTTGGCGACGCTTCGTTAAGTAAAGGCCGACGCCGGCGAAATACATTACACCGCGTTAATAGAACGGCACTGTCTCCATGATAGCTCTGGCATCCGGTGCCAGAACGTCGCGCGCGCCTGACGACAACAAACCGCGACAGGGATGCTCATGGACCTCGCTTCCGCTCAGAACGCACGAACGCCGGCCGCGCCAGAAGCGCTCGGCCGCGTTGCCGCCGTGACCGGCGCGCAGGCGACTGTTGAACTGACGCCGCGCGCTGCCGAGCACGCCACCGTCGGCAAATTCATGGGCCTGAGCACCGCAAACTCCGTCATCATCGGTTTGATCACCGAAATCGGCGAGCAAGTCGTGGGGGCGGGCAGCATCGGTGTAGCGCCGACGTTCCGCAAGATGGCCCGGCTCGATCTCATCGGCGAGTTGCGCGACAGCGACAGCAACACGCGCTTTCAGCGCGGCGTCACCGAATATCCCAACATCGGCGATGCAGCCCAGCTACTGCCCGACAGCGCCCTGCGCACCGTCTACGGCATCGCCGACACGGACCGCGCCCACATCGGCGACCTGCAGCAGAATCCCAACGTCCCCGTGCACATCGACATCGACCAGCTCGTCAGCCGCCACTTCGCCATTCTCGGCGCCACCGGTGTGGGCAAGTCGAGCGGCGTCGCCATCATCCTGCAGAAGATTCTCGATTCGCGGCCGAACCTGCGCATCTTCCTGGTCGATCCGCACAACGAATACGCCCGCTGCTTCGGCGAGCGGGCGCAGGTCCTGACGCCGCGCAACTTGCGCTTGCCGTTCTGGCTGTTCAATTTCGAAGAAACGATCGACGTGTTCTTCGGCGGACGGCCCGGGGTTGACGAAGAGGTCGAGATTCTCTCGGAAGTCATCCCGCTGGCGAAGTCCGCCTATCTGCAATATCGGCAGAATGCGCCGTCGACGCTGTCCAAACGCCGCGATCCGCGCGACGTCGGCTTCACGGCCGACACGCCGGTGCCCTATCGCATCGAGGACCTGATCACGCTGCTCGACGAGCGCATGGGTAAACTCGAAAACAAGGCGCGCGCCACCATCTACCACAAGCTCATTGGGCGCATTCAGACCTTCCGCAATCATCCGCGCTACGCCTTCATGTTCGAGAACGCCAACATCGGCGGCGACACCATGGCGGAGATTCTGAGCAATCTGTTCCGCCTGCCGCCCAATGGCAAGTCGATGACCATCATGCAGCTCGCCGGCTTTCCGGCGGAGGTTGTGGACTCGGTGGTCTCCGTGCTCTGCCGCATGGCATTCGATTTCGGCCTGTGGAGCGACGGCGCGGCGCCGCTGCTGTTTGTCTGCGAAGAAGCGCACCGCTACGCACCGGCCGACAAGAAGATCGGCTTCGGCCCGACGCGCCGCGCGCTTTCGCGCATCGCCAAGGAGGGCCGCAAATACGGCGTATTTCTCGGCCTGGTGACGCAGCGTCCGGCCGAGATCGATCCCACCATCATCTCGCAATGCTCGACCTTCTTCGTCATGCGGCTCGCCAATGATCGCGACCAAGAGTTGATCCGCGCCGCCGTCTCCGATGCCGCCGCCAATCTCTTGTCGTTCATCCCTTCGCTGGGGACGCGCGAGGTGTTCACCTTCGGCTCCGGCGTGGCGCTGCCGACGCGCATGCGCTTCCAGGAATTGGCGCCGGAGCTGCGGCCGAACAGTGAAGCGGCCGGCAACACGCGCTCCGATGCGGGCAACAATATCAACAAGGACCTGCTCACCGCGGTCATCGAGCGCTGGCGCAGCGCCAGCATGAGCCACCGCATGAACGAAGAGGACAGCGTGCCCGACTACGGTTCGCCGCTCGATGCGCCGCCGCTGCAGCCGGCCGCGCCCGCGATGCCCGCCGCGCCGCTGCCGCCGCCTCCCTCGCCGCGCGGCGAAGCCTTGCGCTCGAGCTTGCTGAAAAAGCCGCTGGCGGGCGCCCCGCTGGCCACCCCGCCGAACGCGCCCGGCATGCCGCCGCGGTTCCGCTGAGTTTCCCCGCTAATGCCCGCTCGGCCGGGACGCGACCGGCGGCCGCTCGCCGAAAATGGCGCTGCCGACGCGAACATGCGTGGCGCCGAGTTGGATCGCGGTGATGTAATCGGCACTCATGCCCATCGACAACAGCTTGAGGCCGTTGCGCCGCGCGATCTTGGCCGTCAGCGCGAAATGCGGCCCCGGCGCCTCCTCGAGCGGCGGAATGCACATCAGCCCGGACACGGTGAGGCCGTATTTATCCCGGCAGGCGCCAATAAAGGCATCGGCGTCCTGCGGCAGCACGCCCGCTTTTTGCGGCTCAGCGCCGGTATTGATCTCCACGAACAGCAGCGGCCGGCGCTCCTGCTTGGCAATCTCCTTCGCCAGCGCCTCGGCCAGGCTCGCCCGGTCGAGCGAGTGAATGGCGTCGAACAGCGCCACCGCCTCTTTGGCCTTGTTCGATTGCAGCGGTCCGATCAGGTGCAGCGCCAGACCTTCATATTTCGCCAGCAGCGGCGGCCACTTGGCCTTCGCCTCCTGCACGCGGTTCTCGCCGAACACGCGCTGGCCGGCGGCGAGCACCGGCACGATGGCGTCGGCGCCGAACGTCTTCGACACCGCGACCAGCGTCACCTCGGCAGGGTCGCGATTGGCCTCGCGGCAGGCCCGCGCAATCTCGCTGCGCACATGGTCGAGCTGCGACGCGATCCCCGTCATAAGGCGTGCGATAGCAGGTTGCTGCGAACGGCAAAAGCTGCCCCGATAGGCACCGACTTGCGTTCGCCGCTCCCGCCTGCCGCCCTCATGCTTAACGAAGTGCTGACACGGACCGCTAACCTTTAGCGATCCGCCGCCCTGAGTCTTAAACCGGACTCTTTATGGTCGCACAGGGACGGAGCCGCCATGCCTGACGCGCGTACGCAGCGGACGGACACACGCCGACGCCATACATTGAGCGTCCGCGTGCGGCTGATGATCGTTGCCCTTATGGCCATCGTGCCGGTGGTCATGGAGCGTATCCACAACGAAGAGCTCGACCGCAACGACCGTATCGAAGCCGCGCAAAAGCGCGTGCTCGACGTCGCCCGCCAGGGCGCGGCGGAGCAGAACCAGGCGATCGCCTCGACCCGCGCGCTGCTGCAGGTCGTCGCCGACGCGCAAAGCCAGTTCAAGTTTTCCGACGATGAGTGCACGCGCTTTTTGACGACCGTCGCCTCGACCGCGCCGGGCGTGCGCACGCTGTCGGTCGCCAACGTGCTCGGCACCATCACCTGCTCGAGCACACCGGAAGCCCTCGGCCTCGACATCTCCAAGCGCCCGCACTTCACCAAGGCGATCGACACCGCCGGCTTCGTGATGAGCGACTACTTCTCGGGTACCCGCGTTCACCAGCCGCTGGTCACGCTCGCCCTCGCCGAGCGCGGCGCCAATGGCGCCGTCGCCGCAGTCGTGCTCGGCGTCCTCGACCTGAGCTGGTTTGAGCGCGCGGCAAAGACCATCTTGCCCGCCTCCGGCTGCGTCTTGATGCTCGACGGCAACGGCACCGTTCTGGCCCAATACCCGCAGCGCGAAAACGTCGTCGGCCGATCGTTCAAGACTCACCCGTTGGTCGCGACCATGCTGGCGCATCCGGAGGGTCTGGTCACCGGCACGGCGTTGGACGGCGTGCGGCGCATCTTCGGTTATGCGCAATTGCCGGGCACCAACGCGCGCATCGCCATCGGCATCAGCGAACGCGAGGTGCTGACGCACGCCAACCGCGAGATGTGGATCGCCTTCGCCGAATTGGGCGTGGTGGCGGTGCTGGTCATGCTCGGCATCTGGTTCGGCGGCGAGCGCGTGCTGGTGCGGCCGGTTCGCACACTGGCCGAGACCGCAAGCCGCATCGGCCACGGCGACCGCAAGACGCATGCCGCCGCGCTGCCATGGGCGGCGGAATTCGTGCCGCTCGCCGTGGCGCTCGACGATATGGCCGGCAAGCTGCACGCACGCGAGCAGGAGCTGCGCGACAGCAACGCACAGCTGCGCGAGCTGGCTCAGGTCGATGCGCTCACCGGGCTTGCCAACCGCCGCGCCTTCAACACGCAGCTTGCCGGCGAATGGCAGACCGCGCTCAAGCAGCGCCAGCCGATCGCCATTCTCATGATCGACGTCGATTACTTCAAGCGGTTCAACGACTGCTACGGTCACGTGCAGGGCGACAATTGTCTGCGCCGCATCGGCGCCATCCTGCTCAAGCACAGCCGCGCCGAGGAGCCGGCGCCGGCAGGCCGCGGCGATCCGTCGCCAGCGGAGCATTCTGCCGGCCGCCGCCGCGCCGCCGATTTCGCCGCGCGCTACGGCGGCGAGGAATTTGCCATGGTGCTGCCGAACACCACCGCCGACGACGCCGAGCGCGTCGCCGAACGGCTGCGGCAGGCGGTCGAAGACATGCTGATGGCGCACGCCGGCGCGCCCTGGGGATTCGTCTCGATCAGCCTTGGCATCGCCGCCATGACGCCGAACAAGAGCAGCAATCCTTCCGAGCTGGTCGAGTGCGCGGATGCCGCCCTTTACGAAGCCAAAAAGCGCGGGCGCAACCGCGTTGCGGTGCACGCCGCGGTGCCAGTGCCGCTGTCGCAGGCGAGTTGAGCTTAAATAAACGGCCGCGTCCGGTGCTGAATAGCGTCCTCGCCGGCGATGCGCTCGAGCGCGCGCCGGTCTCGCACTTCGAAAAGACGGTCTTTCCAGCGCACCGCGTTCGAGGCGGTGAGCCGCTTCAATGTCTTGTTGGTGTGCACCAAAGACATGCCGAGCGTGTCGGCGAGATGCTGCTGGGTGAACGGAAACTGTACCGCACCGTCCTTCACCATCCCCGCCTCGCTCGCGCGCACAAACAAATGCAGCAGCAGATAGGCCGTGCGTTCGAGCGCGGTGCGGCGGCCGACACTGAGCAGGTTTTCGTCGATCAACTGCTCCTCGCGCGCAGCAAGCCAGGTCACGTCGAAAGCGAGCGAAGGGTATTTGCTGTAGAGATCCCACAACTTGCTGCGCGGAAACACGCACAGCGTCAGCGGCGTGAGCGCCTCGACTGAGTGCTCCATCTCCTTCATCAGCGAGCCCTGCAGGCCGACCATGTCGCCGGGCAAGGCATAGTTGAGGATTTGCCGGCGGCCGTCGGGCAGCATTTTGTAGCGGAAGGCCCAGCCGCGCAGCACGGTATAGAGATGGTCGCTGCTCATACCCTCTCGCAGAAAGCTGATCCCGGGCTCGACGTGCAATTCATCGGCTTTCATCTCCTGGACGAAACCCAACTCATCGGCCGTGAAGGGTCGCAGCGCCGCGCAGTTCCGCAATGGACACTGGACGCACGGAATCATGCGGCCGTTCGACCTCGTGTTTCCAAGAATGACCATCCAGCCCGCGCGTTAACACAATTAAACGCGTGCCCCTGTGTATTTTTTAAATGCGGACGATTCCAATTCGTACCAAAAACCGCCCGGCCGATAAAAAGTTCCAATGGGTCGGGGAGTGAGGGATGGCGGAGGCGCATGCGTTTATCGCCGGCAAACGCTGCCTGGTGCTCGACGACGAATTTCTCATCGCGCTCGACATCCAACAGACGCTGGAGCAAGCGGGTGCCACCGTCACCTGCCTGGGCGACGCCAAGGCCGCGCTCGAGGCATTGCAAGGCGGGGCAAAATTCGATTGCGCGGTGCTCGACATCAAGCTGAGCGGGGCCGCGCAAAGCAGCCTGACCGTCGCGGCACTGCTCACCGAACACGGCACGCCGTTCGTTTTTCTGACGGGGCTGCACGCCGGCAACGAGCACGTGCAAGCCTTTCCGCATGTGCCGCTGGTGGAGAAGCCCTATCAAATGGAAGCGCTGATGGCGGCGTTGCGCCGCGTGCTCGGCGGCTGATCCCTGACGCAGCGCGCCCGGCGCTTGGTCGGCGAGAATTGCCATTCTGAGCGGCGGTTTGACCGGCGCGTAAGCCCGAACGAAGCCCTTTCCCGTGGGCCCGCCTGGCTCTAAAAGAGCCCAGCGAATGACCGCCAAAACGCAACCAAACGACCGCTACAACGCCGGCGAGGCCGAGAGGCGCTGGCAGAAGGTGTGGGACGAGCGCGGTATCTTCGCGACCGCGAACGACGACCCGCGGCCGAAATACTACGTGCTGGAGATGTTCCCCTACCCGTCGGGGCGCATCCACATGGGCCACGTGCGCAACTACACCATGGGCGACGTGCTCGCCCGCTTCATGCGCGCCAAAGGCTATAACGTGCTGCACCCGATGGGTTGGGACGCCTTCGGCCTGCCGGCGGAGAACGCCGCGGTCGAGCGCAAGGTGCACCCGCGCGCCTGGACCTACGACAACATCGCCGCCATGAAAAAACAGCTCCGGTCGATGGGGCTGTCGCTCGACTGGGCGCGCGAGATCGCCACCTGCGATCCCTCCTACTACAAGCACCAGCAGAAGATGTTTCTCGACTTTCTCAAGGCCGGGCTGGTCGCGCGCGAATATCGCAAGGTGAACTGGGATCCGGTGGACCAGACCGTGCTCGCCAACGAGCAGGTGATCGACGGCCGCGGCTGGCGCTCCGGCGCGCCGGTCGAGCAGCGCGATCTGCACCAGTGGGTGTTCAAGATCAGCGACTATTCGCAGGAATTGCTCGACGCGCTCGATGGACTCGTGCGCTGGCCGGAGAAAGTGCGGCTGATGCAGAAGAACTGGATCGGCCGCTCGGAAGGCCTGTTGATCCGCTTCGCGCTCGACCCATCGACGACGCCGGACGGGCAAAGCGAGCTGGAAATTTTCACCACGCGGCCGGACACCTTGTTCGGCGCCAAGTTCATGGCGATCTCGCCCGATCATTCGCTGGCGAAAGCGGCGGCGGCGAAAAACGCCAAGCTTGCCGCCTTCATCGAGCAGTGCCACCACATGGGCACCTCGCAGGCGGCGATCGAGACTGCCGAGAAGCTCGGCTTCGACACCGGCATCAAGGCGCTGCACCCGCTCGACGCGTCCTGGAAGCTGCCGGTCTATGTCGCCAATTTCATTCTGATGGACTACGGCACCGGCGCCATCTTCGGCTGCCCGGCGCACGATCAGCGCGACCTGGACTTCGTCAACAAATACGGGCTCGGCAATACGCCGGTGGTCTGCCCGCCGGGACAAGACCCGAAGACCTTCGTCATTACCGACGTCGCCTATGACGGCGACGGCACCATGATCAACTCGCGCTTCCTCGACGGCATGACGATCGAGCAGGCGAAAGAAGAGGTGGCGCAACGGTTGGAAAATGAGTTGCGCGAAATTCCAGACTCCGTTCGTCCCCGCGAAAGCGAGGACCCAGACTTGCAGAGCAAAGAAGAACTGGACCCCCGCTTGCGCGGGGGTGAGCGGCTCAATTCCAACCGCGCTCCCGTCGCCCAGCGGCAGATCAATTACCGCCTGCGCGACTGGGGCATTTCGCGCCAGCGCTATTGGGGCTGCCCGATCCCCATCATCTATTGCGACAAATGCGGCGTCGTGCCGGTGCCCGACAAGGACCTGCCGGTCACGCTGCCGGAGGACGTCACCTTCGACAAGCCGGGCAATCCGCTCGACCGCCATCCGACATGGAAGAACGTCAAATGTCCGCAGTGCGGCGCCGCGGCGCGGCGCGAGACCGACACCATGGACACGTTCGTCGACTCGTCCTGGTACTTCATCCGCTTCACCGATCCGTGGAACGAGGCTTCGCCGACCACGCCGAAGATCGCCAACGCCTGGATGCCGGTGAACCAGTACATCGGCGGCATCGAGCACGCCATCCTGCATCTGCTCTATTCGCGTTTCTTCACGCGCGGCATGCATAAGTGCGGCTACGTCAGCTTGGACGAGCCCTTCGCCGGCCTATTCACGCAAGGCATGGTCGTGCACGAAACCTACCGCGCCAAGAACGGCGACTGGATCGAGCCGGC
>DASRDF010000070.1:0-44037 GCA_035652735.1 Pseudolabrys sp. | reverse complement strand
GTCGTTGATCGCGGCGGCGATGCGTTTGGCGGTGGTGAAGTCGGGATTGCGCAACGCCATGCGCAGCTGGCTCTGGCGATTGAGGTTGAACTCGATCTCGCGCTCGATGATGGCGCCGTTCGAGATGCGGCCGACGGTCGGCACGCCGCGCACGATCTTGGCGGCCTCGCCCTCGGCCTGGAAGCCGCCGATCGCGACCGAGCCCTGGCCGACGGCGTAGACGTTGCCGTCGGCGCCGAGCAGCGGCGTCACCAGCAGCGTGCCGCCTTGCAGGCTCTTGGCATCGCCGAGCGCGGAGACCGTGATGTCGATGCGGGTGCCCTGGGTGGCGAAGGCCGGCAAATTGGCGGTCACCATCACCGCCGCGACATTGCCCGTCCGCATGGTCTGGCCGCGGACGTTGACGCCCAGGCGCTCCAACATGGCCTGCAGCGACTGCTTGGTGAAAGGGATATTGTTGAGGGTATCGCCGGTGCCGTTGAGGCCGACGACCAGGCCGTAGCCGATGAGCTGGTTCTGACGCACGCCTTCGATGTTGGCGAGGTCCTTGATGCGCGACGTCGCCCCGGCTCCCACCGGGACACATAGCGCCACAAGAACCGCCAGCAACGCGGCCTGCAACGTCTTCGTCATCACTGCTCCCCAATGTGACGTGCGACTGCCGCTTCCCATGCGAGCCGCGTGCCAATGGCGCTCGGGCCGCCAAGCTGCTGGCATTGCTGCGATTTTGTTGCTGTGGAGGATGGTCGGCATGCCATCCGCCCGGCATGAAGCGCCGTGGGCGGCAGTTTTTGCCCGGCCCTTTACCTCCGATTAACCATACCGGCGCAGGCTCTGCGGCACGGGGAGCACTGCCGATGCGCGTCTACGGACCGAATGGAACTGCGCTGGCGACGGCGCCGGCCACCGCGCGGCGTACTGCCGGCGGCACCTTCACCATCAGCGACCAGGAGGCGCCGCGCAACGCTGCCGCTTCAGCGGGGCTCCGCGCCATCTCCACGGTCGATGCGCTAATCGCCTTGCAAGGCGTCGAGGACTTCAAGGAGCGCAAGAAACGCGCGGTGGCCAAAGGCCGCCATGCCCTCGATATGCTCGATCAGCTCAAGCTCGGCCTGCTCGATGGCAGCGTCGATCAGGCCGCATTGGCCCGCCTCAAAGTGGCGGCGGAAGGCCTGGGCGAGGCGTCCGGCGATCCAGGCCTCGATTCCGTGCTGGGCGAGATCGACCTCCGCGTTGCTGTGGAGCTCGCCAAAGCCGGCCTCCGCTAACATCCCGGCCGACTTTAAGGCTTCCGCTGCAAAGCCCAAGCCACTGACCTGCCACCAAAATTCGTCAGGCGGACCCCACCACTCGGATATTGTCCGCGCCGAGGGGCACGTATATAAGCCTGCCGCGCACCGGGAGGGTGCCTTCGCTTTTTAACAAGAAGAAGACGACGAGGAGGCTAGTGGGATGTTGGCCAAGACCAAGAACTATCGGCCGAGCGACAAAGAGCCGTTCATGAACGAGCGTCAGCGGGAGTACTTCCGCGCCAAGCTCTTGGCGTGGCGGGAAGACATCCTGAAGGAAGCCAAAGAGACGCTGCTGCATCTGCAGGAGGAGAACCAGAATCACCCCGATCTCGCCGACCGCGCTTCGTCCGAGACCGACCGCGCTATCGAGCTGCGCGCCCGTGACCGGCAGCGCAAGCTGATCGCCAAGATCGACGAAGCGCTCGGCCGTATCGAGGATGGCACTTACGGTTATTGCGAGGAGACCGGCGAGCCGATCTCGTTGCGGCGCCTGGAGGCGCGGCCGATCGCGACTTTGTCCGTCGAGGCGCAGGAGCGCCACGAGCGCCGCGAGCGGGTCTACCGCGACGATTGAGTTTGGGTTTCGGGTCAAGACCTGTTCAGCTCATCGCGACGCTCATATAGGCTGTCATTTTGCAGCCTAGGCGCTTCGCCCCATGACCACCTCCGATCGACCCGCCGCGGAAACGCGCGTCATCGCCGCGCATACCGCCTTATCGTCGGCGGCACGCCAAAGAATTTTCGTTTATCTCGGCACTTTGATCTTTCTGCTCGCCTTCGGCGATCCCGCCGGCGGCTTGATCAACATTCCGATCACCTTCTTTCTCAAGAACAAGCTGCATCTGACCGCTCAGGAGCTGGCCGACTTTCGGCTCATCGCCGCCATTCCGGTCTACCTGTCCTTTGTTTTCGGATTCGTTCGCGACCTTTGGAGCCCGTTCGGGATGAAAGATCGCGGCTTCATGCTGCTGTTCGGAATGAGCACAGCGGGCCTTTATGTCTGTTTTGCATTCATGCCCGTTTCCACCGTCACCCTGCTCGCAGCGAGCATGCTGCTGACGACATCGTTTCTTTTTGTCGCCAGCGCTCAGAACGGCCTCGCTTCGACGATCGGCCAGCAGCATGCCATTTCCGGTCAAATCAGCGCCGTGTGGAACAGCTTCACGTCGCTGCCCAACATTGTCGCGCTCCTTCTGGGCGGCAGTCTCAGCAGTCTGCTCGAAAGTCAAAATGCCGAGCAAGCCGCGCGCATCCTGTTTCTGGTGGGCGCTGCCATTATGGTCTTGGTTGCTGCTTACGCGGGATTACGGCCGAAGAGCCTGTTCGGAAACCTCCGCGAGGAGCGAACCGCCGCCGTCGGCGGGCCAGCGAAAGATATCCGCAGGCTCCTTCGGCATTGGCCGATTTACCCGGCGCTGCTGATTTGGACGTTATGGAGCTTCGCACCGGGCTCGGAGACCCCGCTTCAATATTACCTGCAGGACACTCTGCACGCTGGCGACACGCAGTGGGGGCAATGGAATGCCATTGTCGAGGCTTCCTACATTCCAACTTTCATTTTGTTCGGATTGCTCTGCCGCAGACTTCCGCTGAAGACTCTTTTGTTTTGGGGCACCATCGCTGCCGTGCCGCAGATGGTCCCGTTGATGCTGGTCCATTCGGCGACGGCGGCGCTGGTCGCTGCAATCGCGATGGGTCTCATGGGTGGCGTCGCGACGGCTGCGTATTTGGACTTGATCATTCGTTCCTGTCCGCCTGGCCTGCAAGGCACGATGCTGATGACATCCACGGCGTTGAGCGTGATCGCTTCGCGTTTTGGCGACGTTCTCGGTACTTTCCTCTATCAAGAATTTGGCGGATTCACCGTTTGCGTGGTGGGCATTACCGTGATCTATGCTCTGATCTTTCCGGCCCTGATGCTGGTGCCCAAAGATCTCGTGGTCACGGCCGATGGCCAGAAGCTTCATGTCGCAAGCGCGGCCGAAGGCTAAAAAGTGCATCTTCACTCCCACGGCTCTCGCCGCTTGATGTCGGGCACGCGCCGGCCATAAACGCGCTTTTGGTACATGTCGCTCCAGCGCGTGATGGCCGTGTGACCGCCGCCCATCAGGCGTGACAGGATGAGCGCGAACACCGCGCCAAAGCCGAAACCGCCGATGTGCGCCCACCAGGCGACGCCTGCGCCCATGCTCGGCTGCATGAGTTCGCCGCTGCCCTCCAGCACCTGCAGGCCGAACCAGATGCCGGCAAAAATGATCGCCGGGATGGGAATGAACAGCGGAATGAAGAAGATCGGTACGATGGTGATGACGCGCTCGGTCGGATAAATCACGGCATAGGCGGCAATCACGGCGGCGATGGCGCCGGAGGCGCCGAGCACAGGCTCGGTCGAATCCGGGTGCGTAACGATATGCACGTAATTGGCGGCGATCGCGCCGCCGAAATACAGCACCAGAAACCAGAAGCGGCCGAAGCGCGCCTCCATCGCCGGGCCGAAGATCCACAAGAACCACATGTTGAAAATGATGTGCAGCCAGCCGCCGTGCAGGAAGGCATCGGTGATTAGCGGCCAGAAATCGTTCGGATCGAGCCCGGCGGCGCGCGCCATCGCCGGATGCGTGTAACGCGCCGGGATGAGCGCGTAGTTGAGCAATAGCTCGTTGAGCGCGTCGGCCGGCAGGGTGATGGTGTAGAGGAACACGGCCGCATTGGCGACGATCAGTAGCAAGACAATCGCTGGGCGCGCGGCGCGCGGCGCAGTATCGGTAAACGGAAACACGGCGGCTCCGGGCGGGAGAGATTTGTCGTCAAATCGGAACAATGCGCGTCCGACAAGACTCGTTCCGGCAAAGGGTAAGGGTGGCTGAAACGAGGCGCGGCCCCCGGCCGGGGAGCTGCCGGGGGCCGCGTCGTGGACGCCGTTGACGCTCGCGAGACGCAAACGGCGCGGGAGCCAGGGCCAGTAGTCAGTGATCAGCAATCAGTGATCAGTAATCAGAGCTGTCCCCTCCGCATCACATGAAATCGTACGGCTGCTTGTCATCACGGATTACTGATTGCTGATACTGATCCCTGTCCTCAGAACGGCAGCAGCACGTCGAGCGCCTGCTGACCGTAACGCGGCTGCTGCACGTCGGTGATCTGACCGCGTCCGCCATAGGAGATGCGGGCTTGCGCGATCTTGCTCGAATCGATGGTGTTGTCGCTCTCGATGTCCTCCGGGCGGATGATGCCGGCGACAATCAGTTCGCGGATTTCGAAGTTGACGCGGATCTCCTGCCGGCCTTCGACGACGAGGTTTCCGTTCGGCAAAACCTGTGTGACGACGCCGGCGACATTGGTGACCAACTGCTCCTGGCGCGCCACCGAGCCCTTGCCGTCGCTCGAGGAGGTGGAATCGCCGGTAAAGATGCGCGTCGGCAACGGCGTGTTCATGATCGGCAGCTTCGACTTGCCGAAGAAGTTGTCGACCCCTGAATCTTCTTTGTTGACGCGCGAACGCTGCGTCTCGTTGGTGATGTTGGCTTGATCGGTGAAGTTGACCTTGATGGTCAGAATATCTCCGACCTGGTGCGCGCGCTGATCCTTAAAGAACGCGCGCGAGCCGTTCCGCCACAGCGAGTTGGGGTTGTAGGACGCCGGCTGCGCCGCCGGCATGGGCATCTGCACCGGCTTGTAGCCGGGGCGCGTGGTCGGATTTTCAACCGCAGACAAGGGCGGCGGCTGGCCGAGATCCCTGATGCGGTCGAACGCAGCGCAGCCGCTGAGCAGCGAGGCGGTAAGCGCCGCCAGCACTGTGTGGCTGGCAAACTTGCTGACGGTCATCGTCTTCACTTTCACAATAGGCGCGTCCTGCGCTGTGTCGTACCGGGGCATGCTATGGGTGCGCCTTGCCCTGCCGATCGGGCTCGCTCGGCGGCAGATTGGCGGCGACGTGAGGCGCGCGCGCGTCGATCAGCACGCGCCCGGGACCGACAATGCGGCCTTGGATGGTGCGCTTGGATTGTTCGTTGAGCACGCTGATGACGTCGCCTTCGGCACCGCCTTCAGCCGCCTTGCCGCGAATAGTGAGCGTGATGCCGGGCACCTCATAGATCAGCGTCACCTGTTCGCCGCGCTGAACGGCCTCGGGCCTCATCAACTGCGCGCTGCGCAGCGGCCGCCCCGGCTCGAGCGGGGCGCGCGCAGCAAGCCCGACGGCTTGCTCCCGGTCGGTGATCACATCGCGGCCGACCTCGGCGCGCGGGCGCCGTTCCAAGGTTACGTCGGACTCCTTAAGCACCGCGCCGCGTCCGACCGGATTGGCGAGAATGGCCACCTCTACCGTCGGCGTGGCGCGGCCGCTGAGCCGCAGCGGCGGCCCCGAAGGCATGTCCACCGTCGCATAGAAGCGGCCGCTACCGCTGTCGTACGTGATGCGCGCAACACGCGGCTCGCCTTTGGCGCCGGGCTCCACATGTTGCGTACGCAGGGCATTGTCGAAGGCGATGGCGATGTCGCGAGCCTCGCCAAGTGCGAATTGTGAGGAGAGGGCGCGCGCGATGCACTGCTCGATGTCGGCGGCAGCAATGGCGCGGCTTGCCCGGGTCACCATGACCTCGCTCAAGCCGCCGGTATCGAGGCCGACCAGCGCATGGTGGCGCACCGCCTCGACCACGGCTTGCGCCGGGACCGTGCCCGTTGCGCCAAGATCGGGGGCGCGGAAAATCGGCACGTCGGCGACGATGCCGGAATTGGCGACGAGGTCGCCGATGCGCACCAGGTCGCCGGTCACGACCGCCTCCGCTTTGAGCTTGGGATGCAGAGGCGACAACGCGGCAAACGTTTGCGCCGATGCGGCGCCGTAAAGGGATGCGAGAATTACAATCGCCAAAGAGAGCTTGCGCATCATGGCTTCACCTCAGCGCATCAGATTGGATGCGGATTGCAGCATCTGGTCCGCCGCCGTGATCACCTTCGAATTCATTTCGTAGGCGCGTTGCGCGGCGATCAGGTTCGTGATTTCCGTTACCGAGTCGACGTTCGACTGCTCGAGATTGCCCTGCAGCAGGTCTCCCGCGCCGTCGGTGGCGGCGAGGCCGTCCTGCGGCGTGCCGGATGCCGGCGTCTCCGTGTACATGTTGTCGCCGATCGGCAAGAGACCGGCCTGGTTGATGAAGCGAGTGAGGGTGAGCTGGCCGATAATGGTGGGCGTGCTCGACCCCTGAGGAATGACCGAGACCTGGCCCTGGGCATTAATGGTCAGACCCGTTGAATTCTGCGGGATGGTGATGCCCGGCATGATGAGATTGCCCTGCGCGGTGACGATGCGGCCTTGCGCATCCATCTGGAACGAGCCGTCGCGGGTATAGGCGAAGGTGCCGTCGGGCAATTGGACTTTGAAGAAGCCGTCGCCGCGGATGGCGACGTCGAGGCTGCCGCCGGTCTGCGTCAGCGTGCCTTGCGTCATCAGGCGCGGCGTGCCGACCGGTTTGACGCCGGAGCCGAGATCGATGCCGACGGGCAGGATATTGCCCTGGGCGGAGGTCTGGGTACCGATCCGGCTGACGTGGTCGTAGAGCAGGTCCTGAAATTCGGCCCGCTGCCGCTTGTAACCCGTCGTCGTCATGTTGGCGAGATTGTTGGCGATGACCTGGACGTTGAGCTCCATCGCCATCATGCCGGTCGCAGCGGTACTGAGCGCGCGCATCGATTCAACTCCCCTTCATCAAGCCGGAACGTCGGCGAGCTTGTCGATCGCCTGCGTTCTCTGATCGCTCTGCTGCTGCAGCAAACTGGCGATCTGGGTGTAGCTGCGGGTGATCTCGATCATGCGCGACATCTCGACGACGCCGCGGACGTTCGATTTTTCGATCGAGCCTTGTTCGACGGTCGCCGCAGTGGCCGGCTGCGGCTGCACGTTAGTCGGCGCCTTGAACGTGCTGCCGCCGTCTTTCTGCAGCTGCTGCAAGTTGGCGAAGGTCACCAGCCGTAGCTTGCCGCGCAGCGAATCCGTCTTGGAGGTGCCTTCGCGCACGCTAATGGTGCCGTCGCTGCTGATTTGCACCTGATTGTCGTTCTGTTGGAACGTGATCGGGCCAGAATCGCCGAGCACGGGATTGCCGTCGCCGGTGACGAGCTGGCCTTGGGCGTTGATCTGCAGCGCGCCGTTGCGCGTGTAACGTTCGCCATTGGGCGTCTGCACGACAAGGAATCCGTCGCCGTGGACGGCCACGTCGAGCGCATTGCCGGTGTGCTGGATCGGGCCTTGGCTCATGTCGTGCCAGATGCCGCGGTCGAGCACGAAGCTGATGCGCGCGCCACCAGCGCGCGCCGCCGAGCCGAGATATTCCTCGAACAATGAGCCGTCGGCCTTGTAGCCGGTGGTCTCCAGGTTGGCGATGTTGTTGGCGACAACATCCATTTCGCGGCCGAGCGCCATCTGGCGCGACAACCCGACGAGAGCTCCGTTTTGCATCGGCATTCTCCCCTTGAACGCCGCGGTGGCCGGCCCTCCCGAGGCCGATCGTCGCGGCGTAGCGCGTCGCGCGACTCTCCCAAGCCGCGCTTTGCCGCCTGCTCCTTGCAGCCGCCGTGCCAGGTCGAAAAGCCGTGGAGTTGAAACAATTTGGCGGCATTTAAGGGAGCGCCGGTAAGGGCAAATTCAGCCTTGGCCCGGCAAAAGTTGCCGCCTGCAATGATCTGTTAACCATACGGACCTAACCTTCTCTTTACGGGGAGCGCGGCGCGCCCGCGGCATTCCGCTTTTGGGCGCGGCACGGTTGCAATCGGAGCCATCATGGCAGCAAAGGCGAAAGAGGCGGACGCTGAGGTCGAGGACAAGGCCGAGGGTGAAGCCGAGGCGACACAGGCGAAGAAAAGGTTCGCGCTACCGTCGCTGCCGTCCAAAAAGGTGATGATCATTGCGGCAGCCGCCCTGTTGCTGCTCGGCGGCGGCGGTACCGGCGGCTACATCTTCTTCCTCAAGGGTCACGGGCAAGACAAGGCGGCAAAAGCCGAAGGCAAACCCGCCACTTTTGTCGATCTGCCGGACGTGCTGGTCAATCTTTCCAATGCGGGCACCGACCGCACCCAATACCTGAAGGTCAAGATCGTCCTCGAACTGCCGGACGCCAAGCTCGTGGATCAGATCCAGCCGTTGATGCCGCGCGTGATGGACGCCTTTCAAACCTATCTGCGCGAATTGCGGCCGACCGACCTCGACGGCTCTGCGGGACTCTATCGGCTGAAAGAGGAATTGACGCGTCGCGTCAATGCGGCGGTGGCGCCCAACCACATCACGGCGGTTCTGTTCAAGGAGATCGTTGTCCAATAACGGACGGCGTCACCGACGATGGCCCTCAATCAACAAATAGACCAAGACGCGCTCGCCGCCGAGTGGGGCCTTGCGCTCGAGGAGGACAGCGGCCCACAGACCACCGACGCCGCCGCAGGTCCGGCGACGCCGGGCGTCGATGAGGCGGCTGCCCAATGGGCGGCGATGGTCGACGACGGCTCCGGGTTCCAGGGGGCCAAAGGCGGCGCTGAGCGCATTCTCAACCAGGAGGAAATCGACAGCCTGCTCGGCTTCAGCCTGGCGGATGTGACGCTCACCGACAACTCCGGCATCCGCGCCATCATCGACTCGGCGATGGTGTCCTACGAGCGCCTGCCGATGCTGGAAATCGTCTTCGACCGCCTGGTGCGGCTGATGACGACATCGTTGCGCAACTTCACCTCCGACAACGTCGAAGTCTCGCTCGACCGCATCACCTCCGTGCGCTTCGGCGATTACCTCAATTCGATTCCGCTGCCGGCGATCCTCGCCGTGTTCAAGGCCGAAGAGTGGGACAATTTCGGACTCGCCACGGTCAATTCCAGCCTGATCTACTCGATCATCGATGTGCTGCTCGGCGGTCGGCGCGGGCAGAACACGGTGCGCGTCGAGGGCCGGCCTTACACCACCATCGAGACCAACCTCGTCAAGCGCATGATCGAGGTGGTGCTGGCCGACGCCGAGCTTGCCTTCAAGCCGCTATCGCCGGTCAAATTCAACATCGACCGCCTGGAGACGAATCCGCGCTTTGCCGCGATCTCGCGCCCGGCCAATGCCGCTATTTTGGTGCGGTTGCGGATCGACATGGAAGACCGTGGCGGCACCATCGAGCTGCTGCTGCCCTATGCCACGATCGAGCCGATCCGCGCCGTCCTGTTGCAGATGTACATGGGCGAGAAATTCGGCCGCGATCCCATCTGGGAAGGCCATCTCGCCACCGAAATCGGACAGGCCCGCATCGACGTGAATGCCGTACTCTACGAGGCGCGGCTGCCGCTGCGGCAGATGATGAAGCTCAAGGTCGGCGACACGCTCATGCTCGAAATCAAGCCGGACGCGCTGGTGTCCGTGCGCTGCGGCGATGTGATCTTGACCGAGGGGCGCATGGGCAAGGTCGGCGACCGCGTCGCCGTGCGCGTCGGCAAACCGCTGCGCAAGCCGCGCACCACCTTCGCCATGTTCGAGAACGCGGATGGGACAACCAGCCGGATAGAGACGCCATGAGCTTCAATTACGGATATCTCGTCGAAATTCTCGTCTCGTTGTTGTTGCTGCTGACGATTCTTTACTGCGTGCGGCTCAATCGGCAGCTGCGCCTGCTCAAGGCGGACGAGCAGAATCTGCGCGCCACGATTTCCGAGCTGATCACGGCAACTGAAATCGCCGAGCGCGCCATCGACGGGCTCAAGTCTACCATGCGCGACGGCGAGCACAGCCTGAGCGAGCGGCTCGAACGCATGCAGCGCGTCACCGCGGAGCTGGACGGCCAGCTCGCCGCCGGCGAGGGGCTGCTGGCCAAGCTCCGGCAGGTCGTCGGCGCCGGAAAGGTGCTGACCGAACCCGCCATGCGCGCCCCCGACCCCAAAGCAGTCGCTGCCGCGGCGCAGGCGCTCGCCGAGCGCGCCCGCGCCCGTGTGTCCGGTCTTGCGGCATGATCGCGGCCTTGGCTCGCGATTTCCGGCTGATCCCGATCGTGCTCCTCGCCACGATCGCCTTGTTCGTCCTCAAGGTCTCCGGCCTTGTGTTCGACGGCGGCTATACGCTGGCCCAGCGGATGGAAAAGCGCACGACAGACAGCCTGACCGTGGTCGCGCCGGAGAGCGTGCCGCAATATCCCAAGATCGTGGTCGCGGACGAGGCATCGGCCGCGCCGGCGCCCAAATCCAAGCAGCCTTCCAAGCAGCCTTGGGCGCAGGAGATGTTCAATTTCAACAGCGCTGCCAAGGACGACATCACCGGTTCGGTGGGCGAGAGCAAGTCCGCCGAGCCGCCGCTGAAGACCAGCAGCAAGGCGCCTGAGCCGACCAAGGTCGAGGCCGCCGGGCTGTCCGCCACGCTGCAGCCCGGCCACATCAATTCGGCCGGCGAGCGCGCGATCCTCGAAAGCCTGAAAGGCCGGCGCCAGGAGCTCGACGCGCGCAGCCGCGAGCTCGATATGCGCGAGAACCTGCTCAAGGCGGCGGAAAAGCGCGTCGAGGCGCGGGTTGCGGAGCTGAAGGAGATGGAGGCGCGCCTCAAAGGCGAGATGAACAGCCGCGACCAGGAGGAGGAAAAGCGCTTCAAAAGCATCATCGCCATGTACGAGACGATGAAACCGAAGGACGCCGCGCGCATTTTCGACCGCCTCGACATGAAAATCTTGGTCGAAGTCGCGACCCACATGAACCCGCGCAGCATGTCGGAAATCATGGCGCAGATGTCGCCGGAATCCGCCGAGAAGCTGACCGTCGAGCTCGCCGCGCGCGCCAACGGCAATCCCAAAGCGCCAACGCCCGACGCACTGCCCAAGATCGAGGGCAAGCCGAGCAGCTGAGGAGGGTTAACGCGGCGTTAAACGCCGGCCCCTAGGCTGTCCCGGCCGGCAGTCGCGCCGGCCGGGTTGGGCTGCATGCATTCCTCGCACCTGAATTTTACGGACATGCGCCGCGAGCACGCGCGGCGGCCGCGGCGGCTCTGGCGCCGCGTGGCGGCGGCCTTTCTCCTGCTCGAAGCGCTGCTGCTGCTCACATTCACCTTCGGGTTCGGCGGCAAAGCCCGCGCCGACGAGCGGATCAAAGGCGAGCTCAACGTCTTCACCGACGGCGGCTACGCACGGCTTGTATTCCGCTTCGATCAGGCGGTGCCCGCGAGCGTCCGCGAGGGCTTCCCGATTACGGTGATCACATTTGGCAAACCGGTGTCGGTGCCGATCGAGCGGCTCGTTCCCGCCGCGCGCGACTACATCTCCGCCGCGCGTATCGATCCGGACGGCACCGCGATCCGTATTGCTCTCACCGGCAAAGTAAAAGTGCACACAATCCCGGCGGCGGAGCGGCTCTTTGTCGATCTCCTGCCCGAGACCTGGACCGGCGTCATGCCCGGGCTGCCGGAGGACGTGATCGCCGAACTCGCGCGCCGCGCACAGGAAGCCGACAGGCTGCTCAAGCGCAAACGCATCGAAGATAGCGAACGCAAGCCGCCGAGCATCCGCGTGCGCGTTGCCAGCCAGCCGTCCTTCATCCGCTACGTGTTCGAACTGCCGGACGGCGTCAACGTGGTGCCGGAGCGGCGCGACGGGAAATATGTGCTCAGCTTCGATCGGCCGATCAAATGGGATCTGGCCGACGCTGTGGCATCGCTGCCGCCGACGCTGAAATCGATCGATGCTGCCGCCGACATCGATTCGGTCACGGTGAGCTTTGTTCTCAACGGCACGCCGGTCATCCGCAGCTTTGTCGAAGACCGCAGCATTTCCGTCGACGTTGGGCTCGACGGCGCACCGAGGCCGAACGCTGCGGCGGATGCCAGCGAGGGAGCGGCGGCGCCAGCCTCGCTCCCGGGGATTGCTGCGCCTGAGACGGTGCCGGCGGCGCCCGCACAAGATCAGGCGAAGGCCGCGGCGGATGCGCCGGTGACGCCGCAGAATCCGCCGGCTGCGAGCCCGAGCGAGAAAGGCGCACAAGAGAGTGCGGCGGCAAAGGCCGCCCCTTTGCCGCAAGCCGCTCCGGAGGAGCCCAAGCCCGCGCCTGCGCCGCCAAAGCCGACGGCGCCGGCCGAGCGGAAATCGGAGGCCATGCCGGCCGTCTCACCCAAGGTGGCGGCGGCACCCGCACCCGCGGCATCGAAAGTGAAGCCGCCGGCGCACGACGACGGTATTGCGCCGGACGCCAACGCGCCCGTGAAGGCCGAGCTGCACAAGTCCGGCGAAAGCATACGCATCGAATTTCCATTCGCGGTGCCGACGCCGGCCGCCGTCTTTCGCCGCGCCAATATCCTGTGGCTGGTCTTCGACAGCAAGGCTGCCATCGATTTGGCCGCCATCCGGCGCGAGGCGGCCGAGACCATTCGCGAGGCGCATTTCTCGCGCAGCAACGACGGCGCCGACATCGTGCGGCTCAAGCTCGCGCGTCCGCGCCTCACCGGCGCGCTCACCGACGGCCCCGCCTGGATCGTCGACATCGGCGAAAGCGTCGTTGCGCCGACCAAGCAGCTCTCTATTGCCCGCTCACTCATGGCGCAGAACCGCGCCAGCATCGCTATCCCGTTCGATCATCCGGGCAGTGTGCACCGCTTTCCCGATCCTGCGGCCGGCGATAGTCTGATGGTGATTACCGGGCTTGGGCCGGCCCGCGGCTTTATCAAAGAGCAGAATTTCGTCGAGCTGCGCGCGCTGCCCTCGACGCAAGGTGTCGTGCTGCAGCCGCTCGCCGACGATCTCACCGCCGAGACCTTGCCCGACAGGATCATCATCAGCCGTCCGGTTGGGCTATCGCTGTCGCCGACCGCCATCGGGCAGCAGCAGCTTGCGAGTTCGTTCAAGGCGACGAGCTTTGACCCCCAATTGTGGGGCTTCGACCGCAGCGCGAACTTCAATCGGCGCCAGTCCGAGTTGATTAACGCTGCAGCCATGGCGCCGCCGCATAAGCGCCGCGCCGCGCGACTTAACCTTGCGCGATTTTACCTGGCGCGCGACATGTCGGCGGAAGCGCTCGCCGTGTTGGATGTAACGCTCGCCGACGAGCGCGGCGCCGACGACGTGACCGGCACCGTGCTCAAAGCCATTGCCAATGTGATGTTCGACCGGCCGGAGGACGCGCTCAAGGCGCTGTCCAGTCCGCAGATCGGCAATCAGCTCGACGCGCCGATTTGGCGCGCCATCGCTTATGCGCGGCTCGGCAAATGGACCGAAGCGCACGACCGTTTCAAAGATACTGACAGCGCGCTCGGCGCGCTGCCGCTCGAGTTGCAGCGAATGGCCTTGCGCTATGCGTTGCGGGCGGCCATCGAAGTGCGGGATTTCGCCAACGCCGACAAGGTGCTCAACGAAATTCAAACGCTCGGCGTCCCTGATACAGAAGCTCCCGCGGTCGCCGTGCTGGTCGGCCGGCTCTCCGAAGGTATGGGCCGCAACCAGGACGCACTCGTCAATTATCGCGCCGCCGCGGCCTCCAATGACCGCGCTTCTGCAGCGGCCGGCCACCTGCACGAGGTTTTATTACGCTATGCGCTCGGCGATATGCCGCGCAAGGAAGTGATCAATCAGCTCGAGACGCTCACCACGATCTGGCGCGGCGACGAAACCGAGGTGGAAGGCCTCAAAATGCTGGCGCATCTCTACACGGAGGAAGGACGCTACCGCGACGCCTTTCACGTGATGCGCACCGCAATGGTGGCGCACCCTAACTCCGATCTCACGCGCAAGATCCAGGACGAATCGGCGGCAAGCTTCGAAGCGCTCTTTCTCGGCGGCAAAAGCGATGCACTGCCGCCGATCGAGGCGCTCAGTTTGTTCTACGACTACCGCGAGCTGACACCGATCGGCCATCGCGGCGACGAGATGATCCGCAAGCTTGCCGACCGCCTTGTCTCCGTCGATCTGCTCGACCAGGCAGCCGAATTGCTCCAGCATCAGATCGATCACCGCCTGCAGGGCGCCGCGCGGGCGCAAGTGGCGACGCGGCTGGCGACGATCTACCTGATGAACCGCAAGGCGGACCGCGCGCTGGCGGCGCTGCGAGCGACACGCACGGATGGCCTCTCCAACGAATTGCGCGATCAGCGGCTGCTGCTCGAAGCGCGGGCGCTCTCCGAAACCGGGCGTCACGACCTGGCGCTCGAGGTCATCGCCAATCTGCAGGGCCCGCAAGCGCTACGCCTGCGCGCCGACATTCTTTGGGCCGGACACCATTGGCGCAAGGCGGCGGAGGCAATCGAGTTGCTCTACGGCGAGCGCTGGAAGCAATTCTCGCCGCTGACCGATTCGGAGCGGCTCGATATTCTGCGCGCCGCTATCGGCTATTCGTTGGCCGACGAAGCGATCGGTCTCGGCCGCTTGCGAGAAAAGTACGCAGCCAAGATGGCCGACAGCCCCGACCGTCACGCTTTTGAGGTGGTGAGCTCGCCAATCGGCACCGGCAGCAGCGAGTTCAAGGATGTGGCGAGGACGGTGAGCGGTATCGATACGCTCAACGCATTTCTACAGGACATGCGGCAGCGTTACCCCGACAAGCCCACGCCCGCGGAAGGCGAGGGCGCCGCTGCCGCCCCGGCCAAGCCGATGCCCAATGCTGCCGCCACCGCGCCGGCCGACAAAGCTGCGAATGCCAAGGCGCCGGCCGCAACGCCACGGCCTCCCGAGAGGGGCAAGCCCGACCCGCAGCCGACCGGCTCGATTCCCGGTCCGCACGGCTGGATAAGCCGCTCACCCGGTCCGCAGCCGCTGACGCGCTGAGGCGTCGCCTTAGGTTCCGTAGCTCTGGATCAGGCTGCCCGCCACCAGGCTCCAGCCATCCACCAGCACGAAAAAAATCAGTTTGAACGGCAGGGAGACGACAACCGGCGGCAGCATCATCATGCCCATCGACATGAGCACCGAGGCGACCACAAGATCGATAATGAGGAACGGCAGAAAGAGCAGAAAGCCGATCTCGAAGGCGCGCTTGAGTTCGGAAATCATGAAGGCGGGCACCAGCACGCGCAGCGACAAATCCTCGGGTTTGGCGGGCGCAGCCTCGTGCGCCATGTCAAGAAACAGCTTCAGGTCTTTCTCGCGCACGTTCTTTTCCATGAAGGCGCGCAACGGCTGCGAGCCGCGCTGGAAGGCCTGTTCGACGGTGATCTGATTGTCGACCAGCGGGCGGATGCCGCTGTCATAGGCCCGTTGCAGGGCCGGCCCCATGACGAAAGCGGTGAGAAAGAGCGAGAGCGAGACGATCACCGCATTGGGTGGGGCGGTGGCGGTGCCGAGGGCCGTACGCAGCAGCGACAGCACCACCACGATGCGCGTGAACGACGTCATCATGACGAGGATCGACGGCGCCAGCGACAACACTGTGAGCAGCGCAATCAACTGGATGACGCGCTCGGTCAGTCCGCTGCCTTGGGCGAAATTGATGGATACGTCCTGCGCGCCGGCATGGCTCGCCGTCAGCGCCAGGATCCCTGCTACTCCGGCCGCTACCGTCGCGAGACGGACGCAGCGGCCGAAGCGGGCGGTCACGATTTATCGGACGGACGGCCGAGCAAGCTCGCCATCTCCTCTTCGAGATTGTCGTAGACGGTTTTGTCCGGCGCGGTCGGCGCTTCCGGTCTGAAGTCGAACTTCGGCTCCGGCTTCACATCGAATTTTGCATCGAGCTTCGGCTCACTGTGGGTTTCGCGTTTCGGCTCGAACTTCGGCTCGAATTTGGGAATGTCCAACTTCGGTTCGCTACGTGGCTTTACATCGCGCGCCGCGGGACGCGGGGACGGCTGCGCCTTGATCGCCAACGGATCGGTAACCGGAGGCCGGCTTTCTACGGCCGGCGCGCGGCGGAGCGCCGCTTCGAGCTGTTGCGCCATGTCGGCGAGATTGCGGTCATTCTGCGGGGCGGCGGCCGCCAAGGCGTCGCTTGCGGCGAGCGGCGGCGCAGCCGGGGTCGGACGCGGCTGTAGCGGCGCCGGCTCGTTGCGCGGCGCCGGCTCAGCCGCGCCAAATTTCGAGGACAATTCGGCGGCAAGGCCGCTCAGACTGTCGGCGGGGGCGGTAGGACGGGCGCGCGCGCCGGGCTCCGCCGGCAGCCACGGCTCTTCCATCGCCGTCACGCGCGCCGGGCGCGGCGGGGAAGCGGCCGGCGCCGGTTCGGCAACGGCCGGCGGCCACGATGTCTCAACCGCCGGCGCCATGCGCGCCGTGGTTTCGGTGCTCATCGACAGACGTACGGAGTCGCGCGTGCTTGCAGCTGCTGCGGCGCGTACGATGTTGGGTTCGATCACCACGTCGGTGGGTCCGCCGATCATCAGCAGGTGTTCGGTGTTGTCGCGGCGGATCAGCACCAGGCGGCGGCGTCCGTCGACGTTGGCCGCATCGATGACGGCGAGCCGGGGTTGGCGCCCGCGCGTGGAATTGCCGAGGCGATTGGCGCCGAAGCGGCGCACCAGCCAAGCGGTGAGCGCAATCAGCACCAGCACCACCAGGAAGGCGATGAAAAAACGCGCAGCCAAAGGCATCGACGTGCCGAACAGGGCGTCCATTACTTCACTCCGTCTCCTGCCTCGCGCCGCTCAGGCGGGAATCGCCCAAATGGTTAATTCGGCAGGCACAATTTGCCGCCTCGAATACTAACAGACTCTTAACAAATAAAGAGCTTTCTCACGCCGCGACCGCCTCATGACCGGCGGAACTCGCGCAAACGCCTCCCTTGGCGCGGTGTGAGGTCCGCCCTTTACCCGCCATTAACCATACGCCCGGCAAAGTCTGCCCAGTGCAGCGTTGCGCTGGACCGCCGATTTTAAGGAATTTGCCCATGGCGCTCACCGACATTCCTATTCTGTCCATGCTGCGGATGCGGCTGGATTGGGCGCAGACGCGCCAGCGGGTGCTCGCGGAAAACGTCGCCAATGCCGACACGCCGAACTATCGCGCGCGCGATCTGACGCCGCTGAAATTCGATCCCCCGGCCGACGTGCAGCCGGCGACGGTCCGCAACGTTTCGCTGGAGCGCACCGATGCCGGCCATCTCGCCGGCTTCGGCGGCGGCGAGACGCAATTCGCGACCACTACCAAGACCGGGTACGAGATCCGGCCGACCGGCAATGCCGTCAGTCTCGAAGAGGAGATGATGAAAGTCGCCGCCAACCAGATGGATTATCAGGCCGCCACCGCGATCTACACGCACAGCCTGGCGCTGATCAAAACCGCGCTCGGCAAAGGCGGCGGCAGCAGTGCATAAGGAGACTTGACCGGTGGACTTCTTGAAGACGCTCACGATTGCCGCCTCGGGCTTGCGCGCCCAAGCGGGCCGCATGCGCATCATCTCCGAGAATATCGCCAACGCCGATTCAACGGCCTCATCCCCCGGTGCCGATCCCTACCGTCGCAAGGTGCCGACATTCACCTCCGAACTTGACCGCACGCTGGACGTGCGCCTGGTTCAGCTCGGCAACACGCAGACCGACACGTCTGCATTTCAGATCAAATACGAGCCGGGAAATCCCGCCGCCGACAAAGACGGCAACGTCAAATATCCGAATGTGAACTCGATTTTGGAAATGGCCGATATGCGCGAGGCCCAGCGCTCGTACGAAGCCAACATCAATGTGGTCACCGCGACGCGCCGGATGATTCAACGGACCATCGACATCCTGAAGGCATAGCATCATGGCGACGCCCATCACCGCAATTGGCGCCTACGCCGCTGCCGCCAAGCTGCTGTCCGACCCCGCGCAAAGTGCGGCGGTCGCTGCGGGCGAGGGCGGCGCCGGCTCGACGAGCTTCACCTCCGTGCTCAAGGAAGCGCTCGACTCGGTCAACGAGGCCGGCCGCAAGTCCGACGCGCAAACCCGCGCCATGGTCAACGGCAAATCCAACATGGTCGACGTGGTCACGGCGGTGTCGGAGACCGAAGTGGCCATCGACGCCGTCGTGGCGGTGCGCGACAAGGTCATCGCCGCTTACGAAGACATCATGAAGATGCCGATATGACCGGGCCGGAAGTTCTCGATGTGGCGCGCGAGGCCATCTACACGCTGCTCATCGTGGCAAGCCCGGTGATGCTGGTCGGTCTGGTCGTGGGTGTGGCGATTTCCCTGCTGCAGGCGCTTACGCAGATCCAGGAGATGACCATCGCCTTTGTGCCAAAAATCCTGGCGATCTTTCTCTGCCTTTTGGTGGCGCTGCCGTTCATGGCCGAGAAGCTGCATGCGGAGATGTTGCGTATCGCCGCCCGCATCGTCGGCGGCTAGGTCATGAAAATCGACGTCTCCTTCTTGCCGGCGCTGGCTGCGGCCTTCCTTCTGACGTTCGCGCGTGTGGGCACAATGGTGATGCTGCTGCCCGGCGTTGGCGAGCAGAACATGCCGGCGCGTGTGCGCCTCGCGATCGCGCTGTTGCTCACCGGCATCCTGCTGCCCACGCATCAGAAGGCCTATACGGTTGATCTCAACAGCCTCGGGCCGGTGCTACTGCTGCTCTTCCAGGAGATCATCATTGGCGCGGTGCTTGGGTTGACGGCGCGGCTGGCCATTTCGGCATTGCAAATCACCGGCTTCGTGGTCGCGCAGCAACTCGGACTGGGCTTCGTCACCGCCGTCGATCCGACGCAGAATGAGCAAGGCGTACTGGTCGGCAATTTCCTCACGCTGCTCGGCGTCACGCTGATCTTCGCCACGGACCTCCATCACCTCGTGATCGCGGCGCTGAACGACAGTTACACCTTGTTTTCACCTGGTGAAATGCCGCTGTCCGGCGATGTCGCCAAACATGTCACCGAGATCGTCGCCACGGCCTTCCGCATCGGTATTCAGCTTGCCGCACCGTTTCTGGTGTTCGGTCTGTTGTTCAACGTCGGCCTCGGCGTGCTCTCCCGCCTCATGCCGCAGATGCAAGTGTTCTTCATCGGCCTGCCACTTTCGATCATGCTCGGGCTGATGCTGTTGCTGCTCGTAGTAGGCGCCATGATGGGCACGTTCGTCGGCTACCTCGAAGGCGTGCTTGGCCAGTTGGCCCCGCACGCATAGGGCAGGCGATGGCTGACGAACGCGACGACACCGAAAAAACAGAAGACCCCACGCAAAAGCGTCTCGAGGAGGCGCTCAAGCGCGGCGATGTGGTCAAGAGCCAAGAGGTCAACACCTGGTTCGTCATCGCCGGCGCAACCCTCGTGGTGGCGACGTTTTCCGGGGGCATGAGCCGGAGCGTGTCCGTCACCATGCGTGGACTCATCGCCAATGCCGGTCAAATCCTGGTCGACGGGCCGGCGCTGCCGCATCTCGTGCAGAAGATCGGCGCCGAGCTCATCGCGGCGCTCGCCGTGCCGTTCATCGCGCTGATCATCGCAGCGCTCGCCGGCAACCTGGTGCAGCACCGCATGGTCTGGTCGCTCGACCCGCTGACACCCAATTTCTCGAAGGTCTCGCCGATGGCCGGGCTCAAGCGGCTGTTTTCAGCGGCGGCGTTGGTCAATCTACTCAAGGGCCTCGTCAAGATATTGCTGGTCGGCACGGTGCTCACCGTCCTGATGTGGCCGGAGCGCCTGCGCATCATGGCGCTTAACCGCAGCGATGTCGCGGAGGTGCTGCCCTTCACGCTCAAGCTCGTGCTCAAATTGATGGGGGCAGTGGTGGCGATGCTCGCCGTGATTGCAGCCGGCGATTACCTGTTTCAGTACCGGCGTTGGTACGAGCGGCAAAAGATGTCGCTGCGCGAGATGAAGGAGGAATTCAAGCAGAGCGAAGGCGATCCAACCATCAAGGGCAAGATGAAGCAGGTGCGGCAGACACGGCAGCGCCGGCGCATGATCGCCAACGTCAAGAAAGCCGCCGTGGTGATTACGAACCCGACGCACTACGCGGTCGCGTTGCAATATGAGCGCGGCATGGAGGCTCCCATCTGCGTCGCCAAGGGCACCGATGAGGTAGCGATGAAGATTCGGGAAGTTGCCAAGGAGCACGCGATCCCGTTGGTGGAAAACCCGCCGCTGGCGCGCGCACTGCATGCCACGGTCGAAGTCGATCAGATGATCCCGCCGGAGCATTACAAGGCGGTGGCGGAAGTGATCGGCTATGTCATGCGGCTGCGGCGTGCGGTTCCAGCCGCAAAAAGGATGTAATAATCGCGCTGGATTGGCCGTAGCGGCCCTTGCAGGCGGGGGGCGGGTTAAGGCACTCAGGACGCATGGCAGGCGAGGACCGGGTAATCAGGCCGCAGCCGCGCAAGGCGCGTGAGGGGCAGGCGCTGGCCGCTTTCGACCGCAGTCAGAGCATCCCTCGCGGCGGCTCGTTCGCCATGGTGCTTTTGGTCGCTTTGCTTCTGGTCGCCGCGGCGGCAGGCCTTGTGTATGTCGGCCGCGAACACTCGGCGACCTACATTCTCGCGCTTCTTGCGCTCCTCGGCACGATAGGCGTTTTTGCCTTGTTTGCGCTCGCCGCGGGGATCCTGCGCGTCGCCGGTAAGACGCAGACCAATCCGGTGCACAAGGCGCTCGCCGACAACGCTTTCGACGGCATTGTGGTGACCGATTCGGCGGGCCGGGTGTTTTATGCCAATGGCGCTTACCTCGATCTGACCGGCGCCGAAGGTCATGATGACGTGCGGCCGATCGAGCGCGTTTTCATGGGCGACCCGGACGTGTCGGAGGCGATCTATCGCCTGCTCAAAGCGGCGCGCGAGGGCCGCCGGGCGCAGGAAGAAGTGCGCATTGCCGGTGCGGAGAACGCCCGCTGGCTGCGCATGCGGGTGCGGCCGCTCGGCGAAGGCAAAGACACCAAACTTACGGTCTGGTCGGTCGCCGATGTGACGCGCGACCGCGAGCGACAGGAAAATGTCTTTCAGGAGCTTCAGCACGCCATCGATTATCTCGATCACGCCCCGGCGGGCTTCTTTTCCGTCGATGCTGCTGGCGATGTCGTTTATCTCAATGCGACACTCGCGGCGTGGCTGGACTATGACCTGGCGCAGGTCGGCACAGGCTCGCTTAGGCTCACCGATATCGTGGCGGGCGAGGGTGCTGCCTTGCTCACCACGCTCAATGCCGCGCCCGGCGAGGTCAAAACGGAAGTTGTCGATCTCGATCTGAAGACGCGCGGCGGCAAGCCGATTCCGGTGCGGCTGTTCCACAAGATCGCCTTCGGCTCGGATGGAGCGCCGGGGCCTTCGCGTACGCTGGTGCTCAATCGCGCGCGCGACGCCGGCGGCGACCCGCAGCGTGCGGCGGAAGTCCGCTTCATGCGCTTCTTCCAGAATACGCCAATGGCGATTGCGACTGTGGACAAAGCTGGCCGGATCGCCCGCAGTAACGCCCGATTTGCCTCTGCTTTCGAGGGGCTCATCAAGGGCGATACGCCGTCGATCCTCACTGTTGTGGCCGCGCGCGACCGTCCGGCTTTGGAGGCCGCAATCCGCAGGGCGGCCGCCGGTCATGGTGATATCGCGCCTGTGGAGGCGGCGCTCGCCGGATCGGGCGAGCGCTTTGCCAATTTCTTTGTGTCGGCCGTTGAGGACGACGATGGCGAAGCCGCCATCGTGTATGCGCTGGAGACTACCGCGCAGCGCACGTTGGAAAATCAAATCAAGCAACAACAAAGACTGGAATCCGTAGGCCAACTCGCCGGCGGCATCGCTCACGACTTCAACAATGTGCTCTCTGCCATCATGATGGCGACCGATTTCCTGCTCAACGCGCACAAGCCGACCGATCCGTCCTTCAAGGACATCATGCAGATCAAGCAGAACGCCAACCGTGCGGCGGCATTGGTGCGACAGTTGCTCGCCTTTTCGCGCCGTCAGACGCTGCGTCCACAGGTGCTCGACCTGAGGGAGACGCTCGACGAACTGGATCTGTTGCTTAAACGGCTGTTGGGGGAAAAAGTAAAGCTACAGACGATTCATGAAAGAGACCTTTGGTCCGTCAGGGTCGATGTCACTCAGTTCCAGCAAGTTATGGTCAACCTGACTGTCAATGCACGCGACGCCATGCCGGATGGCGGCAAGCTCACTGTGCGTACAGCGAATGTGACGGCCGAGGGATGCAAGCAGTTCGCCGCCAAAGGGATGCCGGCCGCCGACTACGTGCTGATCGAGGTGAGCGATACCGGCACCGGAATTCCGCCGGAGATCATTGATAAGATCTTTGAGCCGTTCTTCTCGACCAAAGAGGTCGGCAAGGGTACGGGTCTTGGTCTTTCCACCGTCTACGGCATCGTCAAGCAGACTGGCGGATTTATCTATGCGGAGTCGCAACCCGGCCACACCGTCCTCCGTGTTTTCCTGCCGCGGCATGTTCCAGAGGCTGACGAATTGACACAGATGCCCGCCGCGGAGGCCCCGGTAATCGTCGGCGCTTTGACCGCGGCTGAGCAGGCAGCGCGTGCGGCTGCGGCAGACCTCACGGGTCAGGGCACCATCCTCCTGGTCGAGGACGAGGAGGGCTTGCGTGCGCTCAACGCGCGCGGCCTGACCTCGCGCGGCTATACCGTGCTGGAGGCTGGCAACGGCCTCGAGGCAATCGAGATCTTCGATCGCCAGGGAGACGTCGACCTTGTGGTATCAGACGTGGTGATGCCGGAAATGGACGGGCCGACGCTGCTCAAAGCATTGCGCGCACGCAAGCCCAATGTGAAGATCATTTTCGTGTCCGGGTATGCTGAGGATGCGTTCGCAAAAAATCTGCCGACCTCAGAAGAGTACGCATTTTTGGCCAAGCCGTTTTCACTCAAGCAGTTGGTTTCTGCCATAAAGGAAGTCTTCTCAAAGGATGACTTGAAATGAAAAAAATTAGACCAGAGCAGGCAGAAAACTTCGTTATTAATGCTCTGAAACGAGCTAATCGGGTTTACTGCAAACTTTCGGGAGGCGAATGGGTTACCGGACGTGGGGTAGAATCTTTCCTTGGATATTTTGTCGCGCAACCATTTTTGAAATTTTACCGGTCAAAAGATGTTTTTGTCACGCTTGAGGCGACCCAGAGTGAGTTCAAAAAGGAATTCGCGCCAAAGTTAAGATGGGGCAAAAAGAAGTCGAGGGGGCGCTTTGATATTGTGCTTTGGTCAAAACGAGGCACGAAAAAATATGCGCTAGCCGTTATCGAATTGAAACGAGAGCACCACAGCTACGGCGGTTATAAAAAGGACATCAAACGAGTTGCTTCTGTTGTAGCGGATTGTCAAAAAGCTGGCGCCGGATTGCAATTTGGATGCTTCGCCGCGTGCGTTTCTGAATATAAAGGCGACGAGTGGATAAGTAGAGATTTGAAACGCGACTGGAAGCCTTTGATGAAGCGCGAAGCGAAGAGGAAAAAAATCAAGGTTAGAGTGTTTCAGCCCGTGTTAGGACTTTTCCAAGATTGGGAAGACGCGCGCGTCCGCTTTAGTGTTCTTGGTTGCGTCTTCTTTCGAAAAAGACGATGGCAGTCTGAAAGCCGCTTCCCTCGACCGTTGCGTTAGTCGCAGGATTCCGAGCGCACACGTTCAGCCTGCCAGCGGCAGGGGAAAATTCGTTGTGCTCCGTACCGCGGCTGCGGCGCCCGAAAATAGTCGCGTTCGCGCGCGGCGCCCGAGAGTTCGACGTCGATCGCACCGGTCGTGGCCGTCGGGATGCGAGGCGGCGCTTCATACGGCGAGGGCATTGCAGCCGCCGCAGCCACGCCGAGAAATAGCAGCAATAAAGTAGCGAGCGACGGTTTCATCGCGCACTCCAGCCGAGAGTCGGCTAGATAACGCAGAGCATTTTTGCCCGTGCCATGACGTTTTCGTGACGATGCCGTGAAAGCACGGCGATTACGCTTTTTTGCCTTCCTCGGCCCCGGTCGCGGTCGGTGCAGTGGGCGGAGAAGCGACGCGCGCCTCGATGTTTTCGACCAGTTTTGCGCGGTCTGCTGCGGAAAAGCGCGCAGTAAAGGCCACGCCGATTTGCTTGGGCTTGCGCCATGCGACCGTGCAGACGCGGCGGGCACCGCCATTGCGCGACAAGAACAACGGGAAACGATCGGGAATGACCGTTTCATCCTCCACGTCGATACGGGCGCCTTTATCGGAGATGTCGGACAAGACGCAGCCGTGGAATTTGCCCGGTTCAAGCGCGATCCATGCCGAATAGCGCATCGGGCGCCGGCGCGTTTTGCGTTTGTCTTTGGTGTCCAGACTCATCGGGACCTCGCCGCTCGCGCGGTCGAGCGCCATCCGGAGCAAGACTTCGTTAATGCTGGTCCGGACCCGCACGCCAACTATAGCGACGTCGGCGTTACCAATTCATAAAACGGTATATGACTGCCGCATCGGCAAACCCTGTGGCGTTGACGTTCGCTTGAAATCAGTCTATGTGGCCGCCCGCAATACGAGTTTTCGGCTTCATCTTGCTGCCACGCTCCCGGATTTGGGTCGGCTGCTCAAGTGATCTCCCAAAACTTGGATTGTTGCCGCCCGGGCGATGAGCGCACGGGCGTTCAACGAAAGCGTGAAAGGATAACGGATGCCTGTCGGAACTGTGAAGTTCTTCAATACTCAAAAAGGATACGGCTTCATTCAGCCGGAAGACGGATCGAAGGATGTGTTCGTGCACATCACCGCCGTGGAGCGCGCCGGAATGCGCTCGCTGGTGGAGGGCCAGAAGGTCTCTTACGAGATCGTCACCGAGCGTGGAAAGCAAGCTGCCGGCAATCTTCAGCCGGCTTGAACGATCCAGAAGAACTTTGCAAAGATGCAAGATGAAGCCCGGCGGCGACGCCGGGCTTTTTTGTTGCGCCGTGCGCCGCTAGGCTGCGGCCATTGGTTTCAAGGAGGATTTCATGGAGATCATCGCTTGTGGTTCGCGGCCCTCGAAGAAAATGGGGCCTCCAAGTTTTACCGGCACGGTTTGGCAGGACCCGATCATCCAGGCACCGGAGCCTGCGCTCTTGCGCTCGGCCTGGGTGCGCTTCGAGCCGGGAGCGCGGACAGCCTGGCATACCCATCCGCTCGGGCAGACCTTGCATATCACCTCGGGCATCGGCCACGTGCAGACCTGGGGCGGGCCCATCCAACAAGTACGAGCCGGCGACACGGTGTGGATTCCACCCGGCGAAAAGCATTGGCATGGCGGCACCCCTGAGCATGCGATGGAGCACATCGCCATGCAGGAGGCGCAAAACGGCGAGCACGTGAAATGGCTCGAGCCGGTCACCGACGCGCAATATCTCGGCAAGTAGATCAAGCGCGCGTGAGCGCCGGAATACCCGCAAGCTGACGGGGTTGTGACCTCGCGACGGCGGGCGACGGCTTCCCGCCGCATAGGGAGATATCCAAATGACACTATGCAAGATCGGCATTTCGCTCGCGGCGTGCCTGGCGCTGAGCGCGCCTGCGGCTGCGCAGCAAGCGAACATGAGCTTCTTTGTGACCAGCCACGGACCGGGTAAAGGCGGCGATCTCGGCGGACTTGCCGGCGCCGATCGCCATTGCCAGGAACTTGCCGCCTCGGTCGGCGCGGGCGGTAAGACGTGGCACGCCTACTTGTCCACGCAAGGTGCGGACGCCGTGAATGCGCGCGACCGCATCGGCAAGGGTCCTTGGATGAACGCCAAAGGTGTCGTTGTCGCCACAAGCGTCGCCGACCTGCACAGCGCCAATAACAAGCTCAACAAGCAAAACAACCTCTCGGAAAAAGGTGAGGTAATCAACGGCCGCGGCGACAAGCCGAACCGGCACGACATTCTGACCGGCTCGCAGCCGGACGGCACCGCTTTCCCGTTGGGCGAGGACCGCACTTGCAAAAATTACACGAGCTCCACCCAAGGCGCCGTCATGCTCGGCCACAACGATCGGCAGGGATTGCGCGACGACGAGGCCTCGCGCTCGTGGAATTCCTCGCATCCTTCACGCGGCCCCGACGGCGGCTGCTCGCAAAAGGATCTGCAATCGACCGGCGGCGACGGCCTGCTCTACTGTTTCGCCGTCGACTAGCCGGCTTGTCATAGCCGGACTGGCGAGCGAAGAATTCCCGCCCCGGCGTGACGGAGGCGTTCGATGCGCTACCAGCTATTCTACTGGCCGGGCATCCAGGGCCGCGGCGAATTCGTGCGTCTCGCCCTCGAGGATGCCGGCGCCGCTTATGACGACGTGGCGCGCAAGCCGGGCGGCATGGAGCGCATGATGGCGATGATGGAAGGCGGACGCGACAAGCGTCCGCCTTTTGCGCCGCCATTTCTCAAAGCCGGCAAGCTCGTGATCGCACAGGTGGCGGAAATTCTATATTTCCTCGGGCCGCGGTTGAAACTCGCGCCACGCGCCGAAGCGGACCGGCTCTGGCTGCACCAGTTGCAACTCACTGTGACGGATTTCGTCAAAGAAATTCACGACACTCATCACCCGCTCGGCGGCGAATTCTACTATGAGGATGCCAAGGCGGAGGCGAAGCGCTTCACGGAGAATTTTCTGCAGGAGCGCGCGCCGAAATATCTCGGCTACTTCGAGACCGTCCTGAAGAAAAGCGGCAGTCCTTACGTTCTCGGCCGCAAGGCCTCCTACATGGATCTCTCGCTGTTCCAGTTGGTGGAAGGCCTGCGCTATGCGTTTCCCAATGCCATGCGACGACTCGAACGCGACGTGCCGCGGGTGGTCGCCGTCCGCGACAGAATCGCCGGCCGCGACCGTCTCAAAAAGTATCTGTCCTCGCCGCGGCGCCTTGCCTTCAATGAGCAAGGCATCTTCCGCCGTTATCCCGAATTGGACATGTAAGGGCGCGGTTCCATCATTTTGAAAAGTCATTGAAAATGTAATCCGAAAAACTTCGCGCAAGGGCGCGCGAATCAGCGAAGGTGGTTCTTACAAAAAGCTCGCGAGATTCGAGCGAGACCGCCGGTCAATGGAGCACGCTAATGGATCAAGAAAACGTATCCTGTGCGCCGTGCGTTCGCGTGATTGTCGTTGCCAACGAAAAAGGCGGGTCGGGCAAGTCCACCGTCGCCATTCATATTGCGGTCGCTCTGCTGCGCACGGGCGCGACGGTCGCGACCGTCGATCTCGACACCCGGCAGCGTAGCTTTACCCACTACGTCGACAACAGGTTGGCATGGGCGCGTCAGCGCGGGCAGGAATTGCCGGCGCCGACCCATGTCTGTTTCGACGAGGAGGCCGAGTTTTCCTCCGCGGAAGACGAGGCTGCCGGCCGCGAAGCCTTTCTCAAGACGATCGAAAGTTTGGCGGAAAACCACAGTTTTATTGTCATCGACACGCCATGCCAGAACACCTATCTCACGCGGCTTGCGCACGCGGCGGCGGATACCCTGATCACTCCGCTGAACGACAGCTTCGTCGACCTCGACGTGCTCGGCAGCGTCGATCCCGAGACATTCGCGGTCGCCGGCATCAGCCATTATGCGCATATTGTCGAGGATGCGCGGCGTGAGCGGCAACAGGCAGGCAAACCCGATATCGACTGGATCGTACTGCGCAATCGTCTGTCCAGCACGCCGACGCGCAACAAACGCTATGTCGGGGATGCGCTGCGCGACCTTTCGAAACGGCTGGGCTTCCGCTCGATCGAGGGATTGGCGGAGCGCGTCATTTTCCGCGAGTTCTACCCGCGCGGGCTGACGGCCGCCGACGAGCTCAATGTGACCACGTTGGGAACTCGTCCGACCATGTCCCACGCGACGGCACAGCTCGAGGTGCAACATCTCATCGCGGCCCTGTTGGGGCCGTCAGCCGCAAGCGGAGAGGTGGTGGAGGCCCACGCCGCATAGCTAATCGGCGAAATATCGCCGGCGACGCGGAACAACGATCACAAGTTGCCGCCGGCTGGCTTGACCAAGCCCACCCGCACGGCCAGGGCGACCGCGTGGACGCGGTTGCGCGCGCCAAGCTTGCGGCTGGCGACGCGCAGATAATGCTGCACCATGCTTTTGCTCACGCCGAGCGCGACCGCCATTTCATCGGTCGACCGTCCGCTCGCGAAGAGCCTGAGCGCTTCGAGTTCGTTCTCGTCCAATTGTCTCATGGATTGAAGGGCGCCCGAACCGGAGCGCGCTTTTATCTTTTCTAAAGCGTGAGCTAGGCGTTGTTTCCGTCTATTGCGACGGACCTGACAAAAAATTAATGGCGCATTTTGGTCGGCGTGGAACTTCTATCCTTGCGCATGCAGAGTCTTGCCACCGACATTGACGGGCTTCGCCGCGATCAGCGCAAAAGCAATGACGCAGGGCTCACTTCCTCGATTTACCCAGTTGTGAATGGTGCCCCGCTGCACCAGCACGTCGCCTGCCTTAAGGCGCACGCTGCCGATATCGAGCTCCATGTCGATTTCGCCGGAGATGACGACGGCGTAATCGATGCTATCGGTGCGATGGTTGCGCGGGGCGACACCCGGACCGAAGCTGACGACGCGGAACACCGAGCCGCCGGGGATCGTGGTTTCGATCTCCTTGTGCGAAGGATCGCGGTCGCCATCATTGTCCACCGGCAATTGGTCGCTCGACCAGATTACCGAGGACAGGGCGCCGGGACGCGTCGAGATGACGTTGCTGACCTCTTCGTCGATCAGCACCTTGGCGCGGCCTTGGGCGTCATGGCCGGTAACGACGCGGCGAATTTTCAGAGTCATGACTTCGTCTCTCTTTGTTCATTCGATAGTCGGTGGAACCGCTTGCGCCGCCGCCCGACGCGGCCGTTCATGCCAGAGCAGATAGAGCCCGGACGCAGCGACGATGGCCGCGCCCGCCAGCAGTGCCGGCGTCGGCAGGTCGCCCCAGACCAGGAAGCCGAGAATCATCGCCCACACCAGCGTGAAATAATAAAAAGGTCCGACCGCGGCAGGAGGCGCCAGCGAGAGCGCCCTGGTCCACCAATATTGGCCGATGCCATTGAGCATGCCGTTGACGATGAGCAGCCCGGCATCACCTGGATGCGGCGCGGCAAAACCATAGAACGGCAGCGCGACGCTGAAGAAGGCCGAGAGCAGCACCATCTGGTACATGGTCAGTGTTTCCGCCGTTTCGGTTGCGCTCAAGCCGCGCACCGCGGCGGTGACGCTGCCGAACATCACCGCATTGGCGACGGCGAACAGCGCGCCGATGTTGACGGTGTCGACACGCGGCGAGGCCACCAGGAGCACGCCGGCGAAGCCGACCAGGAGCGCGATGCCGCGTGCTCGGCCGATCTTCTCGTGCAGGTACAAAGAGGCAAAAAGGGCAGCAAAGATCGGCGACGAGAAATTGACGGCCACCACCCCGGCGAGCGGCATGAAAGCCAGCGCCAGCATGAAAAAGCTCTGTGCCACCGCCTGCGTGACGTTGCGCCCGACGTGGGCCTTGAGCCGCTTGGTATGAAAGACGGCTAGGCCGGTGCGCGGCAAAATAAGCAGCGCGCAGATCGCCAGCGAGCCGAGCGCACGAAAGTCGAGCACCTCGACGAAGGAAAAATCCGCCACCAGCCATTTCGATAGTGCCTGCGATAAGGCGAAGACGACCGTCGAGCCGAGCATATAGGCAACGCCGAGCGGGATGTGTTCGCTGCGCCTGCGTGCCGCGCTCATCGGCGCTTTGCCCGGTGCCGCCGCGCCCGCGCCAGCCTTGCCGCGCGCCGTTTTTCCGCCGCGCGGCGCTCGCGCGCCTTGCGCGCGCGACGTCTCCGGCAACGCGAGCATCTGCAGTTGGCGAGACCGATGACGTTCCGTAGATAGTCCATGCCATAGTGGTAGACGAGCTCTTCGCCCGGTTTGATGTTGCGCAGCGCTTTGACGAAGACGCGGCCGCGCCAGACGATCGGCTCGCAATTGGGATTGCAGGAGTGATTGGCATAGCGGGCGATATTCCGGCGCAGCGTGCCGTCGATGGTGCGGTTGGGCGTGATCTCGAACAGGTATTTGTTGCCGCGCCGTTCGGCGCGCTCGGCCTGCTCGCGATTCAGGATTGGCCCGACATATTCCATGATGCGCGTCTTCTTCTTGATCGGCCGTGTGGCGAACAGGCCGAAGCCGGTCACCGAGCGGCCGATGCGGAAGGGACGGCGGGGCATTGCGATGAGGCGATTCCGGGCGGGAAGGGGGTCATGCCGCAAGCGGCCCGGCGCGTCAATTGCCGAGCGCCGGCTTTGAACCCATCCGCCGCGCCGCACGACGAAGACGAGGAGGGCCTCACGCGGGGAAATTGCATGATCCGGACCATTGCCGTGACCGCATTCGCCGCCAGCCTGCTTGCTGCCGCAGCCGCCGGTGCCGAGAATGCCGCGTCAAAGCCCGAGCCGGTCCCGGCTAAGGAGTGCGTGGCCGATTCGAGCGGCTTCAAGCTCGCCAACGGCCGGCCGACTTACGAGGTCACGCTGGAGAACAAATGCGAGCAACGGCTGCGCTGCACGGTGAAACTCTATGTCACCACCGCCGCCGGCCCCTCGCACGGCCGCGCCACCCTGACGCTCGCGCCGCATGCTGCCGGCGAAGCGGCGCGGAAGTCGTATGTGCTCAAGGTCAAGGACATGGGCGGGATGGCGCAAGGCTCGCGCGATTGCCAGGCGTTTTGACGCGGCGCCGATGCCGCTCCATGATGCGGCATGGCGCACGACCGCTGGCCCGCGCTTCCGCTCGCTGCATGGCAGGACACGCGCGACACGCTGCATCTGTGGACACAGATCGTGGGCAAGGTGCGGCTTGCGCTTGCGCCCTGGCTCAATCACTCCTGGCATGTCGCGCTTTACGTCACGGTGCGGGGCTTGACCACGTCGCCGATGCCGCTCGCCGACGGCAATCTCGAAATCGAATTCGACTTCATCGAGAATGTGTTGTGGCTGCGCCGCGACGACGGCCATGTGCGTCAGATCATGCTGGCGCCGACCCCGACCGCCGCATTCTATGAGCAAGTGCTGATCGCGCTGCGCGAGCTCGGCGTCGCCGTGGCCATCGATCCGATGCCCTGCGAGATTCCCAACTGTATTTCCTTCGACGATGATCGCGCGCACAAGGCCTACGACCACGCCTATGCGCGGCGCTTCCACCGGGTGCTGCTCTCGGCACACGAGGTGCTTGCGCGCTTCCGCACCGGCTTTCTCGGCAAAGCGAGCCCGGTACATTTCTTCTGGGGCTCGTTCGATCTGGCGGTGACGCGCTTTTCCGGGCGCCGTGCGCCCAAGCATCGCGGCGGCGTGCCGCATCTGCCCGATGCGGTGGCGCAGGAGGCCTATTCGCACGAGGTCTCGAGCGCCGGTTTCTGGCCCGGCGGCGGCGGTTCGCCGATCGATGACGCGGCGTTTTATTCTTACGCCTATCCGGCGCCGGCGGGCTTTGCCGCGGCGAAGGTCGCGCCGGCCGCCGCGTTCTGGTCGAAGGAGCTGGGTGAGTTTGTGTTACCGTATGAGGCGATGCGCACGGCACCGGATCCCGATGCGGCGCTGATGGAGTTTCTGCAGAGCACCTACGCAGCGGCCGCCGATCTCGGCAAATGGGACCGCGCTGCGCTCGAATGCACGCTCGGCGCGCCGGGCAAGGTGCGGGCGGTTTAGGGCGCAACGTACCGCATCGCGTGTGTGTGGTGGCCTGAGCCAAGCGAAGCCCACCGCAAACATTTCGATTGTGGCAGAAGCAGATTGGTAGGCTTGGCGCTGCGTGTCTTCGCTATACTCGTTCAATAGTTGAATAAACTTGCTGCAGAAAATGACGGGAATGATCGTGGAGGGGCGGTATGGCAACATTGCCGGGGCAAAGGGCCTCATTCACGTGGGCACTCAACCAGTACAATGTCGCCGAAGATGCGGCTAAGAAGCAGCATTACGCTAAGCTCATGGCGAAATATATCGCCAATGCTCCTACGAACGGCTTCACGGTCGAGCAAGTCACTCAAGGGCAGTTGTACCCAGTAGCCGACGTCGCCCAGCATCTGACGGACCCGCTCGCCGAGCAAGAGCCAGGCATTAGTGAAGGCGAAGCTCTCGCGAAGATATCGCAAGCCGTGGATACGACGGATGTCATCAGGCTTGGCGAAGGTCCAAAAATTGTTTACGCGTACGGGTACAAGTGTGCGCCCGATCGGCTAAAGGTTGGTTTGACAGAGGGCGATGTGGTCCAAAGGATCGCGGGGCAGATTTCAACAAGTACCCCTGATAGGCCTGTGCTGTTTCTTGAAATCAAGACCCACGACTGCGCCTCGCTTGAGAAGGCGATCCATGCCACCCTTGCTTATCGTGGTCGCAAGATCGACGGAGGCGGAGCCGAATGGTTTAAGGCAACTAGGCAAGAGCTAATCGATATCTACAATTCGGTAGCCTCTAAACCTGAGCCGCAACCGTCCAAGTCGTGTCCATGAACGTTCCCGTCACGCCTCCCTCCGCGCTCCCGCCCTATCAGCACACGCCGCTGTTTCCGCTCGGGCCGGACACCACGCCCTACCGCAAGCTCGAGGTTGGCGGGGTGCGCGTCGAAAAAGTGATGGGCAAGGACATGCTCATCGTCGCGCGCGACGCGATGCGCGCGCTAAGCGAGGCCGCGTTCAACGACATCAATCATCTGCTGCGGCCGGCTCACTTGAAGCAGCTACGCAAGATCCTCGACGACCCCGAAGCATCGGCAAATGACAAGTTCGTCGCCTATGATTTCCTCAAGAACGCCAATATCGCCTCAGGCGGCGTATTGCCGATGTGCCAGGACACCGGCACCGCCATCATCATGGGCAAGAAGGGCCGGCTGGTGTTCACCGACGGTTCGGACGAGGCGGCGCTGGCCGAGGGCGCGCGAGACTCTTACCTCAAGCGCAATTTGCGCTATTCGCAGCTCGCACCGCTTTCGATGTTCGAGGAGAAGAACACCCGCTCCAACATGCCGGCACAGGTCGAGATTTATGCGGAAGGTGAGGATGCCTACAAGTTCCTGTTCATCGCCAAAGGCGGCGGCTCGGCCAACAAGTCGTTCCTGTTCCAGGCGACGCCGTCGATCCTGACGCACGACCGCATGATCGCCTTCCTGAAAGAGAAGGTGCTGACGCTCGGCACCGCGGCCTGCCCGCCCTATCACCTCGCCATCGTCATCGGCGGCACCTCGGCCGAACTGACTATGAAGACGGTCAAGCTCGCCTCCACGCATTATTACGATGCGCTGCCGACCAAGGGCTCGGAGGCCGGCCACGCCTTCCGCGATCTCGATATGGAGCAGGAGGTGTGGAAGCTGACGCAGTCGCTCGGCGTCGGCGCGCAGTTCGGCGGCAAGTATTTCTGCCACGATGTGCGCGTCATTCGTCTGCCGCGGCACGGCGCGTCATTGCCCATCGGGCTCGGCGTGTCATGCGCTGCCGACCGCCAGGCGCTCGGCAAGATCACCCGGGACGGGGTCTTTCTCGAGCAGCTCGAGGAGCATCCGGCGCAGTATCTGCCCGACGTCGACCAGGAGAAGCTCGGCGGCGCGGTGGTGAAGGTCGACCTGCGGCGGCCGATGAAGGAGATATTGGCGCAGCTCACGAAGTACCCGGTGAAGACGCGGCTGTCGCTCACCGGCCCGATGATCGTCGCGCGCGATCTGGCGCATGCCAAATTGCGCGAGCGGCTGGAGAAGGGCGAGGGGTTGCCCGACTATTTCAAGAACCACCCAATCTATTACGCGGGGCCGGCGAAGACGCCGCAGGGTTACGCGTCCGGCTCCTTCGGTCCGACCACCGCCGGGCGGATGGACAGCTACATTGACCAATTCCAATCGGTGGGCGGCTCGATGATCTCGCTCGCCAAGGGCAACCGCTCGGCGCAGGTGCGCGAGGCCTGCAAGAAGCATGGCGGCTTCTATCTCGCCTCGATCGGCGGTTCGGCGGCGAAGCTCGCCGAGAACTGCATCAAGAAGGTCGAATGCCAGGAATATCCCGAGTTAGGTATGGAGGCGATCTGGCGCATCGAAGTCGAGGACTTCCCAGCCTTCATCGTCATCGACGACAAGGGCAACGACTTCTTCAAGGACCTGAATCTCGGCTAGGCCCCATTTGTGCGGCGCACAAATAGCTCCGGCTGAACTGCCGCCTTGCGCCACGCCGCGATGTGGCACGTGGCTGCTCGCGCCCTAAACGAAAGTGGCATTGACGAAAAAGCGCCGGCGAAGGGCAATGGCGGCGAGAACGGTGCTCGCCGTGCCGGCCGGCATGGCGGCGCGGCCGTTTGCGCTGGGTCGAGGAGGGCGCACAATCAAGCATCTCCAACAACAAAGCGCACGACGCGTGTGAAGAAGCAGTCGCAGTAGCGAAACTCTAGGGAGGACAGCGATCATGACATCGAAGACTTGGCTCAGCGGCGTTTCGCGCCGCAGCTTGCTGCAGGCGGGCGCAGGCCTTGCCGGCTCCGCGTTTCTGCCCGGCGGCGGGCTCATCATGCCCGTCTACGCCGATGACAAGCCGCCGATCGGCACCTGGCCGGATGGCTCCAAGGGCGACACCGTCAATGTGGCCGCGGCGACGCCGCGCACGGGCACCTATGCGGTGCAGGGCGAAGACGAGCTCAAGGGCTGGCAGCTTGCCGTCGAGCACATCAACGAAGGCAATCCGCTGCTGAAGAAGATCGCGCCGAAGGTCAGCAAGGGCCTGCTCGGCAAGAAGGTCAATCTGCTCGTTGCCGACTCGGCCGCCAAGCCGAACCAGGCGGTGCAGGAGATCCAGACCTTCATCAACCAGAACAAGATCATCCTGATGACCGGCTCGACCTCCTCGGCGGTCGCCGTGGCGCTCAATAAATTCGCCCAGCGCGAGAAGGTGCTTTACGTCACCGGTATCTCCGGCTCCAACGACACCACCGGCAAGGACTGCGTGCGCTACGGCTTCCGCCAGAACTTCTACGGCGAGACGGCGGCGAACGCGATCGGCCCGGTGCTGGTGAAGGCCTTCGGCAAGAACCGCAAGGCGGCGTTCATGACGCCGGACTACACCTACGGTCACACCGTGACCAAGTCGGTGAACGACTACCTGACCAAGAACGCCGGCTGGACCATGGTGACCAACCAGATCTCGCCGCTCGGCACGCAGGACTTCAGCCAGTATCTCACCAATATCGCCAATTCTGGCGCCGAGTTCCTGGTGAACGTGAACTGGGGCCGCGACGCGGTGCTGTCGATCCAGCAGGCCAAGCAGTTCGGCATCATCCCGAAGATGACGCTGGTTGTGCCTTACCAGATCCCGTTCCTCGCCAAGGAGACGGGACCGGAGCTCACCGCCGGCGTCTACGCGGCGACCGACTACTGGTGGACGCTGGAAGACAAGTACCCGCTGGCGAAGATGTTCAACGACGCCTTCGTGAAGAAGTTCGGCTATCACCCCGAGTGGGGCGCCAATAACTCGTACATGTCGTTTGCCATCTGGGCACGCATGGTGTCGGAGGCGGGCTCCTTCTACCCGCCGGACGTCATCAAGCAGTACGAGAAGGGCGAAACCTTCGATTCAACCGTCGGCCAGGTGCACTTCCGTCCGCAGGACCACCAGCTCGTCCGTCCGGTCATCATCGTCAAGGGCAAGGCGCCCAAAGACATGAAGAACAAGGAGGATTATTGGGAGGTTCTCGAAGTGGTGCCGGGCGCGCCATTGATGCAGAAGCCCGACGCCTTCGGCTGCAATCTCGGCGATTACGTCTGATCGGAGACGTACTCTCCTCCGCTCATTCCCGCGCAGGCGGGAATCCAGGCGACGCGTTCTGTCGCTTCCGTTGCCCTGGGTCCCCGCTGTCGCGGGGGCGAGCGGGGAGATGCGGCCGCTTCCGTCCTCGTTCTAAGAACCGGCTATGATCAACTGGGCCAATTTCATCTCGCAATGCTTCAACGGCCTCGTGCTCGGCGCGCTGCTGGCGCTGATCTCGTCCGGGCTGACGATCATTTACGGCACGCTCGGCGTGCTCAACCTGGCGCATGGGGCCATGTTCATGCTCGGCGGTTATGCCGGCTGGCTGACCTACAGCTACACCGGTTCTTTCATCGCCGCGGTGCTCGCCGGCTCGCTTTTCGTGATGATTGTCGGCGTGGTGGTGGAGCGCGTGGTGATCCGCTCCTTCTACAAGCGCCCGCATGAGGACCAACTGCTCGTTACCTTCGGTCTCGGCATCGTCTTTGTGGAGGCGGTACGTTTTTTCTTCGGTAGCCTGTCCAAGGCGGTGCCGCCGCCGGCCGGCCTCGTGGGCATCACGCCCCTCGGCTTCATGTTCTATCCGACCTACCGCCTGGCGCTGCTCGGCATCGTCGCCGTGGCGCTGCTTGCGCTCTACATCGTGCTCTATCGCACTCGCATCGGCATGATCGTGCGTGCCGGCATCGAAGACTCGGTCATGGTCGATGCGCTGGGCATCGACGTCTATAAAGTGTTCATGCTGGTGTTCGGCCTCGGCGCCATGGCGGCGGGCTTTTCCGGCATTATCTATGCTCCGGTCGTTGCGATGGCGCCGGACGTGGGCGAGGGGTTTCTCGTGCAGACCTTCGTCGTGGTCGTCATCGGCGGCGTCGGCTCGTTTCCTGGCGCGGTGCTCGGCGGGCTGATCGCCGGCGAGATCATCAGCATCACCTCGATGTTCAATCCCGGCTACTCCTACGTCATGCTGTTTGCGGCGATGACGGTGGTGCTGGTGCTGCGGCCCTACGGGCTGCTCGGCGCCGCCGGGCGCGAGTGAGGGCCGGGTCGCCATGCTCAAGCAACGTGCCCTCATCATCGAGGCGCTGACCGCGGCGGGACTGATCGCGGCGCCCTTCATCCTGCCTTACCTCGGCTTCACCCCGGCGACGATCAACCGTATTTTGGTCTGGGGCTTGTTCGGGCTCGGCTTCGATATTCTGTTCGGCTTTACCGGGCTGCTCTCCTTCGGCCAGTCCGCTTTCTTCGGCACAGGCGGCATGGTCGCTGCCTATCTGCTGACGATCGCCAACATCCCTTACGTGATCCTGTCGCTGTTCGTCGGCATGATCGCCGCCACCGCGATCGGCTACGTGGTCGGGCTGATCGCGCTGCGGCGCACCGGCATCTACTTCGCCATGATTACGGTGGCGATCGCGGAAGTGTTCTTCTTCGTCGAATTCAATCCGCTGTCGGCCTGGACGGGCGGCGAGAACGGGCTGCCGGGTGTGCCGACGCCGACACTCTATCTGGGCTTCACGACGATTTCCTTCAGCGGAGACGCCCGGCTCTACACCTTCCTCGCCTTCTGGTACTTCATCGGCCTCGTCATCGCGCTGCGCATCGTACGGTCGCCGGTGGGCGCGGTACTGCGCGCCATTCGCGACAACCCGCTGCGCGCCGCCGCCGTCGGACACAACATCCATGGCTACAAGCTGACCGCTTTCGTCATCGCCGCCGCCTATGCGGGGTTCGCCGGCGGTCTGCTCGGCGTCATGCAAGGCTTCATGCCGCCCGACGCCTTCATGTTCGACACGTCGGGTCAGCTGGTGATGCAGACCGCAATCGGCGGCGCCGGCACACTGTTCGGCCCGCTGGTCGGCGCCACGGTCTGGCTCTATCTCAGCGATTTCCTGCAGACGACGCTGCATTTAGGCGCAACCTGGAAGCTGGTGCTCGGCGTCATCTTCGTGCTCCTGGTGTGCTTCCTGCGCCGCGGCATCATCGGCGGGCTGGCGGACCTGGCGCAGCTGGCCGGCGGGCGCGGCAAGAAACCGCACGAAGCTGCTGAGTCCGATCCGACCGCCGTTGCGGCGCCGGCCGCAGGCGTCGAGGCCCCGGTCGTGCCTTTCGTCTCGCGCAACGGCAAAGCGGATGCGGGCGAGGTGATCCTTCAGGCGGAAGGTCTCACCAAACGCTATGGCGGCCTCGTTGCCAATGACAGCATCGATTTTTCCGTCCGCCGTGGCGAGCGGCGGGGGATCATCGGCCCCAACGGCGCCGGCAAGAGCACATTCTTCAAGATGCTCACTTGCGAGGTGCCGCCGACCGCCGGCCGCATTGTGTTCGAGGGCCGCGACATCACCGGCTACAGCGTCACCGATGTTTGCCAGCTCGGACTCACCAAGAGCTATCAGGTCAACCAGCTGTTCACGCGGTTGACCGTGCGCGAAAACGTCACCATCGCCGCGCTCGCCGAAAAGCGCGGGCCGTTCCGGCTGGACATGTTCCGTCACGTCGGCAATGTGGCCGGTCTCAACGAGCGGGTGACGCAAACCCTGGCTCTCGTCCATCTCACCGAGCGTGCCGACCATCCAGTTTCCGAACTCGCCTATGGCGAGAAGCGGCGCCTGGAGATTGGGCTTGCGCTTGCAACCTCGCCAAGTCTGCTGCTGCTCGACGAGCCGCTCGCCGGCATGAGCCCGCGCGAACGCATCGAGACGGTGCAACTCCTCAAATCGATCGCCCGCGGCCGCACCATGATCGTGATCGACCACGACATGGATGCGATCTTCCAGCTCGCCGAGCGCATCACCGTGCTGCACGAGGGACGCGTGCTCACCGAGGGCACGCCGGAGGAGATCAAGCGCAACGACACGGTCCAGGAAGCCTATCTCGGCGGCGTGGTGGCGGCATGAGCCTGCTCGAGGTCAGATCGCTCAACAGCTATTACGGCGATTCGCACATCCTCTTCGACGTGGCGCTGCGCGTCGACGCGCATGAAGTGGTCGCGCTGCTCGGCCGCAACGGCGCCGGCAAGAGCACGACCTTGAAAAGCCTGATCGGGTTGGTGACGCCGCGCTCAGGCGAGGTCGTTTTCGACGGCCAGAACGTCGCCGGCCAGCCCGCACACGCCATCGCCCAGGCCGGCATGCAACTGGTGCCGGAGGACCGCCGCATCTTCGGCAGTCTGGACGTCGAAGAAAATCTGGTGCTGGCGAGCCTGACCGCGCCGAAGCCATGGCCGCTCGAACGCATCTACGACATCTTCCCGCGGCTGGCCGAGCGCCGCCGCAGCCGCGGCACCGATCTCTCCGGCGGCGAGCAGCAGATGCTGGCGATCGGCCGCGCGCTCATCCGCGACCCCAAGCTGATCCTGCTCGACGAGCCCTTCGAGGGCCTGGCGCCGGTGATCGTGCGCGACCTGATGGCCGCGTGCCGCAAGCTGGTGGAGGCGGGGCAGACCATCGTTCTGGTCGAGCAAAATCTCGCGGCGACGCTGGCGCTGGCGCAACGCGCCTACATCATCAACAACGGCCATATCGTGCACGAAGGGCCCGCCGGCGAGATCAAGGCCAACCCCGACGTGCTGCAGCGCCACCTTGGCGTCTGAAAGCGTCAGACGGTGGCAACCGCCGCGATCAGCGCCGACAGCCCGATGTATTTTGCCGTCTGCACCGGGTCGGGAATTTGATCGGCGAGTCCGAATAGCCACAGGGCGCTGGCAATAGCGATCAGCGGGTATTTCACGATCGGGCGCGCCAGGCTCTTCTTCAGTTCGCTCAAATACTCCCACATAATTTTTCATCCAATTCCGCCCGCCCGGCCCCAGCTCTGCACGCACAGTGCTGTTGCGCAGCCGTAGCAATGTTGCAGCGCAAGGAGGCAAATTCGGGGCTTGCCTCACGCGTGCCGCCCGTCACCGTCACCCTGATTTTCGTTGTTGGGACAAAGCCTTGCGTCCGCACCGCATCGATCGCCTATCAACGCGCAATGCGTGAAAAGAGTTCGGATTGCACGAAAATTTCGCAGGCGGTTGACTCATGGCTGCGCTTAGTTTGGGCGACCCATGTCGTTCCGAATCTGGACTTGGACAGGCATCAATCCAAAGCGAGCTTTGCGATGCTCACTTTGACGGCGGCGGCGGTTCCGGCCGCTTCGGCATGTTCTTGGCGAAGACGCCGAGCGTGATTGCGCGTGCGACATATTGGGCAAGGCAATTGTAGCCGGCCTCGGTGCGGTCGAACTCATCGGCGGCGGGGACCGTGCCCTCCCGCTGCGCTTGTTCGATGATTTGCATCGCCTCGAAGAAGCGCACGACGAGGACATTCTCCTGCGCCGCTACGTCCCGCAGCGTGTCGCGGATCTTGTTGTAGTGGGCATCGCGCAGCATCTGCGGCGCGAACTGCAGCCCGACCAGCACCACATCGACTTTGTGCGCCTTGAGCCAGGCAATCTGCTCCTTCAGTGTCGCGGCGAATTCCTCGGCGCCGACATAAGCCAAAGCGTCGTTGGTGCCGACCTGCCAGAGCACGAGATCGGGCTCGTCAAGCGCGACTTCATTCTTCATGCGCGTGGCGGCATTGGCGGCGAGCTCGCCGGAAACGCCGCGGTTGATCATCACCACGTTCACGTCTTTGATCGCCTTGTGCAGGATCGTCTCGATCAGGTCGGTGTAATCGCCGCCGCGCACGGTGACACGGCCGGGCGCGGCGCCCATCGATAAAATGCGCAGGGATTTGCGTTGTGCCAGCGCCGCGGCGACGTTGGGCAGCGGTGTTTCCCCCGTGAGCGCGCTGACGCCGGGCTGGCACGACTTCGATAGCGCAGGCGCGGGCGCTGTCGGCGTGTCCTGCGCCCGCACGGGGAAGGCGGCGAGGAATGCCGCTAGGATTGTTGCTGCGCAGACGGCGCGGAGCGCGCCGGCCGGCCGCGTTGTCGCGATTCGGCGAGCCATGCGGTGAATGCCATGATGATGATGCCAACAATGAGGACCGCGGTGTCGCTGGCGACAGTGCCGCGGTAATAGAAGCGCACGATCTGCCCGGCGAGGCTCAGCAGCGAGCCGATGCAGAACACGTAAAGCGAGTTGCGGCCGAGCATCGCCAAGAGCGAAATCAATCCCTGCACGGGCGCGCGCAGCAGTGCGACTTTTGTGAGCATTCGGATATAGGGGAAAAGGATCGAGCCGACCGCCACCAGCGACAGGAATTGAATGAGCCGCGGCGGGGTGACGAAGGTCTTGTCCATGATGAAGAACAGCTTGGGCGAGGGGACGTCCGTCGGATCCGGCCACCAGTCGAACAGCGGCACGCAGACACCGATGATTACGATCGGCACGGCAAGTATGCGCAGTAAGGCGATGTGCCGGCGCACGAAGGCACCCGCGCCGTAATCGGCTCGGGCCAAGGTAAAGCCGAGCACAAGCACAGCCTGCCAAGCGAGCGGATTGAAGAACCAGGTGCCGGCAACCGGCCAAGTCGGCAGCGTCAGCCGAAAGGCAAGGACGAACAGATAGAGGATCAGCGATATCGGCAGTGTCAGTGCCGGTGCCAGGCGGTCGAGCCCGGCGAAAAACGGCGCCATTAGCATAAGCACCACGTAGAGCGGCAGGATGTCGAAATAGCCCAGTTGATGCGTGAGAACGGCGAGGCCGATGTGGGTCGGCACCGGGTCGTTGAACACCGAGGCGGCGTTGTGCCACTGCAGCAGCAAGGGGTTGGACAACTCAATCGCCGAAAGCGCCAGCATGGCGATGGCCAGCATGGTGATCAGCACTTGCGCGGCGTAAAGCTCGAGCGCGCGGCCGAACAGACGCAGCATGACATCGCGTGTGGGCATGTGGCGGCCGCCGCCGTCGGCCATCAGCCGCAGCGACCAGCCGGCGAGGAACACGAACAAGTCGGCGGCGTCGGAAACGGAAAAATTAACCAGGGTGAAGCGCGACCAGAACAGGCCGGGGATGTGGTCGATGAAGATGGTGATGAGGGCGAAGCCGCGCCAGAAATCCACGGCATTGGGTTCGCGCGGCATTACCTAACTCCCGACCGCCGATTGTCGGGAGGCCGGTGCGTGCGGTCAAGCCGGAGGCCTAGAAGCCGGTAACGAAGCGCGCCATCACCACGATAATGGCAATCTGCATCGTGCCTTGCACCGCGACGACGCGGACGTAGGTGCGCATCCAGCGTTTGATCTTTTCGTGATCGGGCGCGTCCTTGGAAATTTCGAAATAGAGCTTGAGGTTGGTCGGCAATAGGTAGCCGAGCCCCTGCACGGTGAGCACGGTAACGATCGCCAGCGCCGCGATCACCCACCAGAACTGCGGATAGCCGAGGTCGAGGAATCCGAGCCGCACCGCGAGGAACCAGCCCGCCGTCGATGTGATGATCGACAAGGTCGGCATGAGGATCAGCGTGCGCGGAATGATGCCGGCGACCATCGCGCGGCGGGTATCGAAGGAAACGCGGCGCAGCACCGGACCGATAACGAAGCCCATGAACAGGTCGATGCCGGTCCATAGACAGCCGGCCATCACGTGGGCAAAGTCAAGGAACCAGATGCTGTTGCCGCGGATCGCGGCGATCATCACAGCGAAGGCGGCAAGTGCAGCGCCAAGATACCAGGGACGCAGCGGTGTCGTCGCGCGTAGGTGCGGCGGCGCAAGGACGGTGTCGGCCACGGACGGCGCTCCGAATTGACTCTCGCCGCAGCGACGCTATCGGCGCTCCGGTCAAATGCCAAGACGGCTGCCAAGACGGCTGCCAAGCCGGCGGCGCGTCTCAGGCGGTGCCGAGATTAGAGCCCCAGAGCGGCTCGCCGGGACGCCCGCTCTTATGGTCATGACCGTTGGCCAGCTGTGAGCGGATGCTTTCCAGTACGTAGACCCGAATCGCCGAGGACAAATTGCCCTGACGGCGCTCCACGTCGATTTGCCGGAGCAGACTCGATACGGTCATGTGCTGGGCGCCGGCAATCTCACGGACGGCGTTCCAGAACGGCTCTTCGAGGCTCACGCTGGTCTTGTGCCCGCCGATCACGACGGAGCGCTTAGTGATGGCTGATTTCATCGGATTCCCCCGAACCTGGGTTGCAACCATCAGGGATTGTTCCCGGATCAGACACAACGCTCGGACCAAAGAAGGGTTCCCAGGATAAAATAGATTATCCCCATTTCCGAACCGGGAGCCTTGGCCCCGCGCAGCGCCGACGGCTCACTCAGTGTGGCTCTTTGGCGATCCGGAAGGTGCTTTCCAGCACCTCGGCCTTATCGGCGAGCTCGGCGCTAATGGCGGCGAGCGCGTCATGGGTGGCCAAATGGGGACAGTTGCGGGCAATCTGATTGCAGCGGACGGCGAGATTGCGAAGGTAGACTGCTATTCCTGTCTGCATGGGACGACTATGCCACGACAGGGGCAGTTCTAGCCAAAATCGGAGCCTAGGGTCGAGAGCAATGGGGGCTGCGGCCGGCAGGCTTTTATTGCGGCACGCAGGTTTCCGCCGCCGCCATAGGCACGGGCAGCATATACGTGCGGGTCTGGTTGCAGCGATAACAGACAAACGTCGTGCGCTGCATGGTCGGGACCATGGGATGCGGCGTCACCGCGACATGGACCATGGCGCCGTGGCACTTGGGACAAATCGCAGTGTCGAGAGATGCGTCCATGGGCGACCAGCGGGTAAGGCACCGCAGTTTGCGCCGGTGATGCTGAACAACTGGTTTCCGCCCCGAGCCGGCAACTGGCTGCCGGTGTGAAGGCGCATAGCCAAGCGGCCCTTAAAACAGCCTGCGGCTAAAAAAGTGCGGTCAGCAATTGAGCGGCGCCGGCGGTCAAAAAGACAAGGACGATAGGCGGATAGACGACAACGGCGGCCCTGAATTGAAGAAAGCGCGGGTTCACGCCGCCTCTCGGCCAGCCGAGCACGATCAGGACGACCCCAATGGCGAGGCACGCCACTCCAGCGATAAGCGGCGAGAAATCCATGCGTCGGCACCTCCGTGGGAAAATAAATACGGCATAAAAATGTTTCTGAACAGGACTGATTTATTTGCAGAAAAGCGCGGTCCAATACTCCCGAGGTACTGGCCCCTTTTCAAAATCTTGAAATTTTATTGCGCGGCATCGGGAAAAGGGGCCAACACACAACCCAGAATCGTAAGCCCGCGCGAGGACTCGTCCTAGATTCTTGCGGACGCAACCTATGCGAGTCAGAGCAAATCGGTTCCCGGAACGGAAGCAAGAGATTCGGA
>DASRDF010000069.1:0-28363 GCA_035652735.1 Pseudolabrys sp. | reverse complement strand
TTTTAGGTTTGCTCCACAGCGCCCCCGGTGGACTGACCGTTTCAGGCGACCGTTCTTTCCTTTCGGATTGTAGGCCGCCTATCCACCGCTGCGGGCCGAGATCCTGCCGGCTTGCCTTGTGACCGGGTGCCGGCAGGGCCGTCACGGGGCCCAGTGGTCCGCGGTACGCGAACCGGGACGTCTGCGGCTTGGACCGCCGGGCCGCGCAACCGCATCTCCGGTTGTTGCGTCATTCCCCGGCCACCGCTCCCCGCCCCATGTCCGAGATGCTGCAGACACCCCTCGGTAACGAAACGGGATGGCGCCTCAAATAACACCGTATGGGAATATAGTCAAGGCGTAGCGGAAAATATTCTGGAAAGAGACTCGCAGGCGTGCAGGAACAGCCACAAGGCGGCGGCCCGCGGGCTCTCCGCCGAAAGCGGCTCACGCCGGAACTATAGCGACGATGCGCCGCGTCTGCTTCTCGACGATAACGAAGTGATGCGGCACCAAAATATATTGGTCGCTTTGCGCCGCGGGCACCACCTTTTGCAGCTGCGCCGGCATGTCGTGCAGCTGCACCTGCTTGGGCACCGCAGCTCCAATGGTGATTGTGAAGTCCGCCGTCTGCGGCTGCTGCTGCGCGGCGTAATTCCTAATCGCCTGAACTTGCTTCGGCGCCAGGTTCAACTGCGGCTGAGCAGTGGCACTGATCGCATGATCGCGGCCGAGCGTGGTGGAATCGCCGGCATTGTACTGCGCGTAGGGCGAGGGCTTGGTTGTGGTCCCCGCGACGCTTTCACCCTGGTTCTGCAGCGTGCGCACGCCGCTGCCGCTCGTGGCAGGTTTGAAAGCCGGCATCCAAACCCACACGCCGACGAGCACGACGACAACGACCAACACCAGCACGCCACCCGCGAGATAGACGCGCGGATCGTCTCGCCTGCTTCCGTTTCGCTCCGGCAATGATTGCGGCATGCTTTGGCTTTCACACCTTACGGGACGCCACCTGCAAGGCTAACGGACTCGATCCGCCAAAGTTCGCAAGTTCGCCCGCCTATGTCTGCCCGAGACGCATCGGAACGTGCCGCATGGTGCGACGTTGGCCCAGTGGGCTAGCGGGCACCTGGAGGATCGCGATGACGTCGAAACTTGCTTCGAAACTTGCCTTGGCGGCTGTACTGGGCGGCAGCCTTATACTCGCCGCTGCGCCGGCGCAGGCGCGCTGGTACGGCCATTGGCATCACGGCGGCGCCTGGGGCGCCGGTCTTGCCGGATTCGCCGCCGGCGCTGTGATCGGCAGCGCTCTGGCACCGCGACCGTACTATTACGATTATGGCCCGGATTACGCCTATGTGCCCGGCCCGGTCGTGGAAGGCGGCGACGCCGTGGCCTACTGCGAGGCGCGTTTCCGCTCCTATGACCCGGCCTCGGGCACTTACCTCGGCTACGACGGCCTGCGTCACCCCTGCCCGTAGCAGAGGGTGAAACGTTGAACCGGGAACCCCCCGTCGGCATTGACGGGGGAGGCGACGCGTGCGCGCGCCGTGAACCCGTATGGAGCTCATCCTTTCGGCAGCCTGGCTGGGGCTGGTGACCTGGTTTGTTTGGCGCGCTTTTTGCCAGCGGGACGCGCTGCGAGCTCTGCCGACGCGCGCGGTAGATGTCGCGGAAGGCGAAGACGTCGCGGCAATCGTCCCGGCCCGCGACGAGGCGCACAACATTGCGCCGTGCCTTGCCTCGCTGCTGGCGCAAACCTACCCGGCAGACAAATTGCGCATCGTCGTTGTCGACGACGAGTCCACCGACGATACCGCGGCAATTGCCGCAAGCTTCGCCCCGCGCGTCAGGGTGCTTCGTGCCGGCGCCCTGCCTCCGGGGTGGAAAGGCAAGGTGCATGCCTGCGTCGCCGGCGCCGCCGCGGTTCCGCCCGGGATCAAGTGGCTCTGCTTCATGGACGCAGACATGCGCGCAGCCCCGGCCTTGATCTCCAGCGCCCTCGCCGAGACGCAGGCGCGCGGACTCGACCTGCTTTCGCTCGCGCCGCGTCACGAATTGCAGAGCTTCGCCGAGCGGCTGATGATCCCGTGCGGGCTTTATCTGCTCGCCTTTACGCAGGACCTTGCGCGCATACAGGCGCCGGACAGCAAGCAAGTCGTAGCGATGGGCCAATTCATGCTGGTCCGGCGCGCCGCCTATGCAAGCGCCGGGGGGCACGCTGCGGTCCGTGATGCGATCTCCGAAGATGTAGCGCTCGCCAAACTGATGAAATGGCATGGCTGCCGCGTCGAGTTGCAGGACGGCAGCCAACTGCTGAGCGGCCGCATGTACACCGGCTGGACGACTTTGTGGCCCGGCATCGCCAAGAACCTGAGCGAAATGCTTGGCGGCACCTTTCCGACCGTGCTCACCGCTCTCGCCGCTGTGGTTCTGTCGTGGGCCGCAGTGCTGCTGCCGCTCGCTGATGCGCTGTCCTGTGCGGGAGGATCGCGCACCGGCTGCTATGCCTTAGGGCCCGCGCTCGCCGCCTCGGCCGCCGCCTTCGGCCTGCACATCGCCGGCGCCATCCATTTCGGCATTCCTTTCCTTTACGGCTTGCTCTTTCCGCTCGGCTACAGCATCGGCGCCGCGATGGGCTTCGACAGCCTGCGCCGCCGGCTGACGCGGCGGGTGTCCTGGAAAGGCCGCGTCTATCCATGACACGCAAGGCGGGGCCCCTCGGCGACAGTCAGGAACTGCGGGCGAGCGCCACCGTCGTGGTGGTGATCGTGGCGCTCGCCATTTTCGTCTATCTGATCCACGACATCCTGCTGCCCTTCGTCTTTGCCGGCATTCTCGCTTACGTCCTGACCCCGCTGGTGGACTGGTGCGCGCGCCGCACGCGCAAGCCGCGCTGGCTATTTGCCAGCGCGGTCTTGCTCGTATTGGTGATCGCAGCCGCAGCGGCAGGCTACATCGGCATCCCGGCGTTCACCCAGGAGGTGATGCAGGTCGGCGGCGATCTCAAAGGCACAGTCTCCGCCTTCATGCAGAAATTCATCGGCAGCGGCACGGTGACCCTGCTGGGCGAGCAGATCAACGCGGATCGGATCGGTGCCTCCGTCGAGAGCGGTCTGCACAATTGGCTCGGCGGCAAGGTCTTCACGCTCGCCGCTCTGAGCTTCGCGACCATGTTCGGCTTCATCCTGGCCTGGGTGCTGCTCGGTTATCTGCTGTTCGACGCGCGCAAGATTTCCGAGGGTCTGTTCTGGCTGGTGCCGCCCCACCACCGGCCCTTCGTCCGCAGGGTCTGGCGCGATCTCAACCCGATCTTGCGCCGTTATTTCGTCGGCGTAGCGCTCGTGGTGCTGTATGCCTCGGTGGTCGCTTACATCGGCCTCGGCCTTATCCTGCACATTCACCATGCGGCGCTGTTAGCCGTGCTTACCGGCGTGCTCGAGGTCATACCGATCGTCGGCCCGGCGGCCTCCGCCATCATCGCCGGGCTGGTAGCCGTGCAAGAGGCGAAAAGCTCCTGGAATATTCTCGCCTACGTCGCCTATGCGATCGTCCTGCGCATCTCGATCGACGAATTCTTCGGGCCCATCGTGCTCGGCAAGGCCGCCTATGTCCGCCCCGCCCTCGTCATCTTCTGTTTTCTTGCCGGCGGCCTTTTGTTCGGAATTGTCGGTGTCGTGCTGGCGATACCCGTGGCATTGACGATCAAAACGTCCTTGCAGGAGCTTTACAAAGAAGAAAACCGGTAGCGCGCCAGGGTTGCAGTGCTGGAACTTTTCTCGGGCGCCGGCGTCTTAATGACGGGCGGCGGCATTAATGCGATTTCGGAGCCTCGGTCTTTGCCACTGCAAGTCAGCCCGCGCGCCGGCTCCGGCGGCGCTCTGCTCGAAAACGCCATCTTTGGCTTCGATCGGTGGCTGCAACGCCGCTGCGGCGTGTTTGAATACAGCAGCCATCCCGCCTGCCTTTATCGCATCAATCACGGCGAAGCCGACGCAACGGTGACGCTCTCGGACGGCACACATATCCGCGCCGGCGACCCTGTTTTGAATCTGCATCTTTGGAATGAGCACATCCCGACGATGCAGCCCGGCGACTCCACGCTCGCTTGGGCGCGACGGGCGGCCAAGGCGGCCGACATATCGGCTCGCGAGCTGGCCAAATGGCTCGCGGCGCGGCGCGAGCTTGACGATATCGAGGCGCTGCGTGCCGATATGCGCTTCGCCACCAGTGCGCAGACGCCGCAGCTCACGCGGATCGCCATGCATCTGGGCTTCGAGCCGGTCAATGCACCCGCCGGCGACTCCCATTATTTACGTCAATTTGGTGAAAATCTCTTTATGCTGCTACTGGTTATGGCGGCCAACCCGGCGGCCTTGCGAAGCAGCGTGCTCTGGCGCGACCATGCGCTATTCTACCTTTCCAGAAGGGCGCTCGAACGCCGCTATGGGGGGCGGCGTTAACGATCCGGGGGCGGGATTTTAGGCTATGAGTTTCGTTGAGGAATTGCTGCGTTTGATTGCCGAGGCATGCCTGGCCGGCGCCGTGATCGGTAGCATCTATCTCGCGGTCGCCTGCATCAGCGTGCTGCGCTTCGGCCGCAAGCGCGTCGCAACGGCGGCGCCCGTCCCGGTCACCATCTTGGTGCCTTTGTGCGGACACGAGCCGGGCCTATATGGCCGGCTGCGTGCCCTGTGCGAGCAGGCCTACGCGGCGCCCGTGCAAATTCTCTGCGCCCTTCAGGATGCCAGCGATCCGGCCCTCGCCGATGTAAAAAAACTCGCAGCCGATCTGCCCAAAGCCAATATCGAATGGCATGTCGACTCCCGCCTCCACGGCCGTAACATGAAGATGTCCAATTTGGCCAACGCCATCGGCCGTGTCCGCCATGACGTGCTGGTGATGATCGATAGCGACATCGTGGTGCCGCCTGACCACCTCGCGCGGGTGGTCGGTGAATTGCAGGAGCCGAATGTCGGTGCGGTCACCTGCCCCTATTACGGCATCGCTGAGGGGAACCACTGGACCAAACTTTCCGCAATGAGCAACAACCTGCAATTTCTGCCGAGCGCGATCGTCGCGCTGGCGACCCGTCTCGGCCGCCCCTGCTTCGGCTCGACAATCGCGATGCGGCGCGAGTTGCTCGAGCGGATCGGCGGCCTGCACCGTTTCGCCGATCATCTGTGGGACGATTACGCGATCGGCCAGGCGGTGCGCGAAACCGGCCTGCAGGTGGCGATGTGCTCGCTCGCCGTCGGCCACGTTTGTACCGAAAGCACGGCACGCGAATTTTTCGATTACCAGTGGCGCAACGCCATCACCACCGGCGGCATCGATCCCATCGGCCACGTCGGCTCCGTGATCATTCACCCCTTCGCTCTCGCCGTGCTCGCGGGCGTGCTTGGCGCGGGCGATCAGGCGGCGGTGCTCGCGCTGGTCGCGCTGGCCGGGCGCATGGCGCTCGCCGATTGCATGCGGCACCGTTTTGGCATCGCTTCGACGCTCTGGCTGGTGCCGATCAACGATCTGTTCTCGTTCGGTGTCTATATCACCAGCTTCCTGGGCGGTACGGTGATCTGGCGCGGCCAGCGCTATCGCGTGCGCTCGGACGGCAAGCTGCTACCAGTTTCGCAATGACAAAGGATTAAGGAATGCGGACGCTGTTTCTGCAAACGCCATCCTATGATGGGTTCGATGGCGGCGCCGGCGCGCGCTATCAGGCGCGCCGCGAGATCAGGTCCTATTGGTATCCGACCTGGCTCGCCCAGCTCGCGGCCATGGTGCCGAACTCCAAGCTTATCGACGCGGCGCCGCACCGGATCGGCTTTACCGAGGTGATGACGGAGGCGACGCACTACGATCTGGCGGTGCTGCATTCCTCAACGCCGACTTTTGCCAGCGATGTGAAAAATGCAGCGCGCCTCAAAGCGGTCAAGCCCGGCATCAAGGTCGGTCTGGTCGGCGCCAATATTGCCGTCGATCCGCGCGCGGCGCTTGAAAAAGCGGAAGCCGTCGATTTTGTCACGGGCAAAGATTATGACTTTACTGTGCGCGATGTCGCGCAAGGCCGCGACTGGAAATCCATCGCCGGCCTCATATGGCGCGACGGCAACGGCGATATCCATGTCAACGAAGAGCGGCCGCTGCTCACCGATATGGACGAATTGCCGTTCGTGACGCCGGTCTACAAGCGCGACCTCAGAATCGAGAACTACTTTATCGGTTATCTGAAGCATCCCTATGTCTCGTTCTATACGGGACGCGGCTGCAAATCGCGGTGCACGTTCTGCCTCTGGCCGCAGACCATCGGCGGCCACAAATACCGCACCCGCAGCGTTGAAAACGTCGTCGCGGAGATCGCCTGGGCCGCCAAAGCGATGCCGCAGGTGAAGGAGTTTTTCTTCGACGACGACACTTTTACCGACGACCTGCCGCGCGCCGAGGCGATCGCCCGCGAGCTCGGCAAGATGGGCATCACCTGGTCGTGTAACGCCAAAGCCAACGTGCCGCGGCAGAGCCTCAAGGTCATGCGCGATAACGGCTTGCGGCTACTGCTCGTCGGTTACGAGAGCGGCAATCAGCAGATTTTATATAACATCAAGAAGGGCATGCGCATCGAGGTCGCCAAGCGCTTCACCAAGGATTGCCACGATCTCGGCATCACCATCCACGGCACCTTCATCATGGGACTTCCGGGCGAGACCAAGGAGACGATTCAGGAGACGATTGAGTTTGCCAAAGAGATCAACCCGCACACGCTGCAGGTGTCGCTTGCCGCGCCCTACCCCGGCACGTTTCTCTACAAACAGGCGCGCGAGAACGGTTGGCTCGACAGCGACAACGCCGAGTTGATCGACGAGCACGGCGTGCAGGTGGCGCCTTTGCACTATCCGCACCTCTCCCACACCGAGATCTTCCACTCGGTCGAGGAGTTCTACACGCGCTTCTATTTCCGTGCGCCGAAGATCGCCTCGATCGTGAAGGAGATGGCGCTAAGCCCGGAGATGCTCAAGCGACGAGCGCGCGAGGCGGTGGAATTCTTCGGCTTCCTGCGCGAGCGGCGCGCGGTTTAGCGGCCGGGCGGCCCGCTCGCACTATCTCCGCTCAAGCGCGCGCAAGCGGGCATTCACCCCGGGGGTTCCCGCTTTCACGGGGACGAGCGCGGTTTCGAATTTACAACCTGCCGTTCTCACGAAACCACACGATCGCGTCCTTGATGCCCTCGGCGTAAGGCCGTGCGCTGTAGCCGAGCTCGCGCTCGGCTTTCGCCGAGGTGAAGAACATCAGGTTCTTCGACATCTTAAGGCCGTCCACCGTGACAAAAGGCTCGCGCCCGGTGCGGCGCGCCACCGCTTCGGCGGCGAGCGCCAGCGGATAAATTGCTGCGCGCGGAATCCGGATGCGCGGCGGCTTGCGGCCGGTGAGGCGCGCGACGGTGGCCAGAATTTCCGCCAGCCGCGCATTCTGTCCGCCGAGAATATAGCGCTCGCCCACGCGCCCGCGCTGAAGCGCAAGCAGATGCCCTTCGGCGACGTCGTTGACGTGCACCATATTGAGTCCGGTGTCGACAAAGGCGGGCATGCGGCCGGCGGCGGCTTCGAGGATCAGCCGCCCCGTCGGCGTCGGCTTCACGTCGCGCGGCCCGATCGGCGTTGACGGGTTGACGATAACGGCTGGGAGCCCCTGCGCCGCCATGTTCACGACCACGCGCTCGGCCAGCAATTTGCTCAGCTTGTAGGCGCCGATGGCATGGCTCTCGTCGAGGTTGACGCTTTCGTCAAAAATCTCGCCGCTCTCGCCGGTGCGCAGTGTCGCGACACTCGATGTATAGATGATGCGCTCGACGCCGGCGCGTTGCGCCTCTTCCATGACGATGCGCGTGCCCTCGACGTTGTTCTGCACGATCTCGTTCGGATCGCGGGCCCACAGCCGATAGTCGGCGGCGACGTGAAAGACGAAGCGTGCGCCGGCCATCGCCGCGCGCACCGAAGCCGTGTCACGCAGATCGCCGGCCACAAATTCAATTTGGGCGCCTTCGAGATGTGCGCGCGGGCTCGAGGGGCGCACCAGCGCCCGCACGGCGGCCCCACGCACCGCGAGTTTGCGCGCCACCGCCGATCCCACGAAGCCGCTGGCGCCCGTGACCAAGGTCTTTCCGGAGAAATCCATCGGCGCCTTGTATTGCCTCGGCCCGCCCTGGCCAATATTGGAACTTATGGCCATTGTGGCGGTTTCTCCGGCGGATCGGCGGGGCCCGCGCGGGCGCGCGAGACAGTCAGAAATGGTTGAAGCGATTGCATTTTTGGCCCTGTTGGTATGGGCCTATCTGCTTGCGGCGCGGGGCCTGTTCTGGCTTGCCCGCGAACGCGACGATCGTGACGAGCCGCCCACGCCGAGCGCGTGGCCAAGCGTGACCGCGGTGGTCCCGGCGCGCGACGAGGCGGCCACCGTCGGCGAGACCGTGCGCTCGCTTCTGGCGCAGGAATATCCCGGCTTGCGTGTGGTCGTCGTCGACGACGGCAGTCAGGATGGCACCGACGAGATCGCGCGGGCCGCGGGTGCCACCGTCGTGCACGGAGAGCCGCTGCCCGCCGGTTGGACCGGCAAGGTGTGGGCACAGAAGCAGGGCATCGACGCCGCGCGCGCACACGCGCCGCGCTATCTGCTGCTCACCGATGCGGACATCGTCTATGACGCCGGCGCGCTCAGGCGACTCGTGGCGCGCGCCGAAGCCGGACGCCTCGCGCTCACGTCGGTGATGGTGAAGCTGCGTTGCGAGAGCCTCGCCGAGCGCGCCTTCATTCCGGCTTTCGTATTCTTCTTCCAGATGCTCTACCCGTTCGGCTGGGTCGCGCGCTCGGAGCACGAGACGGCAGCCGCGGCCGGCGGCTGCATGCTGGTGCGCGCCGACGTGCTCGAAGAGACCGGCGGCATCGACGGCATCCGCAACGCGCTGATCGACGACTGCGCGCTGGCGCGGCAGATCAAGGCAGAGGGGCCAATTTGGCTCGGCTTGACCGACAGCGTGCGCAGCATCCGCGTCTACGACAGCGCCAATGCCATCCGCCGCATGGTGACCCGCTCGGCCTACGCGCAACTCGGCTATTCGCCGCTCAACCTGCTCGTCACCACGCTCGGCATGGCGCTGACATTCCTGGCTGCGCCGCTGCTCGCGATCTTTGCCGGCGGCTTGCCGCAATGGCTCGGCGCCATCACTTGGTTGATGATGGCGGTCGCCCTGCAGCCGACGCTCAAGTTCTACCGGATCAATCCGCTATGGGCCGTGGCGCTGCCACTGATCGCCCTCGCCTACACGATCTGGACGATTGAGTCGGCGGTGCAATATGTACGTGGCCGCGGCGGCACCTGGAAAGGCCGGGTGCAGGCGGCGCCAAGGGCCGCGCCAAAGGGCTACTCATGACGACCGCCTCCGACTTGCGCAGCGGCAAGGATCACCGCGGCGAGAACTTTCCGGTCGCCTCGATGCTGATCGCGGCGCGCCACCGCAAGCCAATTCTGGCGTTCTATAACTTTGTGCGCACCGCCGACGATGTCGCCGATCATTCGAGTCTGCCCCCGGAGGAGAAGCTTCGGCTCCTCGACAGCCTGGAAGCCACGTTGCTCGGCAAGAACGATGTCGAGCCCGAAGGCGTGGCGCTGCGCAAGGAAATCGCGGCACGAGGCTTGAGCCCGCAGCACGCGCAAGACTTGCTCAACGCCTTTCGCATGGATGTCACCAAACTACGCTATCGCGATTTCGACGACCTGATGAACTATTGCCGCTACTCGGCGATGCCCGTGGGGCGCTTCGTGCTGGACGTGCACGGCGAGGACCGGGCTACCTGGCCGGCGAACGACGCGCTCTGCGCCGCTCTGCAGATCATCAATCACGTCCAAGATTGTGCCGCCGATTATCGCAATCTCGATCGCGTCTATCTGCCGCTCGATCTGCTGGCACGGCATGGTGCCGGCGTCGAAATGCTCGACGCCGTCGCCGCGTCGCCGCAACTGCGCGGCTGCCTCACCGATATCTGCGCCCGCCTCGATGGACTGCTCGCAAAAAGCGCCGCATTTTCCGGGCAAATCAAGGACCGGGGCCTGAGCCTCGAGGTTGCAGTCATTCAGCGCCTCGCGGAGCGACTCAATAGCATCCTACGCACGCACGATCCGCTGTCGGAGCGCGTCCATCTCGGCAAGCTCGAGGTCGCAGGCGTCGCACTCGGCGGCATCGTGCAAGGCGCGGCCAAGCGCTTCCGTAACGGCAAGGCCAACGGTGCGGCGAACGCGGCAACGACCGCCTCGGGCAGTTCGTTCTACGCGGCGATGCGCATTTTGCCGCGCGAGCAGCGCCAGGCGATGTACGACATCTATGCTTTCTGCCGCGCCGTCGACGACATCGCCGACGAGGCCGGCGACCGCGGCGAGCGCCTGAAGCAGCTCGAGCAGTGGCGTCGCGACATCGCAGCGATCTACGAGGGCAAACCGCCCGCGCAGCTCGCCAGTCTGGCGCAGGCGGTCCGCACCTTCGGCTTGCGCCGTGAGGATTTCCTGGCGGTGATCGACGGCATGGAGATGGATTTGCGCGGCGATATCCGCGCGCCGGATCTCGCCACACTCGACCTCTATTGCGACCGGGTGGCGAGCGCGGTCGGCCGGCTGTCGGTACGGGTATTCGGCATGAACGAGGCTGACGGCATTGCGCTGGCGCACCACCTTGGCCGCGCGCTGCAATTGACCAACACGCTGCGCGACGTTGACGAGGACGCCGGCATCGGGCGGCTCTATCTGCCGCGCGAACTTTTGGAGAAGGAAGGCATCACGGCGACGGACCCGCAGACCGTGCTGGCGCAGCCGGCGCTCGGGCGCGTCTGCGCGGGCGTCGGCGAAATCGCCGCCCGGCACTTCAAGGAAGCCGACGCCATCATGGCGCGCGCACCGCGCGCGGTGGTGCGCGCGCCGCGCATCATGGGCGAGGCCTACAAGCGCATTCTCGCGCGGCTGCTCGAGCGCGGCTGGCAGCCGCCGCGCGAACGCATCAAGCTCGGCAAGCGCCAGTTCGCCGAAATCCTCATCCGCAGCTACGTCGCATAATGGCTCGAATCGTCCATGTCATCGGCGCCGGTCTCGCCGGCCTTTCCGCCGCCACGCGGCTTGCCCTCGCCGGCACGCGCGTCGTGGTGCACGAGGCCGGGGCGCAGGCCGGCGGCCGCTGCCGCTCCTATGTCGACCAGACGCTCGGCATGATGATCGACAACGGCAACCACGTGATCTTGTCCGGCAACCGCTCGGCGCTATCGTTTCTCGATGCCATCGGCGCACGCGGCCGCATGCGCGGCTCGGGTACCGCCGATTTCAATTTCTTCGATCTGCGGACGAAGGAGCGCTGGACGCTGCGGCTGAATAAGGGTCGACTGCCGTGGTGGATCTTCGACGGGCGCCGCCGTGTGCCGAAGACGCGCGCCTGGGATTATGTCGTGCTGGCGCGGCTGATGTGGCAGCCGGGCTGGAAGACAGTCGGCGAGACCATCGACTGCTCGGGCGTACTCTACGAGCGGCTCGTCGAGCCTATCCTGCTCGCCACACTCAACAACGAGCCTGCCTCGGCGTCTGCGCAGCTCGCAGCGACGTTGTTGCGCGAGACTATCGGCGCCGGCGGCAGCGCCTGCCAGCCGCTGATTGCGATGGAGGGGCTGTCGAGCGCGTTCGTGGATCCAGCCCTGGACTTTCTCAAAAGCCGCGATGTTGCCGTGCAGATGAACCACGAGGTGCACCGCATCGCCTTCGACGGGGCGCGTGCCGTGCAGCTCGATTTCGGCGGCGAGACGGTCGTGCTCGGCCCGGAAGACGTCGTCATTCTTGCCGCGCCGCCGAATCTCGCCGCGCGGCTGCTGCCCGGCCTCACGGTGCCGAGCGAATTCCGCGCGATCGCCAATGTGCATTTTCGCGTGGATCAGCCGACCGCGCTGCCGCCGATGACCGGCCTCGTGCACGCCCTGACGCACTGGGTCTTCGCCTATCCGGGGCGGCTTTCGGTGACCATCAGTGCAGCGGACGCACTGATGCAGATGCCGCGCGAAGCGCTGGCCCGGCAAGTGTGGAGCGAGGTCGCCGCGCTTACGGGCTTGCCTGATGCGCTGCCGCCATGGCAGGTCGTGCGCGAGCGCCGCGCCACCATCGCAACCGACCCGGCGCAGGAGGCGCTGCGGCCGGGTCCGCAAACGGCGTGGACCAATGTCTTTCTCGCCGGCGATTGGACCGCCACCTCCTTGCCGCCGACCATCGAAAGCGCCATCCGTTCGGGTGAGCGCGCCGCCGCCCTCGCCGCATGAGAACGATGACCAACGCGATCGATTTGACCCGTAACAAAAGCGCGCTCGACACACGCATCGAGGCCGCAGCCGCGGCTCTGCGGGCGGCCCAGCGCACCGACGGTCATTGGGTATTCGAGCTCGAGGCTGACACAACGATCCCGGCCGAATACGTGCTGTTCACGCATTATCTCGGCGAGGAGCCAAACCTAGAGCTTGAGAAGAAGATCGCCGTCTATATCCGCAGCCGCCAAGCGGAGCATGGGGGCTGGCCACTGTTCAACGGCGGGGCTTTCGACATCAGTGCCAGCGTCAAGGCTTACTTCGCGCTAAAGATGATCGGCGACGACGTTGAAGCGCCGCATATGCGCCGCGCCCGCGAGGCGATCCGCTCCCATGGCGGCGCGGCGGAGGTGAACGTCTTCACGCGCATGCTGCTCGCACTTTACGGCAACATGCCTTGGTCGGCGGTGCCGCTGATGCCGGTGGAGATTGTGCTGCTGCCAAAGTGGTTTTTCTTCCATCTATCGAAGATTTCTTACTGGGGGCGCACTGTGCTGGTGCCGCTGCTCGTGCTGCAAGCGCTCAAACCGCGCGCGCGCAATAAACGCGGCATCCGAATTGACGAGCTATTCCTCGATCCGCCCGAGCAAACGGGACGCCACGCCAAAGCGCCGCACCAGAACCGCTTCTGGTATGAGATCTTTCGCGCGCTCGACGTCGCGCTCAAGATCGCCGAGCCAGCCTTCCCGCGTGCGACACGGCAGCGCGCCATCAACGTGGCGCGCGAGTTCGTTGTCGAGCGGCTCAACGGCGAGGACGGCCTCGGCGCTATCTTTCCGGCCATGGCCAATTCAGTGATGATGTTCGATGCGCTCGGCGTGCCGGAGAGCGATCCCAGCCGTGCTATCGCACGGAAGTCGATCGACAAGTTGCTCGTCATCAAGCAGGGCGAGGCCTACTGCCAGCCCTGTGTGTCGCCTGTGTGGGATACCGCGCTTGCCGCCCATGCGCTGCTCGAAGCCGGCGGCGGCGCCAATGTAGCGAGTGCCGAGCGCGGGCTTGACTGGTTGCTACCCCGGCAGGAACTCGATGTGAAAGGCGACTGGTGCTTCAAGCGTCCGCACGTGCGGCCGGGCGGCTGGGCGTTCCAATATGCCAATCCGCATTATCCCGACCTCGATGATACGGCGGTCATTGTCGTCGGCATGGCGCGCGCGCAGAAGCAGCACGGCGAGCGCGGCTACAACACGGCAATGGCGCGCGCACGGGAATGGATCGAAGGCCTGCAATCGAGCGACGGCGGCTGGGGTGCCTTCGATGCCGACAATACGCATGAATTTCTCAATAACATCCCTTTCGCCGATCACGGCGCTTTGCTCGATCCGCCTTCGCCTGACCTGACCGGCCGCTGCGTCTCAATGCTGGCGCAACTCGGCGCCACGCCGGAGGCGTCGCAGTCTATGCGCCGCGGCATCGACTATCTGCGCCGCACGCAACGGCCTGATGGCTCGTGGTATGGACGCTGGGGCGTTAATTACATCTATGGAACTTGGTCGGCGCTCTGCGCTCTCAATGCTGCCGGGCTCCCGAGTGATTCGCCGGAAATGCAGCGCGCGGCGCAATGGCTCATTCGAATCCAGAACGCAGACGGGGGCTGGGGCGAGGATTGCGACAGCTACAAGCTTGATTATCGCGGCTACGAATCAGCGCCGAGCACGGCCTCGCAGACGGCGTGGGCGTTATTGGCGCTGATGGCCGCCGGCGAAGTGGAACATCAAGCGGTGGAGCGCGGAATCAGTTACCTGATTGCCACACAAGACGATGAAGGTTTGTGGACGGAACGCAATTACACAGGAACCGGCTTCCCGCGAATCTTCTACCTGCGCTACCATGGCTATCCGAAGTTCTTTCCGCTGTGGGCGCTGGCGCGATTCCGAAATCTGCAGAACACCAACAGCCGCAAGGTCGCGTTCGGCCTGTAGGCGCGCAGGATCGCTTTGTCGTGGTCGCGGTCGGCCTCGCGTTTGAGGCGCGGCTGGCGCGCACAACGCACGGCGCCGCGATTTGCTGCGCGCCCGGCATTCGCATGACCGAAGCGCTGGGCGCGCATATTCGGCCTGGATGTGCAGGGATTCTCAGCTTCGGCATCGCTGGCGGCCTTGACCCGGAGCTGGCCCCGGGCACAGGCGTCGTTGCCTCGTCTGTGGTCGGCCGTGGCCGCACCATCCCTACGGACGACGAATGGACGCAGACGCTGCTCGCCTCTCACCCGCGCGCGGTTCATGCGCCGCTCCTCGGGGTGGACGCGCCGGTGACCGCCCCGGCCGACAAAATCGACCTTTTTCGCCGTACCGGCGCCGCCGCACTCGACATGGAATCGCATATCGCCGGGTCGATTGCGGCGCGACACGGGCTACCTTTCGCTGTGTTCCGTGTGATCGCCGACGCCGCGCACCGCACGGTGCCGCGCGCCGCATTGCGCGGCATGCGCGCCGATGGATCGCTCGATGCGATGGCTGTGGTGCGCGCGATGGCGCGCGCGCCGAGAGAGATCGGCGCCATGCTGGCGCTTGTGTGTCATACCTTTGCCGCGCGGCGGACTCTAGCGCGCGCTCGCTACGGCTTTGGCCCGAGCCTCGGTCTGCCCGATTTCCTCTAGCTTCTTGGCGACGTGATTTTCGAACACGTAGCGGGCCGGCCGCTGTTTATCGAGCGGAATGTCCGCCACCATCGGCTTCTCGGTTTCGATGCCCCGCATGGCAATCTTGAGCGCCTTGAGCGGATGCGTGACCGAATCCATCACTGCCGTCGCCTCATAACCGCAATGCACCATGCAGTCGGCGCACTTCTCATAGTTGCCTGTGCCGTACGAATCCCAGTCGGTCTCTTCCATCAGCTCCTTGAACGTGCGCGCGTAGCCTTCGCCGAGCAGGTAGCAAGGCCGCTGCCAGCCGAACACATTACGCGTTGGGTTGCCCCATGGCGTGCAGTGGTACTGCTGATTGCCGGCGAGGAAATCGAGGAAGAGGCTCGACTGATTGAACGACCAGTCGCTGTCCTGACGGCGCTTGCGGAAGATGTCGCGGAAGAGCTGCTTGGTGCGCGTGCGGTTGAGGAAGTGCTCCTGGTCGGGCGCGCGCTCGTAGGCATAGCCGGGCGACACGGTAATGCCGTCGATGCCGATGTCCTTCACCGTATCGAAGAAGCGGGCCACGCGCTCGGGATCGGCATTGTCGAACAGCGTGCAATTCATGCTGATGCGGAAGCCCATGGCCTTGGCCTTGGCAATGGCTGCCACCGCCTTGTCGTACACACCTTCCTCACACACCGAATGGTCGTGCATCTCGCGGTCGCCGTCGAGATGCACCGACCATGAGAAGAACGGACTCGGCTTGAACTTGGAAAGCTTCTTCTCCATCAGCAAAGCGTTCGTGCACAAATAGACGAACTTCTTGCGCGCCACGATGCCTTCGACGATCTGCGGCATCTCGCTATGGATGAGCGGCTCGCCGCCGGCGATGGAGACGACTGGAGCGCCGCATTCGTCGACCGCTTCTAGACACTGCTCGACGGAGAGGCGCTGGTTGAGGATCTTGTCTGGGTAATCGATCTTCCCGCAGCCGGCGCAAGCGAGATTGCAGCGGAACAGCGGCTCCAGCATTAGCACCAGCGGGTAACGCTTGCGTCCGGCCAGATGTTGGCGAACGACGTAGCTGCCGACGTAAAGCTTTTGCAGCAATGGAATAGCCATGGGACCACTCTCAATCGTATTATCTAGGCAAGGTCATTGACGGAATCGAGGTAGGGTTCGGTTCCGTACGACCTCGCAGCGCCCCCGTCAATCGCCCCACACGCATTGCCTAAACCGCCGCAAGCTTTGAAGGTTTCGGATTGGAAACGGCGGCGGGAAGCTTGAATTCGATATTCTCGATGCGCCCGGCCATGGTGGAGATCTCCACGCGATCGAGTGCGGCCAATGCATCGATGACGTTTTCGACCAGCGTTTCCGGAGCGGACGCGCCGGCGGTGATGCCGACAACTTCCGCATCCTGAACCCATTCCGGTTTGAGCTCGCGCCCGTCGGCGATCAAGTAGCTCGGGATGCCGGAATCGGCGCCGATCTCGCGCAGCCGGTTGGAATTGGAGGAATTGCTGGCGCCGACGACCAACAGCACGTCGACGACCTTGCACAGATCGCGCACCGCGCTTTGCCGGTTCTGCGTGGCATAGCAGATGTCGCGCGTGTCCGGTCCGACGACGTCCGAGAATTTCGCTTCGAGTGCGGCGATGATGCCGCGCGTATCGTCGACGCTCAGCGTTGTTTGCGTGACATAGGCGACTGGCGTGTCGCGTGGGATGGAGAGCTTCTCCACGTCCACTTCGGTTTGCACCAGATGGACCGGCACCGGAATGCGGCCCTTGGTACCCTCGACCTCCGGATGACCGGCGTGGCCGATGAGGATGAGCTGGCGGGCGTCGCGCACGTAACGGTTAGCCTGGTTGTGCACTTTGCTGACCAATGGGCAAGTGGCGTCGATGACGTTCAGTCCCCGCCGCTCGGCTTCCTCTTCGACAGCCCGTGCCACGCCATGGGCGCTGAATATGGTCACCGCGCCGGCGGGGACTTCGTCGAGCTCCTCGACGAAGAGCGCGCCCTTCGCCTTCAGACTTTCGACGACGTGCCGGTTGTGAACGATTTCGTGGCGCACATAGACTGGCGGACCAAACGTTTGCAGCGCGCGCTCGACGATTTCGATAGCGCGCACCACACCGGCGCAAAATCCCCGTGGCTGAGCTAGGATAACTCGCATGACATCCTTAACCGGGGCAAACCGACCGAGTTCCATTCCCGGCGGCCTTTTTGAGATGGCTCGGCTGCGAAAGCAAGCGAGCGGCCCCGGCACGCGGGCGCGATCTGTAAGCCATTGGCGGCTAAGCCGTTTGCGCCAGCTTCAACTCGGCGACCGCGTCTCGTCCGCCAAACACCTCGACCACTTTGGCCACAATTGCCTTTTGGTCGAGACCGGCCTGGGCGTACATCGCCGCAGGCGAATCCTGGTCAATAAAGCGATCCGGCAACACCATCGAGCGCACTGCGAGACCGCGATCAAGCACGCCGTGCTCGCTGAGGGCGCGCATTACTTGCGCCGAAAAACCGCCAATGGCGCCTTCTTCGATGGTGATCAGGCACTCGTGCTCGCGCGCAAGACGCAGCAGGAGATCGACGTCGATCGGCTTGGCAAAACGCGCATCTGCGACTGTCGTTGAAAGCCCGCGCGCAGTAAGTTCGTCGGCCGCCTTGCGGCATTCGCCGAGACGGCCGCCGAGCGACAGCAGCGCCACGCGTGTCCCCTCGCGAATGATACGCCCCTTGCCGATTTCCAGCGGCACACCTTCTTCGGGCAGCGGCACGCCCACGCCTTCTCCGCGCGGATAACGAAGAGCCGACGGACGGTCGTCGATGACGGCCGCGGTCGCCACCATGTGCACCAGCTCTGCTTCGTCCGCGGCGGCCATCAGCACAAAGCCCGGCAGGCACCCGAGATAGGCGAGATCGAAGGCGCCGGCATGTGTCGGCCCGTCGGCGCCGACGAGCCCCGCCCGATCCATGGCGAAACGCACCGGCAGCCGCTGAATCGCCACGTCATGGACAACCTGATCGTAGGCGCGCTGCAGGAAGGTCGAATAGATCGCGGCAAACGGCTTGAAGCCCTCGGCCGCAAGACCGGCAGCGAAGGTCACTGCATGTTGCTCGGCAATACCGACATCGAAGGTGCGCTTGGGAAACGCCTTGCCGAAGATATCGACTCCGGTGCCGGAGGGCATGGCCGCAGTAATGGCGACGATCCGATCGTCCTTGCGCGCCTCCTTCACCAGGCTCTCGCCAAACACTTTGGTGTAGCTCGGCGGGCCGCCTTTGCCCTTGACTTGGGCGCCAGTGGCGACGTCGAACTTGACGACACCGTGATATTTGTCGGCCGACTTCTCCGCCGGCTCGTAGCCTTTGCCCTTTTGCGTGACGACATGCACCAGCATCGGCCCATTCTTGGCGTCGCGCACATTACGCAACACGGGCAACAGATGATCGAGATTGTGTCCGTCGATCGGTCCGACGTAATAGAAACCGAGTTCGTCAAACAGCGTGCCGCCGGTCCAGAACCCGCGGGCGAACGCTTCGGCGCGTTGAGCATGCCGCTCGAGGAAGCGTGGCAGCCGTTTGGCGAAGCTTTTGCCTGCGTTGCGCAGCGTACGATAGGCGCGGCCCGAAATCAGCCGCGCCAAATAGGCCGACATGGCGCCGACCGGTGGCGCAATCGACATGTCGTTATCATTGAGAATGACAATGAGGCGGGTTTTATGCGCACCCGCATTATTCATGGCTTCATAGGCCATGCCCGCCGACATCGCCCCGTCGCCGATCACGCAGATCACGTTGTGCGACTGCTCGCGCAGGTCGCGGGCAACGGCCATGCCGAGGCCGGCGGAGATGGAAGTCGAGGAATGGGCGGCGCCAAACGGATCGTACTCGCTTTCGGCGCGCTTGGTAAAACCGGAGAGGCCGCCACCTTGGCGGATGGTACGGATACGGTCGCGCCGGCCTGTAAGGATCTTGTGCGGATAGGCCTGATGCCCAACGTCCCAGATCAGCTTGTCGCGGGGCGTATCGAAGACATGGTGCAATGCTACCGTCAGCTCGACCACGCCCAGGCCGGCCCCGAGATGGCCCCCTGTTACAGAGACGGCATTGATCGTTTCTGTACGGAGCTCGTCCGCTAATTGCTTAAGTTGTTGGCCGTTGAGGGCCCGCAAGTCGGCGGGATAATTGATTTTGTCGAGAACACGTTGTGAGGCCATGGCTTTTTCCACCCCGCGGCATTTGCGGAAAAGCGACCCGCGCTGGGCTCTAAAAGGCCGTCCAGCGGCAAGTCGCTACCGGTCGATCACCCCCGACCCTTAACGCCTTACTCCGCGCGGGGTTCAGGCCCGATGGAACAATTTTGCCGCTGAATTAGCCCCTGGCCGGGGCTTCGCGCAGGCGAGCGCCAATACCGTCAAGCAGAAGGCCATAGGCTCGATCGACGATCTCATCGACGCTGGGCGTGCGTGCAAACATGGCGCGGGCCTTCTCGAGAATCTGCTCGCGGGTGGGCAGTTGTGGCAGGTGCGCATTGGCGAGAACCTCGACCGCCTGATGCTGCGCAACAGCCAATCGCTGCTGAAGGGCCGACAACGAGGCACCTTCGAGTGCCGACGCGACAGCGCCGGCAATGCGCTCGGAATTAAAGCTCGCGGCCAGCTGCCGCGCCGCCCGTTCGATCACGCGCGAGCCGAGCCGTTGTTCGTTGCGCAGCACTGCGGCAGGCGGCAGCTTGAGATCCCAGATCAGCCCGGCGAAGGACAGCAGCTTCAGGAGATAGAAGGTCGGATCATACTCCCACCAACGGAAGCCCTGCCGCACGCTGCTCTGACACGCATGGTGATTGTTGTGCCAGCCCTCGCCCATGGTGAAGATTGCAAGCAGCCAATTGTTGCGAGAATCATCGCCCGTGACATAGCGCTTGCTGCCGCTCACATGCGCGAGCGAATTGATGCAAAAAGTTGCGTGAAACACCAGGCACGTGCTCCAGAAGAAGCCGACAACCAATCCCGGCAGCCCGGCGATCACGTAACAAAGTGCAGCAAGTGCGTAGGCAGGCACCCGCTCATGCCGATGTAGCCACATCAACTCCGGGTATTTGGCAAAATCGGCGACCTTGACCAGATCGCAGGTGTCATGCCGGCGTGCGAATATCCAACCCAAATGGCTGTACCAAAAACCGGTATGACGCGGCGAGTGAACGTCCTGTTCGGTGTCGGAATGCAGGTGATGGTGACGATGTTTAGCCGCCCACCACAGCACGCTTTTCTGGAAGGTGCTTTGACTGGCGAGGGCCAAAATGAACTGAAAGACCCGGCCGGTCGAATAGGCCCGATGAGAGAAATAACGATGGTATCCCGCACCAATAGCAAATATGCGGCCCCAGTAGAGCGCGGCGCATAGGGCCAGCGCCTGCCACGTCACCCCTGTCCAGAGCGCCGCAAAACAGACAAGATGCACCACGATGAAAGGAATGGCCGACGGGTAGATAATGTCGCTATGCTCAGCCGTCGCGCGCACGTCTTCGGTAGTCATCTTTCGCTCGTTCAATAGCGGGTAAACGCTGGCCGGGCCGCCTGGTTGCCCCGACTCAACTGACGCTGATTAAGCCCGATATGGGCCGTGGGGCAAGGCTCATGTCGGGCAATTCGGGCGATATGGCGGCGGGACAGCCGACGCAAGCGACTTCCGCCAGTCGCGGGAACTTAGATCGCTTGCGACGCATTAGGGGGACTTGGAGATCGATCATGAAGGCAATACGCATTTTGGCGATCGCAAGTACGATCTTCGCCTTTTCTTCCTTGGCGCACGCTCAGACGCAAAACGAGCAGACGTCGCCGGGGATGGAGCAGGAACAGCAAGCTTGCGAATCCGACGTGTATGCTTTGTGCGGTGAAGCCATTCCGGATACCGACCGCATCACGGCCTGCTTGCGCGCGCACTGGAGCAAAGTCAGCCGGCAATGTCGCGCCGTGATGGCTAACTACGGCAAGCACCACCACGGCCGACGCGAACGTGAATCCGACTAGCGAAGCTCTAGCGCAGTTTACGCCGAGGCGGCGCCGACCCAGCATTTAACTGGGGAGCCAGATGCGGCAGATATTTCGTTAGAACGCTGGGATCGAGACTCGCCATGTCCTGATCCGGGAGGCGCGTCCATACTTCGTCCATGCCGAACAGCGGAATGCCAAGGTAGCCACGCAAAGTGAGGCGCTGCCCGTCGGGACTGAGCGTCATCTGAGCGTTGTAGACATTCCCGTCGCGCGGATCGAGGATCGTCCCATCCTCGTAGTGGAGCCCATCTCGCTTCATACCGCGCACAAAAGAAAGCCCGAGCAGCGGCGCATTCCGACGGTCGTCGCGGCAATTGGCGCAAACGGGATTCGGTGGATCGGACGGTCGCGGAAACAGCTTGGCGATAGCCCCTTCGTAGGTCCCATCCTGATCTTGCACAAATAAGAACCAGCTGATCGGCTTGCCTTCGTCGCTCTTCTTTTCCCAGAGGCCCACGACACTGGGCTGCTGCGAGGCGCCATAACCGCCCTGTTCATAGGTGCGATGTCCCGGCTGCCCCTGAGATGCAGGCGCCGCCAGCATCGCCACCGCAATCATGCTAACAATAGCCAGGCGCTTCATATCTGTACTGCTTCGTGGCAAACTCACTTTTCGCTTCCTCAGTTATCCCAAACTGTGGCCGTTTCACGAAACCACCCCGGAACTTCGACGCCGATTGAGTCGTTACGCCCCAGGGGAACAACCAGCAAGGGCTGAGATGTTGCATGACCAAGTCGAGCCTTGCCCTCAGCAATCTGCGCGCCGTGGTCATTGTAATCGTTCTCGCCTTTCATTCGGCGCTTGCTTATCTCGCATCGGCTCCGGCGCAACAGAGCGGTTTTGAGCAGCCGCCTTACAGCTGGCAGGCGTTTCCTATCGTGGATGGGCATCGCTGGATCGGCTTTGATGTCTTCTGTGCCTGGCAGGACGTGAGCCTGATGGCACTCATGTTCTTTTTGTCAGGCCTGCTCACTGCCGGCAGCCTGAACCGCAAGGGTTCGCGCGCTTACTGTTCCGGCCGGCTCACCCGGATCGGGATTCCATTCGCGCTGGTCGTTCTCTTTCTTAGTCCGCTCTCATTCTATCCTGCTTACCTCGCGCGCACCGCGGAGCCCAGCGTGCTCAATTATTGGCATGAATGGCTGGCCTTACCATTCTGGCCCGCCGGCCCGGAATGGTTTCTATGGCAGCTTTTGGTGCTCAATTTGCTGGCCGGCGCTGTGTACGCAATCTGGCCTGCCTGCATTGATTGGTTTGCCCGTTTTGCAGCGGAAGCTGCACGCAAGCCGCTGAAATACGGCGCATGGTTTGCAGCGGCCTCCGTGCTCGCTTATGCGCCGCTGGCGCTTGGCTTCACACCCTGGCGCTGGGCGGCAGCCGGACCATTTTCCCTTCAGTTGTGCCGGCCGCTGCTTTACCTGGTGTACTTTTTTGGCGGTGTTGCGCTCGGAAGCTACGGCATCGATCGCGGCCTACTTTCCGTCGACGGTCCGCTCGTCCGTAACTGGCGCGCAGTGACCGCCGCCGCTGTTACCATGTTCCTCGTTTGGGCAGCCTTCACGTCGTTGACGCGGCCGGACTGGAACGCGGCGCCGCTTGCGTTCCGGATCATCGCCAGCCTTACCTTCCCGCTTGCCTGCGCGAGCGGGGGTCTGTTCCTGATTGCGTCCTGCCTTCGCTTTACCTGCAGCGTGCGTCTGGCAACCCTCGATTCGTTGTCGGGGAATGCCTATGGCATGTACCTCATTCACTATGCTTTCGTCGTCTGGCTTCAATATCTCCTGCTACCGACCGGCCTCAATGCTGCCACCAAGTTCGCCATCGTGCTCGCGGGCGCGCTGAGCTTGAGTTGGAGCACCAGCGTGGTATTCGCACGCGCGCTCGCGGCCACTCAGGTCTTTGCGGTCAGGCGAACGGTCGCATCGGCGCCGCGTTAGCTTCATTCCGACAAGCGAGGTGCGATATTGCCACTCAGACTGACGCTCGCCTCTCGCAACCTCTTTCATGATCGGCTGCGTTTCGTCGCGACTGCTGTCGGCATCGTTTTTGCCGTCGTGCTGGTCCTGGTTCAGCTCGGTCTCTATCTCGGCTTCGGGCAGATGGTCACCAAAATGATCGATCACGCCTCCGCCGATTTGTGGGTCATGCGCAAAGGCACCAAATGCTTCGAGGATCCTTCCCTGCTCGATGCCAATGCACGGCGCACGATCGACACGGTGAACGGGGTAGCGCGCACGTCCATGCTGGTCATCGGCTTTTCCGATTGGCGGTTGCCGAGCGGAGAGATGACGCCGGTGTTTATCGTCGGCTCCGATCTGAATGCAAATACGTTACAGCCCTGGAATATCAGCGAAGGATCAGTGAAGGCGCTATCGGGTGCGAACACGGTCGCGGTGGATCGCAGCTACGAGCAGCGGCTCGGCGTATCAAAATTGGGGGACAAAGCCGATATTCGCGGCCGGTCTGTCTCGATCGCTGCCTTTACGCGCGGCATTCGCTCGTTCACGACAACGCCATATGTTTTCACCGATCTATCGCGCGCGCACGCCTATGTCGGTATTCCCAATACGGTGGCAAGCTACTTCCTGGTCGACCTCAAGCCCGGCGCCAATGTCGAGCAGGTGCGGCATGATATCGAAGCGAAGGTCAAGAATGTCGAGGTTCTCACGACTCCGCAATTCGCCGAGCGAAGCCGCACGTTCTGGCTGTTCGACACCGGCGCCGGCGCCGCCCTGTTTGGCGGAGCCCTGCTCGGTGTCATTGTCGGCACGGTTATCGTTGCGCAGACGCTCTATTCCAGCACCAAGGACCATCTCGACGAGTTCGCCACATTGCGCGCGATGGGTTCGTCGAACGGTTATCTCTACACGGTGATTATCTATCAGGCGTTGTTCAACGCGGTGATCGGCTTCTGCCTGGCCAGTGTCATCGGTTTCTGCGTGGTCTGGTTCACCGCCGGCGGTGCGTTGCCGGTGGTCATTACCCCCGGCCTTTGGGGCATTGTCTTTGGGCTGACGCTTGCCATGTGCATCATTTCCGCCATGGCCGCGATCATGCGCGTCGTGCGCATAGACCCAGTCATGGTGTTCACGCGATGAGCACACCGATCCTCGAAGCGCGCTCGGTGAGCAAGGTGCTCGGCACCGGACCGGCGCAAGTGGATGCGCTTAAGGACGTAAGCCTGGTATTGCAGGGCGGCGAGCTGACGGTATTGATGGGCCCTTCCGGCAGCGGCAAGACCACCCTGCTGTCGGTCCTCGGCTGCATGTTGACGCCGACGGCGGGGGAGGTGCGCGTCTGCGGCACCTCAACCGAAGGTGCAGGCGCGCAAGCGCTCGCGCAGCTGCGACGCGATCATGTCGGCTTCATCTTTCAGAGTTATCATCTGTTCCCTACGCTGACGGCGGCGGAAAATGTGCAGCTGGCGTTGGACGTCCGCGGCGAATATGGCCGCGATGCGCGCATCCGCTCCTGCGAGGCCTTGGCGCGCGTCGGCCTGGCGAACAAGCTTTTGTCCTTTCCAAACGAGCTGAGCGGGGGCGAGCAGCAACGGGTGGCCATCGCGCGCGCAATCGTTTCCGGCCCTTCCGCGATTCTGGCCGACGAGCCGACCGCGGCCGTAGACAGCACCAACGGTCAGGCAATCATGCGCATTTTAAGTGCGATCGCCGCGGATAGCGATCGCTGCGTCCTTGTGGTGACGCACGATACCCGCCTGCTGCCCTATGCCCATCGTGTCATCTCGATCGAGGACGGCCGGCTGGTGAGTGACGAGCGCGGGCGCGCCGGAACGCCGCTGCAGACGACCGCCGCCGGCCAGCATTGAGCGCGTTGTGAGCCAGCGCATCAGCTTTCGCGCCGAGCTTGCCCGGCTCGGCCTGCGCTGGTTCGTCAAGCGTCCAAGCCACCGCCAGCCGATCGAGCAGGCACGCCAAACGTTTCGCGCGATGGAAATGCTCATCCCCTACCCGCCGCTCGGCACCGTCACGAGCGCGGTCGACGCTGCCGGAGTGCCCGCCGATCTCATCGCCACCAAAATGTCTCGCCCGGATCGCTGCGTCCTGTTTTTACACGGCGGAGCTTACCGGGTCGGCGCGCCATCGACGTACCGGCACTTCACGTGGCGTATCGCCACTGCTGCGCGCGCTCGCGTACTGGCGATTGACTACCGGCTGGCGCCCGAATGTCCCTATCCGGCAGCCATAGAAGATGCGCTCGCCTCCTATCGTTGGCTGCTCGGCTCCAACGACCCGCGCGGTCTTGCCGTCATGGGCGACTCGGCCGGGGGCGGCCTTGCGCTCGCGCTGCTGATGAAGCTGCGCGATTCAGGGCTGCCGCTGCCGGCGGCGGCCGTGGCTCTGTCACCGTGGACCGATCTCGCGCTCACGGGGCCGTCACTCAAAGCCAATGCAGCCAGCGATCCCATGCTCAACGCAGACGATCTGCCGATATTTGCCGCCGATTATCTTGCTGGCAGCGATCCGCGAAATCCGTACGCATCGCCGCTGTACGGCGATCCGCGCGGACTGCCGCCGACCCTAATTCAGGTCGGCAGCGATGAAATTCTGCGCGACGACGCGGCAAGGATGGCCGAAAACATGCGGGGCGCCGGGTGTCACGTCGAGTTGCAAATTTGGCGGCGCATGCCGCATACGTGGCAGCTTTTAGCCGCCGTCCTGCCGGAGGCCCGATGGGCGGTCGCGACCATCGGCGCGTTCCTCGATCGGATGTTCACGGCGGCAGCCGTGCGCTAGCATGCTGGAACTCTATCGGCATACAGGCCGTTGTATGCCAATAACAGCGATCAACGGCCGGGAAAACGCATGCTCGACAGCGTTGCTTTGTTGCGTCCGCCGGCTCCGATCCCTCGCGCGAATTCGCTCGGTCCGCTCGCATTGCTTCGCGTGCTCGCGACCAATCCGCTGGAAGCATGGACGCAAGCGCATTTCAGCGAGCCGATCGTTATGGGCGGGCTGCCTTTTGCCCACGTGGCGGTGATTAACGAGCCGGCGGCCATCCGCAGAGTGCTGCTCGAGAATACTGACAATTACCAGAAGGATTGGCTGCAGCGCCGGGTGCTTTCCGCAGGATTGACCGATGGGCTTTTGACCGCAGAGCGCCAGCAGTGGCGTATGCAACGGCGCGCCCTGGCGCCGTTGTTCGCGCGCAAGAGCGTCATGAACTACGCCGGCCGCATGGTGGAAGCGGCATGCGCGCTCGCCGACCGCCTTGAGGCGTCGGTCGGCAAGACCGTCGATATGGCCGTCGAAGTGACACGCGTCACGCTCGATGTTCTGGAACGCACGATCTTTTCCGACGGGTTCGGTACCGATCGCGAGGCGATTCGCCAGGGCATGAAAAGCTATTTCGAAGCGGTCGGACGACTCGATCCAAGCGACGTGCTCGGCATACCGCTGCCGCGCACCAAGGCGCAATCCGAACAGCGCTTCTTCAAAACAGCCGTCGACCGCATCGTCGTCTCGCGCAAACGACAATTAGCTCAGGCCGACTACCGCGCGCCCGACGATTTGCTGGCGCACTTGCTCAACGCCCGCGATCCCGAAACCGGCAAGGGATTGAGCGAGCGCGAAGTCGCAGCCAATGTCCTCACCTTTATCGCGGCCGGCCATGAGACCACGGCCAATTGCGTCACCTGGTCGCTGTTCTTGCTGTCGCAATCACCGGAATGGGCCGAATGCGTGCGCGCGGAGGCCGAACGCGAACTCGAGGGCGACGCCCAGACCCTCGCCGACCGTCTCGTCAACACACGCGCCGTCATTGACGAAGCCAACCGGCTTTATCCGCCGATTGCGGCGATCAGCCGTTCGGCGCTGGGCGATGACGAGCTCGTCGGCCATCCGATCCGCCGCGGTACCATGGTGGTCATCGCGCCCTATGTGCTGCATCGGCACCGGACGCTCTGGCGCGCGCCCGACCGCTTTGACCCACGGCGATTTCTCGACGGCGGCCTGCAAAAAACCGACCGCTTCGCCTATCTGCCGTTCGGCGCCGGTCCGCGAACCTGTGTCGGCATGACATTCGCGTTACAGGAAGCAGCCATCATCCTGGCGACACTGACCTGCCGGTACCGGTTTGCGCTTCTCCCAGGACATACCGTCATTCCGGTGCAAAAGGTCACTTTACGTCCCAAGGATGGGCTGCCGATGGTCGTCAACCGGCGCTGAGCGCATCTTCAGCGGCGAGCGAGCGTCCCAACCGCTGCGCTGAAGGAGCAATGTCCTAACCGTGAAACGCTGCCGTAAGCGCAAGTGGACGATCGGATTAAACCGTCGCGCTGCGGCGCCGGTTCCGCGGTGCCAACGAAGTTGGGATATAATGCCGTCCGCGAACACAACAGACGTCGCGAACCTTCATTGAGGCGGAAGGTTCTATGTTATGATAGTTCTTTGAATTTGGATTGCTCATTCAACCGGCTTTTGCCCAGGCCAGTACTATGATTGTTGTGGTCGGATTGGCATTCGAAGCGCGCATTGCGGCGACGTCGGGAAGGCAAATCATCTGTGCAGGCACTGGGCACCACCTCGAGCCCGCTCTGCGGCAAGCGGCTGCGATCGGCTGCCGGGGCTTGATCAGCTTCGGCGTAGCGGGCGGGCTGCGACCCGATCTTACCGCCGGCACCTGCATCGTCGCCTCGGCGGTCGTTGCCGGACAGTCCCGTATCGCGACGGATCTGCGTTGGTCTCGCAAACTGCTCGAAGCGATGCCGAAGGCGATATCGGGAGTACTTGCGGGCGCGCCGGCTCCGGTGGCGAGCGCAGACGAGAAGCGCGCGCTGCATGCGGCGACGGCCGCAGACGCCGTCGACACGGAGTCGCACATCGTCGCGCGCATAGCGGCCGACCACGGCCTGCCGATGGCTGCCGTTCGCGTCGTCTGCGATCCCGCCGCCCGCAGCCTGCCACCGCTTGTCATTCGTTCAATCAGGGCGAACGGCACGACGGACATCGGGGCGCTGCTGCGTTCAATCGTGCGCGAGCCCAAGCATCTGCGCACCATATTCCGGGTGGCCCTTGACGCCCGTGCCGCCCGCGCAACGCTGGTGCGGAGCGCTCGCCTGCTCGGACCCGAAACCGAGGCCGCCGGCGCCGGCACGCTGACAGACGGCACACCGGAGCCCGTGCCCACGAGTTTAAGTCCCGCCGGCTAACGCCGTCTCGGCCGATCCGCGAAATTTGCCGCAGCGAGGGCGCTCCAGATGCGTGCGGGCGTCGCCGGCATGTTGAAATGCGAGACGCCGGCGGTGCGCAACGCATCGACCACCGCATTCATGCACGCGGGCAAGGCCCCTGTCGTTCCCGCTTCGCCGACGCCCTTGGCGCCAAGCGGATTGCTGGGGCTGGGAACGCCCTGATCCACGGCG
>DASRDF010000068.1:0-3243 GCA_035652735.1 Pseudolabrys sp. | reverse complement strand
CGGCAAGCGGGTGAGCATTCCCGGAAGCCTTTGAAATGTCGCAACGAAACTGCGGCGGCGGCGCGATTTTTTTGCGTCGCCCGCGCAACCAATTTCTCCACGCGACGTTTGCACCGTTATGGCGGGGGAGCGTTTGGCGATGACCCGGGACTGTCGCCGCGCCGCGTAGCAGCACATGGATCAACAGATTGGGTTTTTGGAAGGCGAGTTCGAGCGCGCCGTGACTGCGGGCGAACCGGCGGTAGCACCAGACAACGTCGTGCCTTTGGCAGCTGTGCGCAATGACGATGTGTTGCGCGAAAAAGAACGGCGTTTTCGCCGATTGCTCGATTCCTTACCGGCGGCCGTCTACACCACCGACGCTCAAGGACGCATTACCTACTATAATGAGGCCGCAGCCGAGCTGTGGGGCCGCCGGCCGCCGCTCGGAACCAGCGAATGGTGCGGCTCCTGGAAGCTTTATTGGCCCGATGGCACGCCAATGGCACATGCCGAATGCCCCATGGCGCTGGCGCTGAAAGAAGACCGGGAGGTGCGCGGCATGGAAGCGGCCGCGGAGCGGCCGGACGGCACGCGCGTGCCCTTCATCCCCTATCCGACTCCGTTGCACGACGAACGCGGCCGCTTGGTCGGCGCGGTCAACATGCTGGTGGACATCACCGAGCGCAAGCGCGCGGAAGAAGAGCAAAGCTTGTTGCTGCGCGAGCTGCACCACCGCGTGAAGAACACGCTCGCCACAGTGCAGGCGATCATGGGGTCGACCGCGCGTTCGACCAAAAACATCGAAGAATTCAAAAACGCCATGATTGGACGCATCGGCGCCATGGCGCGCACGCACTTGCTGCTCAGCAACGACGGCGCGAAAGTGTCCTTCGCGGACATCTTCCATACCGAGCTTGACATGTTCGATGACGAAAGCGGCAAGCGCATTCTCCTGGAGGGGCCGGAGGTCGACATCGATGCGCGGCTCGCCGTCTCGCTCGGCATGGTGGCGCATGAGCTCACGACCAATTCGGCGCGGTATGGGGCGCTCTCGGTATACGGCGGCAGGGTCGCGGTGACCTGGATGGTAACCATCGAAGCCACGCGTCGCACGCTGGAATTCGACTGGGTGGAACGCGGCGGCCCGCCGGTAACGCCGCCGAAAAAGCAGGGCTTCGGCTCACGGCTCTTGGACTTCGTGCTGCCGGGACAGATCCAGGCGCGCAGCCGGATTGACTACCGTCCCGAGGGCGTGCGCGTGCAATGCGCGGTGCCGCTGCCCGTCCGAGCCGGCCGCATCTCGTAAAATCGCCATAAAGAATTCACCGCCCGGTTTTTCGGCGGCGTCTCCTTAACACTTTGCACAGCAGCCCGGACTATCTACCAACCAGGGGCGGCGCGCTGGAGCGGATCGTGGGTCCGCGCGCCATGTTCGATACCGTCATATTGTTGACCGGTCCCGCCGAACGGATCGCGCTGCCGGCGCTGCTGAGCAAACATAATCCGCGACTGACGGTGCTCGTCGTCGAGACGCTCGCCGAGCTCGAAGTCATCGACGCGCGCATATTGCGGCGCGCGCGGCTGATTGGATTTCTCACCTCCGTAATCGTGCCGGCGCGCATCCTCGATCAACTCGGCTTCGGCGCCTACAACTTCCACCCGGGTCCGCCGAATTATCCTGGCCGCCTGCCGCTGCATTTCGCTATCTATGACGGCGCCACCGGATTCGGCGCCACCGCACATGTTATGGCGGCCGCGGTCGACTCAGGCCTGATTGTCGGCGTTGAACTCTTCGACATTCCGCCAAATATCGGCGTGCTGGCGCTGGAGAAGCTCGCCTTCACCGCCTCTGCGCGTCTGTTCTGGCGTTTGGCGCAAGCGCTGGCGACGCAGCGCCAACCGCTCGACGCTCTGCCGATCCGCTGGTGCGGACGCAAGAGCACCCGGCGCATGTACCAGACGATGTGCGACTTCCCGCCGGACATCTCGAAAGACGAGTTCGAGCGGCGCATGCGCGCTTTCGGCGACGGCCATCTCGGCGTCCATCCGACGACCACGCTGCATGGCCGCCGCTTTCGCTACATCCCGGCGGAGACAGAGGCGCCAAGCCTCGTTCCCGCCGAGGCGGAGGCGGACCCGGTCGGCTGAGGGAACCCGCCCGCACGGAGTTCCGTTATAGCCGCGCATGGATGCGCTTCACCAATTCGCCGAGACGGTACTCGGGCTGTCGAAGCAGTCGCATCAACTGCTGATCTGGCAGATTTGCATCCGTGCCGTCGTCGTCTATCTGGTGATGATCGCCTTCGTGCGCTTCGGCAAGAAGCGTTTTCTCGGCCGCGCCACCGCCTTCGACGCCATCCTGGTCATCGTCATCGGCTCGACCGCGGCACGCGCCATCACCGGCAATTCGCCGTTCGTCGGTACCTTGGCCTGCGTGTTCGTGCTGATCGCGTTGCATTGGTTGATCTCCCTCTTCGCGCGCAACTCACCGGCACTGGGCTGGCTGGTCAAAGGACAACCCGACATGCTGGTGCGCGACGGGAACGTCAACGTCCCGGCGCTCAAGAAAGCGCATATGTCGGCGGACGATCTGCACGAAGATTTGCGTCAGCAGGGCGTCGATAAGCTCGCGGAAGTCAAGGAGGCCCGTCTGGAGCGCAGCGGGCAGCTTTCGGTAATCAAGAAATAGCGGAAAGCTACAGTGCTTTGACGATGCTTTCGGTCATCTTCTTGGCATCGCCGAGCAGCATCATGGTGTTGTCGCGATAGAACAGCGGATTGTCGATGCCGGCATAGCCCGACGCCAGCGAGCGCTTGATGAACATTACCGTGCCCGCCTTCCATACCTGCAGCACGGGCATGCCGTAGATCGGCGATTTCGGGTCTTCTTCGGCGGCCGGGTTGGTCACGTCGTTGGCGCCGATGACGAAGGCGACGTCGGCCTGGGCGAACTCCGAGTTGATGTCCTCGAGCTCGAACACCTCGTCGTAAGGCACGTTCGCTTCCGCGAGCAGCACGTTCATGTGGCCGGGCATGCGGCCGGCGACGGGGTGGATGGCGTATTTGACCTCGACGCCTTCGGCCTTGAGCTTGTCGGCCATTTCGCGCAGGGCGTGCTGCGCCTGCGCGACCGCCATGCCGTAGCCCGGCACGACGATCACCTTGGACGCGTTCTTCAGGATGAAGGCGGCATCATCGGCATTGCCGGATTTCACCGCCCGGTCGGTGCGCGCCGGGCCGGCAGCCGCGCCGCCGCTTTCG
>DASRDF010000067.1:0-50608 GCA_035652735.1 Pseudolabrys sp. | reverse complement strand
GCAAATCTTTCATGACGATCTCACGGCCGGCAAGTTCACGTCGTTCTGGCATCTTCGCCAGGAAGCCGCCATTCCCTTGGAGGGCGGATATCCCATTCTTCTCGACGGCAAACTGATCGGAGGCATTGGCGTATCGGGGGTCGGCGCCGCGGGATTGGCGGATGGCGACAGCCAGGTCGCGCTTGCGGCGCTGAAGGTCGTCGAAGCAAAGAACAAGAAGTGATGGTGGCTAAGGCGGCCGGTTTCAGCAAGCCGACCGCCTCCGACCACGCGCAAGCATCGGAAGAGAAAGGTCTTGTTCGCCCTGGGCCTCATGGGAGGACGTCACAAGCGGTCCTTAGCGTCGACAAGATCGAAGGCGGCAGATGAACTTCGCTGAAATAACAGCAACAGCGTATTCACAATCCGATAGCGCGGCGGCGCGACGACCATGGGGGGACGACACGTCGTCTAAAAGTGAATCAATCTCCGACACGACGAATAACGCGCTCATTCCCGCCAAGCTCGTCGGCATCCGATTTGGAGCGAGGAATATAAATCTCTACGAATTCGAGGCTCTAGACGGTCGAGCGTTGCCTCCCGTTACGCCTGGCTCGCACATAGACGTCCATATTCCGAATGGGCTTGTCAGGCAGTATTCCCTGCTCGAAGCAGGCCCTTCTCTGAAATCCTATTTGATCGGCGTTAAGCGTGACGAAAATAGTCGCGGAGGATCAAGTTTCCTGCACGAACAGATTCGGGTGGGCACGACCTTAACTATCGGAAGCCCGCGCAATAATTTTCCATTGGCTGAAGACGCGAAGCATAGCGTGCTCATCGCCGGCGGCATCGGCATCACGCCGATCTGGTGCATGTGGTCTGCGCTTAAGCAGCGTGGCTCCTCGGTAGAACTCATTTATTCGTGCCGCTCGCGCGCAGAGGCCTTGTTCATCAATCGGCTTAGTGCGGGCGACAAAGTCATGTTGAACTTCGACGACGAGAGCCAAAACCGGGTGCTCGATTTGGTACGAGTTCTTTCGCGTGTTCCAAAAGAGTCACACCTTTTCTGCTGTGGTCCAATGCCAATGTTGAAGGCGTTTGAGGCCGCATCAGCAGATTGGGCCGCCGACCACGTGCACGTGGAATACTTCAAACCGGCTGCGGAAGCCGCCATTGACGGCGGTTTCACTGTTGAGCTGGCAAGGTCTGGAAAGGAGGTTCGTGTAATGCCAGGTCAATCGATTTTAGTTGCGTTGCGAGAGGCAGGGATCGACGCGCCTTACTCGTGCGAGGAAGGAATATGCGGTGCGTGTATGACAACCGTGATCTCTGGCCAACCGGATCACCGCGACTCTGTCTTGACCACGGCAGAACGAAGTTCGGGGAAAAAGATAATGATCTGCTGCTCAGGGAGCAAAACGGATCGGCTTGTCCTCGATCTGTAGCCGCCGAAGCAGCAGAACATCAGGAGCATAAAAGAGCTCAATCATGGAACTGAATCCAGTCGTCTCTGAGTGGCTAAGCATGATTGTGCGCTGGCTGCACGTCACGACGGCCATGGCATGGATAGGTGCCTCATTCTATTTCATGGCAACGGACATGAAGCTCAAGCCCGGTGAAGATCTGCCGGAGGGAGCGGCTGGAGAGGCGTGGCAAGTCCACGGCGGAAATTTCTGGCGGATGGTGAAGTTCACTGTTGCGCCGGCGCAAATGCCGCGCATTTTCACCTGGTACCTTTGGGATTCCCGTGTGACATGGCTGTCGGGATTCGCGCTTCTTATTCTCGTCTACTACATGCAGGCCGATCTCTTTCTCATCGACAAGTCGGTGATGGATCTCACGCCTCTCGAGGCCGGCCTCTTTAGCCTGATCAGTCTTCTGGTGGCTTGGTTCGCTTATGACGCGCTCTGCCGATCGCCATTAGGAAAACATGAAGTCGCGCTGGCGATCGTGGTTTATGTTTTTCTCGTCGTAATCACCTACGCTTTTACGCAGGTGTTGAGTGGACGTGCTGCAGTCAACCAGATCGGGGCTATCGTCGGCACCATGATGGTGGCAAATGCGTTCACCGTTATTCATCCCAACCAGCGCAAATCTGTGAATGCATTGTTTGCTGGCCAGCGGCCATCTGCAGAACTGGTTGTCAAAGCGCGTCAGCGATCGATTCATAACAACTATCTGACGCTGCCGGTCATATTGTTGATGATAAGCAATCATTATCCGTTGCTTTATGCCACTCGCTTCAATTGGCTGATCGTCGCAATCGTACTCGCACTCGGGCCTTTCATCCGTCATTTCTTTAATTCTCGAAACGCGGGCAAAGGCAATCCCTGGTGGACTTGGGGCGTGGTCGCGGCGGGGATGCTGGCAGTCGCTTATTTGTCCTCGCTCGGACCGCGCGAAAAGATTTCAGGCGCCGTGCCTAAGACCACTTTCGCCGAGGTGCAGGAAATTGTTTCGTCGCGGTGCAGTATGTGTCACATGGAATCGCCGGTCTGGGCAGGAATCGCAACACCAGGTGGGGGCATACTGCTGGACAATCCAGCAAATATCCGTCGAAACGCCAGGCTCATAGATGTTGCGGCGGTTCTGTCGAACGCGATGCCACCCGGCAACGTTACCGAAATGAGCCCGAAAGAGCGATCGGTGCTGGCGAGCTGGTTAGCCGAATCGCGAACCGAAACTACACGACCATAGCCGTGCTGTAGGCCTTAGCGAGGGCGAGAGAAATGCCAGTAATGGTGCGGGGCAGTGCCAAGATTGCTGAGGCGGCTAGTATGTCCGCTCCGGAGGAGGAAATTTTCAAGGTCGTCTGCCGGATGTGCCACGGAGGCTGCGGGACGCTCGTGCACAGGCAAGAGGGACGGATCACAAAAGTCGTCGGCGACCCCGATCATCCAATCAACAAGGGCTTGCTTTGCTCAAAGGCAGGTTTGCCCGCGATCGAACAACTCTATCATCCGGATCGCCTCAACTATCCTCTGATCCGGGCAGGTGAACGGGGAAGTGGCAAGTGGCGCCGTGCCAGCTGGGATGAGGCCTTGCAGTTGGTCGCCAAGCAGATGCAGGAGATCAAGACTCGTTACGGTGCAGAGGCCGTGGTGTTTGGCCGCGGTATGGGCCTCAACAACACCAATATCATCAGCCGGCTAGCCAATGTGTTCGGCACACCGAACGTGATGGCAATCAGCTATTTCTGTTATGCCGTCCGCGTAGCGGTTTGCCAGATCATGGCGACCGGCAAGTTTAGCGGCAAACTTTGGGATGGCGCCGTTGTTCCCGACTTTTATTCGGATCCCAAGTGCATCGTCGAATGGGGGTCTCAGAAGCGTACCAGCAACGATCACGGCCTGATTGGCCACGCACCGTTTACCGATGCGTTGCGGGGAAATCCCACACATATCTTGGTCGACCCGCGTTGGCCGGGTTCGGCAGGTCCTGTTGATATATGGCTTCCTATCCGCCCTGGCACCGACGCGGCCATGGCGCTCGGTTGGATTAATCTCATTATTGAGGAGGAGCTCTACGATCGTGAGTTCGTAGAAAACTACTGCCATGGGTTCGATGAGTTACGGGCGAGGGCGCGCGAATATCCGCTAGACCGTGTGGCCGATATTACTTGGTGCGATCCACACATGATCGCGCGCGCGGCGCGCCTGTATGCTCGGACGAAGCCGGCTTGTCTGGTCCTCGGCAACGGAACCGATCATGCGGGATTGAACACGTTTCAATCCATTCGCGCCTTGTTCTGCCTCATGGGCATTACCGGAAATATCGATGTTCCCGGCGGCAATATCTTCTACCCGGCTGTGCCACTCGCGTACCCCGATCTGAAGGACGCGCTCTCGCCGCAGCAGGCGGCGAAGCGGATCGGTGGACAGAAGTTCAAAGCGCTCAATCGACACGGATACGCGCATCCGCCGAGTACATTGGATGCGATGTTGTCAAACAAACCTTACCCCGTGCGCGGCCTTATCGCCGTCGGCACGAACGTAGCAACCACTTATCCAAATACTGAAAAGGTCGTTCAGGCGCTGAAGAGCTTGGACCTGCTCGCGGTGCAGGACATTTTTATGACGCCGACCGCCGAGCTTGCTGACGTGGTGCTCCCGGCAGCGGCGAATTTGGAGCGCGACGATCCGAGGCTCCATCTGCACATAAAGGGGCCGCATGCGACATACATGGATAACGTATCTTCGAAGCTCGCCAGCATTGCGGAACGCAAATCCGATTGGGAGTTCATCATCGAGCTCGGAAAAAAGCTTGGCTACGAAAAATATTTTCCTTCACTGGAAGAAATTGCGGACGCGACGTTGTCCCCGTTGCGGGTTACATGGCAAGAGCTAAAGGCGCGCGAATACATAGAGATTCCTGTTGAATACAAGAAGTATGAAAAAGTGGGATTTGGGACGGCGACCGGTAAGTTTGAGCTTTATTCGACGGTCATGCGCGACTGGGGTTACGATCCATTGCCTTCGCACATCGAGCCGCCCGAGAGTCCAGTGCGAACGCCGGAGATCTACAAGGAGTATCCTTTAATTTTGATAACCGGCGCCAAACAACCGATGTATATGCACTCGCAGAGTCGGCAACTTAAGTCTCTGCGGCGCCTATCGCCGGAGCCGATTCTCGAGATTCATCCAAAAACGGCGGCACGTCTGGGAATAGCGGATCACGAATTCGCCTGGATCGAAACGCGACGCGGACGCTTGCGTATGCGCGCACATTTGCATGACCGGATTCATGAGAATGTCGTCGCCATCCCGCACGGCTGGTGGTTGCCAGAGCAGCCGGGACCGCTGCACGGCATCTACGAGACGTGCTCAAACATCCTCACTGACGACGATCCCGAGCTTTGCGATGTTGCTTTCGGATCAAGTCCCCTAAAGGGACTACTTTGCCGCGTCCGCAAGGCAGACATGTAGGCTCAATCACGTATGATCGGCTGCTGCCGCTGCCGCAACAGCTTCGCACAGCTAAATTGTCCTTCGTTGCTCCTGAAAACGCGACTGCGCTAACGCGACAGATGGCGCCGCATCGAAGACTGCGGTGCCAATTTTTGCGCCATCGGCTCATCTCGAAATACATTCGTCAGGTCGCGAATGTGATCACGCATTAATTTCTCGGCTAGTTCGGGCTTCTGTTTTTCCAGTGCCTTCAAGATTTCCTCGTGATCATCACAAGACTGCGGAAGGTGCATGGGAGCGGAGCTTCGTTGCACCCGCATCGCGCGAATTTGTGCAAAAATGGACTGCAGTAAGCGTTCAACGGTGTTGTTCTTCGCAATTCTTGCAATATCCTCGTGAAACTCGACAGCAGCCGCGTAATAGGCATCAATCTTGTTTTCTTTTATGAGTTTTCGTTGCTGGTTGACGTTTGCTCGCAGGGCTTCGACTTCGCGACCCACAATCTTCTCGGCAGCGAGCCGGGCGGCCACTCCTTCAAGTGCCTCTCGCGCCATGTAGATATCGATAATCCGCTGCGGATCGTAATCGATGAGAAATACGCCGAGACGGGGCGCGATTTCGACTATGCCTTCTGCTTCGAGCCGGTTGATGGCGCCCCACAACGGCGTGCGACTGACTCCCAACTCCCGACTAAGTTCTTCCACGCTGATCTTGTCGCCAGGGTTGTAGCGCTTGCCGTTGATAAAAAGGTCGCGAAGAAACGAGTAAGCGTCCTCGCTCAAGTTCGAGCGGACGAGTTTCTTGGCCATTGGGTGCTCCAGGAACGCGGCTTTCGCGAAACTTATAAAAGCTTCGGGGTCTGAAATGAAGGATCAGGATCAAAACGCTTCCGCTCTTTACTCCCGCTCTGAAATGTAACATGATACACGAACGGGAGTAACCGCGGAGAAGACCGATGACCGTACAAACACCTCTGCCCATGCAATCGGCTCCTTTGGCTGATCGGTTTTCCTGCACAGACGCAGCATTGGTCAATGATTGGCACGTCGTCGGCTTTTCCAAGGATCTGCTGCCTGGAAAGCTTGAGCCGGTCCGGCTGCTGGGACACGAACTGGTAATGTGGCGAGACACCGCGGGAGAACCGCACGTCTGGGAGGACTTGTGCATTCATCGCGGCGCCAAACTGTCCAAAGGATGGATCGAGAAGGACACGGTCATTTGCCCTTATCACGGGTGGCGCTACGACGGCACGGCAAAATGCGTCCTCATTCCTTCCGCGCCGGATGAACCGCCGCCACAGAAGGCGCGGGCGTTTCCATACAAAGTTGTCGAACGCTTCGGGATGATCTGGGCCACTCTCGGAAATCCTCAACATGACGTTCCGGTGTTTCCCGAATGGGGCAACACCGCCTTCCGCGTATTTCACGCGGGGCCATATCCATTTAATGCCAATGGCTTCCGCTCCGTAGAAAACTTCGTAGACGCCACGCATTTTCCATTCGTCCATGCCGGACTGAATGGCGTGCAAGACAATCCTGACAAAATCGAAAGCTACGAAGTTTTCGAGGAACCAGACGGTAGTCTGAAAACCTCCGAAATTGTCGTTTTTCAGCCATACGGTGACCACCGCCAAGTTCCCGTGGAAGCAGGGTACACGTACCGCTGTTTGCGTCCGCTTGTGGCGCACTTTTCCAAGCGTGTGAAAATCAAAGACGAGGGCTCAAAATACAAAAGCTCGCCGAATGATCGCTTCTGTACTTTTTTGACCGCTCAGCCGGTGGACGAAGTCAGCTGCATTATTCGACTCGGTGTTGCGATCAATTTCGCGCCCGAGCTCACGGAAGCCGACATACTTCGCCGGCAGGATCTCGTGTTCGCCCAAGACCGTGCGATTGTAGAGACGCAGCGGCCAGAACGGATACCGCTCGATCTGCGAATGGAGCTGCATCATCGCACTGATCGACTTGGCCTCGCGTACCGCCGCTGGCTTGGCTCGCTTGGCATCCAATACGGCACAATATAGCTGGCGATTCTACAGGCTCGCCCCGACAGTAATGTGGCTATTTGCGCCTGCGTCATTCGGCGCACGCGCTCGCATGGGTTCGGCTCTGCGAAGAGCTCGGCCGAGACTCGCGATTCGACTGCCACGGTGAGGGACTGTCCAAAAATTGCGAGTGCTCCACTCATCTGTTCCCTATGACTTGCGATTCTGTGGCTTCGCCTTTCAGCCCGGCCACCGATCATTGACGAAACGTAAAAAATGAAACATGCTATCCCGACCCGCGAGCCTGAACGGCCGCAGAGCGGGAGGAAAAGTCATGTGTTTGCGATGCGCGATGGCCTATCTCGATTTGCCAACCGGTGATGATCGTTCAGTAGGGCCGTCGTCCGACGGGATGACGAGACGAATATTCAATACGGGCCTATTAGCGGCCGGCTTGACCGCGAGTAGTCGCGCCTTCGGCGCCAGTTCTGAAACCATTAAGATCGGAACCTTTGGCCCTTTCACAGGTCCCGCCGCTGGATTGGGACTAGAGGCCAAAAAGGGCATCGAATTCGCCGTTCAACAGTACAACGCGAAAGGCGGCATCGGCGGGACGAAGATCGAATTGGTAGCCTACGATGACCGAGCCAATCGCGCCGAAGCGGTATCTGTTGTTCGCAAAATGATTGAGAGCGATGGTGTGCAAGTCATCGTGGACGGGTCGGTCAGCCTCACGAGCATCGCCGCCGCTCCCGTCGCTAATGATGCGAAAATCCCAATGATCGCCGCATATTCGAATGCGGTCGGAGTCGTGAAAGGAGAAGATCACGTCTTTCGCTGGGCGAGTGTTGCCGACGTGCAGGGTTATGTGATCGCACACCACGCGATGCGTGAGCGAAAATACAAGAATTTTGCTCTCTTGATGCAGGACGAGGAATACGGCCGCGGAATCATCAATGGGGCGGAAAAAGCAATCGACGCGCTAAAAGGAAAAGTTGTCTACAAAAAGCCTTATGCGCCGGGCGAACGTGAGTTTCGCGCTATCATGACAGAGATCAAGGGACTTAATGTCGATAGCGTGATCATGAGCGGCTTTTCTCCAAGTCTTACGTCCGCTGCTCGCATCGGCTATGAGCTGGAAATCTTTCCAAAGGCCCAGTTCTACATCAGTTGCTCTGCAACCGAGATCAATTGGTACAACGGCATAGGCCAGTACGGGAATGGGACGATCGCCTCCTTGGAATTCCTTGCATCTGCCGATCATCCGTTCACCAAAAAGTTTGTCGCCGACTATACCAAGGCTACAGGCGAGAAGGTCGTATCGCATCAGGCTGGACTGATGTACGACTCGAGCCGTCTTGCATTTGATGCCATACAGCGCGGCGGTACAACAGCGGATGGAATTTGGCACGCGCTGAAAGAGACAAAATCGTTTATGAACCTCTCTGGCGTCGACGTGAAGTTCACCGAGCTTCGCGAGCCGCTTCTGCCGATAGCTCTTGCGGCCTGGGACTCGTCAAGTCAGCAATACAAACTGGTCAAGTTTGAGACCGACCCGGCTCTGATCGACCCGCGGCCCTGGTACAAGTACTACAACTAGGAGCGCCTTCTCACCCAAATATGACACTGTCACAAGCGACCAGAACCTATGATGCTGCTCATCCAACAGCTCATCAACGTCGTCGAGCTAGGTTCGATTTATGCGATGATCGCAGTGGGTCTGGCGCTGACCTATGGTGTTTTGCGAATCTTGCACGTTGCGCAGGCCGGCATATACGCAGGAGGCGGTTATGCCGGCCTCTTTTTGTATGAGACGACTGGAAGCTTTGCGCTCGCGTTGATCGGCTCCGTCATAATTTGCGGTATGTGCGGTATGCTGATCGAGCGATTCATATATCGACCCATGCTGCCGCGTCCGCGGATTGTAGCCTTAATCGCCAGTATCGGTCTTTTGATCTGCTTTTCGGACCTGTTTCGTATCATTGGCGGGCCCAATCAACTTTCATTCGATATCAAGTCTCTGAACGGAAGCTACGAGATCGGCAAATTGCTGATCTCGAAAACAGACGCCGCTATTCTCGCCGGGACCGTCGTCATCTTTGCTGCCCTGTGGTTTGTGCTGCAGAAAACCAAACTCGGCTTTGCGGTGCGGGCCGCCGCACAGGATTTGGAAACGACGCAATTGATGGGAATCGACGTGTCGCGCAGCGTGAGTTGGATGTTCTTCATCAGCTCGGCTGTTGCAGCGTTCGGCGGCGTAATGGTCGGGGTACTTTACAACGCCATTTATCCCGACATGGGCGATGCGATCGCATACAAGGGTCTGGCGCTGATCGTCATTGGAGGATTTGGCAGCCTTACGGGGACAGTGATCGCATCCTTTCTACTTGCTGCGGCGGAAGTGTTTATGACCACCTACACGTCCGTGCCGCTATCGCGCGAAGCCATAGCGATGTTGTTTTTGGTGTTGCTCATACTGGTCCGTCCGCAAGGGCTGCTGGGTAAAGCGTAACTCTGATGATTAGCTCGTATACGCTAACAGTCCTGACGCTCATGGGTATATGGAGCGTCGCCGCCCTTGGCCTGAACGTAATCACAGGCTACGCGGGCCAATTTAATCTTGGAATCGGTGTCTATATGGGGACCGGCGCATATGCGACGGCGATATTGACGACTCAAGCAGGCGTCAATTTTTGGTTGGCGCTGCCCTGCGCGCTTTTGATTTCGGCGGCGATGGGATTTTTGACCGGACTGCCGGCACTGCGGGTGCGCGAGGATGCGCTGGCTGTTTTTACGATTGGGCTCGTTTTCGTTTTCGAATCGTTGCTGATCTACCTGCCGTATTTCGGTGGACCAGTCGGGATCGGACGTATTCCTTATGTCGGTATCAACGGCAGTCAATTAAGTAAGGAGGGATACCTGGCGCTGGTCCTCGTCGCTCTGGGAGCAGTTGTTGCCGCAACGATCTATCTTCGGCGAGCCTGGATGGGATTAGCTTGGGCAAGCATTCGCGAAAATGAATTGGCCACCAACACTATCGGGATCCATTCGGCTCGCTTTAAACTCTATGCGTTCACTATCGGCGCCACCTTTGCTGGGCTGGCGGGCGTTCTTTACGCGCACTTCATCCATTATGTGACGCCCTACGACTTCGGCTTTCTGCCATCGATTTATATCCTTGTGATGATTGTTTTTGGCGGGCTGGGCACGATCCGCGGAGCAATATTTGGCGCTTGCTTTCTTACTCTCATGCCCGAACTCTTTCGCTTTATCCAGGACTACAGAAATCTGATTTATGGCGCGATGCTGGTCGGCCTGATGCTGTTCGAGCCAAATGGCGTGCTCGGCGATGAGAGCTATGTTTGGCGTCTGATATTGAGTGCGCAACAACGGCTTAATGAGTGGCTCAATAGGGTATCAAAAAGCCGGCGCGCATATTCGATCAGTGCCGCAGCGACAAACGAAATCAGACACAAAACTCCTAACTCCATAAAGCCGGCCTCTCGAAAAATACTGGAGACACGAAATTTAACGCGACGGTTCGGCGGGCTCGTTGCCGTCAACGATGTCAATCTCGAAGTATTCTCCCAGGAGATCTTAGGGATTATTGGCCCGAATGGTGCGGGAAAAACGACGTTTTTCAATTTGCTGAGCGGTACTATTCCCTGCACAAGCGGCGAGATTCGCCTCAACAGCGAACCTATTCACCGGTTGTCTCCGCACCTGATTGCGCAGCGCGGGATCGGCCGTACATTTCAAATCGTGCGGCCGTTTTCGCAGTTAAGCGTACTCGACAATGTGTTGGCCGGAATTAGCGCGCGTTATTGCAAAGGCTTTGCCGATTCTCTGAGGCAGTATCGTAACAGCTCGGATCAGGATGAAGCTCACCTGATCTTAGAGCAGACCGGCCTATTGGCTCATAAGAATGAGGTCTCGCGTAATTTGCCGCTCGGCCTATTGCGGCGATTGGAAATTGCGCGAGCTCTTGGGTTGCGACCGAATCTTATTTTGCTCGACGAATCGTTTTCAGGTTTGAGTCATCGCGAATCTCAGTCGTTGATCGACCTGGTCCGGATGTTGCGCGAGAATGGCGCGACAATCATGCTTATTGAGCACAACATGCAGGTAACGATGAAGATTTGCGATCGCATTGCCGTATTGAACTACGGAAACAAGATTGCAGAGGGCATGCCAGAGGATATCCGCAATCATCCCACCGTTATTGCTGCGTACTTAGGCAGTGCGCACCATGCTTGAGCTTATCAATCTTTGCGTCAGCTATGGTCGGGTTAAGGCGCTTCGCGGAGTCTCATTAAAGATCGCGAATGGCTGTATTTTTGTCGTTCTGGGTGCCAACGGCGCAGGTAAATCGACCCTTCTTAGAGCGATCCTAGGACTGAGCAAGGCGACGGGGGTAATTCGCTTCGATGGCAGTGACATCACCGGTCTCGCAACATTTGAACGCGTGCGACGTGGCATTGCTTTGGTACCGGAGGGGCGCCGTCTGTTTCCAGATTTTACGGTAGAGGAAAATCTAAAAATCGGAGCCCTGAATCGCAGGGATCATGCGGCGATAGAGGATGATCTCGAAGAGATCTATGTCAGCTTCCCGAGACTGAAAGAGAGATTGCGCCAACGCGCTCAAACGTTGTCGGGCGGCGAGGGGCAAATGCTTGCGATCGCTCGAGCGTTAATATCCCGGCCTAAACTTTTACTTTTGGACGAGCCGTCCGTTGGGCTCATGCCTATCGCTGTGTCAGATATTTTCGCGGGAATATCGAAGATCTCGATAAGAAAAGGGCTGACCGTCTTGTTAGTCGAGCAAAATGCGAAAAAGGCGCTCGATATAGCGAAAGAAGCCGCAGTCCTCGAGCTCGGCAGCCTGGTGATTGAAGCTGATGCCGAAGCCTTAAAAAGCGACGCGCGGGTCCAAGAGGCCTACCTTGGCGGCCACTAATCGAAGACGACAGCCTTGCCGGCGAACCTGAATTTGCCGCTGCGCCGTGAGAAATGTATAATGTGACATTAAATTATGGTATTCCACAAGGAAATCAGCCCCTTGCGCGCCGGACCGCCATCTATTGACAACAAGAGATATGATCTCTAGAATGAAGAATGAAAAACGTAAGCTCCGCATTCCATGGCGCTGGAAAACCCAAAGCTTCCTGTCCCGCCCCATTTTTCATTGGCTGAGCGGCTCCACATTCCGCAGCCTTTAGCTGACGCGGAGGCGCGGCTAGAGGCGCTAGCGGCTCAGGCACAGGCTGATATCCGCATACTCGAGTTCCCGAAAAAGGATCTGCCTTTTGAACGCAAGCCGGGTGTGCTCGAAGTCGCGATCATTGGCGGCGGCCAGACTGGTCTGTGCGTTTCGTTTGGATTGCTGCGGCACGGACTTCGCAACACCAAAATATTCGATCAGAATCCGCAAGGGCGGCAGGGGCCATGGCGCACCTATGCGCGCAATCATCTGCTCCGAACCCGCAAAGATTCTACCGGCGGGCTCGATTGGGGTATCCCCAGTCTGCATTTCATTCGCTGGTCGGAAGCGCGCTACGGTGCAAATTACTATGAAAGTATCCAGAAAATTCCGCGACCGGTATGGGCGGACTACCTCGACTGGTACGTACGGACAGTCAATCTTCCTACGTCGTACGAAACCATCGTGCGTGAAATTCGATGGATCGAAAATGAACGCTGCTTCGAGCTGAGCACAAGCCAGGGAGCGGTCAAAGCGGAATTCGTCGTTATTTGCACCGGCATCGAAAGCGCCGGTAAGTACCGCTTGCCGCGCCTTGTGGAAGAGCGGCTACCAAAGCACGTCTACGCACATACAATGATGGAACCCGCCATCGATCACCTTCGGGGGCGAGACATTGTTGTGATCGGCGGAGGCGCGAGTGCGTTCGACTGGGCAAACGCCATTCTCGCGGCCGGCGCAAAAAGCGTAGATATGATGATTCGACGATCGAGCCTTCCGAAGGCTCACCGCGTGTGTTGGGGCAGCCGTTGGATTGGTTACCACCGCCACTATATCGATTTGCCCGATGACATGAAGTGGGCCTACAGCCTTGCCGATCTCGACCTCGGCGTGCCGCCGCCCCGGGACACTTATTACGAGTCCGTCAGCAATCCGCGATTTCGCATTTTCGGTAATGCGCCTATCGACGACCTGTATTATCGCGACGGAAAGATCGTCGGTATTTATGGCGGCACGGAGTTTCGCCACGACTTCATGATTTGCGGCACTGGATCAAACAATTCAATTTTCGGGCAACGCGAACTGCAATCCGTTCTTCCTCATATCAAGGTTTGGAAGGACGTGCATCAGCCTGCCGACGGACGGACACATCCGGAACTGGAGCTAAGCCCCTACCTGGGCAGCGCCCTGCAGTTCACGCCAAAAGATCCAGAGAAACGCTTTGTCGAACGGATCTATTATCTGTGTTCGGGTGTGGCGCATCTGAGTGGGTTCCGCTGCAATCTTTCGGCGATTCAATTTGTGGCGCAACGCGTGTGTAATGACATCTCGCGGCAGATTTTCCTTGATCATAGACACGAGGTAAAGGCGGCATTTGATGCTTTCGATCTCTGGGAAGAATGAACACAGAAGATCGACGCATACTCTAGCTGGCTAGCGGCATTTTTCGTTTGTGTGTAGTGAATCAATTTATTGAGAAGGACGCCTGCCTAAAACTAATCGCCGGTGTGATTACGATCAAAGGCAGTGCACACACGGCAAGTACCCAAAATGCAAAACGGGGATGACCGAAGAGATCCCAGGCGGCGCCGCCCATCACCGAGCCGAGCATTGCCAAAGTGTAACTGAGTGTGAACATCCCCGCGGCCGTTCGCGCAACATCTCCGGGCCTGCTCAATAGGGGAGGCAGCATCAAGCCGGTTGCGAGCGTTACTCCGCTGAACAATCCGAGCGTCATCGCTGCCGCGATCGTCCAAGTTCCAGAACTGGAGGCCAGCCACGCAATGCCGAGTACAAGGCCAAAACCGGCACATACATACGGCCAGTGTCTGCGCTCCATCCAGTGGGCTAAAGCAACAACGAGAAATGACCCTGGCAACTGAGTGATGTTGTAGGCGGTAAGAGCGGCTGTCACCAGGTCAGCATGGCCGGTCTGGACCAGATAGGGGGGAAGGAAAGCGTTGGTGCCGAAAAAAACGCAATTGTTGGCACCGAAGATTAGTCCGATTTTCCATATCAAGCTGAAATCGAACTTTGAAAAGAAGCCGGTCAGCTGAAGTGTCGATTCAGGGCCCGCCACAGTTTTCGGCGCGCCGATGAGCAGGTACAAAAACGTCGCAAATACCGGCAGCGACCATAAAACAAGATCCAGCCGCCAATTGTTGCCGATGCTAGGCATTATCAAAGACAATGTGATGGCAACCGGGAAGATGCAGCCGGCGACCAAACCGTTGGAATAAACAGCGGTGCCGAACCCGATGCGTGAGGGAAGCCATTCCTTCACAATGGCCGGCATCGCAGGCTGTGTAATGGCTATACCCGCACTGGCGATTGCTGTGGTGACGAACAGAACGGCAGTCGTGAATGCCAAGCCTCTGAGTGCACCTCCTATAGCGGCGATCAGGATGCCTACGAGTACAGCGCGCAGCGCACCAAGTTTACTAACCATTGCCGAGCCCGGGACGGCGGCGAGTGCCAGCAAGATCATTGGTATGCCTGAAAGCACGCCAATCTCGGTGCCTGACATGTTGAGGTCGGCGCGTATGAACGGCAGTATCGGAGGAACGACAAGGATCGGAACGCGGATTGCGAGACCCGCAAACCACAGCATTGACGCGATCAAAACGATACTTTTCGAGCGCACGATAGAATCCTCGTCGGTAGGATTGCGAGTGGAGCAGGCAAGGTGACAATCTTGCAATCGCTAAAAATGAAAGCGAAGAATGACGAAATGCATAGATATTGCAGATCGCGGCGTGTTCAGCGGTGATACATGAATGAGTCCAATCAGGAATGAGTCCAATCAGGCGCGCCCCTTGCCGACTCTTGGATGCGGACGGCCACCATCAGAAATCGCAATGACAGCGACAATTTCATTGGGACGAGGTGCGTCAGCGATCGAAACAGTCATCGTGTCGAGATAATCAAAGGCCCAAATGTTGTCCTTATGGGCCAAAGGGACGTCAATCGCCGTGCCCGGCCCGCCAATCTTGATGTTCGAAGAGATAATTGCCTGTCCGCCACCAACTGCATCTCTTATGGGCTGACCGAGACGGGGATGGATCAGCGCGGCCCCATGTTCGAGTTCGCCATCAACGCCGACGATCGCGGCTTTGCCGTACGAGACTGCAGGGTTCGGAAGGAGTTTGATCAGATCGTTCATAACGGTAGCCCCGAGTTCCGCACCGTCATTGAATAGAGGCGACAAGTCGTCCACGAATCGGCCGGCAAAAGGGTTGGCAAGGACGGCAATTGCAACTGCGCGAGTGACGACTTGAGCTGTCGGCTTGCCGGCCTCGGCAAAAATGGTCTCTTTCGTCTGATGGAGTTTTCGCAATTTCATCGGCCTGCTCCGCTTTTGCGTGGCGCCAGCAGTTCGCCTGCGTTTCGATGCAAGATCTGCTCAGCCAGGCTCGGCATTTGGCTACCAAAACTTCGCTCGACGAAACCCACCGGATCGGGCTCGCCCAAGGGAAACGGTGTATCGCTGCCAAGCAACAGATGCGACGGAATGACGGCGCCAGATTCAACGGCCGCGCGCGCGTAGGCGGGGTCAAAGCAAATCGTATCGAAATAAATTAACCGCAAATAATCTTGAAGCGGTCGTTGCAAACGCGCCGCAAGAGCGGGGTTGGTATCGAGTTCGCGTTGCATGCGCGCTTGCAGTAGGAGCGCGTAACCGCCGAGATGCGTGCAGTAGACCTTGAGATTTGGAAATCTATCGAAAAGGCCGCCAAAAACCATGTTGAAGATGTTGAGGGTGGTATCGAACAGATAGCCGGCGACCACGGCCAATTCGTGCTTCGCCATGCGTTCTCGCGCCGGAGGATTTGACGGGTGCACCATCAGGGGAACGTCGAGCTCGCTCGCTGTCGCAAAAACGGGCGTAAGCTCCTCGGCGTCGAGATAGCGGCCTTTTACATTAGACGGCAAATACCCGCCCGAGGCACCGAGGCTTGTGACCGCCCGACGCAGTTCGTTTGCCGCCGCGTCAGGCTCTTGCATCGGCAGGTAAGCCCAGGCGCCGAAATGGTGCGGCATCGCCTTCCTCAGCGACGCGATCTCGTTGTTGTATAGTTCGGCCGCTTCCACCCCCAAACTTGCCGGCACATCGAAGCTCACAAAAGGCGTCGCCAGCGACAGGACAGCGCGATCCACCCTCATTTGCGTCATGCGCGCGAGCAGACGCTCGGGGTCGAAAAACGTACGCGTCAACGCGAATTCGAGTTGGCCGACGCGCAAGCCAACAATTTCACCACGCGAAGCTTCGCGACGTATGGCGTAGGGTGCGGCTCTTTCAATAAACCGTACGAAGGCTTCGGGTACATGGTGCACATGGACATCGGTGATCATCACATGCGCCAATCACAGGCCTAAATATGCGGTCTTAAGACGGGGATCCTGCAACAGTTGCCTGCCCTTGTCGTGGAGAACGATCCGTCCATTCTCGAGCACGTAACCCCGATCGGCGATTTGGAGGACGTGCTCGACGTTCTGCTCGACGAGAAGAATCGTGAGACCTTCATTACGCAGTCGCAAAACGAGCTCAAAGAGACGCTCGACAAAAAGCGGCGCGAGCCCTTCGGTCGGCTCGTCGAGCATAAGCATTCGTGGGCAGGTCATCAAAGCCCGGCCGATGGCGCACATCTGCTGCTCGCCGCCGCTCAAAGAGCCCGCCACCTGATGCTGTCGTTCGGCGAGGATCGGCAGCAGTTCGAAAACTGACGCAAGCGTTCCGTCGCGCTTTTGCCGCGGCATCGGCAGGAATGCCCCGAGCTCGAGATTCTCACGTACGCTCATGAACGGGAAGAGCCGCCGCCGCTCAGGGATCAGAACGATCGCGCGACGCACGCGCTCGTATGTCGGCAGGTGGTCGATGCGCTCGTCGTTGAACCAGATTTCTCCCTCGCTGCGGGTTTTCACACCCATGATGCTCAGCAGCGTGCTGCTCTTGCCGGCGCCATTCGCGCCGACCAAGCCAACGATTTCGTTGGCATCGACATGCAGATCGATTTGATGCAGGACGCGCGTACGGTCGTAATAGGCGTTGAGACTAGCTACCCGTAGCATATGCGTATTTCTCGCCAAGATAGGCTGCAATAACGGCGCGGTCCTTCGCCACATCAGCGGGCGTGCCTTGAGCAATGACTCGACCTTGATGCATGACGACCAGCCGATGCGCTACGTTCATGATCGCCATCATCACATGCTCGACCCAGAGCACCGTAACGCCACGCTTCGGCAGCGATGCAATCGCCGTCATCATCTCGCGTACCTCTGCCGGAATGAGGCCAGCCATGACCTCATCGAGCAGCAATAATTTCGGCTCCGTCGCCAGTGCGCGTGCCACCTCCAGCTTTTTAAGTTGGCCGACGGTCAGCGCAGCAATGGGAGCAACAGCCAAATCATCGATGCCGATATAGGACATTGCTTGCTCCGCGATCGGGGCCGCTTGCCGCGGCGTTCGGTGGCGTCTCAGCGCGCTTAACATCACATTTTCCCACACCGTCAATTGTTTGAATGGCTTGGGAATCTGGAACGTGCGTGCCAGACCAAGGCGCGCGACCTCGTAAGACCTCATGCTGCTGATCGTGCGATCGATGAAGCGAACGGCGCCCGTCGTGGGCGAAAGTGCCGCCGCGATCAGACCGAATAGCGTGCTTTTACCCGCGCCATTTGGACCAATAATGCCGACGATTTCTCCGGGCTCGACGGAGAACGTGACGTCGCGAACCGCCCACAGTGCGCCAAAGTTCCGGCCGATTGCCTCGACACTCAGCATCACAGAGCGCGCTCTTCATTCGAGATGAAGCTTTTGCCGAATCCCTGGGGCCACGCGCGTGCGATTGCTCCGGATATTCCCGATGGAAAATAAAGAATGACGACGACGACGACGGTACCATATATGACCAAATGCAGTCCGGAAGCCGATTGCGACAGCCAACCGCGCAGCAATTCTGACAGCGGCACGATGATCAGCGCGCCCAGCACGGGTCCGCTGGCTGTGCCAAGTCCACCAATTGCGCAAATCAGAGCGAATTCGAACGAGATGTCTGGCGACACGATGTGAGTGGGATCGAGATAGAGAAAGTATTGGGCGTACAAAGTCCCGCCGATTCCTGCCAATGCGGCTGATAGCGCCATGGCAGACACCCGCATCGCCCAGGGATTGATACCAATCGCAGCCGCGCCATCCTCGTCGTCGCGGGTGGCAAATAAAAAATAGCCGTAACGGCTCTGCTCGATCCACGCCGACAGGCCGAACATCAGAACCATGTAGGCAAGCACGAGCGCCAAATAAGGCCATTGATTTTTAAAGACCATGTCGAGCGCACTCGGCACCGGCGGAATTTCAAGGCCTTCAGGGCCGCCGGTCAGCGACCGCCAATTCAATGCGGCAATCCGTGTGACCTCGCCGGCAGCAAGCGTCGACAAAATAAAAAAAGGACCGCGTAAGCGCGCGCATATCGTCGTTAAAAGCGCGCCGGCGCAGCCTGCGAACAGTGCCCCTACGATGATGCCAAGCCAAGGTGAAATGCCCCAGGCGAGCAGCAGGATTGTCGACGTGTAAGCTCCGATCGCAAAAAAAGCAGCGTGGCCGAACGAAATCAGCCCGGCGTAGCCGCCGGCAATATTCCACGCCAAGGCTAGGCCCGCCCACAAAAATGTGCGGATCATGATCTCACCAGCATATTGGCTGTTGATGGAAACGGCGGCGATCGCACAGAGCGCCAAAACTACTATGTCAATGACTGATACCGCACCGCGCCGCGGTGCCTTCGAAAACGACAGGCCTTTAAATGCTAAACGAGAGCGCCCCGGAATCGCAGTCATCACTCGTTGATTCCGATCATTGCTGCGCCACGCTGGCCGAGTAGACCGTTGGGACGGAACACCATGACGAGCAAGAAAATCAAAAAGTAGAACATCTGGCCATAGGCTGGCGCTACATAGTAGCCACTCAACGACTGCACGACCCCGACGCAGATCCCGCCAAGCAATGCGCCTTCCATGCTGCCCATGCCGCCGAGCACCACGATGACATAGGCGATCAAGACGAAGTTTAATCCCACGGTCGGGAACGTCGAGTAGAGGGGGATCATGATGCAGCCGGCAAGACCGACGAGTGCCGATCCGGCTGCAAAAGTCAGCAAGAACAACCGCGGCACGTTGATGCCCATCAGCATTGCTGCGTCGCGATCTTGAACGGTGGCGCGGATCGCCTTGCCAAGATAACTGCGCTTGATGAACAGCATCAGCGCCGCCGTCACGATGATGCTGATTAGAAATCCGATGACCAGCTCAAGCCGCAGGTAGAGCGGCCCGAAGTGGAGCGACGTTCCGGAAAGCAGCGGTGGAATATCACGCAGGTCGGCCGTCATCAGCACCAGCGCAAGATTTTGCATAGCGATCGACAGACCCATGGTGGCAAAAACAACGATCAGGTGCGGCTTGTCGACAGCAGGGCGCACGATCAGCCAGTAGACCACGACGCCAAAAACGAAAAGGAGTGGGATGACCACAATCATCGCCACGTAGGCGTTCACTCCGGTGAAGGTGACAACCGCCCAAGCCGAATACATGGCGAGCATGAGAAATTCGCCATGTGCAAAGTTGACGATCTTGAGCACTCCGAAAATCAGCGTCAGCCCAATGGACATGACTGCGTAGATGCCGCCCAGCATAACGCCGGACACGAGCAGCTGGACGATCGTATCCATCAACTTATCGCCTTGCCGAAGGTGTCCGGCGCGCTCAGCGCTTGTCCCACTGGGGCAGGGGCACCATTATGATTTGACTGGTAGCGAGGTTCTTTGGATAGACCTGCCGCGCGGCCTCCTTCTGCCACTGCCAGACGCCGATAGCGGAGCGGAGATTTTGTCCCGCGTCTTTCGGGTCGTTCGGCTGGTCGAAATTGGAGAATTTCAAGCCGCTGCCATTAATGAGACTACCATCGGGTAGGTCCATCGATAGTGCGGCAGCGCGCACGTCCTCCGGATCCATCGATTTGGCCTTGGGCAACACGTCGTTGAACAACGTCCACAACGCCGCGAACGATGCGACAGCATGGCCCGCGGGCACACGATGTTGAATTGTCTCATAGCGCTTGTTGAATTCTTCGGCAGCAGCCTCAACCTCAGGCTTTAAAGCCTTCGGATTGACGAGCACCGGCAAGTCGCTGACAAAAATACCGTTTACTGCGGTGCCGATCGAATCTTTGAGATCCGGCACTGAATGCCCGGCGCTGACACCAATGACGGCAGGAACGTAAAAGTTCAGCTCTTTAGCCTTGCGGTGCAGCAATATGGTGTCATTGATGAAGGAGATGGCGATCAGCACGTCCGGTTTGGCGTCCTTCAACTTTTGCACCAGGGGCGTCATGTCGGTCATGAACTGGTCGTAGCCCTCATCGAAGGCGAGTTTGATGCCGAGTTCCTTGGCGCGGGCGCGGGCGCCATTTCCAACAGCCGTGCCGAACGCGCGGTTTTCCCACAGAAGCGCGATGCGCAAATCCTCGAATTTCTTGCCGAGGCGCTGAGCAAGCTCTTCTTTCGTGAAATCGAGCGCTGCTTTGCCGTAGCGGCTGGCGGCCGGGCCGACCTGAAACACATGTTTGAAGCCACGATGCGTGATGATGTCTGCCGAGGCGATGCTTTCCCAGTGAATGACTCCGTGGCGCTCCGCCTCGGCACTGATGGCGATGCCAAGCGGGGAGGCATAAGTCCCAGTGATCAGCTTCACATTATTCTGCGTGATGATGCGATCGGCTTCGCTCTTGCCGGCGCTGGCATCTGGCGCATCGCCGCGGATGAAAACGATCTTCTTGCCTTTGACGCCGCCCTTTTCGTTGATCATGTCGCGGGCGATTTCCATGGCCACGTACGATTCGTTGCCATTCTTGGCCCACGGCCCGGTAAACGGCTCCAACACGCCGATCTGGATGTCTTCAGCCTGCGCTGGAGCGACGAACGAACCCGATAAGCCAATTGCGAGTGCGGCCAAGACCGCAGCGGCCCAAGGGGCCCGTTGGCGCTTTGTCATTATGTCCTCCCCGGTTTGAGCCGACGTTGCACCGCCTGCTCACTTGATCGACGCGGCCCAAGAAATGAAGCGTTGTCGAAAAGCTTGCGTAGGTGAAGATTGTACGATATTCCCACGCGTGCATACAAGAACGTCTAAATTGTATACATGCCCGAAGCGCTCAGCGCCTCTCCCGCGTCTCCCACGCCCCCTAAGACTGCGAGCGCGCGAATTCGGGTTGCGCTCGAGCAGGACATTCTGAACGGCGGCATCGCGCCTGGTACCCGCCTGGAAGAGATGAGCCTTTCAGGCCGGTTCGGCGTCTCGCGCACGCCAGTGCGAGAAGCCCTCAATCAGTTGGCCGCGTCTGGGCTGGTTGTCATTCGGGCACATGAGGGCGCGACGGTTGTCAAGCCGACCCTCGCAGAACTGCTGGAAAAGTTGGAAGTGATGAGCGTGCTTGAGGCGACCTGCGCCCAGATCGCCGCTCAGCGCCATATTACATCGGATCAAGCGGCGATGCGCCAAGCCCTGGCCGAATGCAAGCAAGCGGAGAAAGCTGCCGACGGCATCGCTTTTCATGACGCAAACAACCGCTTCCATGAAGCGATTTACAGCGCGACCCACAATGGATTTCTTGCCGAGCATGCGCTTTCGCTCCGTAATCGGTTGATGCCGTTTCGCCGTTATGTGGCATTTCATCCGGGCCGGATGACTCGCTCCAATGCGCAGCATCAAGCAATCATGGACGCCATCTTCGCGCTCGAAGCGGCTCGCGCGTCAAATTTGATGTCCGAGCATTTAGCCACGCTTCGCGACGACATTGTCAGAGCCTTTTCGTCCGACAAACGAGTCACTTGAGAGTGCTGCAACGAAAAAAATAGGGGAAGGTTCGATGTCGCTTCGGAGCCAACGACTTGCAGAAATTCGCGAACATATCAAAGCAGAGAGTACGCACGACATGAAAGCATTGCTGGCCGGGATGACCAGCGACTGTTTTAATGACGTTGCCTCAGTCCCGAAGCCGTTTAGGGGCGCAAAGCGCGTCGCTGAACGTTACAGAAAACACTGGGCCGGTTTCCCCGATTTCAAAGTTCGTGTGAGACGGCTGCTCGCCGTTGGTACCGACACGATCGTTACCGAAAACGAGTGGAGCGGAACTCACCTTGGAAAATTTCTCGGCTATCCGCCGACAGGCAAGCACGTCAAGGTACGCGCGCTCGTCGTATGGCATTTCAAGGGGAAAAGATTGTGGGGTGAAACGGTATTTTTCGACATGGGAAGAGTTCTGAAAGAAATCGGCGCGCGCATCACGTTTCCGCGCAAGCGCCGGCGGGCGACGCGACGGCGCAAATAGCGGCCTACGTCAGTCGCAGCGAACCGACATGCCGCCGTCGACGATGATCTCGGTGCCGGTGACGAAACGGGATTCGTCGGAGGCGAGGAACAGCGCGGCATTGGCGGTGTCGCGGCCGTCGCCGGCAAAGCCCATGGGGATGCGTTCGAGGCGCTGCGCCAGCAGCGCTGCGACGTCACCGCCGGCGCGCTGACGCGCCAGTCGCGCCTCCACCATCGGCGTGTGCAGTTGTCCCGGGACGATGCTGTTCACGCGGATACCCTTGGCGGCGTACTGCACGGCGACCACACGCGACAACTGGATGACCCCGGCCTTGGTCGCGGCATAGCCGACCTGAAACGCCCCGGTAAAGCGGATGCCGGACGTCGATGCGATGTTGATGATGGAGCCTTTTTTCTGCCGCTCCATGACAGGCAGCACGTGCTTGCAGGCGAAAAAGACGCTGGTGAGATTCACGTCGACCTGCGTCTCCCACACCTCCTCGCTCATCTCGACCGGCCCGCCCGGTGCCGAGCCGCCGACGTTGCAGACGAGGACATCGATGCGGCCGAAGCGATCGATGCAGGCCTCGACCATGGCCTTGACCGCGCCGCTGTCGGTCACGTCGCATCGGTGCACGGCGATCTCGCCGCCGACCGCCTTCACCCTCTCGACCGTCTCGGCAGTCGCGCCGGGATCGCGGTCGACGGCGAAAATCTTCGCGCCCTCCTCGGCAAAGCGCACGCAGGTGGCGCGGCCGTTGCCCCAGCCGGGCCCGACCGAGCCCGCGCCGGTGACGATGGCGACGCGGTCCTGCAATCGGCCGTTCATCGCGCTCACTTTTCGGTTTTGACGCCGGCGTCCTTGATGACCTGCGCCCATTTCTTGGCTTCGCCGGCGATATAGTCGCGGAATTCGTCCGGGCTGTCGCCGATGAGCGTCGCACCCTGCGTCGCCAGCTTGCCGACAACCGCTGTATCCTTCATCGCCTCGACCGCCGCCTTGTTGAGTGTGGCGACGACCGGCGCTGGCGTCTTGGCCGGCGCCACCATGCCGTACCAGTTTTCGGTGAGCAGTCCGGGCATGCCGACTTCCGCGGTGGTCGGCACCTCGGGCGCGCTGTCGACCCGCTTGGGCGCGCCGACGGCGATCGGCTTGAGCTTACCGGCCTTGATCTGCGGCAGCAGCACCGGCAGATCGAGGAAGACCATCTGCACCTGCTGGCCGAGCAGGTCGTTCACCGCGGGCGCGGCGCCGCGATAAGGCACATGCACGATGTCGATCTTTGCGGTGAGTTTGAACAGTTCGCCGGCGAGATGCGGCAGGCTCCCGGGACCCGACGATGCGAAGTTGAGCTTGTGCGGCTCTGCTTTGGCGAGCGCCACCAGCTCTTTCATGTTGTTCGCCGGCACGCTAGTCGCCACCACCAGCATTTCCGGCACCTTGGCAACCAGAGTGATCGGCTGCAAATCTTTCAGCGTCTCGTAGGGCACCTTCTCCATGCTCGGCGAGATGGCAAGCGCGCCGGCGCTGACGATGCCGATGGTGTAGCCGTCGGGTTTGGCCTTGGCCACGAAGTCGGTGCCGAGCACGCCGCCCTGGCCGGAGCGGTTCTCGATCACCACCGGCTGCTTGAGAATGTCGGCCATGCGCTGGCCGACGACGCGCGCAATGGTGTCGTTGGGACCGCCGGCGGGGAAGGGCACGATCAGGCGCACCGGCTTGTTGGGGAAATCCTGCGCCGCGGCGGCAGCCGCACTGAAGCAGACGAGCGCGAGCAGCAGCGGCTTGAGCAGTCTCACGGCGGTCCTCCCTTTGCCCTTTGCGGCTTGTTCGGCAACCGTAGCGGCAGGCCGACATTCCGTCTATACGAAGCGGCTTACTGGCAAAGGGACGGCATGAGCGGCGACATCAATCTGTTGGTGCTCGAAGGCGACGGCATCGGGCCGGAAATCATGGCGGCCACGCTTGCCGTGTTGCGCGCGGCCGACCGCGCCTTCGCGCTGTCATTGCATTTCGAGGCGGCCGCGATCGGCTGGGCCGCGCACAAGCGCGAGGGCAGCACGTTGCCGCCTGCGGTGCTGGAGAAGGCGAGGGCGGCCGACGGCGTGCTGCTCGGCCCCGTGTCGCACAACGAGTATCCACCGCTATCCCAGGGCGGGCTCAATCCGTCCGGCGAGTTGCGCAAGCGCCTCGATCTTTATGCCAATATTCGCCCGGCGCGCTCACGCAGCGGTTTTCCGCCGCGCTGCGGCGAGCCGGTCGATCTCGTCATCGTGCGCGAGAACACCGAGGGCTTCTACGCCGACCGCTCGATGCATCTGGGGCCTGGCGAATTCATGCCGACTCCCGATCTCGCCCTCGCCGTGCGCAAGATCACGCGCCAAGGCTCGACGCGGATTGCTGAGAGCGCATTTCGCTTGGCGATGCAGCGGCGAAGACGCGTGACCGCCGTGCACAAAGCCAATGTGCTGCGCGTCTCGGACGGCTTGTATCTCGACTGCGTGCGCGCGGTGGCGAAGAATTATCCCCAGGTTCAGTATGAGGAGCGCATCATCGATGCCATGGCGGCGCTCTTGGTGCGCGACGCGTCGCAATTCGACGTCGTCGTCACCACAAACATGTATGGCGACATTCTGTCGGACGAGGCGAGCGAGATCGCCGGCAGCCTTGGCCTCGCCGCCTCGCTCAACGCCGGCGCCGACCACGCGGTGGCGCAGGCGCAGCACGGCTCGGCGCCCGACATCGCGGGGAAGAACATCGCCAATCCTTCGTCGCTCATCGGCTCCGCGGGGATGCTGCTCGCCTGGCTCGGCGCGCGGCGTAAGGATGACAGGCTGATCAAGGCCGCCGCCGCCATCGACGCGGCGCTCGACAACGTCATCGCCGATCCGGCCACGCGCACGCCGGACATGGGCGGCGCGCTTGGGACAGATAAGTTCGGAGAGGCGGTGGCAGGCGCGATTTCCGCATAGCTCGCGTCCCGCCCGGCAGCACAGCGCCATAAGCGCGTTTACGCGCGTCTTCGACGCACTATGGCGGTGCGCTGCTGCCCCGGGACCGTTGCGGAGTCGGGGACTCTGAAGGCCCCCGATCTGCGGTGCACCGCTTCGCGCACCGCGTCCGGGGCACGCGCTCAAAATCCGTAAAGCCGCGCCGGATTATGCACCAGCACGCGCTCGATCAATTTCTCGTCCTGGAGCCAGCGCGGCAGCAGGTGCAAGAGCCCGCGTGTATCGATATTTTGGAACGGCGACTCCTCATCGAGCGGCTTCTGAATCGCGTGGGGCGGCGTGTGCGGCCAGTCGGAGCCCCAGACGATGCGCTCGGGATTCGCGTTGATCAGCGCGCGGGCGAGCGGATCGATACGCGCATCGTTCGGATCGTCGCCGATGCGATAGGCACCTGAAATCTTCACCCAGGTCTTGCCGCTCTCGAGCAGGCCCTGCAGCGCCCGCAGTGCGCCGCCGGTGCTGCCGGGCGCAATCAAACCGAAATGATCGAACACGCTGTCGACCGGCAGCGCGCGCAACAGCGGCGCCAGAGGCTCGATCGCTTCGGCGGCGACGAAGAGCTGCACGTGCCAGCGGTGCTTCTCGCAAAGCCGCGCTGCGGCGGTCACCTGGGCTTTGACGGTCTCGATGGGCGCGCTGCCGAAAGTGGCGATGTTGATGCGCAAACCGCGGATGCCCTGCGCGTGCAGGCGATCGAGCTCGGCTTCTTCTTTCACCTGCGCCGGCAGCACCGCGATGCCGCGCGCATTGCCGACCTGCGCGATGCCGTCGAGCGTGCAGGCATTGTCGGTGCTATAGAAGCTCGGCTGCACGATCACAACGCGGGTCATGCCGAGCTGTTTGAGCATGGCCGCGAGCGCCGCGGCGGGCGCATCGGACGGCGTGTAGCGGCGCTTGGCGGGCAGCGGGAAACGTGCCTTCGGCCCGATCACGTGCACATGGCAGTCGCAGGAATTGAGCGGGGGGAACATGGGCTAATAGGAACAATGTGTGATCGGGATTTTTATCGTCCGCTCGTCCCGGCGAAAGCGGGGACCCAGAGACCAAGTGACTGAAGCACAAGAGATGGGGTGCCTGGATTCCCGCTTGCGCGGGAATGAGCGGATGGGGTTATGCCTGGAGTGCACTTCAGCGTCCGGAAAAATTCGGCACGCGGCGTTCGGCGACGGCCTTGACGCCTTCCTTGAAGTCGTCGGTCTTGCGCAGCCGCGTCTGCTCGGCCAATTCGTGCTGCGTCGCCCTGAGCACGCGGTCGGCGAGATCGCCACGCATGGTTGCGCGCGTGGCGAGAAGGCCAAGCGGAGAATTCTCCGCGATCTCGGCGGCGAGCTTGAGCGCGGCCTCGCGCACCTGATCCTGCGGCACCAGAACATCGGCGAGACCCCACGCGTAGGCCTCGTCGCCCGGCACGCGGCGCGACGTGTAGAACATCAGCGCCGCTTTGGTCGGGCCGATGACTGCGGGCAGCGTCACCGTGAGCCCGAAGCCCGGGTGAAAGCCGAGCCGCGTGAAGTTGGCGCAGAACCGCGCCTCGGAACAGGTGACGCGAAAATCCGCGACCATGGCGAGGCCGAGGCCGCCGCCGACCGCGGCGCCCTGGATCGCGGCGATAATCGGCTTTTTGGTGCGGAACAGGCGGTTGCCCTCGATATAGAGCGACTGCACGCCCGGCATCGGCTCGCCGGGACGGCGGCCTTCCTTGTCGAGTGTCGAACCATCGCCGAAATTGGCGCCGGCGCAAAACGACTTGCCTTGCGCGGCGAGCACGATGGCGCGGATGTTTATGTCCGCTTCGAAGCCTTCGAAGGCCGCGGCAATCTCCTTAATCAACGCAATGTCGAAAAAATTGTGCGGCGGGCGCCTGATGTCGACCAGCGCAACATGCCCACGCGTTTCGATGCCGATGTCGCCCATTGCTGACCTCTTTATTCGGCGGCGGCGCCGCGCACGGCCGCGGCCTTGCGTTTCACGATCAATGCATCGACGACCGACACCCCGTCGCCGCTGTTGTGCACGATGACTGGATTGAGATCGATCGCGGCGATGTCGTCGGCGTGGTCCGCGGCAAATTGCGACAGCCTCACCATCAGATCGGCGAGGGCGCCGGTGTCGGCCTCCGCCATGCCGCGCCAGCGTCCGAGCACCGCCGCGCCTTTCAGGCGGCCGATGAGCGCAAGCGCCCGCTCGCGGTCGAGAGGGACAGGCGCAAGCGCCACATCCTCCAGTGCTTCCACCAGCGTGCCGCCGAGTCCCGCCATCAGCAGCGGTCCCCAGCGCTCGTCGCGGTTGATGCCGAGAAGCACCTCGCGGCCAGGCTTCGCCATCGACTGCACCAGCACGCCGTCGATTTTCGCCTTCGGCGCAAAACGGCGGGCGTTGGCGAGTACGGTATCGAAGGCTGCGGCGGCGCCATCGGCGGCGACGGCAAGGGCGACCGCGCCGGCCTCGGTCTTGTGCGGGATGTCGGCCGATTGCACTTTGAGGGCGACGAGCGCGCCGGCGGCGCTTGCCGCTTTTTCCGCCTCCTTGGCCGAGCGCACCAGAGTGCCGGCATTGTCGCCGATGCCGTAGAGGGCAAGCAGCGGGCGCGCCTGCCATTCGCTCAGCACTTCGCCACTGGCGTCGAGCATGCCGCGCACCTGCTCGCGCGCACCATGTGCTGGCGCGGCGGCGCGCGGCTGCGTGAGTGCGCGCTCGCGCAAGGCGCGGTAATCGGCCATAGCCGCCAAAGTGCGCGCGCAACCATTTGCGCCGGTGAACAGCGGATAGCCGGCTTCGTTCAAAATTTCGACGCTGCGCTCGGACGGCAGCGTGTAGGTCCACATGAAGACCGGCTTGTTCGTCTCGCTCTTGAGCTCCTTCAGCTTCGGCAGATCGCCTTCGAGAAAAGCCGAGCGGCGCGCCGTCACCACCACCACGACAGCGTCGATCAGCGGCGATTGCGACACCAGCCGTGCGAAGGTGGCGTAGCCCATCTTGTGCACGCCCTGCGCGGTCGAATCGACCGGGTTCTGCGACGTGCCATAGGACGGGATGTGCACATCGATCGAGCGACGCGTGGCGTCGTCGAGGACCGGGACATCGAGCCCGGCCGCGGCGCAGGCATCCGCCATCCATACGCCTGCGCCGCCGGAGGAGGTGCAGATGCCGACGCGTTTTCCGGCCGGCAGTTTGCCGCCGCAGGCGAGGAAGCCGGCGGCGACATCGAGCATCTCATCGAGGTCGCGCGTGTCGATCAGTCCGTAGCGCTCGAAGATGGCGCGATAGGCCCGCTGCGATCCGGCGAGCGCCGCGGTGTGCGAGGCGACGGCGCGCGAGCCTGCATCCGACTGGCCGATCTTGCTGACGATGAGCGGCTTGCCGAGACGCAAGGCTTTCTCGGCCACGCGGCGGAATTTGTCCGGCGATTTGACGTCTTCCAGCAGCAGTAGAAACACGTCGGTGCCGCCTTCGTCGAGCATGTAATCGACGAAGTCGAAGACTTCGAGCGCGGCTTCGTTGCCGGTGGTCACGATGTGGCGAAACGACAGATTGCGCGGACGCGCGCGGTCGAAGAACGCAAAGCCGAGACCTCCGCTCTGCGAGATCACCGACACCTGGCCGGCGCCGAGCGCCCGGGCAGGGCGGATCGGCCCGGCGTTCTTGTCGAGCGCCGGCGAGAAGGTCGCGCACAGCGCGGCGGCGATATTGGCAAAGCCCTCGGTATTGGGACCGGCAACCGCCATGTCGTAGCGCCGCGCGATGGCGGCGATTTCCGCTTGCATGCGCGAGCCTTCGCCGCCTTCTTCGGCAAAGCCGGAGGACAGGATAACGGCTGCGTTGATGCCGGCCTTGCCGCAGCGTTCGAGTTCGGCGGGGATATACTGCGCGGGAATGATGAGGACTGCGAGATCGACGGGCTCCGGCAGAGCGTCAACCGAGGCATAGGCTTTCAGGCCTTGCACCTCGCCGGCGCTACGGCTCACCGGGTAGACCTTGCCGGGGTAAGGATGGCTGAGGATGATTTCCAAGATGCGTCCGCGCAGGCCGTGCAAGTCGGAGGAGGCGCCTACCACGGCGAGCGATTGCGGCCACAGCATTTTGCCGATGTCGGGCATCTACCGCAGTCCCAGCCCGCGTGCGATGATGCCGCGCAGGATTTCGGTGGTGCCGCCCTGGATCGTGAGCTTGGGCGCGACCGCTAAGGCAAAAGCCAGCTGCTCTTCCAGTGTGGCACGGTTGCCCCCGTTGGGCGCAAGGAAAGCCGTGAGCTCGCGCACACGCTCGGGCAGCTTTTGCTCCCAGAGCGTGCCGAGGTCTTTCACGATCGAGCCCTCAACCACCGGCTCCTTGCCGGCCTGCAGCATGCCGGCGACAGAGACCGACATTCGCCGTAGCGTGTGCAGCTGCGCTACAAGCCGGCCGAGCCCCTCGGCGCCCCGGAGGTCGGGCTCGGGGCCGAGCGCGCGGATCAATTCGAGCATCACGTAGAATGTCTCGAGAAAGCGCTCCGGCCCGCTGCGTTCGTAGGCGAGCTCGCTGGTCGCCTGTTTCCAGGCGCCGTCGATTTCGCCCATGACATGGTCGTCGGGGACGAAAGCGTCCTCGAAAACCACCTCATTGAAATCGTGCTGCCCGGTCATCTGGATGATCGGATTGACCGTGATCCCCGGCGTCTTCATGTCGACCAGGAATTGCGTCAGGCCATGGCGGCGATTCTCCTTGGTCGGCGGGGAGGTGCGAAAGAGGCCGAGCATATAGTCGGCGATGTGCGCGTTGCTGGTCCAGATTTTCGACCCGCTGATCTTGAAGCCCCCGTCGACCTTCGTCGCTTTTGTCTTTGCCGCGAACAGATCGGAGCCGGAGCCCGGCTCGCTCATGCCGATGACGAAGCACAATTCGCCGCGGCAGATGCGCGGCAAGATATCGAGCTTGATGCGCTCGGGCGCGTATTTGAGCAGGATCGGGCCGCTCTGCCGGTCGGCGACGAAGTGCAAGCGGACCGGCGCATTGGCGACGCGAAATTCCTCGGTGACCACGTAGCGTTCGAGAAAGCTGCGTTCGTGGCCGCCGTATTTCTTTGGCCAGGTCATGCCGATCCAGCCTTTGGTGCCGACACGCCGGCTGAAGGCGCGATTATGCGAGTCGCCGTGACCGGGACGGTGCGGGTCGAAGGTGCCGCGGGCAACTTCCTCGGCGAGGAACGCCCGCACCTCGGCGCGCAGCGTTTGGCATTCCGCCGGCAGCCTGATCTGATCGAACTGCAGATCGGCGCTCATCGCGAGGCAACCAGAGGCCAGAATTCGTCGGCGCCGCGCCGGGCAACGTGTTTGCCGAGTTCGGCGGCCCAGAAGCTTTCGTTGCCGAAGTCGTCGCGCCAAGCGAGCATGCGCAGCGTGAAGCGATGCAGCACATGTTCTTGCGTGAAACCGATGGCGCCGAACACCTGATGCGCGATGGCGGCCCCCTCAGCGGCGGCTTCGGCGCAACGGATTTTGGCGGAGGCGGCTTCCAGGAACAGCGCCTCGTCGAACGCGTCCGCTTGCGCGACGGTGTCCGCTGCCGAGCCCGCCGCGGCGAGGGCCGCCGCTGTTTCGCCGGCCAAGCGCGCGAGGTTCTGCTGCACCGCCTGGAATTTGCCGATCGGCCGCTCGAAGGCGACGCGCTCGTTGGCATAGGCGACGCTGAGCGCAAGGACGGTTTCGAGCGCGCCCGCAGTCTGCACGCTGCGCAGCACGCATCCCATGAGCATCAGGGCCATGCGGTCCAGCATTTTGGGCGCAGGCGCCTGGGCGAGCGGCGTGACCTTGTCGAGGCTCACAGTGCCGCGGCTGTCGCCGGCAAGCGTTTTCCCGTCCTCGACGCGGCAATCTTGCGCCGCCACCAGCGCCACGATCGGGCCGGTGCCCGCTTCGGCAAACACGGCAATATGCTCAGCCTCGCCGGCAAACGGCACAGCCAGCGCGCGGCCGTTCAGCCTGCCGTCGCCACCGACGGCCAGGCTGTCGGGCGGACGCGCGGGCGCGATGCTCATCTTGCCGTCAGGCGCTCTTACTCCAGCTTGCGACAACAGCCAGCCGGCGAGCATTGTTTCGGCGAGCGGCACCGCCAGCGCGGCTCGGCCGGCGGCGCCGAGCACGGCAAAGCCGTCGGCGAGGCTTGCGCCGGAGCCGCCGAGTTGTTCCGGCACCCAGGCGAGCGGCAGGCCTGCCTCGCTTAACGCGCGCCACAACGGCGCTTTCCAGGCGTCGTTCTTTGCCCGGTTGACGGTCTGCGGATCGGCGAAGTCGGCGAGAATTCGCGCCGCCGTCTCGGCGACAATATTGTCGCTGTCGCCCGCCACGATTGCTACTCGCCCGGTTCCGCACACTTTTGCGGGCCATGGTGCGGCCAAGCGCGCCGATTGGCAAGCTGACGTGCCAAATTTCGCTTACTGCGCAGCGTCCCAGGGCTTTCTCTCCGGTTGATCGGCAAAATCACACCGGCTAGCGTGACGGCAAAACAACGAGCCGCCGGCGGCATCGAGCCGAGCGCGCGGGGTAAGGGAGGACCTGATGACATCCAAGCTCACCGCTTTGGCGGCGGTCGTCGCCGTTGCCACCGTCGCCGGCGCACAGGCGCAGACGCCGAAGCACGGCGGTATTCTGCACATCTATCACCGCGAAACGCCGCCAAGTCTGTCGATCCATGAGGAGGCGACGTTTTCCGTCAACGTGCCGGCGATGCCGATCTATAATAATCTCGTGCTCTACGATCAGCACAAGCCGCAGAACAGCATGGGAACCATCGAGCCCGAGTTGGCGACCAGCTGGTCGTGGGACAGCGCCAACACGACGCTCACCTTCAAGCTTCGGCAAGGCGTGAAATGGCACGACGGGGTGCCATTCACGGCCAAAGACGTGAAATGCACGTTCGATCTTCTGCAAGGCAAGGCGCAGGACAAGTTTCGCAAGAATCCGCGCAAGGACTGGTACGAGAACGTCTCCGACGTGACCGTCAACGGCGACTACGAGGTTGCCTTTCATCTCAAGCGGCCGCAGCCATCGGTGCTGGCGATGCTCGCCTCCGGATATTCGCCGATCTATCCATGCCATGTTTCCGCGGCGCAGATGCGCACGCATCCGATCGGCACCGGCCCGTTCAAGTTCGTCGACATGAAGCAGAACGAGTCGATCACGCTCGCGCGCAACCCTGATTACTGGAAGAAAGGGCTGCCCTATCTCGACGGCATCGAGTTTCCCATCATCCGCAACCGCGCAACTGCGGTGCTCGCCTTCGTCGCCGGCAAGGTCGATATGACCTTCCCGACGGAAATGACCAAGGCTCTCGAATCCGACATCAAGAAGCAGGATCCGACGGCAATCTGCGAAATCGCGCCGATCAACGTCAGCAGCAATCTGATCATCAACCGCGACAAGCCGCCGTTCGACAATGCCGATCTGCGCAAGGCGCTGGCGCTGTCGCTCGATCGGCAGGCGTTCATCGACATCGTGCTTCAGGGCGCCGGCGACGCCGGCGGCGCGTTGCTGCCGCCGCCGGAAGGCGTGTGGGGCATGCCGAAGGAGATGCTCCAGACCATTCCCGGCTACGGCAATGTGCAAAAAGATCGTGAGCAGGCGCGGGCCATTATGACCAAGCTCGGCTACAGCGCCGGAAATCCTCTGAAGCTGAAGGTATCCACGCGCAATCTCGCCACTTATCGCGACCCGGCGGTGGTGCTGATCGACCAGCTCAAGACCATTTACATCGACGCCGAGCTCGAACCCGTCGAATCGAGCGCCTGGTTCGCCAAGGTGGCGCGCGGCGACTATTCTGTCGGCTTGAACCTGACCGGCAACGGCATCGACGACCCCGACCAGGCCTTCTACGAGAATTTCGGCTGCGGCTCGGAGCGCAACTACACGCACTACTGCAACAAGGACCTGCAAAAGCTATTCGATCAGCAGTCGCAGGAGACGGATGTCGAGAAGCGCAAGAAGCTGGTGTGGGAGATCGACAAAAAGCTGCAAGAGGACGTGGCGCGCCCGATCCTCATGCACGCGCGCACCGGTACCTGCTGGAAGCCCTACGTCAAGAACATGACGATCATGAACAACAGCGCCTATAACGGCTACCGTTACGAAGACGTGTGGCTCGACAAGTAAGCGCTTTCGTTCGCCCCGGCGAAGGCGGATCCAGTACCGGCGATGCAAAATGAAAGGCCGATCTGGATCCCTGCTTGCGCGGGAATGAGCGGGACTGGGACGCGCGCGACAGAACGCGGAGACATTTGTGGCCACCTATCTGGTCAGGCGCTTCTTCTTGATGCTCCTGACGCTGTTTGGAATATCGGTACTCATCTTCGTGATGCTGCGGGTGGTGCCCGGCAACATCGCCGATATTTTATTCGACTCCGCCGGCATGATCGACGTTTCCGAAAAGGCAAAGCTCGAACACGATATCGGGCTCGATAAACCGATCGCCATCCAATACGTGAACTGGATCGGCGGCCTGGCCCATGGCGACCTTGGCTATTCTTACGTGTCGGAGAAGCCGGCGCTCGCCGAAATCGCGCCGCGCATTCCGATCACCGCGAAGCTTGCCGGCCTTGCGCTGTTATTCGCCGTAGTTTTCGGCGTGCCGCTCGGCGTGATCAGCGCGGTTCGGCAGAATACGCCGCTCGACTACATCTTGCGCGTGGTCAGCCTCAGCGGCCTGTCACTGCCGTCGTTCTGGCTCGGTCTGCTGATTTTGATGGCGTTTGTCGACTACTTCGGCGCTATTCCGATCTACACCGACCCGCCCAAAGGCTTCTGGAATACGCTGTGGCTTTTCTCGATTCCGGCCGCGGCGGTGGGCTTTCGCTCCTCGGCGCTGGTTATGCGGCTCACGCGCTCCTCGATGCTGGAGGTGCTGCGGCAGGATTACATCCGCACCGCGCGCGCCAAGGGCGCGCCGAGACAAACGGTCAACTATCGCCACGCTTTGCGCAATGCGCTGCTGCCGGTGGTAACGGTGATCGGCATAGAAGCTGCGTTCTTGATGGGCGGCCTCATCGTCACCGAGACGGTGTTCAACATTCCGGGCGTGGCGCGCTTCCTGGTCGAGGCAATCCGCTGGCGCGATTATCCGATCGTGCAGAACCTGGTGATGTTCATTGCCGCGGTGGCGGTGACGATCAATTTTCTCATTGACCTGCTCTATGCGGCGCTCGATCCGCGCATTCGGTACGCGAGTTGAGCCATGGCGATCACCGACATCCCAATCGCGACCGATACTGCGGAACGGCCGGAGAGCATCTGGTCGAAAGTGCGTTATCACCTGGCGGCGCACCCCCTCGGGCTGATCGGCGCTGCAATCATGGTCGTGTTCGTCTTTTGCGCGGTGTTCGCCGACTTCATTACCGCCTACAGTCCGACAACCACCGATTCCGCCATTCGCCTGCTGCATCCGAGCGCCGCGCACGCGCTGGGCACCGATCAGATGGGGCGCGACATCTTCAGCCGCATCATCTACGGCGCGCGTATTTCGCTCGCGGTCGGGCTCGGTTCGACGTTCCTCGGCAGCATCTGCGGCGTGGCGCTCGGCCTGACCTCCGGCTATCTGGGCGGCTGGGTCGATCTTGTAATCCAACGCGTCGTCGACGTGCTGCAAGCGGTGCCGCTGCTGGTCTTGGCGCTGGTGATGGCGGCGGCGCTCGGGCCGGCGCTCGACAACACCATCGTCGCGATCTCCATCCCGTTGATCCCCTATACGGCGCGCGTCATCCGCTCCAACACGCTGGCGCTGCGCGAGCAGCCCTTCGTCGAAGCCGCGCGGGCGGTCGGCATGAGCGAATTCCGCATCGCGGTGCGCCACGTGCTGCCGAACACGATTGCGCCGCTGATCGTGATCGCGACGGCGCAGCTCGGTGCCGCCATCCTCACCGAAGCCTCGCTGTCGTTCCTCGGCCTCGGCGTGCCGGAGCCGCACCCGTCATGGGGCCGCATGTTGTCGGAATCGGCGGCCGAATATGTGCGTACCGCGCCCTGGCTGGTGATCTTCCCGGGTCTCGCCATCAGTCTTGCCGTGTTTGGCACCAATCTGTTTGGCGACGCGCTGCGCGACATCCTCGATCCGCGGCTGCGCGACTGATGAGCATGACTGCGGAAACGTCCGTAACCAATGCCGCGGCCGCGCCATTGCTCGCAGTCGAGAACCTGCGCACTTATTTCGACCTCCGCCATGGCCTGGTCAAAGCCGTCGACGGCGTCGGTTTCACGCTGACGCCGGGAGAAACGCTGGCGATCGTCGGCGAATCCGGCTGCGGTAAGAGCATCACGGCGCTCTCGCTCATGCGCTTGGTCCCCGATCCGCCCGGCCGTATCGCCGGCGGCTCCGTCAAGCTTGCCGGGCGCGATCTGCTCGCGCTTGATGAGGAGGCAATGCGCCTGGTGCGCGGCAAGGACATCGCCATGGTCTTTCAGGAGCCGATGACCTCGCTCAACCCGGTGCTCACCATCGGCAGCCAGATTGCGGAAGCGGTGCTGCTGCACGAAGACGTCAGCCGCAAGGATGCGTGGAACAAGGCGATCGCCATGCTGCGCCTCGCCCGTATTCCCGAGCCGGAGCAGCGCGCCAAGGCTTACCCGCATCAGTTGTCCGGGGGCATGCGTCAGCGCGCCATGATCGCAATGGCGCTTGCGTGCAATCCGAAGGTGCTGATTGCTGACGAGCCGACCACCGCGCTCGATGTCACCATCCAGGCGCAAGTCCTCGACATTATTCTCGACCTGCAGAACAAGCTCGGCACCGCCGTCATTCTCATCACTCACGATCTCGGCGTGGTGGCGGAAACCGCGCAACGGGTGATCGTCATGTATGCCGGCCGCAAAGTGGAAGAGGCGCCGGTCGAGGAGCTGTTTGCGCAGCCGCAGCACCCGTACACGCACGGACTGATGGGTTCGATACCGCGGCTGCCGCTGATGCGCGGCGAGGGGGCCGAGGCGGCGGAGCGGCTGCAGGAAATTCCCGGCACGGTGCCGGCCTTGAGCGACCTGCCGTCCGGTTGCGTCTTCGCGCCGCGCTGCGCGCATGCCGAAGCTCGCTGCCGGGCGCAATACCCGCCCTACGAGGAAAAACGGCCCGGTCACTGGGCGGCGTGCTGGCGTTCGCGCGAGCTCTATGGAGGTGGCGGTGGCTGACGCCGGCATGGCCGTGCTCGAGGTGCGTGACCTCAAAAAGCACTTTCCTATCCGCAAAGGGCTGCTGCAGCGCACGGCCGGCGCTGTTTTTGCGGTCGATGGCGTGAGCTTCAGCATCCGCAGAGGCGAGACGCTTGGACTCGTCGGCGAATCCGGCTGCGGCAAGTCGACGGTCGGCCGCACCGTGCTGCGGCTCATCGAACCGACCGCAGGCTCGATCCGCATCGGTGGGACGGACATTACCACGCTAAGCAAAGCCGAGCTGCGTCCCTATCGCCGGCAGATGCAGATCATCTTCCAGGATCCGTTTTCCTCGCTCGATCCGCGCATGTCGGCCGGCGATATCGTCGCCGAGCCGCTGCGCGTGCACGGCGTCGCAAGCGGCGCCGCCGTGAAGAAAAAAGTGGCGACGCTGTTCGACCGCGTGGGCCTACGCGCTGCGCAGATGGAGAACTATCCGCACCAGTTCTCAGGAGGCCAGCGCCAGCGCATCGGCATTGCGCGGGCCCTGGCGCTGCAGCCGAAGCTGATCATCGGCGACGAACCGGTCTCGGCGCTCGATGTTTCCATCCAGGCCCAGGTGCTCAACCTGATGCTCGACCTGCAGAAAGAGCTCGGGCTCGCTTATCTTTTCATCTCGCACAATCTGGCGGTGGTCGAGCATATCAGCCATCACATTGCCGTCATGTATCTCGGCCGCATCGTCGAATACACCGACAAGCGCACGCTGTTTACGCGCGCGCTGCATCCTTACACCGAGCAGTTGCTGCTCGCGGTGCCGGTCCCCGATCCGCGCGTGAAGCGACCCAAGCGCGTGCTGCAGGGCGATGTGCCGAGCCCGATCAACCCGCCGTCCGGCTGCCACTTTCACACCCGCTGTCCTTACGCGGTCGAGCGCTGCAGGAAAGAAACGCCGCTGTTGCGCGAGGTCAAGCCGGGGCAGCTTGTCGCCTGCCACCTGCGCTAGAGTTGATCAGTTGAGATCGAAGCGGCTCTTACTCCGCTCATTCCCGCGCAAGGCGGAATCCACCATTTTACCTCTGCTCCCGCTTTCGCGGAGACGAGCGGATGATGCAGCGGTTCGGCACGCACGCGTCCGTGCGCATTGACGCACGTGGGCGCGGTCCTAAAATTGTCCCCCGACTCACAAAGGTGCCGCGATGGGTGTTCTGATCTGGATTTGCATCATCGGCTTTGTTGCCGGCGTGATCGCGCGTCTATTGATGCCGGGGCCGAACACACCGAAAGGGTTCGTGTTGACGACGGTGCTCGGCATTGCCGGAGCATTTCTCGCCACTTTCATCGGCCACGCAGCCGGATTATACGGCCCGCATCAGGGGGCCGGGGTGATCGGCGCGACTGTCGGTGCGGTAATTATTCTCTTCATCTGGCACCGGCTGGTTGCCATGAAGATCATTCCCGATCACGGAGTCTGAGCGGCGGGCAGGGCGGGGGCTGACGCGGCCTGCAGCTTGGCTTTGTAGTCTTCGACGCTTGCCTCCAGCCGCGCGATGTTTTGCAGCAGCCGGTCGCTCGATAGCCGCAAGAAGAAATAGCCGAAATCGGGATACTCGAAATAAACCTCAAGCAGGCGGTCGTAGGTGATGGTCATCACCGCGCCGTCCTCGATGCATTCGACGGTTTGCGTGCGCTTGTTGTTCGGCGCGACGAAGCCCAATTCACCCATGATGTGGCCGGGCAAGAGCTCGACGCCGATTTCCTTCACCAGAAAGCGGCCGGTGGTGATGAGGAACATCTCGTCGGCGCGCTGTCCCTTGCGAAACAGGATATCGCCGGCGCCGTATTTGCGCGTGTCCATGAACGGCTTGAGCCAATCGATCGAGAGATCGCCCTTGGCGGCGATGCGCGCCTTCTTAACCAATTTGAGAATCTGCACGAGGCGTACGCCGTTGATCGGCAGCAGCAGCAGGTACATGAGAAACGTCGGAATGGCGGTGGCCAGCAGGCCATAGGCCATGAAAAACAGCGAGCTCAAAATGCCGAACACGCGCAAGCGCACCATCGTCGGCATCAGGAAGGTGCCGGCATAGAAGGCGGCGCCGATTAGCGCGCAGAAATTCGCGATGTTGATGTTGGCGAGCGTAACGTCGAACACGCGCTGCCAGATGGCATCGAAGGTGATGTTGTTGGGATCGAGGTGGAGCGCAAGCAGAAGCTTGCCGACCGTCAGGTTCTGCGCGGCGCGTTCGGCGATCCGATTGAGGATGTCGGCCAAGTCCAGAATTTGGCTGTTCATTACCCCCTCCTCCGAGCGCGCGGGTACGGCGGCACGAAGTGAATCGGGCCGCTCGCGTTTTTATCGCAATTATGCGGGCGATTGTGAAGGCGCGCGATCACTTGGCCTTCAGATAGCGGTGTGCGGCGAGCCCGATGAAGCTCATGACGATCAGCACGCCGATCACGAGCAGCGTGCGTTGCATCAAGCTCATGCTGGTGAATTGCAGCGACATCGCCAGCAGCACGCCGGGAAACACATGCGCCGGCGCCCAGGCGAGCGCGGACAAAATGTTTGCGGCATAGAATTGTCGCGGCGGCATGCGCAGAATGCCGGCAACCAGCGGCACGAAGGCGCGCACGACCGCGGTGAAGCGCGCGAGGAACACGCTGGCCGCGCCGTAACGCGCGATGAACCGCTCGCTATGAGCGATGACATGCGGATATTTGTTGATCGGCCACGCATTGAGGATGCTGTGGCTGAACTGCTGGCCGAGCCAAAACGACACGCCATCGCCGGCGATGGCGCCGAGGCTCGCCGCCGCGAGCAGCAGCCACGGGTTGACACCGGCATTGGCCCCGATGGCGCTGATGGCCAGGATGAGGGTCGAGCCGGGCACGAACGTACCGACGACCGGAATGGCTTCGGACAGGGCGAGCAGGAACACGATGCCATGCGCGTAATGCGCATGCGCGGCGACGAATTCCGTCAGTTCGGAAAAATCAGGCGTCATCCACCGATCCGGCGGCAAGCGCACGCTTCGATGGCAGGGTGAGGCAAGGTCGTCGCCTAGTCAATGCTCAGAAACGCTCAATTGGCCTGTTCGAACCAACGCAGGAATCGTGCGCCGGCCAGCCCGCGGGTGAGCGCGAGATGATGTTCCTGAAACACCCCGGGCGTGTGCCAGCCGCTCGCCGGCCAGCTTGTCAGAGCGTTTTCGAGTCGCAACAGGTCGATGATGCGGCAGACCAGCGGCGATTCTTTGATCTCGGCGAGCTGTCGGGCCAATTCATCGCGCTCGCGCGCGAGCGTCTCGTGCCAATCGGCGCTTTGCAGCCCGCTGAGACGGTTGTGCAAAATGGAGTCCGGCAGCAGGCCGCGCATGGCGCGGCGGATCAGCGAGCGGTCGGCACTTTCGGCGAGATATTGTTCGCTCGGCACGCCGAGACAATATGAGACGACGTCGATGTCTGCCGTCGGATCGCGCACCTCGACGCCGGTGAGTGCCTTCTCCGCGGCGTACCAATCGCCCGCGTAATCGACATGCGCCAGGCTGCGGCGGCGCTCGTCGGGCCGCAGCCGATAGAGAAAATCGTGACCGTCGCATCTGGCGCGGGCGTCCACGCCCATCGCAACGGCGAAATCCGCGCGGATCGGCGCGTGCGCCTGCCACGGTGCCAGACGATCGGGGTGACGGCGGCGGTCGAGCCAGTCGCCGAGGGGCCGAGGCGTGAGCGGTTCGAGCAGCAGCTTGCGCATCGCTGTCCAGCGCGATTGATGCGTACAGCGACGATAGAGGCGCCATTGTCGATATGCGGTCAGCATGCGCCCGCGCAGCAGGTGCCCGGCAGACTGCGACCAGCCGCTCCAGCTGACGGTGCAGTTGCCTAACATGCCGCTCAGCAAAACGCGGCGGCCTTGCGCGCGTGCCTCGCGCAGCAGCGCGAGCATGAAGCCGAGATTGCTCGGGTTGCGCACCGGTCCGTCCAGCGCCACGAATACACGCTCGAGTTCGGCGAGGCCGCTCGTTTCGCTGCGCACGTAGTTCACGTCGAGGTTGGGAATCGCGCTGCGGATCGCTTCCACATAGGGCGTCTCGTCGGCATAGGCGCCTGCCGCCACCGCGGCGTCGAAACCGCGCCGCGGCACGCCGGTAAAGGCGGCGAGGCGCTCGTTTCGCTCCGCCAAGGCGCGCGCGGCGAGCGCGGACACCGACGACGAATCGAGGCCGCCGCTGAGCAGCACGCCGACGGGATACGCGCTGCGCATTTGCCGGCGCACGGCGCGATCGAGACAGGCGCGCAAGCCTTCGGCATAGTCGTCGTCGGTCGGCAGCCGGATCGGCTTGATCTCCGCCGCCGACCAGTAGCGGGTCAATACGACGGAGCCGCCGGCGCTCACGCGCAGAATGTGCCCCGGCGGCACGCGAAACAGGTCGCGATAGATCGTCGTCTCATGCCTGGCATGATTGAGCACCAGGAAGTCGGCAAATTTCTCCTCGCTCAGGCGTCGCGGCACATCGGCGAGCGCGAACAAACCATTGGGCATCGTGGCGAAGGCGAAGAAGCGCGGGCTCTTGTGCCACATTACGACGTTGAGGCCGAGCTGATCGCGAGCGAGCGTGAGCGCGCGCGTGCATGGATCCCAGATCGCCGCGGCGAACGGGCCGCGCAGCAGCGGCCAGACGGCATCGCCGAGCGTTTCCCACGCGGCGAGCAGTATGCGCGCGTCGGGCCAGTCGGCCGTATCTTTCGCCGGCAGGCCAAGGCGGGCCAAGAGGTCATCGCGATTGTCGATCCTCACGTCTGCGGTCAGCAATGCGCCGTTTGCGCCGTGCAGCGGCTGCCGGTCGAAGCGATCTTCCGGCGTCATGCGCATCAGCACATGAGCAAAACCAACATGACCGCTCGTCAGGACACGCGAGCGATCGGGCCCATACTGATGCAAGGCACTGGCTGCGCGCTCAAGCTCCGCACGGCCGACAGGGCTGCCGTCGAAGCGCAGAAGGCCGGCGATAGCACTCATTCGTCACGCCGCCTGGTGCCCGGGAGGAGGGCGCTGTCTCGCGAGACGCGCATGGTCACGGTCGTCATCGACTATTCCGCTTTGCGAAAGGCCAAAGTAGCGGAAGCGGCCGTGCATCGCCACGGCACGTCGATGGTGAACGCTATGCGCGATCAGCTTTCGCGATCGTTGGTATCTAGTCGAAGCGCGCGGACAGCGGAAACGCCCATTCGAAAGCGAAACCGAGTTTAGTCGAGGGCGAGGTCGGCACCTGCGGCTCAGTTGCTTGCGGCGTTCGCTCGGTCGGTGGCGTGCCCTGCGGCACTTGGACGTTTGGCGGCCGCGCTTGCTCGCGCCGCCGAACGGTTCTGTGCGGTGCACGCGGTCGCATCGTTCGCCTCCGGACCTGACCACGTTTTATGAGACGGCATTCGCACTGGCAAGGCGGCGTCTTGCGCGAAACGCCGCCGCTTGGCAGGGCCACCCCCTCATGTTAGTCTTTTTTCGCACTAAATAGCTCACGCGGTCGGGGCCGGCGGAGCCTTTCGCCTTGGCCGATCAAGCGGTGAGCCATCCGGGGGACGAGAAAGGATCCGCTATGGCAACCAAATCCACAGCGTCTGCGAGCTCTGAAAAAAGCGAAGCCACGGCGGCTGAGATGACGGCCGAAGAGCGCGACGCGCTGGCGTCCCGGCTTGTTGACCGCTTCGCCATCTGGTCGGGTGTGGCCGGATTGATCCCGCTGCCGATCGTGGACATTGCGGCTGTGGGCGGGTTGCAGATTCAGATGTTGCGTCGCTTGTCGCAAATCTACGGCGTGCCGTTCTCGGAGAACCGCGGCAAGGCGCTGATCGCCAGTCTCGCCGGCTGCCTCATTCCGACGACCAGCGGCATCGGCGCCTCCAGCATGTTCAAGTTCGTGCCCGTTGTCGGCGCACTCGCGGCCGGCTTTGTCATGCCGGCGTTGTCGGCCGGGGCGACTTATGCCATCGGCAAAGCGTTCGTGCAGCACTTCGCGTCGGGCGGCACGCTGCTCGACTTCAATCCGCCGGACTATCGTGAGTTCGTCAGAGCCCACAAGGAAATGTGGGATTCGCGCTCGACGACGTCGGGCGGCTCGGGAGCCGCGGCGGCCAGCTCTTGATGCATCGGCACTCCGGCCGAAGGTGAACCGAGAAGCGGGTTCCGCTTCCCGGAAAGTGCGGCAATTCTCGACCGCGGGGCGAGGCATGCTCGAGTCCATCATCTACATTGTGTTCTGCGTGCTCACGGGACTCTGCGGCGTCGACCGGCGCATGGGCTTTTTCGGGACCTTTCTGCTCGCCGTGGTCACCACGCCGCTGGTGGTGCTGCCGCTCTTGTTGATCACCGGTCCCTCGCGCCACGTGGAGTGGCATCGCCGCATTTAGAGCGGTTGTTCTATCGGGCTTAGCCAGCGTATTCTCGCCGCAGCCGTCGACGGGGTGGGTTTGTAAGGGGCGGGCGGGCGTCACACCAATGTCATTTTTCCAGCTCGTTCGCCGGGATATGCACACCTCGCTGCGGAAGCTGGTGTTCATGTCCGCGCTCGGCGGCGTCAGCAACGCAGCAATCCTCGCCTCCATCAACGCCGGAGCGGCAGCGGCGGATACGGGCCATAAGGCCAGTCTGTGGGCGATGATGCTGTTCGTTGTCGCTCTGTTCCTGTTCTTAAAGACGCAGGTCTATGTCACCACGACCATTACCGCAGAGATCGAAGCGATCATCCATCGCATGCGCGTGCGGCTGATGGATCACGTACGCCGCTCGGAGCTTCTCTCGGTCGAGCGCATCGGCCGCGCACGTATCGTCGCCGCGATTACCAGCGACTCGTCCGTGCTGACGCAAGCCAGTAACATGCTGAGCTTCTCGTTTCAGGCGCCGGTACTGATCTTCTTCGTCGCGGTGTATGTCGCCTATCTTTCGTTTGCCGCCTTCGTCTTGAGCGTTCTCATCGTCGGCTTTGCCGGAACGATGTTCCACTTCCGCAGCCGCCGGCTGACCTTGGAGCGGGCCAAAGCGGCCGAGCAGGAGCGCCGGCTCTTCGACCGCGTCGGCGACTTTCTCGACGGCTTCAAGGAGGTCAGGCTCAACGTCAACCGCAGCAACGATCTTTATGACGACGCCTTCGATGTCTCGCGCACGGCCGCAAACATCAAGATTCATGCCCAGGCCGAGACCTTCAAGCAGATCGTGACGGCGCAAAGCTACATGTACATTTTGCTCGGCGCAGTGGTGTTTGTGGCGCCGCAATTCAGCGCAACTTTGGGCGGCGCTTCGATCACCAAGGTGACCACGGCGCTGCTCTACGTTGTCGGCGCCTGCTTCGGCCTGGTGCAGTCGATTCCGGTACTTATGAATGCCAACGCTGCGGCAGATCGCATGGACCAATTGGATACCGCTCTGCAAGCTGTCGTCTCCACCGAGGACGCCGACGTCAAAGTGCCCACGCGCTTCGATCACATCGACATGCACGGCATTCGTTTTCGTTATGTCGACAAGTTTTCCGCGACGACCTTCCAGATCGGCCCGATCGATTTCAGTCTGCGGGCGGGGGAGCTGGTATTCATCACCGGCGGCAACGGCTCCGGCAAGTCGACCTTCTTGCGCGTGCTCGCCGGCCTTTACCCGCCGGATTCGGGCGAAATCCTGCTCGACGGCATGCGCATCAACGACCACACGCGCGACGCCTATCGCGGCCTGATCGCCGGCATCTTCTTCGACTATCATCTGTTTCAGCGGCTCTACGGCATTGCCGATCCGGATCCTGCCGAGGTCGATCGGCTGCTTACGCAATTCCGGCTGGAGGACAAGACCGGCATCAGCAATGGCCAATTCCGCACGCTCGATCTATCCGGCGGGCAGCGCCGCCGCCTGGCGCTGATCGTCAGTCTGCTGGAAAAACGCCCGATCCTGCTGCTGGACGAATGGACCGCGGAGCAGGACCCGGAATTCCGGCGCAAATTCTATGACGAGCTGCTGCCCGATTTAATGCGCGCGGGGACCACCGTCGTAGTGATTACGCACGATGACCGCTATCTCGACGAGCTACACTTGCCTGCACGCCGGATTAAGATGGACGAAGGCCGCATCGTCGAACAGCGTTCGATGAGCTGAGGCGGGGGGAGAACGGGAAATAATGGTGACGTATCACGAGACCCTCGGCGAGATGCCACCCGCGGCGCAGCCCAGGCGCTGGTGGTGGCGTTTCATCGGCCGCAATCTCCCGGTGGTCTCCCTGACGCTGATGGTGGCGCTGCTCGTCGCCGTCGTGCTGTTCCCCTATGTCGTTATCACAGTGCCGAGCGGCATGGTCGGGGTGCTGTGGAAGCGTTTCAACGGCTACGATCTCTATTGCTGGTGCTTCGTCGGCCGCGGCACCATTCTCGACCCGCGCGAGCTCAGGGACGAAGGCCTGCACCTGATCTGGCCCTGGGACAAATTATTTCTCTACAACCTGCGTCTGCAAAACAGCACACAAACCTACAACGCCATCTCCAAGGATGGCGTCAACGTCGCGGTGCAGGTCAGCATACGCTACCAGCTGCTGCACGATCACGTTCCAGTGCTGCATAAGTTCATCGGCCCCGATTATCTGGACTCGGTGGTCGGCCCTGAAATCGGCAGCCAGACGCGTGAGGTGATTTCGCAGTACACCGCGCAGGAAGTCTACCGTTCGCGCGAGGAAATCCAAGCCAAGATCAGAAACAGCTCGCAGAAGAGCCTGGGCGCGCACCTCAATAGCCTGGTGCAGCCGGAGGCCATGGAGCAGCCGGACCCGAAGCATTACAACGACTTCCTGCAGAACTCGATCCAGATTCTCGACACCCCTGTACTGAGCATCGAATTGCCGCCGCCGATCGTGGCGGCGATCAACCGGCAGACGCAGCAGTATTATGAGATTCAGGAATTCAAATACCGCGTGCAGCGAGAGGCGGAGGAGTCGCGGCGCAAGCAGATCGAGGCGAACGGAATTGCAGCGTTTCAGCGCACGGTGAGCCAAGGCATATCCGATTCATACTTGCGCTGGCGCGGCATTGAGGCGACGCTGGCGCTAGCGCAGTCGCCGAACACCAAGATCGTGATCATCGGCAGCGGCAAAGACGGTCTGCCCATCATCTTGGGCAATGTCGACAATCCATCCGCGCCCAGCCTGAAGTTGAAGGCGCCGGACGAGCAGAGCGCGCCGCCGCAGTCGCCGCCGCCCGGCACGACGGGCAAGCTTCCGGCGAACAATTCGACGACCTCGGAGGTCATTCCGCCCGATGGCACCGTCGCCGGCGCGAGTAAGACACAGCCGGACGCCCCGCCGCCGGCGCCGGCGGTTGCAGAGAAACCGCCCAACGCCTCGGCGCGCCCGAGCCTGAACATCCCGCTCGATGTCTCCGATCTCGACGCGATCCTTTCGCGCATCTCGCAGGGGCTGCATCCGAACAAATCGGCGACCGGACAGGCAACCGATGGCAAACCGAAATAATAGTGCGCCGGATAACACCTTGACCGACCTGAGACAGGGACCCGAATGGTGACCGAGACAACGAATCGGCCTCGCGGCAGAGCCTCGCACCGGCCCCAGGGCGCGCTGCTGCAGCGCCGCAGCCGCCTGGTCGTGTTTCTCGCCTTCGTCCTCGGCCTCGCCTGCGGTTACGGTCTCGGCTATTTCTTCGCTCATGAGGATTTGAAGGCAGCCAAGCAACTGGTGGCTCAGCTGCAGGCCGAGGGGCAGCGGCTGAAAAAGGAGATTGCCGGGCAGGCGGCGACGTTGGTCACCTTACAGGCGGAGCTGTCGCAAACGCGATCGGCCCTGAACGCCCTGATGCCGACGAAAGATACCTACAACCTCAACCCCAATGAATCGCTGATGCTGGACAACGGGCTGTTGACTATCGGTCTGGTCGGCACGCCGACCAACGACAACATCACCATCAACATCAACGGTAAGCGCTATGCCGCCGTCAGCGGCGACGTCATCAACGTTTCGCCCAACGGCTCGACCAATTGCCGCCTCGAAGTGCAATCGTTCGACATGTTCAAGGCGGTGGTCACCGCGAGCTGCGCGCCAAAGTGAGCACCTATTCCCATATCAGCACGTTGGGAAGGCCAGCATCGGCCAGACGCAGCGCGGTGTAGCCGACGCCGGCGAGGCCGCGGAATAGGCCCAGATTGAAGCGGCGTTGGCCGCTGTTCCAGCGGTAGTCCCCTTTGGCCGCGGCCGTGTTGAGGACAGCGGCAAGCCGCTGTGCGGCAAGGGCGCGCAAATCGGCGCGGCCGAGCGCCGCTCCCGCTTCGCACAGGAATTCGATGCTGCCCAGCGTGCCGCAGCACAGGGTGTCGACGGTGCCGGGCCAGGCGCGCGTCGCGCCTTCTACTGCGCTGTGCACGTCGGCCGAAACCGTAACCGCCTCGATCTGCCCGCGCCTCCTGACGCCGAGGCGCGCAAGGCCAATGCCGGAGGCGCCGTGACACCATTGACAGGGCCAGGATGGCTCGGCGCCGCGCAAATCGGGCCAGTTATGGTGCGTCGCGTCGTAGGTGGAGTCCTCGAAAGCGATGCACTCCGACGCGGCCTCGGCGAAATCGTCGCGCTGCGCCGCGGCGGCGAGCGCGGCGAGCGCGTAGGCAAAGCCGGCGGCGCCATGCGACATGCCGTTGAGCGGCTTGGCGCCGAGCCCGAGCCCGACCCAGCTGCGGCGTCCCTGGGGCCCCGCGCGGCTCTGCGCCATCAGATGCTCGCCGCATTTGACGGCGCGCCGCAGCGCGTCGCCCGATTGAGTATCGCGGTAGAGACGCAGCAGGCCGAGAATGCCGCCGGCGCTGCCGCTGATCACGTCGAGCTGCCGATCGGCGGCGATCAGTTCATCGGTGAATAGCGCGGCTGCCGTCTCCGCATCGGCGAGCAAAGCCTTGTCGTCAAGAAATTGCGCAATCGTCGTCAGCGCATAAACGACCGAGCCGAGACCGGTGGCCCCGCCGAGGCCGAGGGCGCGCGCCATACGTGCGGCGGTGCGGCTGCGCAGGCTCTTACGCAAGCGGGTCAGCGCGGCCAAGCCCAGTGCGTGCGAACTTTCCGACGCGGTGACGCGCGCATGCGCCGCCAGAAACAGTGCGATGCCGGACGCGCCGTTGTAGAGATCGGCGCCGAGGCAGACGAGCTGAAACACCTCGGCATCGCCGAGCCAGTCGAGGCCGATCCAGGCCGCGCCGGGCCCGCGGCGGATGGCGTAGCGGGACAGCTCCTCGGCGATGCGGCCGGCTTCGGCGACGAACATGGCGCGATCCGGCGCCGCCGGCGCGGCAGCGAGATCGGGCGCCTCGGTCACCGCGATGCCTGGCCGCTTGACGATGGCGTTTTCACAGATGATGTCGGCCTGCCAGGCGATCTCCTGCGCGTCGAGACTGCCGGCGCGCGCGCGCGCGCGCGCAAGGCCGCTCATGGTGCCCGCGCGCAGGACAAAGCCGGCCGCATCGCAAATGTCGTTGCCGTCGCTCAACGAGATGAAGTGCGGTACGTTCAACGCGAGCAAGGCCGCACGCTCGGCTCGTTGCACCGGCCATAGCGGATCGTCTTTGTCCCAATCGGCGAGTCGCGCCAGAAAGTCGGCTTGCGCGGACCAGATGATGCCGTCATCCATCTTGCGGTAGTCGCGCAGGCGCAGCAGCAGCATGGAATAGAAGCGGGTGGGGCGGACGACCCGGCGCACCGGTGCGCCGGCAAAGCCGTCGAACAAGTCGGTGCGGCCGGCAAGAAATTTGGCGCAGTCGGTAAATCCGGCAACGAACGCCTCCGTATGGTCGGAAAACTTGGCATAGCGGCCGCCCACATGCGGCAAGTTGGGATTGTGTGCACGCGTCTCGTTCGCCCGCGTCGGCCGCATGGCGTCGGAATTGATGTTCTCCCAAGCGATCCTAATCCGCGAACTCCAGTTGGCGGTCATCCCGCCGATCGCGAACACTTTGTTGTCGGGCGAGCGTCCGTAGGCCGGTAACAGGCCGACCGCCATCACCGAATTAGCGAGCGTCTCGACCGCGGCCGCGAAGGCGGCGTCCTCCGGCGCCGGGGCCTCATGCGTTTCCGGCGGCTGCAGGATGGTTTCCAGATCGATCGGTACCGGGTGCTCGCCGCAAGCGATGATGTTTTCCTGGTGCATGTCGTTTGCGGCGAAGCAGTGGAGCAGGGCGAGCCACGCTCCGGCGCGGCGGAAATAGCGTTCGCAGCCGGCAGTGTCGGTCCCGGTGTGCGCGATGAATTCGGCCCAGCCATAACCGTCGCGCGCAAGCACGCGCGCTGCTTTGAGCGCGATGGGAATGCTGGACTGGTTGAGGCGCGCGATCAGTTCGTGCCAAGCGGCGTCGAGCCGCAGGTCTTTCGGCTTGTAAACGAGGCGGGCGCCGTCCTCGAACGTGAGAATGGTCACCGCGCGGCCGTCGTTGTGGGCGTCGGAAAGATCAGCGGCGCACGCGGCGACCCGGTTTGGGTCGGTCGCGCGCAGGAACTCGCGCCGCAGCAGGGGCAAATCGGCGTGGACTCGCTGCACCATCTCGCGCGTGGCATCGATCCATTGCCGCGCCACGGTCGCCATCAGCCGCAACAGCACTGGGCGGTCGGCGAAAAAGGCGCGCACGCCTCCGGCTTTCAGGTGGGCGACAAATTGTGCGTAGCTGCTGCCCGATTTTCTCGCGCCCGCGAAGCATTCGTAGAGCGCAGGCGCGGCCAGCTCGGAAAGCTTATGCAGCAGCGAATGGCGTAAGCCGGCGCGGGCTTGTGCTGTCAGGTTCTCTGCCGCTGCGCCATTGATGTCTGCCCACAGGTGCGCCGCAGCACGGTCCGCCACCGGCGCCAAAAGCTCTTCGAATGCGCAAGGGTCTGGCGATGCGCCGCCCGCAGGCGCCTGCAACGCCTCGACAAGCCACGAGGCATCGGTGATCCAGGCCGGGGCCGCGGCCGCGGTTCTGCGCGTAGCGCCGCCAAACAGAGTTTGCACACGCGTAAGATCGTGGCCGTCTCGTTGCAGACGCCGCGCGAACAAGGATTGGTCGCCGCCCGCGCTCGAGTGACGCCATGCGGCAAGCCTGCGTTCCGCCAAGGCCGCATCGCAGTGGGCGTTGGCTAGCGGCTCGAAATCGCCTGACAGCAGTTCGTCAATGGTGGCGGCGCTGACGGCCAGGCGCTCAAAATATGCATCCATGCAACGTGTCTCTGCCGGGCCTCAGCAAATTAAATTCTTGCGGCGCCTCTCGTTCATGCTGTGTCCAGCGGCTGTGATGTCACGGCACAGGCGCGGCACGCGTGTCTTTCGTGTCACAGGCAGCGCACATTGGCATCCATAGCTGTACTGTATAGCGCCATGTCCCGTTTGGAGACATCGTGTTTGCGGCTTTGCTATTGAAAATGAACGAGAAGTCGTTGCACAGGCACGGGGCCAACTTATTGACTTTAACCCGTACGCATCGGATTATGGATTATGGCGCTGGGAGGGGGGCGTTTCTCCGGATTCTTCTCCTGAAGCCTGCTGACTGCTGGCGCCGTTGGCCAACATAAGGGATCAATGCCATGAAGAACCAGATGATCGAGCAGATTGAGGAAGAGATCCTCGCCTTCGACGTTACCGATGAGGCGCTGGAGATCGCGGCGGGCGGCAAGGAAGCGGGGAACTACACCCTCGGTGCCTGCACCGGCCTCTCGGTCTGCCCGGGTTGATCGATTTCGCAACAGGACGGTCGGGGTTTGATTCCCTGACTTGCCGATAGCGAGCCAATCACGAGGCGTCGGGTGATCCCCGACGCCTCGTTTATTTTTGACCATTGCGGCCCTACGAAATTGTGGGCGGCCCACCGGCGAAATTTCACTCTCGCCATAATAAAAAAATCTGAATAGGCTTTTGCGGGCTCGGTGCGGCCGAGCGGGAGGCTGCGTGCAGCGCAGTCTGCTCAAGATGCGGGAGGCCTTCATTTGTCGCGGCGGGTGCCGGAGCGCCGCGCACAAAATGCTATCTCACCAGCGCCGGCATCCGATCGCCGCTTTGCCAACGTTGCGAGGTCACCGGAGCA
>DASRDF010000066.1:0-118432 GCA_035652735.1 Pseudolabrys sp. | reverse complement strand
GGCGTCGAAGTCGCCACTTCGGCGCCGCGTGCGCGTGCCGAGCGAGCATGGGCCAAGGTCGCCGGGGCGGCGGATGTACCCGCTCCGGCGAACCTTGCGTCGCAGCTGCGCACGCGCGCGCCGCGGCGTGAATATCGCCGTTTCGACGGGACGCTGATGAGCGGGCGGCTCCGCGGCTGGCGGGCGTAGCGCGATGCGCGACGATGCCGAACTGTCGCGCGCGCTGGCAACGCGCGCGATCCGAAGCCAGTTGCTGCGGCTGAAATGGCTTGGCGCTGCGATGTGCTTCGAAATCGCCATGCGCCGCCACGACCGCGCGCTGAAAGCCAATTTCAACCCCAACCAGCCGCGGGTGCCGCGCGGGGAGGACGGTGCCGGGCAGTGGACGGATGCAGAAGACGACGGTTTAGATGGTGCCGAACTTCCGACCGCTTACAGCGAACTAATCAGGCTGGCCGGCGATGTCACCGGCTTCACAAAGCACGGAATCAATCAGGCGATAAGCCGCGGGATATCACCGCGGGCAATTCTGGAGGCAGTTGTGAATCCCATACAAATTATTCCACAATCGAACGGCACTAGCAGGTATGTCGGTGCAGAAGCGGTCGTTGTGCTCAACCCGGCGGGCCGTGTAGTGACGGTATGGGGCCGATGAAAATCCGAGTCTGGAGACAACGATGAACGAACCGGCGACTTTGGTCGAAAGGGTACGTCGGGTTCTCATGGCTGACTGGGATCCTATCGGCGTACGGAACGTGCCCCAAGTGGGGGACGAATACGACGGCTATGCTCGGCAAATCGCAGGTCAACTCGTGGCCGGCACGTCGCTGGCCGATTTGTCAAATGGCCTCCTTGAAATTGAAATTTCTGCGATGGGTTTGCCAGGCAATCGCGACCGGGCAAATGCTGCTGCACGCAAACTCTGGCAGATCGCTAATCACCAACTTCGCCAGCGCTAGAAGTGCAATCTGTCTTTAAGCCCGGTTGCCCGGATCGGAGCTGCACGCCTACTTTGCCCGCGCCGCCTGCAGGATCGGCGTCAGCCGCGCGATCTCGCTGTGCACGAGTGCTGCGAGCGGCTTCGGCCCGCGCTGCTCGGGCTCGGCGATCTGCGCACCCAGGTCGGTCAATCGTTTCTGCACCGCCGGCTCGTCGAGGCCGGCGCTGAGCGCGGCGGCAAGCTTGTCGACGATCGCCTGCGGCGTGCCCTTGGGTGCGAACACCGCGTAGAACGGCGCACAGTCGAATTGCGGGAAGCCCTGTTCGTAAGACGTCGGCACGTCCGGCAACAGCGAGCTGCGTTTCTTGGCGGCGATGGCCAGCGCCTTCACCGTGCCGGCGCGCACGTGCGGCAGCGGCCCGAGCACCGGATCGCAGTCGTAGTCGATGTTGCCCGCGAGAATTGCGTTCATCACCGGCGCGGTGCCGGTGAACGGCACCAAAGTGGGCTTGATGCCGATGGCCGAGTTGAGCAGCAGGCAGCCGATATAGGAGACCGAGCCGACGCCGGCATGCCCCATGTTGAGCTTGCTCTCGTTCGCCTTGGCGTAGGCGATGAATTCTTTGAGATTGTTGGCCGGAATGCCCTTGCGTACCGTGAGCAGCTCCGGCTGCGTGGCGATGAGGCCGACGGGTTCGAAGTCCTTTTCCGGATCGTAGCCGAGGTTCGGATAGAACACCGGCGCCAGTGCATTGGTGCCCATGTGGCCCGAGATCAGCGTATAGCCGTCGGGCCTCGCGCGCGCGGCGCGCAAGGTGCCGAGCGTGCCGCCGGCGCCGCCGACGTTCTCGACCAGGAATTTCTGGCCCAGATGGCGCGAGAAGATATCCGCGGCGATGCGTCCCATGACGTCGGCTGGACCGCCGGCGGCGAAAGGCACGATCACCGTCACCGTGCCGGAGGGGTAATCCTCGGCGCGCGCGCCGCTCATGGCGGCGAGTAGCAGCAGCGTCGCAAAGCAAAGTTTTTTCATTGCTTCCTCCCAGGCCATCTCAGCCGGCAAGACTGGCACGTCCGAAGCGGCGTGGGGAGGGGTGAAAGCAATTTCGCGTGCCGGACGCCGTGCAGCGTGAAGCGAAGCGAAACGAAACGATGCACCGCCGATCCGGGACCGCAGCGCTGTGTAATTCAAACCGGGTCCCGGTTCTGCTGCGCACCGCTGCGTGCTGCGCCGCGCCCGGGACGGTGCCTCAACATGAAAGTAAACAAGGAGAACCTGAATGGATACCGATACGACCGAACTCGAAACCAAAGCCGGCATCCCGTCGGAAGCCGTGGTGACGCACGGCGACATGATGCGCGCCTTCGAAGCCTTCAAAGAAGCGAACGACGAGCGGCTGGCCAAGCGCGATGCCGACATCGTGCTGGAGGAAAAGCTCGCGCGCATTAACGCCACCATCGACTCGCAAGGCCGCAGGCTCGACGAGCTGACGCTCAAGGCGGCCCGCCCCGCGCTCGGCGGCGAACGCACTGCGCTCCGCAGCGCCGCAGCGCTCGAGCACAAGGCCGCCTTCGAGGCCTATGTGCGCAACGGCGAGAGCGGAAATCTGCGCGCGCTCGAAGCCAAGGCCATGTCGATCGGCTCCAACCCGGACGGCGGCTATCTGGTGCCGCCGGAGATCGAGACGCAGATCGGGCAGGGGCTCAAGGCCATTTCGCCGATCCGCGCCATCGCCGGCGTGCGCACCATCTCCAGCAACGTGTACAAGAAGCCATTCATGACGGCGGGACCGGCGGTCGGCTGGGTCGGCGAGACCGACGCGCGTCCGCAGACCGGCTCGCCGACGCTCGACGAATTGTCGTTTCCGGCGATGGAGCTCTACGCCATGCCGGCGGCGACGGCGACGTTGCTAGAAGACTCCGCGGTCAACATTGACCAATGGCTGGCGCAGGAGGTGGAGCAGGTCTTCGCCACCCAGGAGGGCACGGCGTTTGTCAGCGGCGACGGCGTCAACAAGCCGAAGGGCTTCCTCTCTTACACCACGGTCGATAACGACTCGTGGAGCTGGGGCAATATCGGCTATGTGCCGAGCGGCGTGTCCGCCGGTTTTCCCGCGTCCAACCCTTCGGACGTGCTGGTCGACCTCATCTATGCGGTCAATGCCGGCTACCGGCAGAACGCCGTGTTCGTGATGAACCGCAAGACGCAGTCGACCATCCGCAAGTTCAAGGATACGACCGGGCACTATCTCTGGCAGCCGCCGGCGCAGCCGAGCGGCAAGGCGAGCCTGCTCACCTTCCCGGTGATCGAGTCGGAGGACATGCCTGACATTGCCGCGGGCTCGCTGTCGATCGCCTTCGGCGACTTCGGCCGCGGCTATCTCATCGTCGACCGAGCCGGCGTCAGCGTGCTGCGCGATCCCTATACGGCGAAGCCCTACGTGCTGTTCTACACCACCAAGCGCGTGGGCGGCGGCGTGCAGGACTTCGACGCAATCAAGCTGATGAAGTTCTCCGTCTCGTAAAGTATGCCCCAGCAACGCTCGTAGGTGGGCTTGGCGGCAGCGAAGCCTATCCCTGTCGCGGGCGCGGTGCGGCACGCCAGTGCTGCACCGCCGACCCGGGACGCGTCGATCCCGTGTCCCGGATATCGCCACGGTCCCGGCCCGGGACATAACCCGCGATAAACTCATGGCGGCGACCCCGCTTGTGCCGCCGCCACCGCTTCGCCATGTTTCTGCCCTTCATAACGGGCGCAGCTCGAGGCGGGGGGTCGCGTGCAGCGGCGGCAATTCATCGCGTTACTTGCGGGCGCCACGGTGTGGCCGCTCAAGGCGCGCGCGCAGGCGCAGCTTCCGGCGGGGCAAGGAGACGAATCGATCGGCCAAGTCGCGACCGTGCAGGGGAGCGCCACGGTGACGCGCGGTAACGCGGCAGCGGCGGCGCTCAAGGTCAGCGACCCGATCTACAAGGGCGATGCGCTGGCGACCGGCGCCAATTCCGCGCTCGGCGTCACCTTCGACGATGAGACGACGTTCAGCCTCAGCGCCGACGCGCGCATCACCGTCGACGACTACGTCTACCAAGAAGGTGCAGCAGGCAATGTCGGTGCCTTCGGGGTCGCCCGCGGCACGGTCGCTTTCGTCGCCAGCCAGGTGGCGAAAACGGGAAACATGACCATCGCCACGCCGAATGCGACGCTGGGCATTCGCGGCACGACCGGCGTTGTCGATGTGCCGGAGAACGCGGCGGCAGGCGGCGAAGCCAAGATCAAACTTTATGCCGATGCCGACGGCCGCGTCGGCCGCATCGAGGTGTTCGACCGGCAGGGCGCGCGGCTCGGCGCGCTGACGCAGAGCGCAAGCGCCTTTCAGATCCGCCGCGGCGCCGGCGGCCGCTTCGCCGCGGTGCCGTTCCGCATCCCGCCGCAGGAGGCGGCGCGCGATCGCGGCGTGGTGCAGCGGCTGTTCGCTGCGCACAATATCGGGCGGCGCATGGCAATCCAGCGGCGTCAGCAGCGCCGCCTGCAACGGCCGAACGCGCCGCGACGACAAAACGGGCCGTTGCAACGGCAGAACCGCAATCAAAACGGGCAGCCGCAGCGGCGCGGCCTGCGCGAGCGGCTGCGCAATCTCAATCCGTTCCGCCGCCGCGGCAACGAGCCGGATCAGCGCTAGGGCGCAAGCGGCGAGTTGAATTTGCGCGCGGTGTCGAGAATCCAGCCGCGATAAAGCAACAGCGGCGTGACGCCGGTCAGGCCGCCGCAGCCTTCTTCGTCCTGCGCCGCGGTCGTCCAGCTTACTACCCCGACCACCAGCGGCCCCTCGCCGTCATAGGCAGGGCCGCCGGAATCGCCGGTGCAGGCGCCGAGACCAGCGCGCTTGTCGCGCGTACTGCCGTCATACAAACGGATCTGTAGCGAACCGGGGTTACCGGTGACTGTGAGCGTGGCCTGCCGCGGCTCGCCGAGGCCGCGCGGCGTGCCCGAGGCGACGGTGCCGAAGCCGGCCACGGTGAGCGTCTCGCCGGCTTTGACGCGGCGCGCCGCGGCGAGCGCCGCCGGCACGACAATGTCGGGCAAAGCGGACGCGAGCTTGAGCAGCGCCACGTCGGCGGTGGCGCGGCTCAAGGCGTAGCTTTCGCGGTCGAAGCGCGGATGCAGCGCGACCGAGCGCACGTCGATTGTGGCGTCGGTCTGAAAAGCCTTGACCCGGTACCGCTCTGGGCGGGCGACGCAATGCGCCGCGGTGAGCACCAGGTCGCGCGCGAGCGCCGTGCCGGTGCACAGGTCGCCGCGCCCATCGATCACCATCACCAGCGCACGTGCCGCCCAGCCGGTGGCCGGCGGCGCATTGCCGGTGATGGCGAGGGCAGGGGTGCAGCAGACAAACGCGATCAGGGCAGGCAACAGGCGGGACATGCCCGCAAAGGATAACACATGAGCGCAATTTTGCTGACAGCGCCTCCGGTCGAGCCGCTGTCGCTCGACGAGACACGCGCGTTCCTGCGCGTGGACACGACCGACGACGACGCGGTGATCGCGGCGTTGATTGCCGGCGCCCGCATTCATGTCGAGGTGGCGACGCGGCGCGCCTTGATCACGCAGACCTGGCGGCTCGCCTTCGACGCCTGGCCGGCGGACGGACGACTGCAAGTCCTGCCGGCGCCGCTGCAATCGCTTGCCGCTGCGCGCGTTTACGACAGCGGCAACGTCGCGCAACCGCTCGACCTGCAGGGCTTCGTGCCCGATCTGGGTGCATCGGCTCTCCTCTTTGCGCCTTGGGCCGTGCCGGCGCCGGGACGCGGTGCGGCGGGCATCGAACTCGACGTCGTCTGCGGCTATGGCGGAGCGGCCGCCGACGTGCCGGAGCCGCTGCGCCAGGCGATCCGGCTGCTCGTCGCGCATTGGTACGAGAACCGCGGCGTCGTCGCTGCCGCCGCAGCGCAGCCGGCGACGCTGCCGCAGGGGCTCGCCGCGCTGCTCGCGCCGTACCGGATGCTGTCGCTATGACCGCGCCGGGGGAGTTGAACCGCCGGCTGCTGCTGCAGGCGCCGGTGGAGACGGACGACGGCGCCGGCGGGGTGACGCGCAGCTATGCGACGGTGACCGCGCTGTGGGCGCAAGTCGCGCCGCTGCCGCCGCGTCCCGACAATACGGCGCAAAGTCTCGGCGCCAGCCTGCGCTACAGGATCGTCATTCGCTTTCGCGACGATGTGACGACGCGCCATCGGTTCCGGGACGGCGCGCACATTTACCGCACGATTGCCGCGCGCGCGAGCGCCGACCGCCGATTCCTCGAGATCGAGGCCGAGGAACGCGAGGATTAAGGACAATATCCATGCCCACGCCTGCTGCCGCCGCGCTGCGTGCCGCCGTGCACGACGCGCTTGCCGCCGATGCTGCGCTCATCGCGCTGCTCGGCGGTCCGAAAATCTACGACGAGCCGCCGCGCGGCGCGACATTTCCCTACATCACGCTCGGCGAAATGCGCATCAGCGACTATTCCACGGACAGCGAGCCCAGCGTCGAGCACCAGCTCACGCTGCACGCCTGGTCGCGCCACGGCGGGCACAACGAGGCGCATGTGATCGCGGGCGCGCTGCTCACCGCGCTCGACGAGGCGCCGCTCGCGCTCGCCGACAATCATCTCGTCAATTTTCGCTTCGCGGTCGCCGACGTGCGCCGCGAGGCCGACGGCCGCACCTATCACGCGCTGGTACGCTTCCGCGCCGTCACCGAACCGGCATGAACCGAAAGGACCGATCATGAGCGCTCAACGAGGCAAGGACCTGCTGGTCAAGATTTCCGACGGAGCGGGCGGCTTCACCACGATTGCCGGCCTGCGCACGCGGCGGCTCGCTTTCAATGCAGAGACGGTGGACATCACCAATGCCGAATCGTCGAACCGCTGGCGCGAATTGCTCGACGGCGCCGGCGTCAAGCGCGCATCGGTGTCGGGCCGCGGTCTGTTCAAGGATGCGACGACCGACGCCGCGATGCGGCAGACGTTCTTCGATGGCAGCGTGCTGCAATACCAGATTGTCATTCCCGATTTCGGCACCGTGCAAGGGCCGTTCCAGCTCGCCAATCTGGAAATCGCCGGCGAGCACAATGGCGAAGTCACCTACGACGTGGCGCTGGAGTCGGCCGGCGAGCTGACGTTTACGGCGATGTGACGGCTATCGTTTCCTTTTCAGGGGAGGGATTAAGAGAGGAAATCCATGGCCAACAAACATCGCGGTGAGATCGAGGCGGAGATCGGCGGCAGGAGGCGCACGCTCGTGCTCACGCTCGGCGCACTCGCGGAGCTCGAGACCGCCTTCGGCGCCGACGACCTCGTGGCGCTCACCGAGCGTTTCGGCGCGGGGCGGCTGAAAGCACGCGACTTGACGCGCATCATTGCGGCGGGCCTGCGCGGTGCCGGCGAAGATGTGACCGATGATGACGTGGCGGCAATGAGCGCCGATGGCGGCGCGCAAGGCTATGTGCGCATCGCCGCCGAGCTCATCGCCGCCACGTTCGGGATATGATGCCCAGCGCGGCCCGGATGCGGTGCAGCGCGTAGCGTAAGCGGAGCGGTGCGCCGCTGCTCCGGGACCTTCCTAAAGTACGGATTCGCGCGGCCCCGGGTCTGCAGCGCATCATTCGCGTTGCTCATGCTGCGCTGCGCCCGGGACACAAGACCGACACATGCAGCCCTTCCCCTGGAAAGACGCGATCGGCTTCGGTCTCGGTGTGCTGCGCCTGGCGCCGGAGCAGTTCTGGCGCATGACGCCGCGCGAATTGGCCTATGCCATCGAGGCAGTGCAAGGGGCGGCGACGCCGCTTGGTCGCGAACGTCTCCACGAGCTGATGCAGAGATATCCCGATGTCCGATAGCTACGATTTCGGCGATCCGTTGGCGCCGGGCGGACCCGCCGACTTCACCGACACGCTCGGTAGGATCGGTAGCAGCGCCAATGCGCTCGGAGTCAGCGCCACTGCGTTTGCCAGCGCCATCACCAAGGCCTTCGCCCAGGCGACCAGCGGCGGCAAGCAGTTCGACGACGTGCTGAAATCGCTGGCGCTGCGGTTGTCGAGCTTGAGCGTGCAGGCTGCGCTGAAGCCGCTCGCCAAAGATGTGGCAAAAGGCTTCGGCGGCGTCCTTAATTCTCTTCTCGGCGGCGGGATGGACGGCGCTTCGGGCGCCGGCGTATCGCCCATGACGGCATTCGCCGCGGGCGGCGTGATCGGCGCGCCGACTTACTTTCCGCTGCCGAGCGGCGGTTTCGGCGTTGCCGGCGAGTCCGGTCCCGAGGCGATCGTGCCGCTGGTGCGCGGCAAGGACGGTCAGCTTGGCATCGGCGTTGCCGGCAGCGCTGCACCCGCCAATATCAATGTGCAAATTGCAACGCCCGACGCGGGCAGCTTCCGCAAATCCGAAGCCTACATCACCGGCCAGATCGCCCGCGCCGTCGCGCGCGGCCAGCGCAGTCTGTGAATCCCTCCCTTTCAGGGGAGGGATAAAGAAAGCACGCTATGACCGCCTTTCACGAAATCCTGTTTCCGCTCGACATTGCGCTCGGGAGCGCGGGCGGCCCGCAGCGCCGCACCGACGTGGTCGTGCTCGGGTCAGGCGCCGAGGAGCGCAATGCGCGCTGGGCGCATTCGCGTCGCCGCTACGATGCGGGCTACGGGGTCAAGACCTTCGAGGCGCTGTCGCAGGTCGTCGCCTTTTTCGAGGAGCGGCGCGGACGCCTCTACGGATTTCGCTGGCGCGACCGGCTCGATAATTCGTCGGCCGCGCCGGACGCAGCGACTTCGCCGAGCGACCAGGTCATCGGTATCGGCGACGGGACGACGGCGACTTTCGCTTTAAGCAAGAGCTATGGCTCGGTCTATTCGCCGTACCGGCGGCCAATTGCCAAGCCGGTCGCCGGCAGCGTGCGTGTGGCGGTTGCCGGCATGGAAGTGGCGGAGGGGACCGCATTCGCCGTCGACCCGACGACGGGGCTCGTGACCTTCCTGCCCGGGCATATCCCGGACGCCGGCGAAGCGGTGACCGCTGGATTTTTGTTCGACGTGCCGGTGCGCTTCGACACCGATTATCTCGAGGTCGATCTCTCCGCCTTCGCTGCCGGCGCCATACCGAAAATTCCGCTGGTGGAGATCAGAGTTTAGCGGCGAGTCCCGATGCGGTGCAGCGCGCGTGGCAGCGCCGATCCATCCACTCTCGTGCTGCGCCGCGCCCGGGACACGACAGGTTTTTCCATGCGAGCGATTCCCTCCGCCTTGCAAGACAAGCTTAACTCCGGCGTCACCACCTTGTGCCGCTGCTGGCTGATCGCGCGCAACGATGGCGTGACTCAGGGCTTCACCGATCACGACGAAGATGTGCCGCTCGGCACCGTGACGTGCCTTGCCGGCAGCGGGTTGTCCGCAAGTGAGGCGACGCAGCAACTCGGGCTTGCGGTCGACTCCTCCGAACTGTCGGGGGCATTATCGAGCGACACGCTCAATGAGGACGATCTCGCCGCCGGGCGCTACGACGCCGCTGCAGTCGAGCTCTGGCTGGTCGACTGGAGCGACCCGAGTTTGAGCGTCTTGCTCGCCAAGGGCTCGCTCGGCGAGGTCAAGCGTGAGGGAAGCGCCTTTACCGCCGAACTGCGCGGCCTCAGCGACCGTCTGCAACAAGACAGCGGGCGCCTGTTCACCACCACCTGTTCGGCCGATCTCGGCGACGCACGCTGCAGGATCGACCTGAGCGATCCGGCATTCCGCGGCAGCGGCGTCGTCTCAGAGGTGCTGGCGACCTCGCGCTTTGCGGCGAGCGGGCTCGACGCCTTTGCCGACGGCTGGTTTGCCGCCGGCAAGCTCACCTTTACGGGCGGCGCCAATGCCGGGCTTGCGGTCGAGGTGAAGACGCACAACAAAGGCGCAAGCGTCACCTTCGATCTATGGCAGGTCATGCCGCAGGCCGTTGCTGTCGGCGACACGTTTACGGTGACGGCCGGCTGCGACAAGCGCTTTCAGACCTGCCACGACAAATTCGACAACGTCGTGAATTTCCGCGGCTTCCCGCACATTCCGGGCAACGATTTCGTCGTCAGCTATCCCTTGCGCGGCGAACCGGGGCTCGATGGCGGAAGCATGCAAGATTGATTGCGTCTTCCGCACCAGACATGCCAATTACCCGCGAACAGATCGTCGCCGAGGCGCGCGCCTGGGTCGGCACGCCCTACCGGCATCAGGCTTCGCTCAAGGGCGCGGGCTGCGATTGCCTCGGGCTGGTGCGCGGCGTGTGGCGCGCGCTCATCGGCGAAGAACCCGAACGCGCGCCGCCTTATGCGCCCGATTGGGCCGAGGCTACGGGCGAGGAAGCTTTGGCGCGCGCCGCCGCGCGGCACCTCGTCGCCGTGCCGCTTGACAAGTTCGCGCCTGGCGACGTGCTGCTGTTTCGTTGGCGCGCCAAGCTGCCGGCCAAGCACGCTGCGATTGTCACCGGCGCCGACACCATGGTGCATGCGCATGACGGTGCCGCAGTTGCGGAAGTCGCGCTGGCGCCGTGGTGGCGACGGCGATTGGCGTATGCGTTCAAGTTTCCGGATGTGATTGTGTGACTCTCTTCGTTCCCCCGGGCGCAGCGCAGCACGAAGTGGCGCGCTGCAGACCCGGGTCTCGCTTTGTCCCCTGGCAAACAACCAGCGGTCCCGGGTTAGCAGCGCAACATTGCATGTTGCGCTGCACCCGGGACACGAAGTTGTGCCTCGTCGAAATCATCCTCCATGGCCGCTCTCGTTCTTTCAGTCGCCGGCGCTGCGGCCGGTAAAGCCGTGTTCGGGCCGGCCGGCGCCATCGCCGGACGCTTGATCGGCGCGCTCGCGGGCAATGCGATCGACCAGGCGCTGTTCGCGACGCACCGCCAGCGCGCGCTCGACGGGCCGCGGTTGGCCGACCTCTCGGTGATGGCCTCGACCGCGGGCGCCCCCATCCCGCGACTCTACGGGCGCGCGCGACTTTCGGGACAGGTGATCTGGGCAACCAACCTGGAAGAAGTGGCAAACATTTCCTCGCAAACCTTCGCCGGCGGCAAGGGCATGGGCGGCGGCCCGAGCGTCACAACGACCACGACGACGTATTCGTACTTCGCCAATCTTGCCGTCGGTCTGTGCGAAGGGCCGATCGGCGCCGTCGCGCGGGTGTGGGCCGACGGCAAGGAGCTCGACCTCAGCGGGCTGACGATGCGCGTCTACACAGGCGATGAGACGCAGACGCCCGATCCGCTCATCGTCGCCAAGGAAGGCGACGCGCCCGCCTATCGCGGCCTCGCCTATGTCGTGTTCGAGCGCTTGCCGCTGGAGAATTTCGGCAATCGCATCCCGCAATTGTCGTTCGAGGTCCTGCGGCCCGTCGGCCAACTCGAGCAGATGGTCCGCGTCGTAACGCTGATCCCCGGCGCCACCGAGTTCGGTTATGAGCCGGCGACGGTGGTGCGTTCGCTCGGGCCCGGACAATCGGCGCCGGAAAACCGGCATGTGACTTATGCAAGCTCGGACGTGATCGCCTCGCTCGATGCGCTGCAGGCCGTCGTGCCGAACCTCGAGCGCGTCGCCGTCGTGGTGACGTGGTTCGGCACCGATCTGCGCTGCGGCGCCTGCCGCTTGATGCCATCGGTCGACAGCGCGGTGAAGGTCACGAGCGGCGGCACTTGGTCGGTGGCTGGCGTCGATCGCGCCAGCGCCCGCGTAGTCTCGACCAGCAACGGCTTTCCCGCGTTCGGCGGCACGCCGAGCGACGACAGCGTGCGCCATCTCATCGCCGAACTGAAAGCACGCGGCCTGAAGGTGACGCTCTATCCATTCGTGATGATGGATATTCCGGCGGACAACGCGCTGCCGGACCCGTGGACCGGCGCAGTCTCGCAACCGGCCTATCCCTGGCGCGGCCGCATCGTCTGCGAGCCGGCGCCGGGGCAGGCGGGCTCGCCGGACGGCACCGCTGCGGCCGCCGATCAGGTCGATGCGTTTTTCACGGGCGGCGCCGACGGCTGCAATTACCGCAACATGATTCTGCATTACGCGACGCTCGCGGCCGATGCGGGCGGCGTCGATGCCTTCCTCATCGGGTCGGAGTTGAAAGCGCTGACGCGCGTGCGCTCGGCATCCGGGGTTTATCCGGCCGTTGACGCGCTGGTGGCGCTCGCCGGCGAAGTGAAGACGATCCTCGGCAGCGGCACCATCGTGACTTACGGCGCCGACTGGACCGAATACGGCAGCCACGTCGTCGATGCCGGCGCAAATGAAGTGCGCTTTCCGCTCGACGCGCTGTGGGCCTCGCCATCGATCGATGCGATCGGCATCGATTACTACGCGCCGCTCGCCGACTGGCGCGATACGGGCAACCAGCTCGATCTTGCGCTCACCGACAGCCCTTATCGCACCGGCTATCTGGCCGCTAATCTCGCCGGCGGCGAAGCCTACGACTGGTACTATGCCGACGATGCGGCGCGCGACGCGCAGACACGCAGTCCGATCACCGACGGATTGAACAAGCCGTGGGTGTTCCGCCAAAAGGACATCTGGAATTTCTGGTCGCAGCCGCACTACGAACGCGTCGGCGGCGTCGAACTGGCGACGCCGACGGCGTGGACGCCGCAGTCGAAGCCGATCTGGATCACGGAAGTCGGCTGCCCGGCCGTCGACAAGGGCGCCAACCAGCCGAGCACCTTTCCCGATCCGAAATCGGCCGACGCCGGCCTGCCGCACTATTCCAGCGGCAAGCGCGACGATCTGATCCAGCGCCGCTATCTCGAAGCCGTGCTCGGCGCTTTCGATCCGGCCTTCGGCGCCGCTGCGCTCAATCCGCTGTCCGGCGTCTATGGCGGGCGCATGGTCGCGGCGGACGCGATCCATTTGTGGACCTGGGACGCGCGGCCCTATCCGGCATTTCCGGCTTCGACGGATGTATGGAGCGATGCCGGCAACTGGCAGACCGGGCACTGGCTCACGGGACGGCTCGGCACGACGCCGCTCGACGGCCTGGTGTCGACGATCCTCCGCGATAGCGGCATCGGCGGCTTCGATGCCAGCGAATTGGGCGAAGGCCCGGACGGCTACGTCGTCGACCGGCCGATGGCGCCGCGTGCAATGCTCGATCCGCTGGCGCTTGCGTTTGCCTTCGACGCGGTCGAGCAGGACGGCGTGCTGCGCTTCCGCTCGCACGGCGGCGCGCCGGTCGCCGAGATCGCGGAGGACGACCTCGTGCTGCCGGAGGGCTCGCCGCCGGCGCGGCTCACCCGCGCGCAGGAAGGCGATCTGCCGCGCGAGGTCACCATCGGCTTTACCGACGGCGGCAACGATTATCAGCGCGCGGCGGCGGCCTCGCGGCGTCTGGTCGGGCTGTCCTCGCGCAGCGCGCACGCCGACATCGCCATGGTCACCGACGACGCGGAAGCGGCGCGCCGCGCAGACATCTGGCTGCAGGATCTGTGGGCCGGACGCGAGAGCGCCGAGTTTGCGCTGCCGCCGAGCCGGCTGGCGCTGAGCTGCGGCGACGTCATCGCGCTGACGGTCAACGGCCGCCGCCGTCTGCTGGAGCTGCAGGAGCTGAGCGACACCGAGAGCCGCGCGGTAAAAGCGCGCGCGATCGATCCCGCCGTCTTCGACCTGCCGCTGTCGCCGCCGACCTTGCGGCCGCCGTCGCAGCCGCTGACGATTGCGCCGGTGCACGCGCTGGTGCTCGATCTGCCGGCGCTCGACGACGCGCAGCCGACGGTGCTGTCGCGGCTGGCGGTGTTCGCCGATCCTTGGCCGGGCGCGGTTGCGGTGTGGGAATCCGCCGACGGCCTGAGCTATCGCCGCGCCGGCGTTGCGCTTGCGCCTGCGGTTTGCGGCGAGACGCTCGACGATTTGCCCGCCGGACCGACGGCGCGCTGGCACCGGGCGAGCTTTCGCGTGCGGCTTTACGGCGGCACGCTCGCCTCGGTCAGCGACACGCTGGTGTTTTCCGGCGCCAACGCGGCGGCCGTGCAGCGCGCCGACGGCGCCTGGGAAGTGATCCAGTTCGCCAATGCCGAGCTGGTCGACGATCGCAGCTATCTCTTGTCGCGGCTGTTGCGCGGGCAGGCAGGCAGCGAATGGGCGATGGGCGCGCCTTTGCCGGCGGGCTCGCCCTTTGTGCTGCTCGACGCCAACCCGGTGGCGCTTGCGAGCGGGCTCGATGCGCTGGAGCGCACCTTGCAGCTGCGCGCGGTCGCCGCCGGCCGCGACACCGCCGATCCCTCGGCGCTGGCGCTCACCGCAACGCCGCATGCGACCGCGCTCAGGCCGCTCGCGCCCGTGCACCTCAAAGCGAAGCGCGACGGCAGCGGCGTGACATTCACCTGGATTCGCCGCACGCGGCTCGACGGCGACAGCTGGGAGGGCGAGGTGTCGCTCGGCGAAGCAAGCGAAGCCTATGTCGTCGATATCCTCTCCGGCGGCGGTATCGTGCGCACGCTCAGCGCGACCGCGCCGAGCGCGCTCTATGCCGCCGCCGACGAGCTCGCCGATTTCGGCGCGGCGCAGGCCGCGCTCAGCATTCGCGTCAGCCAGCTCTCCGCCACCGTCGGCCGCGGCTTTGCGGCGGAAGCGACGTTGACGCCGTGATGGAAGAATGAGGACTTGCCATGACCGAGACCGCCAATCTGCGCCTGCCCAACATCGAAGGGGCGCAGGCGCAAAAGCACGTCACCCATAACGACGCGCTGCGCATGCTCGACGCGCTGGTTCAGCTTGCGGTGCTCGACCGCGATCTCAGCGCGCCGCCCGGCTCGCCCGCGGAAGGGCAGCGCTGGATCGTGAAGGCGGCGGGCAGCGGCGCCTGGGCGGGGCACGACAACGCCATCGCCGCCTGGCAGGACGGCGCCTGGGCGTTCTATGCGCCGCAGCCGGGCTGGCGCGCCTTTGTCGCCGACGAGGGCGCGCTGATCGCGTGGGACGGCGCGGCCTGGCGCGCATCGGTCGGCAACGGCATGACGCTGATTGCCAGCGGGACGGTGGCCAGCGCGGCGACGCTCGACATCGATCTCACCGCCGCCGGCGCCTACCGCGCCGTCGAGATCATGCTCAACGGATTTTTGCCGGTGACCGATAACGTGAGCCTCTCTCTCCAACTATCGAGTAATGGCGGCATTACCTTCGATGCCGGAGCGACCGACTACAAATATGTGCAGTTTTCGAGCAATTCAGGAGCGCCAACTCTCAATTCTGCCGGATCGACGGGTGCCAGCGCGGTAAATCTTGGCGGCGCCATCGGATCCGATGTGGACGGCGGTATCGATTCTATTATCTGGATTCAGGGGCACACAAACGCTGCCGCGAAACCAAAGCTGAGATGGCAGTCTCAAATCCGTAGGTCGGACGACGAGTTCGGCAATCAGATGGGTGATGGTATGCGCAATGCGGCGCAGGATACGAGCGGGGTCCGCATTTTCTTCTCATCGGGCAACATCGCTTCGGGAAGCTACGCTATATACGGGTTCAATTGACCGAGTTTCTTTGTCATTCTAGCATAATTGCCGCGCGAGATTAGAGCAGATGGATGACGTCCTCCGACCCCTTCGATATTCCTCACATAAGAGTCGAATCCGGCGGCCATGACGCGACCTTCAGTGGCTCCTGGTATCGAGGCCCTCACACAAACTGGATACCGTCAAAGGCGCAGCTTCTCGCTGTTGATGCGGTCGAACGGTTCATTATGGAAGGATGGAAGCCACGCCAGCCTTTCATAACCCACGCGAGTAGAATCACCGCCTTCGGAAGCTGTTTTGCGCAGAACATTTCCGAATATTTGGCCAAACGAAAGTACAACGTTCTCGGAAAGGACCTGAGCAGGAGCGCTCACATTATCCGTTTCGGCGAAGGTATGGTGAATACCTTTGCGATCCGGCAACAATTTGAGTGGGCAGTAGGCGAGCGCAATTTTGATGACGTTTTCTGGATCGGACCAAAGAAGGAAATTGCGTCACACGATCCTGCGATCCGCGAGGAAACTCGTGAGATCATTCTCAGCACGGACACCTTTATTATCACGTTGGGTCTCTCCGAAATCTGGTATGACAAAAGGAGTGGAGAGGCCTTTTGGCGCGCCATTCCCAAAGAGATTTTTGACGAAAGACGACATGGCTTCCGGGTCTCGACCGTCGACGAAAATCGAGAAAATCTTTCCGCGATCCGTCGAATTGTCAGGTCAATCAACGCGAATGCCAATATCGTCTTGACCCTATCCCCACTGCCCTTAATGGCGACGTTTCGGCCGGTCTCATGTCTGACCGCAAATTCGGTGTCGAAAGCAATTCTGCGCGTGGCTATCGATGAATGTATGCGGCAAGACGTTCAGGATTCGCAGATGTTTTACTTCCCATCATACGAAATCGTGAACGAGCTGTTTACCAACCAGCGCGGCGAAGACAATCGCCACATAAGACCGGAAATTATTGATTTTGTAATGCAGACGTTTTGCCGATTTTATTGCGCTCCGGGGTAGGGTAGTGCACTGAATAGCCTACCGCCGAAACGATCGCGTAGCTCGCGCCGGTCGTGCTGATATTGCGTATCAGAAAATGACGCGCGCGCGACATGTCGTCGATCTCGATGGCAAAGGTGCGGGCCGTGTGTGGGGCAAGCGTGTAATCGGCGCCGACGAACTTTTCCGCCAGGCATTCCTTGCCATCGTCCGATAGCGCGCTGATCCCGACAGCGCCTCGTGGAATAGCGAGCGTCCATTCGATTCGGCCAGGGCGCGCGGGGAACGAAGGGCAGGGCGCGCTGGCGGCGTAGGCCCACCGCGGCTCCGCCGTCGTAATCTTGAGGCTGGCGGGGTCGGCTTCGATCCTCGCCGGCGGGTGGCACTCAAATGTGGACAGAGCGACTGGATGGCCGGTGATTGACAATTGTCGCGGCGACTCAACCTTGATCAGGTCGAACCAGTTGACATCGCCGCGCCACAGATCGAACGACATTAAGGAACGGAAGGTGAAGGGCGCGAGCTGCGCCAGCATTTTGTCGAGGTCGTACCATTCGACCCACGGCGTCCCGGGACCGTCTGTTTTTTCGCCCCACTTATCGAATGGCAATTCGCCTTCGCGCTGCCAACGTATCTTGGGATAGGTCAGGGCAATGAATCTGCCGCCGAGACGCAGCGCCTGCGCCAGCGCCACGAATTCCGGCTTCATCAAATGCGCCGGCGCATTGTGCAGCGAGCCGTTGGCGTAGACCGCATCGACATTCTGCGGCAAGCGGGTTAGATCGGCCTGGCTGCGCAGATGAACGAAGTCGCAGTTGCCGAGTTTTTTGAGCGCGCAGATGCGGCGGATCAATGCAAGTGTCTCCTCGGCAACGTCGACGAAGGTTACCCGGGCGCCTTGTAACAGGAACGGAACGCCGTGCTTGCCGATGCCGGGACCGACTTCGATGACATGCTTGCCGGAAAAGGTCGGCCCGTAGACGTGCACCGGCCAGTCGGTGGCGAACAGCTCGTCGTTCTTGGTCAAGCCGTCGATCCGTTGCTGCCACCAGTCGAGCAGCGCGCGATCGTCGGACGGCAGAATCTCGCGCAGCGATTGCCGCTCGGCTCGGCCGACCGGCACTTCATGCCAGCGCGCGGCGAGCGTGCTGAAAAGATTGGTTTCATCGAACATCTGCCATCGTCGCTTGCCTGACCGTCGTTGACAAGCTTCTATGCGCCGCTGCGTGCGGCCCGCGGCTGCTTCTGCGGTACATCGGCAACGCAAGACGTCCGGCTGCGCCGCTTTGGCCCACCTGGGCGGCGGACGCAACAGCGCCGCCGGGCGGCTTTTTTCCAACGGGTACACAAATGGCCGCATCGAGCTACGAGGCCGCGCTCGCGCGCGTGCTCGCGCATGAGGGCGGGTATACCGACGACCCCGCCGATCCAGGCGGCCCGACCAATTTCGGCATCACCATCCACGATTACCGCAAATACGTGAAGCCGGCTGCGACGGCCACGGACGTTCGCGCCATGACGGTGGATGAGGCCAAGGCGATCTACCGTGCGCAATATTGGGACGCGCAACGTTGCGACGAACTGCCCGCCGGGGTCGACTATGCCGTGTTCGACTACGGCGTGAACAGCGGCATCGGGCGCAGCGTCAAGGTTCTTCAGCAGTGCCTTGGTGTCGCCGTGGATGGGAAGATCGGACCGGCGACTCTCGCAGCCGCCGCTGCGGCGGATGCGAAAGCTCTGATCGCCAAGATTTGCGACGAACGGCTGCGCTTCCTGCAGTCGCTGCGCACCTGGCCGGTGTTCGGCAAAGGCTGGGCGAGGCGGGTGGCCGAGGTGAAGAGCGCGGCGCTCGCCATGGCGGCCACGCCAAAGCCTGCGCCTGTCGCAGCGACGCCTGTTCTTGTTGCCAGCCATGCTGCCGGTTTTGCCGCGTTCGCGGCGCTGGCCGCGGCGTTGGCTGCGCATTCACGCGCGATTGCCATCGCTGCAGCAGCCGCCGCCGCGGCGGCTCTCATCGTTCCGCTTTTCATCCGCTTCAACAAAGGATCGTGACATGGTCGCCGTCGATCGCCTCATCGATAAGTTCAAAAGCTGGTTCAAGCATTCGCTCACGATCCTGTGGGCGCGCACGGTTGCGGTCGGCGGCTTTGTCGTCGCTGCGCTGTTGAATCTCAGCAGCGATCCTGCGGTCAATGCCGCCATCCAGCAGCTCTTTCAGCCGCAGTACGTGCCGTATTGGATCATCGCCATCGGCATCGTTACCGAACTGGCGCGGCGGCGGACGGCCGGCCAAGCGAACGAGGGCGACAAGGGGGCCGGCCGATGACCGCACTGCTTGCTTGGCTCGGCAATCTGCTCGGCGGCCCGTTCGCCAAAGCTGCGGTCGACGCCTACCGAGCCAAGCTCACCGCGGAGAACGCGTCGGAGAAGCTCGCCGCCAATCTGGCCGCGCGCGAGCTTGCTGTCATGCAGCGCGAGAGCGAAGTGGCGGCGCAGCTGACCACCGCCGAGCAGGGCCGTTGGTACACCGCCCTGCCGCGGCCACTGTTTGCCGGCGCCTTCGTCATCTATGTCTGGAAGGTCGTGGTCTGGGACAAGGTGCTCGGGCTTGGCACGACCGACCCGCTCTCCGGCGAGGTGGCGCGCTGGGCGATGATCGTATTGACGGCCTATTTCGGGGGCCGCAGCCTAGAGAAGGTGGCGCGAATCTTGGGGAGAAAGTAAAAGGTCGTGTCCCGGATGCGGTGCAGCGCGAAGCAAAGCGGCGCGATGCGCCGCTGTCCGGGACGCCACACACTCGCGCGGTCCCGGGTCTGCAGCGCAGCACCATAGCGCGTCGAAGACGCGCGTAAGCGCGCTGATGGTGCTGCACTGCGCCCGGGACACGTTTTACATACGGCGGATTGGGCGGAGCCTCCTCCATGGACGTCTTCGAAGCGGTTGCCTCGCGCTATTCCTGCCGCGCCTTTTTGCCGAAGCCGGTGCCGGAAGCGATCGTGCGTGACATCGTCGAGCGCGCAGCGCGCGCGCCGTCGGCCGGCAACATGCAGCCTTGGCGGATTTATGCGCTTGCCGGCCGGCGCGTCGAAGAGCTGAAAGCCCTGATGGCGCCGCGCATGGCAAGGGAATTGCCGCTCGGCGAGGGCACCGATTACACGATCTACCCGCCGCCGCTCGGCGAGCCCTACAAGACACGCCGCTTCCAGGTCGGCGAGCTCCTCTACAAGAGCATCGATATCACGCGCGAAGACAAGCCGGCGCGCTACCAACAATACGCACGCAACTATCAATTCTTCGGCGCGCCGGTTGCATTGTTCTTTGCGCGCGAGAAAGCGCACGGGCCGGCGCAGTGGGCCGACATCGGCGGCTACTTGCAGACCGTGTGCCTTCTGGCGCGCGGCCACGGGCTGCACACCTGTCCGCAGCAGGCGTGGGTTTCTTTCCACAAAACCATACGTTCTTTTCTCAAGCTTGCCGACCATTTGATGATCTATTCGGGCATGGCCATGGGCTACGAAGACCCCGCCGCGCCCATCAATGGCTGGCGCTCCCCGCGCGAGCCGCTTGCAGCCTTCGCCACATTCGAGGGCTTTACCGACTGAGCGCGAGTTTTCCTTTTCGCGTTCACGTGGCGTTCACCGGCACGCCGTTAAACTTCCCGCCATGCCGGTCTTTCCCAAGCTACCCTGGTTTCTTCTGATCGGCCTCATCGCGATCCCGGCTCAGGCCGCCGACGCTCCGCACGAGGCCTGCCTGAGCAAGGCCGAGCAGCGCGCGGTCGTGGCTTCCCATCAGGCGATTCCCCTCGCCAAGGCCATAAAAGCTCCGCGCCAGCGCGGCCGCCACGCCGAAGTGGTGCGGGCACGTCTTTGCCATAATGGCGATAAACTCTTCTATGTGCTGACTCTGCTCGGGCGCAGTGGCAAAGTGATCACAGCGACCGTTGACGCCGCCAATGGCGAGACTGTCAGCGCGCGCTGACCGGAGACAGCTTCCTTGCGCCTGCTCGTCGTCGAGGACGACCCCGATCTCAACCGCCAGCTTTCCACCGCGCTGAGCGACGCAGGCTACGTCGTCGACCGCGCCTTCGACGGCGAAGAAGGGCAGTATCTCGGCGAGTCGGAGCCCTACGATGCCGTCATCCTCGACATCGGCCTGCCCAAGATGGACGGCATTTCCGTGCTGGAGGCGTGGCGGCGCGCGGGGCGCGCCATGCCGGTGCTGATCCTGACTGCGCGCGACCGCTGGAGCGACAAGGTGCAGGGCTTCGACGCCGGCGCCGACGATTACGTGGCCAAGCCGTTCCATCTGGAGGAGGTGCTGGCACGCGTGCGCGCGCTGCTGCGCCGCTCGACCGGACACGCCAAGAGCGAATTCAACTGCGGTCCGGTGCGACTCGACACACGCACCGGCCGTGTGGCGGTCAACGGCAATCCGATCAAGCTCACCAGCCACGAATATCGCTTGCTCGCCTATTTGATGCATCACAGCGGACGCGTGGTGTCGCGCACGGAATTGGTCGAGCATCTTTACGATCAGGATTTCGACCGCGACTCAAACACCATCGAGGTGTTCGTCGGCCGTATCCGCAAGAAGCTCGGCGCCGACATCATCCAGACCGTGCGCGGGCTCGGCTATCTGTTGGCGCCGCCCGACGCGCGTTAAACGATGCGCGCCAACTCCCTCGCGCTGCGTCTGTTCCTCTCGGCGACCGCTTGGGCGGTGGCGATCCTGCTCATTACCGGGGTGGTGCTGTCTTCGCTTTATCAGGAGGCGGTGGAGCGCTCGTTCGACCGCCGCCTCGGGGTCTATCTGCGCACGCTGGTTGCCGATCTTGCCGCGCCAGAGGAAGCCGGCGCGAAATTTCCGCAGTCGCTCGGCGAGCCGCTGTTCGAGCTGCCGCTTTCCGGCTGGTACTGGCAGGTGACGCGGCTCGATCCCGGCAAGCACGACGTGCGCGCCTCGCGCTCGCTCTGGGACGGCGCCCTGCCGCACCTGGAGGATCGCGGGATCAAGCAGGAGCCGGACGGCTCGCGGCAGGGTTACGTTTCCGGTCCCGAGGATCAGGACTTGCGCCAGGTGGAGCGCACTGTCGATCTCGGCGACGAAGGCCATTATCTCGTGGCGGTCGCAGGCGATGCCGCCGAGATCGCGCAGGAGACGCGCTCCTTCGACCGGGCGCTGGCGATCACTTTTGCCATCCTCGCGGCGGTGCTGCTGCTCACCACCATGTTCCAGGTGCGCTTCGGGCTGGCGCCGCTCAAGCGCATCACCGACGGTCTTGCCGCCATCCGCGCCGGCAAGGCTGAACGGCTCGTGGGCGACTTTCCCAAGGAGATTGCCCCGCTCGCGCGCGAAACCAACGCGCTGATCGAAGCCAATAAGGAAATCGTGGAGCGCGCCCGCACCCATGTCGGCAATCTTGCCCATGCGCTCAAGACGCCGCTCTCGGTGATGGTGAACGAGGCTTCGGCGCGCCCGGGCGATACGCTGGCTGCGAAGGTGCTGGAGCAAGCCGACATCATGCGCGATCAGGTGGCTCGTCATCTGGAGCGCGCGCGGCTTGCCGCGCGGCTGACGGTGGTCGGCTCGTTCACCGAGGTGGAACCTGTCGTTTCTTCTCTCGCGCGGACCATGGAGAAAATTTATCGCGGCCGTGGCATCGCCATCGAACTGCATGCGAAAGACGAAATCCGTTTCCGCGGCGAACGGCAGGATCTCGAAGAAATGATGGGCAATCTGGTCGACAATGCCTGCAAATGGGCGAATGCGCGCGTGGCCATCGAAGTCGACCGCGAGCGGCGCGGCGAAGCCAATGTGGTGCGCATCATCGTCGACGACGACGGACGCGGTCTTTCGCCGTCGGAGCGCGAGGAAGTCGCCAAGCGCGGCCGCAGATTGGACGAGACCAAGCCCGGTTCCGGGCTCGGCCTTTCGATCGTCGTCGAGCTCGCCGCTCTTTACCGCGGCGAACTTACGCTCGGCACCGCGCCTCTCGGCGGCCTGCGCGCGGAGCTGGTGTTGCCGGCGGCCTGAGCGGTCGCACCGCGGGCTGCGGGCCTGCCGGAGTTTTGCCCGAATTCTGCCGTCTGCATAGCGCCGGTGCCATTGGTCGGGGGGTGACATGTCGATCGTCAAATTTGCCGTTATTGCCGCCGTTGCGCTGATGCTGGCCGCCTGTGCGGGCGATCCTGAATCCGGCCGGGGACCGAAAGAAAACACCGGCACCCTGCTCGGCGCGCTCGGCGGCGCTGCCATCGGGTCGGCGTTTGGCGGCGGTGTCGGCGGTCATCTTGCCGGTGCCGCCATCGGCGCCGGCGTCGGCGCCCTCATCGGCAACCGCATCGGCGCCGCCCTCGACGACGAAGACAAGCGCCGCGCCTATGCCGCGGAGATGGAGGCGCTCGAGCGCGGGCCCTCCGGCGCGCCGGTCGGCTGGCGCAATCCCGACAGCGGCCGCTACGGCTCGGTGGTGCCGGGGCCGGCTTATGTCGACAACGGTCGCAACTGCCGCGCCTATACCGAAACGATCTATATCGACGGCAGACCGCAGACCGCCCGCGGCACCGCTTGCCGCAATCCCGACGGAAGCTGGACGCCGCTCAGCTAAAGCCGCGTTGACCATGCTTAATGAATTGTTAACGCGGGCGGCGTTATGCACGGCCATTGCCATGCGGATCACGCGGCGATGGCGGGCGCCCAGACCATCGAACGGCTGCGGATTTATCTGCGCGAGCTAGCCCCGCCGGCGCGCGCGCTGCTGACGGCCGAATGCGAGCGCAGCCTCCTGCGCGGCGAAGAAGCCGCCGGCATCGCGCTGCTGCTCGCCGAACTGCACGAGATTGGGGGCGATCAGCCGCCGGGTATGGACCGCTATGTACGGCTGTTTTGCCAGCCGCTCGAGCCGTTCCTCGTCGATGATGCAGCCGCGCATGACCATCCCGGTCGCATTGCGCGCTGCTCTCTTGAAATGTTGTGGACCTGGATCCGGCGCGACTTGCTGCCCGTCCAGGCGAGGCGGCTCGAGGAGCGCCTCGCCGAGGCCCTGCGCAGCGGCGACGCGGCAGCGATCGCAGCACTGACGCGCGCCTTTCAAGACAAGGCGGCGGCGGCGATCGCAGCGAGCCTTGCGGCGGCGGGCGACGACGAGAGGGTGCGCCGCCGCACCATTGCGCAGATCGGCACGCCGCGGGCGGAGGAGGATGCAAGGGCGCTGCAGTGGATATTGAGCGGCCGCGACGATCTCGCGGCGCTCGCAGCGCGGCTGCCGCTACACGTCGCAAGCGTGTCGGAAGCGGCGATCGACGAATACCGGGCACTGATCGAGCAAACGTGCGCGCGCGATGCCAATCTGTTCGTTTACGCGCTGCTGTTGGTAATGAGCAGGCTGGCAGCGCCGTGGCAAATTATCCGTTTCGGTATTCAGGCCGCCGGCGTTCACACCGCGGCGCGCATTGCACAGACGCCGTACGGCGTGACGGTCACCATCGTGCTGGCGGAGCTGGATCGCATGGTGCGCGCGCTACGCGCCGATCTGCATCGGGCGACTGCCGCGCCTGTGGCAGCCCTGCTCAAGGCCATCCACGATACGCTGCGGGGCCTGCGCATCGAGATTGACCTGCCCATGGACAGCACGTGGGGGCGCGCCCTCGCAGCGCAGCGGCGACAGGTCGCCCAGCTGCTGCATGCTAACATCGCATCCGCGCCCGCGCGCCTGCGCCGCGTGTTGGATACGCGAGTGTCTCCGCACGTCGGCGCGGACGCCGCGCGCAACCCGCGCGAGGTGGCGGAGGTCGAGGCATTGCTGCGTTTGGTCGGCGATTGCCGGCCGTTCGCCGGCGAGCTCGCAATCGCCGAGGCGACACAGCAGGCATTCCACGAAATTCAGCAGACCCTCGAGGACCGCATGCGCGCCTTGTTCGACCCGGCGCGTCATGCGGGCGTTGACCATGGCTGCCGCCGCAGCCAAATCGATGCCGCAGCGCGCTTTTGTACCCAGGTGTTCGGCGAGCGTTACGCCGCGCGTCTCGCGAAGGCGGCGGCAGTTGCCGGTTCGGCGGAGCTTTTGCGGGCAAGCTAGTTCCCAGCGCAGAACGCGCGGCAAATACGAGGGGCCGGCGGGTCCGGGTCACCGCGCCGCATGCGGGAACTTGCGCATTGCCGCCACGATTGGACGTGATATGCCCATCGCCGGCGCGGCCCTGACGGCGCGATGCACTGTGTAGCGGAATGATTCCGGTTTTATGACGCTCTGGCTGGTTTTTGCGCTGATGACCGCGGCTGCGATTTTCGCCGTGCTCTGGCCGTTGGCGCGCCGCAGCGGCGTCCATGCAGGCGGCAGCGACCTTGCCGTATACAGGGACCAACTCGATGAGGTGACGCGCGACCGCGCCAGCGGACTTATTGGAGCGGCCGAAGCGGAGGCGGCGAAGATCGAGATTTCGCGGCGCCTGATTGCCGCCGCCGACGCGACCGACAACAAACCCCCGGAGAGCGGAGACTCGCTGCTGCGTCGCCGCTTCACTGCGGTCGCCGCGCTCGTTTTGGTGCCGATCGGCGCCGTTGCGCTCTATCTTGCCCTCGGCTCGCCGCAACTACCCGGCGAGCCGTTGCAGGCCCGCCTGAATGCGATTCACAACGATCGTTCGATTGCCAGCCTGGTGGCGCAGGTCGAGCAGCATCTGGCGAAGAACCCGGGCGATGCGCGCGGCTATGAGGTGCTGGCGCCGGTGTATCTGCAACTGGGACGCTTTCAAGATGCCATCAATGCACGCCGAAAAATTTTGGCGCTCGCCGGCGAGACGGCGGAGCGCCAGGCCGATCTCGGCGAGGCGCTCACGGCTGCCGCGAACGGCGTTGTTACGGCGGAAGCGAAAAGCGCCTTCGAGCGCGCGCTTACTCTCGACGGCAATCAGCCAAAAGCGCAGTTCTTCATCGGCGTCGCTGCCGAACAGGACGGCGATCGCGGCAAAGCCGCGGCGATTTGGCAAGATATGTTGAAGAAAGCACCGGCGGGCGCGCCGTGGATTGCAACCGTGCAGCAAGCGCTTGCGCAAATTGGCGCGCAGGCGGGCGCTCCGGCGGCGGCCAACACGCCGGGGCCCAGTGCGGCCGATATGGCCGCAGCGGCGCAGATGAGCGAAGGCGACCGCAGCGCCATGGTCCACACCATGGTGGCGCGGCTTGCCGACCGTCTCAAACAGAACGGCGACGACGTCGAAGGCTGGCAGCGCCTGCTGCGGGCCTATGTGGTTCTCAACGAGCGGGACAAGGCGCAAGCCGCGGCCGGCGATGCACGCAAAGCGCTCGCCAGCGATCCGGAGAAGCTGCGGCGCATCGAGGACGTGATCAAAAGCCTGGGGCTGGAGAGTTGAACGAGTTATGACGCGAAAGCAGCGACGCCTTGTCTTGATCGGCTGCAGCCTTGCGGTCTTGGCCGCCGCTGTCGGACTCATATTGAGTGCGATGAGCAGCTCCATCGTCTTCTTCCAGTCGCCGACCGAGGTGGCCGAACATCATCTCGCGCCGGGCACACGCATTCGCATCGGCGGGCTGGTCAAGGCGGGCAGCGTGCAGCGTGGCGACGATTTACGCGTGCGTTTCGATGTGACCGACGGCAAACATGACATTCCGGTGCGTTACCAGGGCATCGTTCCAGACCTGTTCCGCGAAGGGCAGGGGGTGGTCGCCGAGGGAGTCGTCCAAGCCGACGGTGCAGTCGCTGCGGATACCGTCCTTGCCAAGCACGACGAGCGCTACATGCCCAAGGAGGTGGTGGAGGCGTTGAAGAAATCCGGGCGCTGGCAGGAAGGCGAGGCGCAAACAGCGAGAGGCGCGACGAAATGATTCCAGAGCTTGGACATTTTGCGCTGGTGCTGGCGCTCGCGCTCGGGCTGATGCAATCGATCGTGCCCGTGCTCGGAGCCCGTCGGCGCGATGCGGCGCTGATGACTCTGGCCAATTCGACCGCGGCCGGTCAGTTCGGCTTTGTGGCGCTGTCGTTTGCCGCGCTGACGACCTGCTACGTCACGTCGGACTTCTCGGTGCTCACGGTCTTCGAGAACTCGCACTCGCAGATGCCGCTGATCTACAAGCTGACCAGCGTGTGGGGAAACCACGAAGGCTCGATGCTGCTGTGGGTTCTCATTCTCTCGCTGTTCGGGGCCTTGGTGGCGGCGTTCGGGCGCAATCTGCCCCTCTCTTTGAAGGCGCATGTGCTTGCGGTGCAGTCCTGGATCGCCTGTGCCTTTTACCTCTTCATCCTGCTTACTTCGAACCCGTTCCTGCGGCTGCATCCGGCGCCATTTGAAGGCCGCGATCTCAACCCGATTCTGCAAGACCCCGGCCTCGCTATCCATCCGCCGCTGCTCTATCTCGGCTATGTCGGGTTTTCGATCGCCTTCTCCTTCGCGATAGCCGCGCTGATCGAAGGCCGCATCGATGCCGCCTGGGCACGCTGGGTGCGGCCATGGACGCTCATGGCCTGGATGTTTCTCACGCTCGGCATCGCCATGGGTTCCTACTGGGCTTATTACACGCTCGGCTGGGGCGGCTTTTGGTTCTGGGATCCGGTCGAGAACGCCTCGCTGATGCCCTGGCTCGCCGGGACGGCATTGCTGCACTCCGCGGTCGTGATGGAGAAGCGCAACGCCCTGAAAGTCTGGACCATCCTGCTCGCGATCCTCACCTTCTCGCTCTCATTGATCGGCACGTTCCTGGTGCGCTCCGGCGTGCTCACATCGGTGCACTCCTTTGCCAACGACCCGCGCCGCGGCGTCTTTATCCTGGCGATCCTGGTGCTGTTTATCGGCGGCGGGCTGAGCCTGTTTTCTTGGCGCGCCCCGATGCTCAAGCAGGGCGGCCTGTTCGCGCCGATTTCCCGCGAGGGCGCGCTGGTCTTCAACAATCTCTTTCTCACCACCGCCTGCCTGACCGTCCTCACCGGCACGCTTTATCCGCTGGCGCTGGAAGCGCTGACCGGCGCGAAAATCACCGTCGGCGCGCCGTTCTTTAACGTCACGTTCGGTCCGCTGTTCGTTGCCTTGATGTGCGTCATGCCGTTCGGTCCGCTGCTGGCTTGGAAGCGCGGCGATCTTTTGGGCGCCGCGCAGCGGCTGATGGCGGCTTTCGGAATCGGTCTGGTGGTGGTCGGGCTGACATTCGCGATCGAGGGTAAACAGTCCGTGCTGGCGCCATTCGGTGTCGGACTCGCTTTCTATGTCATGATCGGCGCGCTCGTCGATCTCGCCGAACGCATGAGTCTGTTCCGAGCGCCGTTGGCGACGGTACGGGCGCGCGCGGCTGGCTTGCCTCGTTCGGCCTGGGGCACCGCCGTGGCGCATTTCGGCATCGCATTGTCGATGCTGGGAATCGTCTGTGCCGGCACCTGGGGCACTGAGCGCATCGTGGCGCTCAAGCCCTCGCAAACGGTGTCGCTGTCGGGCTACACGCTCACCTTTGAAGGCCTGGCACAGCGGCCCGGGCCGAACTACACGGCGGAAGTTGCCAGATTCACCGTGCGCCAAGGTGAAAACGTCATCGGCATAATGCAGCCCTCGAAACGCAATTTTGCGGCGCGCGGCATGACCACGAACGAGGCGGCGCTGATGATGCGCGGCTTGGGCCAGCTTTATCTCTCCCTTGGCGACACAAAGAGCGACGGCAGCGCCGCTATTCGGCTGTACTACAAGCCGATGGTGATGCTGATCTGGTTCGGCGCGGTGATCATGATGCTGGGCGGCGCGCTGTCATTGTCGGATCGGCGCTTGCGCGTCGGGGCGCCGAAGCCGGCGGCGAAGTCCAGCCTGCAGCCGGCGGAGTAGACGATGCGCCGCCTTGTGCTCGCGCTCGCTGTCCTGCTGTTGCATATGGCGGCCGCCATGGCGGTCACCCCTGACGAAATGCTGAAAGATCCGGTCCTGGAAGCGCGCGCGCGGCATATCTCGCAGGAATTGCGCTGCATGGTCTGTCAAAATCAGGATATCGACGATTCTGCAGCGCCGCTGGCGCATGACTTGCGTGTGCTGGTGCGCGACCGGCTCAAGGCTGGCGATAGCGATCAGCAGGTGCTCGACTTCCTGGTGGCACGCTATGGCGAGTTCGTGTTGCTCAGGCCGCGTTTCGAACCGCATACCTTGCTGTTGTGGGGGCTGCCGCCGTTGGCGTTGGCCGCCGGCCTGATCGGCCTGTTCTTCGCGGCCCGGCGGCGGAATAGTGTCGCTGCGCAACCGGAAGCCTTGAACGCCGCCGAGCGGCAAAGGCTTGCGACTTTGGTCGAAGGGAGTGCCGACGGCTCTCCACCAAGTGCCTGAATCCGCAGGAAAATGTTTTATCCCCACCTTACAAAACTTTAATCCTGCCGACAGGACGCTGTAAGGCTGATCTCCCCATCTTCGGAATTGAAACAGCGAGAACTCGCTTAACGATTCCAGATGGAGAATTCCCGATGAAACCGAGCGTTGCTCCCGCTCCTGAAAATCCCAGGAAGCGCCGCGGCCTGTCTGCGTGCCGCTTCGTATTACTCGCCACCACCATTGCGGGCCTTGGCGCCGCCGCCTTTGTCGTCGCGCCTGACTTCAACATGTCCGCGCATTACCCGACCGCGTCGGCGCAGAATTTGTCGGAGCAGGCGCAGAAACTGCCGGCTCCCATCGGCTTTGCCGATATCGTGGAACGTGTGAAGCCGGCCGTTATCTCCGTCCGCGTCAGGATCGACGGCGGCGCGCAGACCAACGGCAGCGGCGACCTGGAAAATCTGCCGCCCGGGTTGCGTCAGTTCTTCCGCCGCTTCGGCATGCCCGATTTGCCGAATGAAGGCCTACCGCACGGCCATAACGTCATCACCGGCCAAGGCTCGGGCTTCTTCATTTCGGCCGACGGCTACGCGGTGACCAACAATCACGTCGTCGAAAAAGCTGAAAACGTCCAGGTCACCACGGATGACGGCAAGACCCACAAAGCCAAGGTCATCGGCACCGATCCACGCACCGACCTGGCGCTGATCAAGGTCGAGGGTGGGCCGTTTCCCTACGTCAAGCTCGCCGACAAGCCGCCGCGCATCGGCGACTGGGTGATTGCGGTCGGCAATCCGTTCGGTCTGGGCGGCACCGTAACGGCCGGCATTGTCTCCGCGCGCGGCCGCGATATCGGCGCCAGCCCGTATGACGACTTCATCCAGATCGATGCGCCGGTCAACAAGGGAAATTCCGGCGGCCCGAGCTTCGACACCGAAGGCAACGTGATCGGCGTCAACACGGCGATCTTTTCACCGTCCGGCGGCTCGGTCGGTATCGCCTTCGACATTCCCGCGGACACCGTCAAAAACGTCGTGACCCAGCTCAAGGAGCATGGCTCCGTCACGCGCGGCTGGATCGGTGTGCAAATCCAGCCGGTGACCAAGGACATTGCCGACAGCCTCGGTCTGAAAAAGGCGGAGGGCGCGTTAGTCGCCGAGCCGCAGCCGAACAGCCCCGCCGCCAAAGCGGGTATTCAAGCCGGCGACGTGATCACCGCCGTCAACGGCCAGGAGGTCAAGGACGCGCGCGATCTCGCCAAGAAGATCGGCTCCATGGCTCCCAACACCAGCGTGAAACTCTCGGTCCTGCACCAGGGCTCGGAGAAGACGATCACGCTGACGCTCGGCAAAATGCCGCAGCAAAAAGAGGCGAGCAATAACACCCCGAACGAGCACGAGAACAACGACAACGGCACCGCCAATCTTGCGAAACTTGGCCTGTCGCTCGCGCCCGCCGCGCGTGTGGCCGGCGCCGGCAGCGAAGGTGTGGTGGTCACCGGCGTGGATTCGTCCGGAGTGGCGGCCGACCACGGTGTCTCGACCGGCGATGTCATTCTCGAAGTCGCCGGTAAGTCGGTTTCAACGCCGGCGGACGTAAGCAAAGCGATCGCCAGCGTCCGTTCGGAAGGCAAGCACACGGTCCTGGTACGGCTGAAAAAGGGTGACAACACGCGCTTCGTCGCCCTGCCGGTCGGGAACGGTTGAACGAGCTCGGGGCGTGCCGTCGGCATCCGTCGCCCCCGTCGACGACACGACCTCAACGGGACGGGCCTCGTGCCCGTCCCGGCAAATTTCGGACGCGGACCGGAGGAAATCGCCGAGCCGCGCCCGCATCGAACTCCAACCCTGGCATCCGTCGCCCCCGCTGGGGTTGGGTCGTTGAGGGGGTGGCGGGCCAAATCCGCCACCCCCTCGCGTACGAGAATGGCGACAAGGAGCCGCGGCTCGCACATTTGGCAGGGTGAGCGGCGGAGGCGGCGGTGAGCCGCTACGATTTGATCGAAATTGGTGTGACCGATGCCCAGTTTTGCGGATATTCATGGGGGTCGTGCCGCCGCCCGGGCAGCCGACGCGCAACCGGACCGCACCACCATGCGTATTTTGGTCATCGAGGACGACCACGACGCCGCCGATTATCTCGTCAAGGCCTTCCGCGAGGTCGGGCATGTAGCCGATGCCGCGACCGACGGCGAGGACGGCCTCGCGATGGCGCTCGACGGGCAATATGACGTGCTGATCGTCGACCGCATGCTGCCCAAGCGCGACGGCTTGTCGGTGATCGGGACGTTGCGGGAAAAAGGCATCGAAACGCCCGCCCTCATCCTCTCCGCGCTCGGTCAGGTCGACGATCGGGTGAAGGGCCTGCGCGCCGGCGGCGATGATTATCTGCCGAAACCGTATTCGTTCTCTGAGCTGCTCGCCCGCGTCGAGGTGTTGTCGCGCCGGCGCGGCGCGCGCAACGAGGAGACGGTACTGCGCGTGGGCAATTTGGAGCTGGACCGGCTGTCCCATCAAGTGCGGCGCGGCGGCGACGAGATTTCCCTGCAACCGCGCGAATTCCGCCTGCTCGAATATCTCATGCAGCATGCAGGGCAGGTCGTGACCCGCACAATGCTGCTGGAAAACGTGTGGGACTATCATTTCGACCCGCAAACCAATGTCATCGACGTGCACATCTCGCGTTTGCGCTCGAAAATCGATAAAGGTTTCTCCCAGCCGCTTTTGCATACGGTCCGCGGCGCGGGATACATGATACGTGACGGCGCTCGGTAAACTTTTCCGCACCACCACGTTCAAGCTGACGCTGGTCTATTTGACCGTGTTCGCGCTGTTTGCCGCTTTTCTGCTCGGCTATTTCGCGCTCAACACCCGCCGTCTGATCACCGAACAGATCACCGATACGGTTAACGCCGAGATCACCGGACTGTCCGAGCAGTACCGGCTGGGCGGCATCCGACGCCTTGTGCTGGTCATCGATGCGCGCGCGCGACGGCCGGGATCGAGCCTTTATCTCGTGACCACGTTCAATGGCGACGCGCTCGCCGGCAACGTCACGGCGCTGGCGCCGGGCATCCTGGAGACGCAGGGCTGGACCGAAACCGCTTATCGCCGCCTCGACGAGGCGGACACCACGCATGCCGATCATCCCGAGCATCAGGCGCTCGTGCGGGTGTTTCAGCTTCCGGGCGGATTCCGTTTGCTGGTCGGGCGCGACCTCGAGGAACGCGAGCGGCTCTATCACATCGTCCTGGCGGCGGGCCGCTGGTCGGTGGCGATCGTCATCGTGCTCGGCCTAGCCGGCGGCTTCTTCGTCTCGCGCCGCGTGCTGCGCCGCGTCGACGCCATGACCGAGACAACCAAGACGATCATGGAGGGCGATCTCGCCGGGCGGCTGCCGGTCGCCGGAACGAACGACGAAATCGATCGGCTGGCACAAAACCTCAATGCGATGCTCGAACGCATCGAGGCGCTGATGCAGGGCCTCAAGGAGGTGTCGGACAACATCGCGCACGATCTGAAGACGCCGCTCACGCGCCTGCGCAACCGCGCCGAGCAGGCGCTGCGCTCCGCCCACAACGAGGCCGCCTATCGTGCCGCGCTCGATGCGACGATCGAGGAGTCGGACGCGCTGATCCGTACATTCAACGCTCTGCTGATGATCGCACGGGCCGAATCGGGTCAGGCCCGCGACGATATGAACGAGTTCGACGCCGCCGAGATCGCCCACGACGTCAGCGAACTTTACGAGCCGTTGGCCGAAGAAAAGGGCCTCGCCCTTAAGGTGGAGGCGGATGCGCCGGCGCCGGTCAAGGGCAACCGCGAATTGGTGAGCCAGGCGCTCGCCAATCTGGTCGACAACGCGATCAAATATGCCGAACCTCAGCCCGACCGCATCAATGGCGCGGTCCCCGAGATCGTGGTGAGCGCGCTTACATCCGGCGACCGCATCATGTTGACCGTTGCCGACAGCGGCCCCGGCATCCCGGAGGCGGATCGGCCGCATGTCGTGGAACGTTTCGTGCGGCTCGAGCGCAGCCGCTCGCAGCCGGGCTCCGGGCTCGGGCTGTCGCTCGCCTCCGCCGTCGCGCGCTTGCACGGTGGCGAATTGGTGCTCGAAGACAATCGTCCGGGTCTGAAAAGCGTCATTGCGCTGCCGCGCGGAGGACCGCTACAGAGTGCGGAATGACTCCGCCGCCGAAGCCTGCAACGCCAAAAACGAAGCTAAAGAAGCCCGCCGTGCCGCCTCAGCCGCGACCGCACGCGACGCTTGCTGCGCGCATTGTGACCGCGCCATACCTGAACGATCCCGATTTTGCCCGCGCGCGCGTGGCCGATTGGCTGCGCGAAACGGACCCTGCGACGGCCAAAGCGCTGCAATCGGTGTTTACCACGCGTCCCGCGGTCGCGACGGTCATTGAGTCTATCAGCGAAAGTTCGCCTTATCTTTGGGAGCTTGTCAGCCGAGAGCCGGAGCGGCTGCTGCGGTTGCTGACCGCCGATCCGGATGCGCATTTTGCCGCACTCTTGGCGGAGCACAGCCGTGCCGCCGCGACGGCAGCAGAGGAAACCGATGCGGCGCATCACTTGCGCCGCATGAAGGCGGAAGCGGCGCTGCTGATCGCGCTCGCCGATATCGGCGGGGTTTGGCCGGTGATGCAAGCCGCGCGCGCCCTTACGAAATTGGCCGACGCAGCGGTCGATGCGGCGGCGGCGTTCGTGTTAGCCGAAGCCACGCGCGCAGGCCGCCTCGCGCCGAAGGACAAAACGCAGCCACAGGTGGGCAGCGGCTATATCGTCCTGGCGATGGGCAAGATGGGTGCGTTCGAGCTGAATTACTCGAGCGACATCGACCTTATCGTATTTTACGACCCGGCAGCGGCTGCCGTGCCCAAGGATGCCGAACACGCGACTTTATTCGTGCGCATGACGCAAAAGCTGGTCAAGCTTTTGCAGGAGCGCACTGCGGACGGCTATGTGTTCCGCACCGATTTGCGTCTACGCCCCGATCCGGCTTCGACCGCCATCGCGATTTCGACCGCCGCCGCACTCGATTACTACGAAAGCGCCGGGCAGAACTGGGAACGGGCGGCGATGATCAAAGCGCGCCCTTGCGGCGGCGACATCGCGGCGGGGGAAGCCATTCTCAACGATCTGTCGCCCTTCGTCTGGCGCAAATATCTCGATTTTGCCGCGGTAGCCGACGTGCATGCGATGAAGCGGCAGATCAACGCCTATCGCGGCCATGGCGAGATCGCCGTCGAAGGTCATAACATCAAGCTTGGCCGTGGGGGCATCCGCGAGATCGAGTTTTTCGCGCAAACGCAACAGCTCATTGCCGGCGGGCGCAATCCGAACTTGCGCGACCGCGACACCCTAACCACTTTGGACAAGCTCGAAGCGGGAGGCTGGATCGACGCGGACACGCACGCCGACATGGCGGAGGCTTATCGTTTCCTCCGCACCGTCGAACATCGTCTGCAAATGCTCAATGACGAACAGACGCAAGTGCTGCCCGCCGAACGGCAGAACCTCGAACGTTTTGCGCGTTTTCTCGGCTATGCCAGCCGCGACGCTTTTGCTGAGCTGCTGGTGACGCATCTCGACAAGGTGCAGCGCCACTACGCCCGCTTGTTCGAGAAGGCTCCGGCCGGGCCCGAGCGGCCGCTATTGCATTTTCCTCCCGACGCAGATGACCGCCGAACACTTGATCGACTGGCGGAGCTTGGCTATCGCAAACCGCTCGAAGCCTCGGCACTGGTGCGCAATTGGTTCTCGGGAGGCTACCGCTCGCTCAAAGGGGAAGTGGCGCGCGGCCATCTCACCGACCTCTTGCCCGCATTGCTTGAGCAATTGGCCCGCACCGACAATCCGGACGCGACGCTGCTGTCGTTCGATCAGTTCATCGCCAACCTGCACGCCGCCGGGCGGCTTTTGTCGCTGCTGCGGCAGAACCCGGACCTCATCGCACTCGTCGCGCTGGTGCTCGGAATCGCGCCGAGGCTCGCCGACACCGTTGCACGCTATCCGCAGGTTATGGATGCGCTGGTCGATCCAAGCTTCTTCGGCGCATTGCCGGACGAACGTGACCTCGGTCGCAGGCTTGATGAAGCGCTTGCGCAGGCTCGGTACGACGAGGACTTGCTCGAGCGTATTCGTATGTTCGGCCTTGAATATATGTTCTTGATCGGCGTGCGGATCGTCACCGGCACGGTCACGGCGCGTCAGGCGGGAGAAGCCTTTGCCGGCCTTGCCGACGCCGTCATCCGCGCCGTGCATCGGTCGGTTTCGAGCAATTTTGCCGATAGCTACGGCCATATGAGCGGCGAGCAACACGCCGTGCTCGCCATGGGCAAGCTCGGCGGGTACGAGATGACGGCAAGCTCGGATCTCGATTTGATCCTGATTTATGAATTCGACGATGCTCGGCCGGAATCGGACGGCGCACGCCCACTCTACGGGGCCCAATACTTTGCGCGTTTGACCCAGCGCCTCATCAACGCCCTGACGGCGCAGACGAATTACGGGGCGCTCTATCAGGTGGACATGCGCCTGCGTCCTTCCGGCCGCGCCGGCCCGTTGGCAACACGACTCGCGAGCTTTGCCGACTACCAGGAAACCGAAGCGTGGACCTGGGAACATATGGCTTTGACGCGCGCGCGACTCGTGTCCGGCTCACCCGCATTCAAAGCCCGCGTCGAGGACGTCATCCGCGGCATTCTGCGTCGCCCGCGCGACGCTGAGTTGATCGCGGGCGATGTCGTCGAGATGCGTGCGGCGATCGCCAAGGAGAAGGGCGACGCCGAGCGGTGGGACCTCAAATATGCAGCCGGCGGTCTCGTCGACATCGAGTTCATCGCCCAATATTTGCAGCTCGTGCACGCTCAGGCGATGCCCGACATCCTCGACACCTCGACGGCGCGGGTGCTCGACAAAGCCTGGGCTTTGCGTTTGCTCTCCGCCGAGGATGCGGAGGTCCTGCGCCGGGCGGTGAGACTGTATCAGGACTTGACGCAAATCCTGCGTCTGTGTCTATCCGGCCCGTTCAATCCCAAGACGGCGGGGAGCGGATTGTTGCGGCTTCTTGCACGGGCCGCAGACGTTCCCGATTTCGCGGCCCTCGATGCGACCTTGATCGAAACGCAGGCAAAAGTGCGCGAGAGCTTCGTGCGGATTCTTGGCAAGGCGCCTTAGGCGGCCTCTTCCTTCGGCAGCGGGCAGTGCGGCTCGATCGGCAAACGCACCATAACGAGCGTGCCTTTGCCGGGCGTCGAGCGGATACGCATGCGGCCACCATGTAATTCGACGAGCGACTTCGAAATGGCGAGGCCGAGGCCCGAGCCTTGATGGCTCTTGGTGAGCTGGCTCTCCACCTGCTCGAATGGCCGGCCGAGCCGGGCCAGCGCGTCCTTGGCGATGCCGATGCCGCTGTCGGCGATGCCCAAAACGATATGTTGAGCGCTCAAGCGCCCGCGCACGGTGATGCGCCCTCCTGGAGAGGTAAATTTCACCGCGTTCGACAACAGATTGAGCATCACCTGCTTAAGGGCGCGCCGGTCGGCATGAAGGTGCAGATCAGGCGATATCCGCGAGACGACCGCGAGCTGCTTTTCTTCGGCGCGAGCAGACACCACACGCATCGCTTCGTGCAGCAGCGAATCGAGCGGCAGGTCCTCGAAATCCAGGCGAATGCGGCCGGCCTCGATCTTCGCCATGTCGAGCACGTCGTTGATCACATCGAGCAGGTATTGTCCGCTGCTGCGGATGTCGCTGCAGTACTCGTGGTATTTTTCCGAGCCGAGCGGGCCGAACATGTTGGATTCCATGATCTCCGAAAAACCGATGATGGCGTTGAGCGGGGTGCGCAGCTCGTGGCTCATATTGGCGAGGAATTTCGACTTTGCCTGATTGGCCTCCTCGGCCCGGGTTTTTTCGGCGGCATATTTCTCCGTGAGCTCCGCCGAGCGTTGTTGCGAGGCGCGCAGGTCGGCAATCGTCGCCATCAGCCGCTTCTCGCTGTCGATCAGCTTCTCTTCGTGGATTTTTAGGGCCGTAATGTCGGTGCCGACGGACACATAGCCGCCGTCTTTTGTGCGCCGCTCGCTGATGTGCAGCCAGCGGCCGTCCTCCAACTGTGCCTCGAACGTGCGGGCGCCGGGAATTGCCGGCCCTGCGGTCACGACCTTGTTGCGTACCACCGGCTTTCGTCCCGCCGCCAGCACGGATTCATAAGAGGCGCCGGCGGTAATGGCTTCGTCGGGAAGGTCATGCAGCTCCTGGAAATTGGAATTGCAGAGAACCAGCCGGTTGTTGGCGTCCCACAGCACGAAAGCTTCTGGGATAGTTTCGATCGCATCGCGCAGGCGCAAGTCTGCGGCTATCGTTTTCTCGACGAGATTTTTCTGTTCGGTGATGTCGACGGCAATACCGATCAGGTGCGGGCCGGGCTCGCGAGCCTGCTTCACCAATTCGCAGCGCGCGCGAAGCCAGATCCAGTGCCCGTCGGCATGACGCATGCGGAAGTCGCGATCGATGAAGGTGGCACGCGCGTCGGCAATCTCGCTGGCCAGATCGTAGAGCTGCACGTCATCCGGATGGACCAAGGCGCTGACGTCGCCGAACGACAAAAGGTCGTCTTTGCCTTTCAGTCCGAGGATGTCGAACATCGACTGCGACCAGAAGATGCGGCCGCGCGCGAGGTCCCAATCCCACAGTCCGCAGCGGCCGCGATTGAGCGCCGTGTCGATGCGCGTGCGCACCGTCTCGTAAATGTGGTCAGCTTCGCGAGCCCGTGTCGCCTGCCAATGAAAGGCAAACCCCAGGATCAACACCACAAATCCAGTTGTGGCGGACAGCGTGACGGTCAACGCCGTAAGCGCGCGCCAGGAAGCGAGAGCCGTCTCGCGCGATTGCACAACTGCGATTTCGCCGAAGGGGGCCGTCAACAGGCGCACCGTTGCGAGCGCACGCGTCTCATCGGGAAGAGTAATGTCCATGACCCCGGCATCGGCAGCGAACGTGGTAAGCGGCTGCGCCGGTCCGAGCAGATCGATGAGGCGGCGCCCCGTCATCCCTTCGGCGGCCGGCACCACGGCAGCCACGACGCCGTGCATATCAGTGACGATGTAGTGCCGGCCGTTGGCCGTCGCCCAACCGGGCAATGCGCGCAGCAACAACTCCTGCGGCCGGGCCAGCGCATCGCGCGGCGGGTGCTGTAATCGGGCGGCGGCAAGATCGGCGACGGCCTCCAGCTCGACGGCCATGCCGTTCAACGTTTGGTGGCGGTGATCGAGTGCCTGGACAAGCGCGCCGACACAGATGGTCACCAGGAAGGCGATGATCAGGACCGGCACCGCCCGGCGCAGCACCGGCTCGGCCGTGAGCAGGCGCCGGTAGGCCGGCTTGGCAATCGACCGCGCCAAGCCCTTTATCGAATCCGTACGCGCAGACGCACTCGCCACGCCGGCGCGCGCCATAGACGGCCTCCGCTTGGAATTTCCCCTAACGCCCTGTCGGAAGGATGTGCCGCATCGCTGTCCGAATCAGTGGCGATTGGAATCGAAGAGCGGCTGTTTGTCGAGAGTCCTGCCACAAATATTTAGAATTCCTTACCACGCCGATTCACAGGTGTGCCCAACGGGTAACAGCCGATGCGGCTATGCGGGGGCGGCCAAGGCGCGTTCGACAATGTCAGCAAGGTCGCGGGAAAGGTTGGGCGCTGCTTTGATACGCGTGAGCGCGGCCTCGGCCTTGAGGCGCCGGCCCTCTTCAAGCGTGCGCCAGGTACGGAAGGCTGTCGCCAGCCGTGCTGCAAGCTGCGGGTTCTTCGGATCGAGGGCGAGCACCGTTCCGGCAATGAAGTCATAGCCGGCGCCGTCGGCGCGGTTGAATTGGGTCGGATTGCCGGCCGAAAACGCGCCAACCAAGGCGCGCACGCGGTTGGGATTGGCAAAGGAAAACGCCGGGTGCGCCGTCAATGCGCGCACTTGATCGAGCGTGCCTGCTTCCGGGATCATCGCCTGCAGCGAAAACCATTTATCGATTATCAGGGCGTCCGCCGAATAGCGCTTGTAAAAATCGGCGAGCGCTTGCGCCCGCTCCGGCACGTTGTGCAGTGACAGCGTACCGAGAGCGGTCATGCGGTCGGTCATGTTGTCGGCGGATTGGTATTGTGCGGCGGCGCGCGCGATCGCCGCGCGCTGGCCCGTTGCCGCCATGAGGTCGAGCGCCACGTTGCGCAGCGCGCGGCGGCCGGCGCTGGTTGCGTCCGGTGAATAGCCGCCGCCAACCGTCATTCGCTCGTAGATCACGGAAAGGGCGGGGGCGAGCCGTTCGCCAACTTCGGCGCGCAGGGTCATACGCGCCTGGAAGATCGCGTCCGGATCGATATTGCGGCCGATTTCGCGGGCGATGTCTGCCTCGCTCGGCGGGAGCATCGCAAGGGCCACGAATGCGGGCTCTAGCGCCGGATCCTCCAGGACTGCGGCAAGGGCCGAGATCAGCTTGTCGTCGCTCAACGGAGCGTGGCCGGCACGAATGCGGGCGACATTCCCGATCAAGAGCCGCATGGAGATCGTCTGTAAAGCCTGCCAGCGGTTGAAGGGGTCGCTATCATGCGCGGCGAGGAAAGCGAGATCGTCGGCAGCGAGATCGACGTCGAGCCTGATGGGTGCGGAAAAGCCGCGGTTGATCGACAGCACCGGGCGTTCCAAAACGTCTTTGAAGCTGATGCTCGCGCCAGCGCGGTCGAGCACGAAGACGCCTTCCGTAAACCCGCTGCCGTCACTGACTACGAGCGGCAGATCACGGCCGCTTTTGCCGACAAGGCCGAGAGCCAACGGGATGACCATCGGCTCTTTGGACGGCTGCCCCGGCGTCGGTGGGACGGCCTGCGTGAGCTCTATGGCATAGGTCTTGGCGGCAGCGTCGTAGCGGCCGGTCACAGTGACATGCGGCGTGCCGGCTTGGCTGTACCAGCGCATGAACTGCGTCATGTCGCGTCCGCTCACGTCGGCAAAGCATTGGATGAATTGTTCGACCGTTGCCGCCTGGCCGTCGTGACGCGCGAAGTACAGATCCATGCCGGCGCGGAATTTCTCCTTGCCGAGCAGCGTCTGCACCATGCGCACCACCTCGGCACCCTTTTCGTAGACGGTCGCCGTGTAGAAATTGTTGATCTCTTTGTAGGTCTCGGGACGCACCGGGTGCGCCAAGGGTCCTGCGTCCTCGATGAATTGCGCGCCGCGAAGCCCGCGCACGTCCGCGATGCGCTTGACCGGCCGCGAGCGCATATCGCTGGAGAACTCCTGATCGCGGAAAACGGTAAGTCCTTCCTTCAAGCACAGCTGAAACCAGTCGCGGCAGGTGATGCGGTTACCCGTCCAATTGTGGAAATATTCATGGGCGATCACCGCCTCAATGTGGGCAAAATCGGCGTCCGTCGCCGTTTCCGGGCTGGCCAAAACATATTTGTCGTTGAAGACGTTGAGCCCCTTATTTTCCATCGCGCCCATGTTGAAATCGGAGACGGCGACAATCATGAAAATGTCGAGGTCGTATTCGCGGCCGAACGCGGTCTCGTCCCAACGCATGGCGCGCTTGAGCGAGTCCATGGCATAGCCGCAGCGGTCTTGCTTGCCGTGTTCGACATAGATGCGCAGGGTGACGTCGCGGCCAGATATCGTGCGGAACTTGTCTTCGACGCAAGCGAGGTCGCCGCCGACCAGCGCGAACAGATATGACGGCTTGGGATGCGGGTCGTTCCACACGGCAAAATGCCGGCCAGCCGGCAGATCGCCATGCTCGACCAAGTTGCCGTTCGAGAGCAGCACCGGCGCCTCTTTCTTGTCGGCTTCGATGCGCGTGGTGAACACCGCCATCACGTCCGGACGGTCGGGGAAATAGGTGATGCGGCGGAAGCCTTCGGCCTCGCACTGGGTGCAATAGGTGCGATTGGAGCGATAGAGGCCGGAGAGCTGTGTATTGCCGGACGGGTCGACGAGCGTTTCGATTTCCAGCGTGAACGGGCCGTTCGGCGGCTGCGCGATGCTGAGCTGGTCCGGCGTCACCCGATAGCCGTCCGGCTTAAGTTCGGCGCCGTTGAGTTTGAGGGAAACGAACGATAAGCCGTCGCCGTCGAGCAACAAAGGCGCTGCCGGCGTTGCTGGATTGGGCCTCAGTGCCAGCGTCGCTCGTACCCGCGTCTGCGTCGGGTGCAGCGAGACATCGAGGAACACGGTGTCCACCAGCCAGTCGGGCGGGCGGTAGTCTTTGAGACGGATGGGTTGGGCAATGTCGGTGCGCATGATGAAGTCGATTTAGGCTCTTTGGCAGGGGATGGGAAGGACGAATGACCGCGACGATGCACGCCATGGTGCTCGAGGCGCCGCGCAGGCCGCTCGGGATGCGCGAGCGTCCGTTGCCGGTGCCGGGCGCCGGCGAAATTCTCGTCGCGGTTTCCGCCTGCGGCGTCTGCCGCACCGACCTCCACGTGGTCGACGGCGAGTTGCCCCATCCGAAGCTGCCGCTCGTGCCGGGACACGAAATCGTGGGACGCGTCGCGGCTTTTGGCAGCGGCGTCACGGGGTTTGCGGCAGGCGATCGCGTCGGCGTGCCCTGGCTCGGCGCGACCTGCGGCGTGTGTGCATATTGCCGTGGCGGCCGCGAGAATCTTTGCGATGCGCCGCTGTTCACCGGCTACACGCGCGACGGCGGCTATGCCAGCCACGCGCTTGCCGATGCGCGTTATTGTTTTCCGCTCGGCGAGGGAGGCGATGATGCGGAGGTCGCGCCGTGGCTTTGCGCCGGGCTCATCGGCTGGCGCAGTTACCGTATGGCCGGCGACGGCGATGCACTCGGGCTCTATGGCTTTGGCGCCGCCGCGCACATTCTCGCGCAAGTCGCGCGTTGGCAGGGCCGGCGCGTCTACGCGTTCACCCGACCGGGCGATACGGCGGCGCAGGATTTCGCCCGCGCCCTAGGCGCAGCATGGGCCGGCGGCGCCGGAGAAACGCCGCCGGAGCCGCTCGATGCGGCGATCATCTTTGCTCCGGTCGGCGCGCTGGTCCCGGCGGCGCTCAAAGCGGTGAAGAAAGGCGGCCGCGTGGTCTGCGGCGGTATCCATATGTCGGACATTCCCAGCTTCCCCTATGCGCTGCTGTGGGAGGAGCGGCAGGTGATGTCGGTCGCCAATCTGACGCGCGAGGATGCGCGAGAATTTCTCGCAATTGCTCCGCGAGCCGGCATCCGCGCCGAGATCACGCGTTATCCGCTTGCGCGCGCCAACGAGGCGCTTGCTGATTTGCGCGAGGGGCGCCTGAAAGGTGCGGCCGTGCTGATCCCCTAACGTGCAGGCTCGGCGTGGCCGATGACGCGCTTGATCATCGGTGAGCGCACCTGCAGCGCACGTTCCAAATCGTCCACTTTCTCGTGCACCGCCTGCACGGTGAGGGCGGGGTGCACACGGCAATGAAAGTTGACGATCTCGCCCTCGTCGGTCTCGCGCACACGCACATCGTGCACGTCACGGATGACGCCGCCCTCGGCGGCAAGCTCGGCCAGCGCCATTTCCACCGCTGTCACACGCTCGGGCGGAGCCTCGCGTCCTGCGGCGCGGTGTGGCTCCAGAGGCTCCATATGCGTGTCGATTTCGACGTCGGCCCCAAGCTCCGCAGCGATGGCCTTTTCCAGCCCGTCGGCCAGCTCATGCGCAGCCTTGAGCGACAGCTTGCCGTCGACTTCGAGGTCAAGCGAAATGGCGAGGCGTCCCTGGACCTCGTGGACGGTCACATGATGCACCGCGAGCCCGCGGTTGCGCGCGATCACCATGACGCGATCGAGCACGCTTTCGCTGCTGAGCGCGACCGGATCGGTTGTGACGACCGCCTGCGCGCCCGGCATCTGGTCGCGTATGGCGCCGGCGACGCCGTCTTTGATGGCGCTCACGCGGTCGAGGGGCAACGTGCGGCTGACGCCGACGGTCAAGTCGACAAAAGTGTGCTCGCCGGCGGTCCGCGCCCGAACGTCTTCGACGGCCACCACGCCGGGCACCTTGGCGGCGATCGCCGTAATCCGCGCGGTTGCGCCGGGGGGTGCCACGTCGGTCAGCGCGTCGACTGTGCGCCGGCCCAGGCGCCAGGCGATGACGCAGACGAGTACGGCGACGACAAGAGCCGCCGCGGAATCCGCCCACCACAAGCCGAGGCGCACCCCGCCCAATCCGATGAGGACGGCGACCGACGTCAAAAGGTCCGAAGAAAAATGCAGCGCGTCCGCCTCGAGCGCTTGGCTCGAGGTCTCGCCGGCGGTTTTTGACAGCGCGCGTGCGCGGAAAAAATCGACAACCATCGATACAATCATCACGGCGAAGGCCCAAACATTGGCGTCAACGGCGTGCGTTTGGTGGTCGATCAAGCGTTTGATGGCTTCCCAGATCACGACACCGGAAAGGACGAACAGCAATCCAGTCTCAGCGAGCGCGGAAACGCTCTCGAATTTGGCATGTCCGTACTGATGCTCGGCGTCTGCCGGCTTACCGGCGACGCGCACGGCGGCGTAAGTCATGACCGTGGCGCCAAGATCGATCAGCGAGTGCCCGGCTTCCGACAGAATGGCCAGCGACCCGGTGAAAAAGCCGACAACCGCTTTGGCGAGCGTCAACCCGGCGGAAGCGGCGATCGAGGAGAGGGCGACCTGTTCTTTTTCCTGCTGCATTGAGCCATCGCCACCGCGCCCGCGAGAGCACCGGAACCAATTCTGGTTGCTGTCCGGCGAGACAATGATGCGCTTAGCATGAATGCGCAATGGCCGCGTGCGGCGCGGCTCGCAGCGCGTTGAGTTCGCCCGGAAAGCAGAGTAGAAGCCCTGCGGCCTTATGGACCTAAAAAATTTTGGCGGTTGGGGATTTTAGATGAAGAAAACGGCGAAAGGGCTGGGGCTTGCGATCATCGGCGGCGGCCGCGTCGGCCTGTTTCGCGGCGAAGTCGCGGCGCGTCACCCTGCCGTGCAATGGATTGGTTTGGCGGAGAAGAACCCGAACCGCGCCGGCGAGGTGGCTCCGAAGATCGGGGCCGACTTCGTCACCCAGAGCCACGTCGAGCTGCTCAAGCGGCCGGAAGTGACCTGCGCCATCATCGCGACCGACGAGCATCTGCATGTCGATCCGATCGTGGCGGCGGTCGAGCGCGGCATCCCAATGCTGATTGAAAAGCCGCTGGCGACGACGCTCGCCGAGTCCGAGCGGGTGCTCAAGGCGATCAAAAGCGCCAAGCTCGACGCGGTGGTCGGCTATACGCAGCGCTTTCGCCGCCGTTGGCTGGCGGCGAAAGAGAAATGCCGCACCGGCGCGCTCGGCGAGGTGACGCTGGTGACCTCGCGCGCCTTCATGAACCGGCTGGTGGCCATCGACAACTACAAACGAACCAACGACCCCAGCACTATCTCGCCGATGGTCATCTCCGGTACGCATGCGCTCGACATCTGCATGTGGTGCCTCGAGGGGAAAACGCCCGTCGAGGTCTATGCGCGCTCGATCGATAAAGTATTGGGGCCGCTCTACAAAGGCATCGACGCCACCGCCGGATTGATCACATTCAGCGACGGCACGCTGTACCATCTCAACATGTCATGGGCGCTGCCGGTGACGTGGCCGGCCGCGGTCTATTCGCTGGAAGTCGGCATCGTCGGCACCACCGGCGTGCTGACGATCGACGACACGCACCGCGACATCGTGCTGGCGGTGAGTAAGCCGCAGTCGGAAGGCTACAATCCCGACGCCTCGCGTCTCGTCGATTTTATGGGCAGCTATCCGCCGGGCGACATGGCGCTCGGTGAGTTGCGCGGCCCCATGGCGGAGGAGACCGACAGTTGGCTCAATCGCGTGGCGCTCGGCCTGCCGACCGCAGCCGCCACCGTCGAGGAAGCGCATCGCAACCTCATGATGACGAAGGCGCTCGATTTATCGGCAAAACGTGGCCGCCCGCTCAAGCTGCCGCTCGACGACGAGGATATTCGCGCCGCGGCATAGAGCGCGTTTCGATGGCTTGAATCGACTTTGCGTTTTCCGCGCCTCGCTCCAAAGCGATCAACGCGGAATCACCGGCAGCAGCAGGTACGAGTTCTTGTCGCCCCCGGCATAGATGGTGTTGGTGCCGGTGTTGTAGTCGGCGTGGTAGTGCATGTAGGACTGGCTGCCGACGCCGTCGCGCGGCTGCACGTCGAGCCGGATGCGGTGACCCTTCCGGAACACCATCGAGGTCGGCCAGATTTCCACCTCAACGCGGACGATCTCGCCCGGCTTTAGGAACAGGCGCCGTTCATGCTTGTGATAGGGGCGATACGGCAGCGTCAGCGCGGGATCGAGCTCGCGATGCGAAACGCGAAGCCATCCCTTGGCAACCGGAACGGGCGTGCTCTGCTGGCCGCTTTCCAGGACCTCGCGGCCATCGGCGTCGAAATTGCGCAGCGTGAGAAAGAGGTCCATGTCCTCGCTCGAACTCGAAACCCACAGCACAGCCGCGAGCGGACCGGTCACTTCGGTGTCCTCAGCCAGCGGCGGCGTTTCCAGTGCAATGCCCATATCCGGTTTGATGCCGCCGCCCATCACTTGCGATGAAGCGGCGGATGTCGAGCCCATCGTGCCGAGGCTGCTGGCGGCGTAGGTGCGCGCGCTGGTCGTCGACGGGTTGTCCATGACCAGTCTGCCGGGACCTTGGCTCGCCGACAGGTCGAAATAGTACTTCCTCCACTGCGTCCGCTTCAGCGGCCATTCGTGCTCATGTCGCCACTCGATCTCGTCGCGGCCTTTGCGGATCGCGAGCTTGACGGGGGGCTCGTCCATGACGCCGTTATCGACGCCCTTGAGCCAGTAATCGAAAAAGCGGAGCTGATCGCGGCGTCCGTCCTCGGTGTAAAACGGATGCACGTGCGAGCCGGTATGAATGCGCAGCTTTTTATGCTTCGAGGCCGCACGCATGAAGGCTTCGGTGTTGCCGCGCAAGTGCAGGCCGAAGCCGGTCCAATTGCCGACCGAAAACATGGGCACGGTGATCCTGTCCCACTGCGCTTGGGCGCCGCGCAGGGCGCCTGTATCCAAATTGTTGCTCAACCAGAAATGTAGCGTGTTCACCTGCCAGGCGTTGGGAATGCTGTTGTATGCGGCGCGGCCTATGGTGTGATGCAGGAGATGCGCGGTGAACCAGTTGGTCATGAAGAGGCTGGCAATGCCGCCGTGGAAGAGCGCATCGCGGTAGATGTCGGCGAACCCTTCCCAGGGAATGATCGCCTTCAACGATGGCGGCTGCAGGTTGGCGACGAACCATTGGTTGATGGCGAAATAGGAGATGCCCAGTAAGCCGATATTGCCGTTGCACCATGGCTGGGCCGCGGCCCATTCGATGGCGTCGTAGAAATCGATGGCCTCGGCAAACGACCAGGGCTCGCACTGACCGGGCGATTTGCCGCTGCCGCGGCCGTCAATGCGGACGCAGGCATAACCCTGCGGCACCCACCATTCCGGGTTCACCGTCTCCCAATTCATATGGGGATTGGGCTTTTCCTCGAGCGTTTCCGGCGGCGTCCAAAGCTTGTCTTTTTGATAGGGCCCGAGGTTGAGGATCGCCGGATATTTGCCGCTGTCGCCGGGGCGAAAGACGTCGGCCTTGAGCCGCGCGCCGTCGCGCATCGGCACGTCGACATCCTTCTCGATCATCATTGAGCTGTTCGGCCTGCCCGGCGGCACGTCAGCTTCCCCCCGCGGGTATCGCCTCGGCCTGCTTACTGCACGTTGATTTTAACCTCGCTGGTAATGGTCTTCCAATTGGCCATCTCGCCCGCCAGCCACGTCTTGGCGTCGTCCAGCGACTTGTTGGGCACGATATTGAAATGTTGTGCGGCGAATTTCTGCTTCGCCTCCGGCGTTTCCAGCGCCTTGATCACCGCCGCGAACAAGGCGCCGAGCACCGGCTTAGGTGTGCCCGCCGGTGCGAACAAGGCCTGCCAAGCGAGCGTTCCGACGCCCTGATAGCCGGCCTCCTGCATGGTCGGGATGTCGGGGTAATCGGCCAGTCGCGCGTGGTCGACAACCGCGATGGGGCGCATTTTGCCCGCCTTCACGAAACCGGCAGTCGACGCCACGTTGAGGAAGGCCGCCTGCGCATCGCCGCGCAGCAGGTCCTGGATCACGCCGGCGGCGCCGTTTTTGTTGGGCAGCGCGACCATGTCGAGGTTGCCGGCGCGCTTGGCGAAATAGGCCATGTCGTAGTGCGGATAGGATCCTGCGCCGACGGTGCCGTAATGAACCTTGCCGGGATTCCTTTTCGCATAATCGATGAGGTCGGCGACGGTCTTGACCGGAAAATTATTAGCGGTCGTCACCACCAGGAACGCCGGGATATCAACCAGCCGGGCGATCGGCACCACGCTCTTGTCGTAGTCGAAGGTCATTTTGTTTGCATAGAGCAGCGGCGTGATCGCATTGGTCGATACGTTGCCAAGCATCAGCGTGTAGCCGTCGGGCGGCGACTTCACCATTTCGTCCAGCGCCAGCATGCCGTAGGCGCCGGGCTTGTTGATGACGACGAAAGGCTGCCCGGTGACTTTCTGAAACTGATCGCCGACGATGCGCGCGACAATGTCGGTGGCGCCGCCCGGCGCATAAGGCACGAGCACCTTGATCGGCCGGCTGGGGAATTTGTCCTGCGCCGTCGCTGCGAGCGTACAGGCGATGAAGCAGAGGCCGGCGGCGAGCAGCAGTTTCAGGCTTTTCATTGCATATCCTCCCACCTTTATGCTTCAGGCAGCTTTGATGCCGTGCAGTCCGTGCGCCGCGTCTTTCACCGTAAAGAACAGGACGTCGCCATCCGCGGTCGCGCCGCCGGAGTGAACGGTATTGGCAGGCACGTAAACGACCGAGCCCGGTTTTGCGACGACGGTCTTGCCGCCGACTGTTGCATTGAAGGTGCCTTCGAGCACGTAAATCCATTGCTCGTTGGGATGAGAGTGCGGCGCCGCGCCGGTCCCCGCCGCCATGCGCATCAGCGCGACGATCATGCGGTCGCCTTCTACACACGTGCCTTCGGCGCTGGAATAGTCCGGCCCGCCTTTGATGCGGTTGAGTTTCGCCAGCTCGAAAACGTATTCGCCGTCGCCGGCGCGCCTGGCGCCCGGGGTCCGTGCGGGAGGAGCAATCTGAGCTGACATCGGTCACTCCGTGATACGCGCGCCGTCGAACTCTAGGTTGCTCGATAGAGGCCCGACAAGGGGGGACGCCGTCGCGATAGCGCCGCTGCGCGCTTCCGCCCGCGGATGAAAGCCGCTAGCATCTCGGCAAACAGAAAACGGATCGAAGTAGGGGAGAGGTCGATGCCGAACAGACGCGCGCCGACGCGCCGCAGCATCATCAAAGGTGCAACCGCTTTGGCGGCAGGATTCGCCGCGCCTGCATTCCTGCGCGTGCGCTCGGCCTATGCGGCTTATCCGGACCGCCCGGTAAAGATCGTCGTGGCGAATACGCCCGGCGGTCCGTCCGACTTGGTGGCGCGCATCGTCACCGCGGCGCTGGATCAATCGACCGGCAAAACCTTCATCGTCGAAAACCGCGGCGGCGCCGGCGGCAATATCGGCATGGGCTATGTCGCGCATTCCGATGCCGACGGCTACACTTTCCTGCTGGCCACCACCGCTTTCTCGGTCAATCCTGGACTCTACAACCACCTTCCTTTCGATCCACTCAAGGATTTCGTCGCCGTCAGCGAACTGGCCGGCGCGCCGAACATTTTCGTGGTGCAGAAGGACTCGCCGGCAAAATCGATGAAGGAGTTTGTCGCGCTCGCTAGAGCCAACCCGGAGAAGTACAACGTTTCGGTGCCGCCGATCGGCACCACGCCGCAATTGCAGGCGACGCTGCTGAAGTCGCGCGAGAACCTGCCGAAACTGCAAGAAGTTGTGTTCAAGGGCGGTGGCGATGCGTTGCAGGCGCTGCTTGCCGGGACGGTGCAGCTCGCGTCGAATTCGCTCGGCCCCTGCTCCTCGCATCTCGGTGCCGGTACGCTGCGCGGGCTGGCGATCTGTTCGGAACAGCGCTGGCCCGATTTTCCCGACATTCCCACGATGCAGGAGGCCGGCTACAAAGATTTTGTCTTCGCCACCGACATGGCATTGCTCGCGCCGGCGAAGACGCCGCCGGAATGCGTGCGTTGGCTAGAAACCGAAACGATCAAGGTCATGTCGACGCCGCAGATGAAAGACAAGCTGTACCAAAACGGATTCCTGGTGCGGCCGAAAGGCGCCGCCGCAGCGTGGACGCGCATGACCAAGGAAATGGCGCAGTTCAAGGACATCATCGAAACGGCGAAGATCAAGAAGCTCTGAAGATCAAGAAGCTCTGAAGATCAAGAAGCTCTAATGTCGCCGGGCCGAGACTGGAACCGCTCGGCCGCACAAATCCGTTTATCGATCATCGACAGCAGCGAGAGGAACAATCGTGCCGCTCGCACGGTTGTAGCTCGTATACGACTCAGAATGCCTGTCGATGCCGAGCCAGAGCGGTCACATCACCGTCGTTCAGGAAAACCGCTTCATCCTCGAGGACGACGGCGGCGGACATCGGCTCTTCATCGTTTCACACAAGCTCAATTTCAATCCGGATGACCTGCGCGCGCTGGCGCGCGAGCGTCATCGCATTACAGTCCATTATCGCGAGCCGGAACATCTGGTCGCCGCCGAGGCAGAAGAAATTGCGCTTGCCGAAAACGTGGTGAACGGATCGGGGCGCGCGCCGCACCATGGCTTCGGCGATCTCGTCGCCGGTTTTTTTCGCGACTGGTCGCTGCCGCGCCAGGCGGCAGGGCAAGGCGGGGATTCGCAAGCCGCCGTCAGCAGCGAGTCGCGCACGCTCAGACCGCGTCTGATGGACGCAGACAAAGTCGGCACCAGCATTTGTCCTTATTGCGCGGTCGGCTGCGCGCAGCTCATCTATGCCAAAGACGGCAAGGTCATCCACGTCGAAGGCGACCCGCGCAGCCCCATCAACCAGGGCACGCTGTGCCCGAAGGGCGCGGCGACGCTCGACTTGATGACGAGCCCATTGCGACTGAACAAGGTGCTTTATCGCGCGCCGCATTCGGACCACTGGCAGCACAAGCCCCTCGACTGGGCGATGGACCGCATTGCTCAACTGGTCAAGCAAACGCGCGACGAGACCTTCGTGCGAAGGCTGCCGAACGGGACCATGGTCAATCATACGCTCGGCATCGGTTCGCTCGGCGGCGCGACTCTCGACAACGAAGAGAACTACTTGATCAAAAAGCTGTTCGGCGGCGGGCTCGGCATGGTCTGGATCGAGAACCAGGCGCGCGTGTGCCACAGCGCCTCGGTGCCGAGCTTGGGCGCCACCTATGGACGCGGCGCCGCTACCATCGCGCAGTGGGACCTCGCTAACTCGGACTGCGTGGTGATCATGGGCTCGAACATGGCGGAAAACCACCCGATTGCCTTCCGCTTCGCGATGCAAGCCAGGGAGAAAGGCGCTACCGTCATCCACGTCGATCCGCGCTTTACCCGCACCTCGGCGCTCGCCGATATTTATGCGCCGATCCGCACCGGCACCGACATCGCCTTTCTCGGCGGCATCATTCGCTACATTCTGGAGAACGATCTTTATTTCAAGGACTACGCGCTCGATTTCACCAACCTCGCCACCATCATCGACGAGCGTTTCCAGGATGCCGATCAGCTCGACGGCCTGTTTTCCGGCTGGAACGACAAAAAGCACGCCTATCAGTACGACTCCTGGCAATACCAGGGCGAGACGGTGCCGTCCCCCTTGGCGGAGCACTCCACCAACACGGCGGAGTCGTTCAGTGAAAAGACCAAGCGCATGGAGAACGGCCCGCCGCCGACCGACCGCACATTGCAGCACCCCAATTGCGTCTACCAGATCCTGCGCCGCCATTATGCGCGCTACACGCCGGAAATGGTCGAGCGCATCACCGGCTGCCCGAAGGAGACGTTCGTCAAGGTCGCCGAAGCGCTTGCCAAGAATTCAGGGCGCGAACGCACCGGTGCGTTTTGCTATGCCGTCGCCTGGACTCACCACACCACCGGCGTGCAGATCATTCGCGCCGCCGGAATCATCCAGGGCCTGCTTGGCAACATCGGGCGGCCCGGCGCGGGGATCTTGGCGCTGCGCGGCCACTGCAGCATTCAGGGCTCGACCGACATTCCGAGCCTTTACAACATGCTGCCGACATATCTGCCGCAGCCGAAGGCGTACAAGGATCATGGCCGCTTCGCCAATTACCTGAAGTCGGAAACCACGCCGACCGGCTGGTGGCACAACTTCCCGAAATACGCGGTGAGCTTGCTTAAGGCCTGGTATGGCGAGAATGCCCGCGCTGACAACGAATGGGGCTACGAATGGCTGCCGAAGATCGCCGGCGACCACTCGCAGTTGCCGATGACGCTGGCAATGTGCGACGGCCTCATTCGCGGCATGATGTTTCTGGGTCAGAATCCCATCATCGGCGGCAGCAATTCGCGGCTGATCGAGCACGGCCTCGCCAAGCTCGAATGGATGGTCGTACGCGACATGACGGAGACCGAGACCGCCGGCTTCTGGCGCTCCGGTCAACTGGTGCGCAAGGGCGAACTCAGGCCGGAAGACATCGGCACGGAAGTATTTCTGATGCCGGGCACGTTTGCTGGCGAGAAGGCCGGCACCTTCACCAATACCCACCGCCTTATTCAATGGCACGACCACGTGGTCGATGCTCCGGGCGACAACCGCTCGGAGCTCTGGTTCATGTATCACCTCGGCCGAAGGCTTAAGGAGCTGTGCGCCGACAGCACCGATCCCAAAGACGAGCCGCTGAAAATGCTCACGTGGGACTATCCGCTCGCGGATGCACGCGGCGAGCCTGACGCCGAAGCGGCTTTGAAGGAGATCAACGGCTACACTTGGCCGGAGCGGCAGCAGATCAAAAGTTTTCAGGAGCTCAAGGACGACGGCTCGACGGCCTGCGGTGGTTGGCTCTATTGCGGCATTTTCCCGGAGGAAAGCCGCAACAAGGCGCGCTCGCGCCAGGCCGACGGTCCGGATGGACCCGGCACGCATCTGAACTGGGCGTTTTCCTGGCCGGCCAACCGCCGGAATATGTACAACCGCGCGTCCGCCGACGCGCAAGGCAGGCCGTGGTCCGAGCGCAAGAAGCTCATGTGGTGGGACGCGGAAAAGCGTCGATGGGATGGATGGGATTCGCTCGACTTCGAGCCGGGCAAGGCTCCCGAGTACGAACCCGATTGGTCGAAGAAGCCGGAAGGCATGGAGGCGCTCGACGGCAAGGCGCCTTTCATCATGATCGCCGACGGCCGTGCCTCGCTCTTTGTGCCGAGCGGTCTGAAGGACGGGCCTTTGCCGACGCACTATGAGCCGGTTGAATCGCCGGTAAGAAATGCGTTGTACCGGCAGCAGGACAATCCCGTCGCCAAGAAATGGCCGCGGCCGGACAACCCGTATCATCCGGCCGGCGACCCGAACTATCCCTATTCACTCACCACCTATCGGCTGACCGAACATCATTCGGGCGCCACCCCGACACGCGCAGTTCCGGTCACCGCGGAATTGCAGCCTGAAGGCTTCTGCGAAATTCCGCCCGAGCTTGCACGCGAGCTCGGTATCGAAACGCTGGATTGGGTGGTGATTTCTACCGCCCGCGGCGAGATCGAGACACGCGCGATGATCACCGAACGCCTGCGGCCGTTCGCCCTGGATGGCCGCACGATCTACCAGATCGGCATGCCTTGGCACTACGGCTGGTCGGGCTACGCCACCGGCGACATCGCCAATGCGCTCACGGCTGTGGTCGGCGAGCCCAACACCAGCATCCATGAAAACAAGTCGCTCACGTGCAATCTGCGTAAGGGCCGTTTGAACGGTGCAAAGCAAGAGGCGCCGATCGAGCACGCGCATCATCTCGATTTGGTCATTGAAGAGCAGGAGGCGGGCGCATGAATGTGCATCGGCGCGCCACGCAGACGTCACAATCCGTGCTGGCCGGCATGCTGGCCGACGAAGCCGAGCTCACCGCCGGTGTGAAGATCGAGCCCGGTAAACAGTACGGCTTCTTCACCGACACGACGCTGTGCATCGGCTGCAAGGCCTGCGAGGTCGCCTGCAAGGAATGGAACGCACTGCCGGCAGACAATCTCACGCTGAGCGGCATGAGCTACGACAATACGCGCGGGCTCTCGGCCGACACCTGGCGGCACGTCGCCTTCATCGAGAAGGTGCGGCAGGACGGCGACGGCGCCATGGACCTGCCGCCGTTCCAGAGCCACTGGAAGATGATGAGCGATGTCTGCAAGCATTGCGACAATGCGCCGTGCGAGGAAGCTTGTCCGACCGGCGCGCTGTTTCGCACGGAATTCGATACCGTGGTGGTGCAGCAGGACATATGCAACGGCTGCGGCTATTGCGTGCCGTCCTGTCCCTTCGGCGTGATCGATCTCAACCTGTTCGACGGCAAGGCGCACAAGTGCACATTGTGCTACGACCGTCTGAAAGGCGGGCTGGAACCGGCCTGCGCCAAATCCTGTCCGACCAATTCGATTCAGTTCGGCGAGTTATCGGATTTGCACGCGCGCGCCCACGCGCGCGTCGAAAGCCTGCATGAGCAGGGCGCGCGCGACGCCTACCTCTACGGCGCACCGGGGACGCCGGGTGCGACCGGCGGCCTCAATCATCTGCACGCATTCTTCCTGCTGACCGATCGCCCGGAAGTCTACAATCTGCCGTCGCATCCTTCGCGCGGCGCCAGGCGGGTGCTACCGGCGCTGGCGGCCGGCCTTGTCACGGCCATGCTGCTGACCGGCGCCGCCTTCGGGTTTTTGCTGACCACCTTGTGAGGATGGCATGGACGCGCGCGGTACCGCTTTCTACCCTGCCGTCGACGCGCTGCCGACGTACTACGGGCAGCCGGCCGTCAAGCCCAGCCTCTATGGTTGGACGGTCGCGCTGTACATTTATATCGGCGGGCTTGCGGCCGGCCTGCAGATCGTGGTGACCGTGGCGCAACTGCTCGGTATTCCTGAAAGCGAGCCCGTGGCTTTTGCCGGCCGCGCCATCGCGCTCACCGGCGCAATCGCGGGCGGCCTCCTGCTGATCGCCGACCTGCACACCAAGCAGCGTTTCTACAACATGCTGCGTATTTTCCGGCCGACCTCGCCGATGTCGATCGGCACGTACGTGCTGATGGCGTTCGGTTTCTGGAGCCTGCTCGCGTTCATCGTGCAGGCGTTCTATTTGCAGCTGCCGGCGATGGTCTTCGGCTGCCTCGCGGGCGCTACCGGCTGGTGGATGGCGACCTATACCGCCGCCTTGCTTGGCGCCACGGCGACGCCGCTGTGGGCGGGCGCACCGAAGCTTCTCGCGGTGCGGTTTGCGAGCTCAGCCCTCGCCACCGGCGCCGCGGCGGCCTGTCTGATCGCTATCGGGCTGGCGCCCGGCTCGGGCATGGCGCGCGCCTTCGGCAATCTCGCCGCGTTGTCTCTGCTGATCGAGTTTGTGTCATCGCTGTGGTCTCGCGCGGCGTTAAGCCGGATGGGCGAGGGCAGCGCGCTTCTAGATTTGCCCTGGGGCCCCGTGCATGTGCTTGGCGTCGATCTCTTGGGAGCGGTCGTACCGTTCGTGCTGTTCATCGTCGCCAACTTCTTCGTGCCGATCTGGGCTTTCGCGCTGCCGGCATCGATTTGCGCGCTGATCGGCGGGCTGCTGATGCGTGGAACGGTTCTGCTCGCCGGCAACAAGTCGGCATGCAGTCCGGAAGAGTATTTTCGCTTCGCGGGAGAGACGAACAATGCCTAGTCCGCAGCCGGCCATTCGCAAGCGGGGTGAAGAAGCGCTCGCCGCTCTGCAGGAGTTGCCGGACTCCAAGCCCGTCGACATCATGAAGCAACGTCTCGACGATGCCATCGCGGCACTCGTGCAGATGCGCAACGAACTGATCGATGCGCGGCGAAAAGGCGAAAACATCGGCGAGTGGCTGCCGCGCACGAATGCCATTCTGAGTACCATCTATGGAACCGAGTTCCCTGTCGGTGGTCTCAATGTGCAGCGCATTGAGGAGGCTCGTGCAGCGCTCCACGACCTGATCCACGGCTAGCTGAAGCTCCGCGCACAAGAAGTTGTTAACGCTGGGGTTTTCGCTGCAGCGCGGCACCCGCCCCGCCAGCGCGAGACGCGCAAATTTTTCTGTTCGGAAGGGAACGAAACCGGCTCCTGTGAGTTACGGCTCCGGGCAATAATACCGTTCGGGGGTAGGCTCGAAGGCTTGAATACGACTGCGGTTGTCCGGAGTTAGGAGCCGACACTTTGGCCTGCTCCGGAACCGTTCGAGCCTTATATCCTCCCTCTTTTAGGCTGAAACGCCCCAGAGGCGCCGCAGGCGCCCATCGGGAGAGGATGTCGATATGAAGAACAGGAGCCAAGGCCACACCGTCGAAACCGTTGCGCCTCCTGTGGTCGCAGCCGCCGTCGCTGGAAAGTCCGAGAAGCCGGCGAAAGCGAACGGAAAGCATCCCTCCGACCTCCACGAATTTCTTTTTGCCTTGCAGGCCATGCGCGCCGGCGACTTTTCGGTGCGCATGTCGGCCGATCGTGACGGCATCGCCGGAAAAATCGCCGACACTTTCAACGAAATCGTGGCCGCCAATCAGCGCATGGCCAAGGAGCTTGAACACGTCGGCGAAGTGGTCGGCCGCGAAGGTAAGACCCGCCACCGCGTCAAGCTCGGCATTCAGAGCGGCGCCTGGAGCGAGATAGAGATGTCGGTCAACACGCTGATCGACGATTTGCTGTGGCCGACCAAGGAAGTGACCCGTGCCGTTGCCGCGGTCGCGCAAGGCGATCTGCTCAAGGTCGTGCGCACGGAAGTCGACGGCCGCCCGCTCAAAGGCGAATTCCTCGAGTCGGCGACCATCGTCAATACGATGATCAAGCAGTTGAACGTGTTCACCTCGGAAGTGACGCGCGTGGCGCGCGAGGTGGGCACCGAAGGCAAGCTCGGCGGCCAGGCGCAGGTGCGCGAGGTGACGGGCGTGTGGAAGGAGTTGACCGAAAGCGTCAACTCGATGGCCTCGAACCTCACGGCGCAAGTGCGCAACATCGCGGAAGTGACCATCGCGGTGGCTAACGGCGACCTGTCGAAAAAGATCACCGTCGACGTGCGCGGCGAAATTCTCCAGCTGAAAGAAGCCATCAACACCATGGTGGACCAGCTGCGGTCCTTTGCATCGGAAGTGACGCGCGTCGCGCGCGAGGTCGGCACCGACGGCAAGCTCGGCGGCCAGGCGATCGTGCCGGGCGTCGCCGGCACCTGGAAGGACCTGACCGACTCGGTCAACGCGATGTGCGGCAACCTGACCGACCAGGTGCGCAATATCGCGCAGGTGACGACCGCGGTGGCGCGCGGCGATCTCTCGCGCAAGATCACGGTGGACGTGCGCGGCGAAATCCTCGAGTTGAAAGACACCATCAACACGATGGTGGACCAGCTGAACGGCTTTGCCTCGGAGGTCACGCGCGTCGCTCGCGAGGTCGGCACCGAAGGCAAGCTCGGCGGTCAGGCGCAGGTACCCGGCGTCGCCGGCACCTGGAAGGATTTGACCGACAACGTCAACTTTATGGCCTCCAACCTGACGGCTCAGGTGCGCAATATCGCCGAAGTGGCGACCGCCATCGCCGGCGGCGACCTGTCGAAGAAGATCACGGTCAACGTCTCCGGCGAAATCCTGCAGCTCAAAGAAACCATCAATACGATGGTGGACCAGCTCAACGCCTTTGCCGGCGAGGTGACGCGCGTGGCGCGCGAGGTGGGCACCGAAGGCCGCCTCGGCGGGCAGGCCAATGTGCTCGGCGTCGCCGGCACCTGGAAGGACTTGACCGACTCGGTCAACTCGATGGCGTCGAACCTGACAGCGCAGGTGCGCAACATCGCCGAGGTGACCACGGCCGTCGCTTCGGGCGACCTGTCGAAAAAGATCACCGTCGACGTGCGCGGCGAAATTCTCGAATTGAAAGACACCATCAATACGATGGTGGACCAGCTCAACGCCTTTGCCGGCGAGGTGACGCGCGTGGCGCGCGAGGTCGGCACCGAAGGCAAGCTGGGCGGTCAGGCGACGGTGCGCGGCGTCGCCGGCACCTGGAAGGACCTGACCGACTCGGTCAACTCGATGGCGTCGAACCTGACGGCGCAGGTGCGCAACATCGCCGAAGTGGCGACCGCCGTGGCGCAAGGCGACTTGTCGAAGAAGATCACGGTCAATGTGTCGGGCGAAATCCTGCAACTGAAGGAAACGCTCAACACCATGGTGGACCAGCTCAACTCGTTCGCCTCCGAAGTGACGCGCGTGGCCCGCGAAGTGGGCACCGAAGGGAAGCTCGGCGGCCAGGCGCAGGTGCCGGGCGTCGCCGGCACCTGGAAGGATTTGACCGACTCGGTCAACTCGATGGCGGGCAACTTGACCGGCCAAGTACGCAACATCGCCGAGGTGACCACGGCGGTCGCGAACGGCGATTTGTCGAAGAAGATCACCGTCGACGTGCGCGGCGAAATCCTGCAGCTCAAGGACACCATCAATACGATGGTGGACCAGCTCAACCGCTTCGCCGGCGAAGTGACGCGCGTCGCCCGCGAGGTGGGCACCGAAGGCCGCCTCGGCGGCCAGGCCAACGTGCCGGGTGTCGCCGGCACCTGGAAGGACTTGACCGACAGCGTGAATTCGATGGCGGGCAACCTGACCGCTCAAGTGCGCAACATCGCCGAGGTGACGACGGCGGTGGCGCGCGGCGACCTGTCGCGCAAGATCACCGTCGACGTGAAGGGCGAAATCCTCGAGCTGAAGAACACCATCAACACGATGGTGGACCAGCTCAATTCGTTCGCCTCCGAAGTGACGCGCGTGGCGCGCGAAGTGGGCACCGAGGGCAAGCTCGGCGGCCAGGCGCAGGTGCCGGAAGTCGCCGGCACCTGGAAGGACCTCACCGACAACGTCAACTTCATGGCCTCCAACCTGACCGCTCAGGTGCGCAACATCGCCGAGGTGGCGACCGCCATTGCCAGCGGCGATCTGTCGAAAAAGATCACCGTGGACGTGCGCGGCGAGCTGCTGCAGCTCAAAGAGACGCTCAACACGACCACCGATCAGCTGCGGTCGTTCGCAGGCGAAGTGACGCGCGTGGCGCGCGAGGTCGGCACCGAGGGACGTCTGGGTGGCCAAGCCAACGTGCCCGGCGCTGCCGGCACCTGGAAGGATCTGACCGACAACGTCAATCTATTGGCGGCAAATCTGACCACGCAAGTGCGCAACATCGCCGAGGTGACGACGGCGGTCGCGCGCGGCGACCTGTCGCGCAAGATTACCGTCGACGTGAAGGGCGAAATTCTCGAGCTGAAGAACACCATCAACACGATGGTGGACCAGCTCAACGCCTTCGCCTCGGAAGTGACGCGCGTGGCGCGCGAAGTGGGCACCGAAGGCAAGCTCGGCGGCCAGGCGGAAGTGCCGGGCGTCGGCGGCACCTGGAAGGATTTGACCGACACCGTCAATTTCATGGCGGCGAATCTGACCGAACAGGTGCGCGGCATCGTGAAAGTGGTGACCGCGGTGGCGAACGGCGATCTGAAGCAAAACCTGACGGTGAAATCGAAGGGTGAAGTCGCCGCGCTCGCCGACACGATCAACAACATGACCGACACGCTGGCCACGTTCGCCGAGCAGGTGACGACCGTCGCCCGCGAGGTGGGCGTCGAGGGTCGTCTCGGCGGTCAGGCCAATGTGCCCGGCGCCGCCGGCACCTGGAAGGACCTGACCGGCAACGTCAACTTGCTCGCGGCGAACCTGACCAACCAGGTGCGCGCGATCGCCGAGGTGGCGACCGCCGTGACCAAAGGCGACCTGACTCGGTCGATTCAGGTCGATGCGCGCGGCGAGGTGGCCGAGCTGAAAGACAACATCAATACGATGATCGACAACTTGCGCCTGACCACCGAGCGCAACACCGAACAGGACTGGCTGAAAACTAACCTCGCCAAATTCACCAACATGCTGCAGGGCCAGCGCGACCTCGGTACCGTGGGCCGCCTGCTGCTCAGCGAACTGACGCCGCTCGTCAACGCGCAGCAAAGCGTCATCTATCAGATGGAGTCGGAAGGCGGGCCGCGGCTGAACTTGCTGTCGTCCTATGCCGGCAACGAGCAGAACGGGCATCCGGCGACCGTGAAGCTAGGCGAAGGTCTCGTCGGCCAGTGCGCCGTGGACAAGCGTCGCCTGCTTATCACCGACGTGCCGGATACGGCGGCTCCGATCTCGTCGGCGCTGTTCCAAGCGACGCCGCGTAATATCGTCGTGCTGCCGGTGTTGTTCGAGAATCAAGTCAAGGCGGTGATCGAGCTGGCTTCGCTGGAAGTCTTCACGCCGCTGCAGATTACGTTCCTCGAGCAGCTGACTGCGAGCATCGGCATCGTTCTCAATTCGATCGAAGCCACCATGCAAACGGAGGGCTTCCTCAAGCAATCGCAGCAACTTGCGGCCGAGTTGCAGACGCAGCAGCGCGAGCTGCAGCAGACCAACGAGCAGCTGGAGCAGAAGGCGCAGCAGCTCGCCGAACGCAACGTGGAAGTCGAGCGCAAAAACCAGGAAATCGAGCACGCGCGCCGCGCTCTGGAGGAAAAGGCCGCGGAGCTTGCCCTCACCTCGAAGTACAAGTCCGAGTTCCTGGCCAATATGAGCCACGAGTTGCGCACGCCGCTCAATTCGATCCTCATCCTCGGTCAACAGCTCGGCGACAACCCGGAGGGGAATCTGACGCCCAAGCAGGTCGAATTCGCCCGCACCATTCACGGCGCCGGCACCGATCTGCTCAACCTCATCAGCGACATTCTCGACCTGTCCAAGATCGAGTCGGGCACGGTCAGCGTCGACGCGGAGGAGATTCTACTGGCCAATCTGCTCGATGCGGTGGCGCGCCCATTCCGGCACGAGGCCGAATCCAAGCAACTCTCCTTCGACGTGAACCTCGCCGCGGATGTCGACCGCAGCATCATCACGGACTCCAAGCGTTTGCAGCAGGTGCTGAAAAATCTGCTCTCGAACGCCTTTAAGTTCACCTCCAGCGGCAGCGTTCAGCTCAAAGTGAGCAAGGCCGAGAGTGGGTGGACCGCCAATCATCCCGTGCTCAGCCAGGCTCCGGGTGTCGTCGCCTTCGAAGTTGCCGATACCGGCATCGGCATCCCGGCGGAGAAGCAGAAGATCATCTTCGAAGCATTCCAGCAGGCGGACGCCTCGACCAGCCGCAAATACGGCGGCACCGGCCTCGGCTTGGCGATCAGCCGCGAACTTGCCGGCTTGCTCGGCGGCGAAATTCAGTTGCGCAGCGCGCCGGGGATCGGCAGCACGTTCGTGCTGTATTTGCCGGTGCAATATGCCGGTTCCACCATCGGCGGCCGCGCGGAAGGCGAGGGCGCACAGCGGCAGACGGTGAGTAAGGCCATTCTGCTTCCCGAGCGGCCCATCGAGGTCATCCCGGACGACCGGCATGAGCTGCAGCCGGGCGATTCAATACTTTTGATCGTCGAAGACGATCCGCATTACGGGCGCGTCCTCGTCGACCTTGCGCATGACAAGGGATTCAAGGTGCTGGTGGCCAATACCGGCGCGCAGGCGCTCGAGCTCGCCAAGCAATATCAGCCGACGGCGGTGTCGCTCGATGTCTTCTTGCCCGACATGTTGGGTTGGAGCGTTCTCAGCCAACTCAAGCAGAATCCGCTCACGCGGCACATTCCGGTGCAAATCATCACCCTCGACGAAGACAAGCAGCACGGGCTCGCGCGCGGTGCGTTCGCCTTCGTGACCAAGCCGACCACGAAGGAGGGCGTCGAGGAGGCGCTGGGCCGCATCAAAGAATACGCCAAGAGGCGCCGCAAGCGCCTGCTGGTCGTCGAGGACAATCCGGCAGAACGAATGAGCATCGCCGAATTGCTCGGCCACGACGATATCGAGATTGCCGCCGCCGAAAGCGGCGGCGAAGCGCTCGACATTTTGCGGCGCGAGCCGTTCGATTGCGTCGTCCTCGACCTGCGGCTGCCTGACATGTCGGGCTTCGATGTTCTGCAGGAGCTGAAGCAGGAAAGCAGCCTTACCGACGTTCCGGTGGTGGTCTTTACCGGCCGTGAACTGACGCCCGAGGAAGACACGCAACTGCACTCGATGGCGCGAAGCATCGTGGTCAAAGGCGTCGAATCGCCGGAACGGCTGCTCGACGAAACATCGCTGTTCCTGCATCGTGTCGTTGCCGATCTGCCGCGCGAAAAACAAATCATGCTGGAACGGCTCAACAGTTCCGACGAGGACCTCGTGGGCCGCACTGTGCTGGTGGTCGACGACGACGCGCGCAACATCTTCGCTTTGAGCAGCGTGCTGGAGCGGCACGGTATGCGCGTGCTCACCTGCACGACTGGGCGGGAAGCGATCGAGTTGATTTCATCGACGCCGGATATCGCCATCGTGCTGATGGACATCATGATGCCGGAGATGGACGGCTATCAGACCATCGAGCAAATCCGCGATCAGGGCACGTTCAAGCGCCTGCCGATCATCGCGCTTACGGCCAAGGCGATGAAAGGCGATCGGGAAAAATGCCTCGAAGCCGGCGCGTCGGACTATCTGGCGAAGCCCGTGAACACCGAGCAGTTGTTGACTGTGCTGCGCATGTGGTTGCACCGCTGAGGGCCGCGCCGTGCAGCAACACGACAAGGTCAATATTCTGCTCGTCGACGACCAGCCGGCCAAGCTGCTGAGCTACGAGGTGGTGCTGCGCGAGCTGGACGAGAACCTCATCAAGGCCGAGTCGGCCAACGAAGCGCTGGAAGCCCTCCTGAAGAACGACGTCGCCGTTCTACTGGTCGACGTATGCATGCCCGATCTCGACGGCTTCGATCTCGCCAAGATGATCCGCGAGCATCCGCGCTTTCAGCGCACCGCCATCATCTTCATCTCCGCCATTCATCTGACCGACACCGACTATCTGCGCGGCTATGAAATGGGCGGCGTCGATTATGTGCCGGTGCCGGTCGTGCCGGAGCTGCTGCGCGCCAAGGTCAGGGTCTTTGCCGAGCTCTACAGGAAGACGCGTCAGCTCGAACAGCTTAACCGTGAGCTGGAAGATCGAGTCGCGGAGCGGACCGCCGAATTGGAAGCCTCGGCCGAACGCCTGCAGGAGAGCGAGCAGCAGTTGCGGCTTGCCACCGAGGCGGCCGAAGTGGGGCTTTGGGACGTCGATACGATCAACGACAGGCTGTTCTGGCCGCCGCGCGTCAAGGCGATGTTCGGCATCTCGCCGGACGTCCCGGTGAGCATGGCCGACTTCTATGCCGGACTGCATCCTGACGACAAGGAAGCGACGTGCGCGGCCTTCGCCGCGGCGTGCGACCCGAACCGGCGCGCGTTATACGATGTGGAGTATCGCACCGTCGGCAAAGAAGACGGCATCGTCCGCTGGGTCGCCGCCAAGGGCCGCGCTTTGTTCGACCCGGACGGCCGCTGCATTCGGGTCGTCGGAACAGCACTCGATATCACCAAGCGCAAGCATGAAGAGCAGCGCCATCTGATGCTGGCGCGCGAGGTCGACCATCGCGCTCGCAACGCCCTTGCCGTAGTGCAGGCCATCGTTCGCCTGACCCGCGCCACCTCGCAGGAGAGCTATGTGCAGGCGGTGGAAGGCCGCATTCATGCGCTGGCGCAGGCGCACACGCTGCTCTCGGAGACGCGATGGCAGGGCGCCGACGTGGAGCGGCTGGTGAGCGAGGAGCTTGCGCCTTATCGCAGCGGCGAGGGCAATCGCGTGGCCATTGCGGGACCGCCGGTATTTCTCTCGCCTGAAAAGGCACAGAATCTTGCGCTGGCGCTGCATGAGTTGGCGACGAACTCGGCGAAGTACGGCGCGCTGTCGGCGACCGCCGGCCGTCTCAAAGTGGAATGGCGAACCGACAAAGACCTGCTGACGCTGCTCTGGCAAGAGACGGGCGGCCCGCCGGTCGAGACGCCCGTCGCGCAGGGCTTCGGCACCAAGATCATGAACGCCAGCATCAAGCATCAAATCGGCGGAAATGTCGCATGGGATTGGCGGCCGAGCGGCCTACACTGCACGCTGCAAATTCCTCTCGGCCGGGACACGGACGAGCAAAGCACCGGCGTGCGCGCGAACCGCAACCTGGTGCAACTTCCGACCGGCGCGATGAGACGCGTGTTGCTTGCCGAGGACGAGGCGATCATCGGTATGATGATGCGGGAGTTTCTTACTGAGTTCGGCCTTTTCGTGGTCGGTCCCTGCTGCACGCTCGGGGAGGCCGCCGCCGCGGCGTCCGGCGAGTTCGATTGCGCCATTCTCGATCTTAATCTCGGTGGAGAGTCGGTCTATCCCGTGGCGCATGCACTGGCCGACCGCGGTATTCCGTTCGCATTCGTCACAGGCTACGGGCGCGAAAGCGTCGACGATCGTTTCCGCAACGTTCCGATCCTGCAGAAGCCGATCACGCGGGAGGGGCTGGAAAGCTATCTGCGCGACATGCTCGCGCTGCGTTCGGGCACCGTGCACGAGCCGCAATCCCGGCAAGTGCACGAGCCGCCGCCCGCGTTGAGCGCATAGCGGGGCCTCGTCGCTTTCCTGCCGTCCGCTCGTCACCTTCCTCGGGGGCGTAACTTTATGCCGATCGATCCCGCCCAGGCATGATTCCTGAAGACACCGTTCTCGACTTTGCCGCAGGCCTATTCAGATCCGTGTGGGCTCTCGACCTCTTGCTCATGCTTCGGCGGACGCAAGGCCGGCGTTGGCATGACGCTGAGATCATTAAAGAATTACGCAGCAGCCGAGTGGTTCTCGCCGAGGCATTAAACAATTTAATGTCCGTCGGGCTGGTCATCGCGGAAGATGACGGTACCTATTGCTATCGCTCCGGCAATGCGGACATCGAGGAAACAATCTCGGAATTGGAGAGGATTTATGCGGTCAAACCGACGGCCGTGATGCGTAAGATCGTCACCACGCCGAACGCGAAACTGCAAATCCTCTCCGACGCCTTCAGGATCAGAGAATGAGCAACACGATCGCCGCTGCCGTCTATCTTCTCTGCTTCGCCACCAGCATTGTCTGCGGTTGGCTGCTGGTGCGCAGTTATCTGCGCACGCGCACGGCATTGCCGCTTTGGACAGCGGCCTGTTTCGTGCTGCTGGCGGTGGCAAATCTCCTTCTGCTGCTCGATTTCATTTTGCCTCCCGACGTCGATCTGCGGCTGCCGCGGGTGCTGGCCGGCTTGGCGGCCGTCAGCACTCTGCTTTACGGCTTTGTTTGGGAGGTCGACTGAATGCTCAGCTTCCTGTCCGGCATGGTCACAGCCGGCTTCGTGATCGCTGCGCTGTTCTTTTTCCGCTTTTACAAGCGCACTCACGACTCCCTGTTTGCAATTTTGGGCATTTCGTTCGTCCTGTTTGCGATCAACCAGGCGCTGTCCGGCAACCAGATTCCGCAGGAGGAGCATCAATCGCTGATTTATCTGTTGCGGCTTGCCGGCTTCGTCCTCATCATCGTGGCGATTGTCGGCAAGAATCTGGGCCGGTCGAAACCGCAGTGATTGCCGGCGAGACGCCGCATCTCTGAAACGAATGTACCAACGTCAGGCGGCTTCCGGCTCGCTCCCGGCCGCCCGTTCCGCAAACGCGGTTGTCAGCGCCTCGACAAGCATTTCGGTCGTCGCGTGCTCGGCGATGCCGGTGATGAGCGCAAGCCCACGCGCGATCAGCCGCACGGCCAAAGCGGGATTCGGCGCGGCGGCAGGATGGGGTAAATGCCGGAACAAGGCCTCGACGTCGGGCGGCTGCGCCGCGCCGGTGAGCAGGCGGCGCAAACATTCGGCCGTGATTGCCTGCTCCGTTCTGCTGCCGATGAGCGAGATGCCTTCGATAACCATCATGTAGCCGCAGCCGGCGTTAAGGTTTTGCCGCGCAGCGTCGATCAGCGCGTCGATCTTCGCCAGATTTTCGGGAACCGTAGAGCGCCGCTTTCGGTATGCCATCCACCCATGAATAATCTGATTCGGGTGCCCCGATATCGGGCCAATGCGAGAATTGTGGCCGATGAACAAGACGGTCCGCGGCCGATTTGCGTTCGGCGGAGCCGTCAAATCCATTGGTTGACGGCTCCTTGCATGGGTCATTTGGCGCCGAACATGCTTTGCCAAAAGCCTTGAAAGGCCGGTTTCTGCGGCGCGACATCGGCCTGTTGTTGCTGTTGCTTCTCGTGAGTTGAGGATTCCGCCGTCTCGGCGGGCGGTGCCGCATAGCGCCGGTGCCGATGTCTGTGGTGGTGAAATGCGTGGTGAACGTGTTGTCGCGACCGCGGTTCGGTCGCGGGCGCGGAGACGGCAGGGTTCGGTGTCGTGCCGGTCGTCTCATGGACGGCATCGTCTTGCGGCGTAGGCGCGGATGCATCCTGGGGAGCGGAATCCGCGGCGGGCAACATGGCCCAGAGCTGCAAGGGCGATGCGAGCAGCAGATGGGAAGCATGGAGGGCGCCCGCGCCGTCATCCGGGCTCCTAGCGTTGTCGGCAGTGCTCCCGGCATCGACGGCGGGCTGCAACGCCGGAGCCACCGTCGCGCCCATGGACGCTGCCGCAGCCTGCGGGTAGGGCGTTGCAGTTGTGGTTTGCACCGGCTCGAGCGGTACTTTTTCCAGATCGCCTTTGCCCGCCACCGCGGTCTGCGTCCGCGTCGCGTCCAATACAGGCTGTGCCATGTCGCTCTTGGGCGGCGAGCCGCTTCCGGTCACCGCCACGACGGCGGCCAGCGTTACGCCGCCGATGCCCGCGGCGATCGCAATGCCGGCGCGAAAGCGCGAGCGCCGGTCATCGACGAGCGGCTCCTGCGTCAGATCGAACGACGGTGAGGCAACGACTTGCTGCTCTTCGCCGCCGTTGAGCCGCTCCAGTATCGACCGGATCGACGTGTCGGCCGGTTGAGGGTCCGAGAGCATGTTCTTGGGACGCAGGCGGCGGATATCCAACGCGCTCATAGCGACCTCCTTGATGCGTGACCGAGATTTCTTGGACGGAGAACAAGACCCGCAAAATCTCAGTGGCGGAGGCAGGCTTTAGTTGGTCCTAAGCTGGCCGAAAGTGTGAAGGTCACGCCGTCGCATGGTGCCAAAAAGGGACGCGTTGCGGACTTTCTCTGGCCGTATTTATCGGACGCACGAATTGCGACGCAACGTTTTTGCCGGCGTCGACGGTGTATGCGGGCTTGTGTCAGCTTCGCGACAACGCGTCCAAAGCTTGACCGAACCCGTTGAATGAAAGCGGAATAACCACATCGCGCTGCGCCGCGTTCTTAAACAGGATGCGGCCGGGCGTCGTGGTCGAGCGAAATTTTCGTACCGTGTCGTCGTTGAGTTCGACTTCGGCAAAGCACCCGCCGGGAACGCAATGGGTGTAAGAGGCGGCGATCCCCGGATCCTTGTCGTTCATCTGAATGCGGAGGCCCGGGGGTAGCCACACGTTGACCGGGAGCTGAACGATAAATTTGAGCGGCTTACCCTTTTCCGGGCGCGGGATCGCTTCGCGCGACAAGGGTGCGTTCTTGCCCTGGACTTCGGTCGTTTGATCCATCTCACACAGCTTTTGCTGCTGATTGTTGTTGCTCTGTACGACGCAGCGGACCACCCAGTCGCCGTACGTCGCCGTGGTGTTCTGCTGCGCGTATAACGGCACGACCGCCGTGAGCGCGAACAGTGTGGCGGCAAGGGTAAGCGACCTGGAGCGACGACTAAGCATGGACGATAGCGACCCCGTGAGATAGTTCCGAGATTAGCGCACAATCTAGCCGCAGCTGCAAAAAATGTGTAATAAAACCTGATAGTTGGCTACAAGTTTCGGGGCAAAAACCAAGACAAGCCTTGCAGCTATTCACGGGCCGCCAAAGGCGGTCCGCGGTCAACGTGGGTTGATGTTATGGAGCAACAGGCGGGCTCGGCTGATCCATCGGCACCATTTATGCCGCTCGCCGACGCCTTGGTGCTCGCCGAGCGCTATCGGACCCAAGGGAGGCTTCTGGAAGCCGAAGCGCTGTGCCGGCGCGCACTCGACGTCAGTCCCAATCTGCCCGAAGCCTTGCACCTGCTGGGAGTGATCGCCCATCAGAACGGAAAATTGGGCGAGGCCATCCAGCACGTGCAGCGCGCCGTGCAGGTGGCGCCGCAAGTGGCGCTGTTTCATGCCAATCTCGGCGAAATGTACCGGCTGTCGGGCCGTCCCAAGCTCGCTGCCCAGGAAGCGCGGCGGGCGCTGGAGATTTCGCCGGCCATGCCTGAGGCTTTGAGCAATCTCGGCGTGGCGCTCTACGAGCTGAGCGATTATGAAGGCGCCGCCGACGCGCACCGCCAAGCCGTTGCCGCACGTCCCGACTTTGCGCAGGCGCACAGCAATCTCGGCAACGCACTGCATGCACTCAAGCGCTTCGATGAGGCGATCGCCGCCTATCGCCGTGCGATCGAGCTGAAGCCGGACTTTGCCGATGCTTGGGCCAATCTCGGCACGACGTTGCACCACGCCGGCGAGTTCGACGAGGCCATCGCCGTGCTGCGGCGGGCGGTCGCGCTGGCGCCCGACCACGCCAACGCACATTCCGGACTCGGCATCTTGCTGCTGATGCGCGGCGACCTCGCCGAGGGCTGGGACGAATACGAATGGCGGCTGCGCTCGAGCGAGCGCACCGGACCGCGTTTTCCCGAGAAGCCGTGGCAAGGCGAAAGCCTTGCCGGCAAACATTTGTATGTGCAGGCCGAGCAGGGATTCGGCGACACACTGCAGTTCGCCCGCTACATCCCGCTCCTCGCAGCGCGCGCCGGCCGCGTCAGTTTTCGCGTGCACCAAGAGCTTGCCGGCCTGATGCGCGAGAGCCTTCCCGGGGTCAACGTGCTAGGCGACCGCGGCGACCTTCCGCCTTACGACTGCGATGCCGTGCTGCTCAGCCTGCCGCGTCTGTTCAAGACGCGACTTGAGACTATTCCCGCGGGCGTTCCCTACCTACGGCCGCCGGCCTCGGCATCCGCGCGGTGGGCCGACAAACTCTCTTCTGCGAGCGGGTTGAAGGTCGGCCTTGCGTGGGCGGGAAATCCCAAACACGTCAACGACATGCGCCGCTCCGTTGGTCTCGACACGTTAGAGCCGGTGCTTGCCGTCTCCGGCGCGACGTTCGTCAGTCTGCAGGTCGGGCCGCGCGGGGCCGATGCGAAAGGGAAAGGGCGGCAAACGCCGATCCGAGATTTGTCCAAGGAGTTCACCGACTACGTCGAATCGGCCGCCGCAGTCGCTGCGCTCGATCTCGTCATCACGGTCGATACCTCGGTCGCGCACTTGGCCGGCGCACTCGGAAAGCCGACATGGGTGCTGCTGCCTTGGGTCACGGACTGGCGCTGGATGCTCGAGCGCGAGGACAATCCCTGGTACCCGACCATGCGGCTATTTCGCCAGAAGCGCGGCGAAGGCTGGGATCGCGCGATCGGATACATGACAGCGGAGCTCGCGCGCGCGGTTGGCGGCGACAGGTCGGCGCTTGCGCCCTTCCAGGCGCAAGGCGAGCGCCGTGCCGCGCGTGCCGCCGAAATCATGGCACTGGAATTGCGGCAGGCGCCCGCGGCGCCGCGCGCACAGCCGGTCGCGCCCGGCCAGCTGCTCTTGCTGGCGGAGCAGAAGCGGCAGCACGGATTTCTTGGCGATGCGGAGGAGCTGTGCCGGCGCGTGCTCGCGGCCGATCCCGCCAATGCCGAGGCCTGGCACATGCTGGGCATCATTGCCCAGCAATCGGGCAAGCTCGGCGAAGCGATCGAGGACCTGCGGCGCGCCATCGCGTTGGCGCCGAACGTGGCGCTTTACCACGCGAATGTCGGCGAGATGTGCAGGCTGGCGGGCCGCGTCGACGATGCCATCGCCTCGGCGAAACGCGCGCTTGAGATCAACCCGGACATGGCGGGCGCACTGAACAATCTCGGAATCGCACTGTTCGAGCAGGAAAAATACGAGGACGCCTTGGCGCATTACGAACGCGCGCTGGTCGTCGAGCCGAATTTTACGCAGGCGCACAGCAACCGCGGCAATGCGCTGTTGCGACTCAAGCGATTCGCCGAGGCGGAGCGTTGTTATCGACGCGCGCTCGAATTGCAGCCGGCATTCGCCGACGCCTGGAACAATCTGGGCACGTGTCTACGCGAGTTGAAGCGGCCCGAGGATGCCGAGGCTGCCTACCGCAAGGCGCTGGAGTTCAAGCCGCACGATCCCGACACCCTCGACAACTTGGCTTTGGCCCTTAAGGACCTGGACCGTCTCGAGGAGGCGGCCGAAACGATGCGCCGCGCGCTCGCCATCGAGCAGCGCAGCGACAAAATTCATCTTCATTACGCCAGCATTCTCATCGACCAGCATAAAGTCGATGAGGCGGCGGCGGCGGGCGAGCGCGCGCTTTCTCTCAATCCCGCCAATCCCGACATCATCAATCTGATGGGCCGGGTCGCTTTCGAGCGTGGCGAGCTTGCCGCCGCGCTTGCACACTATCGGCGCGCGCTGACGCTCAAGCCCGATCTTGCCGACGCCTACAACAATATGGGTAATGTCCTCAAAGAATTGGGACAGCTGGATGAGGCGCGGCAAGCTTACGTGAAGGCGCTCGAGCTCGACCCCGACGTCACCGGCGTCTACGTCAATCTCGCCGACTCAGTCAAATTCGCCGCTGACGATCCGCACCTCGCCGCCATGCAGGCGCTATCGCGCAAGAGCGACGGGCTTTCGGCAACCGATCGCTATCAGCTCGATTTTGCGCTGGCCAAGGCCTATGCCGACTTGAAGGATTACGATCGGTCGTTCCGCCATCTGCTGGCGGGCAACGCGGGAAAGCGCGCTGCGATTTCCTATGACGAACAGGCCTCGAACGCGCTGTTCGCGCGCATCGAAGCGCTGTTCAGCGCCGAGCTTATCCGCGCCAAATCGGGCAGCGGCGATCCCTCGCAAGTGCCCATTTTCGTCATGGGCATGCCGCGGTCGGGCACGACCTTGGTGGAGCAGATTCTCGCCAGTCATCCGCAGGTCTACGGCGCCGGAGAGCTGAAGCTGCTCAACGACGTGCTGCTGACGGTGCGCGGGCCGGACGGCAAAACGATCCTCTACCCGGAGTTCGTGCCGGCGCTTGACGGCGATGCATTGCGGCAGATCGGACAGCAATACGTTGCGGGACTGCGCGAACAGGCGCCGCACGGCGACCGCGTCACCGACAAGATGCCATCGAACTTTTACTTTGCCGGATTGATCCACCTGGCGTTGCCCAATGCGAAGATCATTCACACGGTGCGCGACCCGGTCGATACTTGCATTTCCTGCTTCTCCAAGCTGTTCAGCGCCGAGCAGAATCACACCTACGATCTTGCCGAATTAGGTCGCTACTACCGGCACTACCGGCATTTAATGCAGCACTGGCGGCAAGTGCTGCCGCCGGGGCGCATCCTCGATGTTCGCTACGAGGATGTCGTTGCCGATATCGAGGCGGAGGCCAAGCGTATCATTGCGCATTGCGGCTTGCCCTGGGATGAGCGCTGCCTGTCCTTCCACCAGACCGACCGGCCGGTGCGGACCGCCAGCGCGACGCAGGTGCGCCAGCCGATTTATAAAAGCGCGATCGGCCGCTGGCGCGTGTACGAGAAGTTTCTCGGGCCGCTCTTGAGCGAATTGGAGATTGCTCCGTGAGCGGGAGCCGCCGAGCGCCGGCGCGGCGCAGGCCATGCTAAAGGCGAGCGCCGTCAATGCCGCGCGGCCGGCCAATTCCGCACTCGGCCTGCGGCGCTGCCGTTACGGTACCATGATGTACTTGCGCCGCGATATGTATGTCGGGCGCTCGCTCGACCTCTACGGCGAATATTCGGAAGGCGAGGTGGCGCTGTTCCGGCAAGTGCTTGCAGCGGGCGACACCGTGCTCGACATTGGCGCCAATATCGGGGCGCACACCGTCGCAATGGCGCAGCTGGTCGGGCCGGCCGGATCGGTTTACGCTTTCGAGGCGCAGCGGGTGCTGCTGCAAATCCTCTGCGGCAACGTGGCGCTCAATGAATTCGCCAACGTCCACGCCTTTCCCAGCGCCGCCGGCCGCGCACGCGGACGCATCGCCGTTCCCGCGCTCGACTATACGCGCGTCGACAACTTCGGCGGCATTGCCATTGGGCAGGGCGGCGGCGAGGAAGTGGACCTGGTCGCTGTCGACGAGCTGCGGCTGCGGCAGGTGAAACTGATCAAGATCGACGTCGAGGGCATGGAGCTCGACGTGCTGCAAGGCTGCGAGGATACGCTCAACCGCTGCCGTCCCTTGCTCTATGTCGAAAACGACCGGGCGCAACAATCCAGCGCGCTGGTCGCACATTTGTTGCGCAAGCAATACCGGCTGTGGTGGCATATGCCGCCGCTGTTCAACCCGGCCAACTTCCTCGGCAACCCACAAAACGTCTTCGGCAATATCGTTTCGTTCAACATTTTCGCGTCGCCCCGTGAACGCGCTGGCGAGCAGCCGAACTTGCGCGAAATCCGCTCGCCGGAGGAGGCGACGCAATGGCTCACCGGCGCCGCGACTGCGACGGACGGTCGATTGTCTGAAATCTAAGTCGCGGCGTGCGCCTTTGCGGCGCCTTTGCTGCCGGCGCCGGCCAGCTTGTTGACCAGTTCGGTATCCTTGGCGAGATCGGCGGCCTGGCCGGAATAGACGACTTTACCGTCGTCCAGAATGTAAGCGCGGTCGGCGATCGAAAGGCAGAGCGGCGCGTTCTGCTCGATGAGCAGCACCGACAGGCCCTCCTGGCGCATACGCTGTACCACCTTCATCACGTCGCGCACGATCAGCGGCGCCAAGCCCTGGCTGGGCTCGTCGAGCAGCATGAGCCGCGGGTTGAGCAGCAACGGTCGCGCGATCGACAGCATCTCCTGCTCGCCGCCGGAGAGCTGACGTCCGAGTTGCGAGCGGCGCTCGTTCAGCCGCGGGAACAGCTCGAGCACGCGGTCGAGCGTCCACGGACCCGGGCGCGCCTGCGGCACTTTCAGATTTTCCAGCACGGTCAAGCTGCCGAAGATTTTGCGCCCTTCGGGCACATAGCCGACGCCGAGCCCGGCGATGCGGTGCGCCGGCCAACGCGTCGTGTTCTTACCGAAAATTTCGATGCTGCCTTGCCGTGGCGGCGTCAATCCTACCAAACTGCGGACCGTCGTGGTCTTGCCGGCGCCGTTGCGGCCGAGCACCGCGACGATTTCGCCCTCGTTCACCTCGAGCGATACCCCATGCAGGATGTGACTCTTGCCGTAGAACGAATGAATGTCGTTTGCGCGCAAAACGGTCTTCATTCGATCGACCCCAAGTAGGCCGCGCGCACTTTCGGATCGTTGGAGATCGCGTTCGGCGTTCCATCGGCCAACACACGGCCCTGGTCGAGGACGGTGATGTGCTGGGCGATACCGAAGACGATATCCATGTCATGCTCGATGAAGAGAATGCTCATATTTTGGTCCTGGTGCAGCCGCCGCACCAGGTCCACCATATGATCGGTTTCGGTGTCGCCCATCCCGGCGGTCGGCTCGTCGAGCAGCAGCAAACGCGGCCTTCCGCTCAGCGCAACCGCCACTTCCACAACGCGCTGATCGCCGTGCGCCAGTTCACCAACGGTGCGGTTGGCCTTGTCGGTGAGATTGACGATCTCCATCAGCTCGACGACACGCTCTTTGACTGCGGCGCGTTCGCTGCGGCTGATCCACGGCTTGGAATTCAATTTTGCCGCGGTTTCGACGCCGACGCGGATGTTTTCGAACACACTCAGATCGGGAAGAATCTCGGTGATTTGAAAGGTGCGGATGATACCCTTGGCGACACGGTCGACAATCGTCTGCTCGGTGATGTTTTCGCCTTCGAAGATGACATCCCCGGAGGTCGGCGGCAGCAATCCGCTGATGAGATTGAAAAAGGTCGTCTTGCCGGCGCCGTTCGGACCGATGACCGCGCGCATTTCGCCCGCATGCATCTCGAACGTCACGCCATCGACCGCTTTGAGGTTGCCGAAGTGACGCGACACGTTATCCATGCGCAGGAACGGCGTCTTGGCGGCCGGCTCTGCCACAGATTCTGCCATCGCACTGGTCGCACCGGTCATATGGCCTCCGCGCGACGGAAGACGCCGAGGACGCCCCGGGGGAACACCAGCACGATGAACACGAAGATCATGCCGATAAAGGTCATCCAGTTGCCGGTGATGCTCGACAGGTAGTCTTGCGCAACCACGAAGATAATCACACCGATCAATGGCCCGAAGAAACTGCGCATGCCGCCGAGGATAATCATGATGACGAAGTCGCCCGACAGGATCCAATGCAGATCCTGCGGCGAGGTGAAATTGAACAGCAGGGCGTTCAAGGTGCCGGCAAATGCGGTGATGAATCCGGCGATGGCGAAGGCGGCCCAGACGTAGCGCTCGACGCGAACGCCGAGAAATTCCATGCGGCGGCGGTTCTCGCGAATGGCGACCCAGGTGTGGCCGAGCGGCGACTGCAGAATCGTCCACATAATCGCTACGGCGATCGTGAAGCAGAGCAGCACGAGATAATAAAATGCCGTGCCCGATGACGCGATCGGCACGGTGAGCGAGCCGAAATGAATGTCCTGCCGGCTGAAGCCGGCGAGGCCGTCTTCGCCGCCGGTCACGTTGTTCCAGCGCACCATGACGAAATAGAAGAGCTGGCCGATGGCGATGGTGATCATCGCGAAATAGATGCCGCGCCGGCGCATCACCAGCGGGCCGAGCAGCGTCGCGGCGAGGCCGCCGGCCAGGGTGCCGATGAGGATGGCGAGCGGCGTATCCGGGGCCAGGTACTTCAACGTCATGCCGGCGCCGTAGGCGCCGAGGCCGAAGTACGCGGCCTGGCCGAACGACAGCCCGCCGGTGAAGCCGAGGACGAGGTTGAGCCCCATGGTCGCAATCGCGTAGATCAGAATTTTGGAGCCGAGCGCGGTGTAGCTGCCGACCATGGGCAGCCACCATGGGACGAGGATAAGCGCGATCCACATCGCGGCGACGGAAACGGCGCGCGTCATTCGAACAGTCCTTCTTCGCCGAAAAGCCCGCGCGGCCGCACCACCAATACAATCAGCATCATCAAGTAGATCACCGCTTCGCTCGCGGCCGGGTAATAGGTCGTGACCACCCCGGCCGCCAATCCGATGATGAGACCGCCGAGCACGGCTCCGAACAGGCTGCCGACGCCGCCGATGATAATGGCAACAAAGCTCGGCATGATCAGGCTGTTGCCCATCGGCGGGGTAAGCCCCAACACGCCCGCCGCCAACACACCGGCCAAACCCGCGAAAATGCAGCCGAAGCCGAAGTTGAGGGCGCGCAGCTTGTAGATATTCACGCCGAGCGCGGCCGTCGTTTCAAGGTCGCGGATGCCGGCGCGAATACGGATGCCGAGCAGCGTGTATCGCAACAGCAAATAGAGCGCGATCGCGGCAGCGGCCGTGACGCCGATGACGAACAGCCGGTATCCGGTAATGAAGAAGTATACGTCACTGACCGGCGAGTTGATAACGTCCGGTACTTCGAGTGGAAGACCTTGCGGCCCCCAGATCGTACGCGCCATATCCTCGATGATCAGCGCCAATCCGAACGTGAGCAGCAGGCTGTAAATCGGGTCGACACGTTTGTAGATCGGACGGATGAGGACGCGCTCGACGAGCAACCCGATCGCGCCCGCAAGCGCCGGCCCTACGATCAGCGCTCCCCAGAATCCGAGATATGGCGACAACGTGTAGGCGAGGTAGGCGCCGATGACGAGAAAGCCGCCGTGCGCCATATTGATCACCGAATTCAGGCTCAGGATCAGCGCCAAGCCGAGCGCCATAAGCGCGTAGAAGACCCCCTGGATCAGCCCGTTGAAAGCGTTGAAAAGCAGAAGCTCCATGTCTCGGCCTGATTTACCCGTCTTTCGCCCAGTCTTAAGCCACACCGCGCCGCCCTTGTCTAAGGGCGGCGCGGAATCGGCCTTGTACGCTGAATTGTTCTCTTAGGACGTTATGCCGGATAGTCGAGTTTGCATCCCGTATCCTTGACCGACAGTGCAATCTTGTCGCCGGGGACGATGTCCGCCACCTTGAACAAGTCCGGATATTTTCCATCCTGGAGGATTTCACCAGGAAACTCGCTCGACATGAGCTGGTGGTCGCCGGGCCTGAAGTAGACCTTATTCGGCTGCAGCTTGATTTCGGGCGGCAGCTCGAGGCCTTCCAGCGCTTTTGCGACCTTTTGCGCTTCGGTTGTCTTGGCTTTGTTCGCACCCATTGCCAGCGCATGCAGGCCCGCATAACCGAACCAGGTGCGTGCGCTCGGATAGGTGCCGTCGGTGTACGCTTTTTTATAAGCCTCAACCCACTCCTTGACATGAGGCGTGTTGGGCTGATTCCAGTACCATTCCAGCGTCCACCAACCCTGCTTGGCTTCGCGCGGTAGCGCCCGCAAAACCTCGAGCTCGCTGAGGCCGCCGCCGATCGGGAACTTCTTCGTCAGGCCGAACTGCGCCGCCTGCTTCATGCAGTTCACGAGGTCCTGGCCGTCCACCAAGACGATCAGGACGTCCGGCTTCGATTGCTGCGCCTTGATCAGGTAGGACGAGAAGTCCGTGGTGCCGAGCGGCGAGAGCGAGTTGCCGAGCACCTTGCCGCCCATGCTTTCCAGCAGCTTGGCGTAGGAACCTTGTAGCGTGTGGCCGAACGCGTAATCTGGCGTGATGAAGTACCACTTTCCGCCGAACTTCTTATAGAGCGTGCCGGCAAGACCGGCCGCCAGCATGTACGTCGTCGTGCAGATGCGGAACGTGGTCCAATGGCACTGCGTACCGGTGACCGGGTCGGTGTGACCTCCGGTGACCATGTAAAGCGTGCCTTTTTCGTGGGCGACCTGATTGACCGAAAGCGCTGTTGCCGATGAGACGGCGCCCATCAGCAGGTTGACCTTGTCCTGCTCGATCAGCTTGTGCGCTTTTTGCGCAGCCAGCCCGGCATTGGCCGCGTCATCTTCTGTCACCAATTCGACTTTGCGGCCGTTGATGCCGCCTTTGGCGTTAACCTCTGTCAGCGCCATCAGCGCGCCACGCTTTTCGCTTTCGCCTTCCGCAGCATAGGTGCCGGTAAAGGGATCATGCATGCCGATTTTGATCGGACTTTCGCCCTGCGCGAACGTCAGGATCGGCGGCGAAAAGACGGTCGATGCCCCGAGCGCGGCACCGGCCTGAATGATGCGCCGGCGCGTAATTCTGTTTTTCATGGACTTCCTCCCGGTTTGACGCGCCCAAGGCATCGGGCCTTGACGCTTTTTGTAGTTTTCAGCCGAAAACCGCGTGACTGTGACAGTTGCGGGTCGCCCCGGCACCACTGCAGATTATTGACCACGATTAATGAGTCAAACCTTGATTTTGCCGACGGAGGCCGGGTCATCCGGCGCCGCCTTGAATTTTGTCCTTTTTGCCTCCAGCGGTATGGGTTCGAGCGCGACCGGCTGAAATTGCGCGAGCGTCTGCAGCGCCGGCGCCTCCAGAATCTCGAGATAGCGTTCCCGGCTTTTGATCAGCTTCTCGCTGCGCAGCTGCTGCATCACGCGGTTGAGATGCGGCACGCTCAAGCCCAGCACGTCCGCCATCACTTCCTGCGAGACCGGCAGCAAAAATCCGTCTTTGTCGGCGCGCCCGACCGCCGCAAGACGCGAATGGATTTCGAGCAGGAAGTGCGCAACCCTTTCGACCGGCGTGCGCCGGCCGATGTCGACGATATGTTCTGCATAGGTCGCGGCTTCCTGCATGGCGAGCCATCCTAAGGCCAAGCCGAATTGGGGGTGCTGCAGGCACAACTGCGTATAAAGCTCGATCGAGCACACGGTGATTTTCAGATCGGTGAGGGCGATGACCGAATAGATGGAGCGGTCGAAAAAGCTGGCCGGGAATCCCACCACATCGCCCGGTAAAATCACGTTGAGGATTTGCCGTTTGCCGCTGCGCAGCAGTTTGTAGCGCATGGCATAGCCATCTTTCACAAAACACAAATTGCGAAATTCATAGCCGTCGACCACCAGGTCCTTGCGCTTCTTGATCTCGCGTTCGCTATCGACGATTTTTGCCAAATGCTCGAGTTCAGCCGCGCTCAATTTCATCACACGCGATAGGCGCGCGATGAACGGATGGCGGTCCAGACCCATGCTGTTTGAATGCGCCGGCTGCCCCATGTCCCCACTGCAGCAAACCTGATCATTTAGTATTAAGCGAAATTAATGTCTGCAACAATGGCGGCAAAACGCCCCGCCGCGTCGCAAACCCGCCGCGTCGCAACCGATGTCTGGGAGCGGCCGACGTCGGAACAGCTTTGCTGTTCCGCCTCTAAACCGTGTCAAAGTCCGAGATAGGCTTGGCGGATTTCAGATTTCGCTACGATCTCGCGGGAGGGCCCCTCGGTGAACGGGTGTCCGTCGGCAATGACGTAGGCGTAGTCACTCAAGGCCAGAGCAAGATGTACGTTCTGCTCGACCAATAAAATCGTGGTACCCGCCTCTTTCAGTGATTTAAGCGTTCTGGCGAGTTGCTGAACGACAACGGGCGCCAAGCCCAGCGACAATTCGTCGATCATCAGGATTTCGGGGTCCGACATCAGCCCGCGGGCGACCGCCAGCATCTGCTGCTCGCCGCCAGAGAAAGTACCCGCGCGTTGGCGGCGCCGCTCTTTCAGCCGCGGAAAGAGCTGATAGACCTTGTCTAGGTTGTCGCCATAATGCTTGCGGGCGCGATTGGCATAGGCGCCCATTTCCAGGTTCTCTTCCACGCTCATGTCGGCGTAAAGCTGGCGTCCCTCCGGCACGAGGACGAGCCCGCGCGCCGCTTTGGCGTGGGTGGACAGCCGTGTGACGTCCTCGCCGCGAAAGGCGACGCGGCCGCCGAACGGACGAATGGCGCCGGTGATAGCGCGCAGGCTGGTGGTCTTTCCCGCGCCGTTGGCGCCGACCAGCGTTGTCATGCTGCCGCGCCGGACCTTCAACGAAATTCCCCACAGCACCTGCACGTCGTCATAGCCCGCCTCGAGGCCGTCGACTTCAAGGAGGAGGTCATTGGCTGCATTCACGGGGGCGTCGCTCCCGCTGCTTCCAGTGAGCTGGCATCGCCCAGATAGGCCTTGACCACGTCGGGATTTTGCGTGATTTCGCGCGGCGTCCCTTCGGCAAGCTTGCGGCCGAGGTTGAGAACGACAATGCGGTCCGACAAATTCATGATGGCGCGCATAACGTGCTCGATCATCAAAATCGTAATGCCGCTGTTGCGGATGCCGCGAATGGTTTCGAGCATCAGGTTGATCTCGGTGGGATTGAGCCCGGCGAGGACCTCGTCGAGCAGCAGCAACTTAGGGTGAGCCGACAGGGCCCGTGCCATTTCCAGACGTTTCTTGCCGGCGGTTGTAAGTGCGCCGGCAAGAACGTCGGCGCGCGCTCCAAGTCCGACGGAATCCGCAACTTGACGCGCCGCTTCGCGCGCATCGGCCAGCGACATGTTTTCACGTCCGAAGCAGGCGCCGACCATGCAGTTTTCAAGTACAGTCAAGCCGAGGAGCGGCTGCATGATCTGGTGTGCGCGCGCGATACCGTGGCGCGCAACGGCATACGGGGCCTGGCCGGTGATGTCCTGGCCGTCGAAAACAATACGGCCTTTGTCGGGCGCGATGACGCCGTTGATGAGGTTGAACACGGTGGACTTGCCGGCGCCGTTGGGCCCGATGAGACCGAGGATTTCTCCCTGCTGCACTGTGAAGCTCAGCTCGGCGACCGCCTGCACGCCGCCGAAATTCTTGGTCAGGTCATGCGCTTCGAGAAGGGCCGTCATTGCAGCCACCGTCTCACGAAGGGCAGGCGCTGACGCAGGAAACCCATCAACCCGCCGGGCACGAAGAGCACGATGAGCAGCAACAGGACGCCGGCGAGCACGAGCTGCAGGTGAGAGAAGGTTTCCGAGAACAACAGATAGCCGCGCAGCTCCTCGTAAAGGAAAGCGCCTATCACAGGTCCCGTCACCGTTCCGGCGCCGCCGAGCATGAGCATGACAATGGCTTCGATCGAGGTCGTCAGATCGAAGGCGCTGGTCGGCTCGATGATGCCGCTCTTGAAGAAATAGAGCGCGCCGGCGACCGCCGGCAGAAATCCCGAAATGCTGTAGACGATCGCCTTGTATTTCGGCGTGGGCACGCCGAGAACGGCGGCGGCGTCCTCGTTCTGGCCGATGGCCATGATGGCGAGGCCGAACTTGGATTTTTTGATGCCGTAGCTGAGCAGCAGCGATAAGCCCATTACGGCGATGATCAGGTAATAGCAGAGCCACAGCGCGTTCATCGGACCGCCGAGCGGTTCGTAGGCATCCATCGACAGATAGATGCCGGTGGCGCCGCCCCAAGGCTCGAAATTGACGACGAAGGCCTGAATGGCCTCGTTCACGCCGATGGTGGCGAGGGCGAAGAAGGCGCCGCGCAGCCGCAAAATGCCGCGCCCGAACACATAAGCCAGCACGCTCACGCAAATGCCGCCGGCGAGCGCGGCGAGCACGATGTGCACGTGCCATGCGGTCGCCATATAGACGCCGATATAGCCGCCGACGCCGAAGAAAACGATGTTGCCGAAATTCACGTAGCCGGCGTAGCCGATCATCAAATTCAGGTTTGTTGCCAACGTCACATACACCGCCGCCAGCAACAGGCTTTCCCGCAAACTGACGTCGTCCAGAACATAAGGCGCCAGCGCGCAGATCAGGGTGAAAATCGCGATCAGCCAGGGAAAGGGCTGACGGACCTGCAGGGCGATTTCTTCGCCCCATCCCTTGCGCGGCTTGAACGTACCGGCCTTGGCGACATCGTGGGAGATCGAGGTCGTCACGGTTTAAGGCCTGGTGAATGCGAAGATGCCGCGCGGGAAGGCGATCAGCGTGGCGACGAAAAGACCGAACTCGATGATCGGAATCCAGCTGACCGGCGTGAACGGCGTGGCCAGGCCTTCGACGATGCCGAGAGCGATGCCGCCGAGCAGCGCGCCGGCCGGATTGCCCAAGCCGCCGAGCACGGTGACCACGAAGCTCTTGAGCTGGTAGGCCTCGCCCGACAGCACGGTGAACGGGAACAAGGTGGAGATCAGCGCCCCCGAAATGCAGGCCAGAGCAACGCCGAGACCGAATGCCATCGACAGCGTCTGCCGGGTCGGGATGCCATTGAGCTCGGCGGCATCGCGGTTGCTGGCGACGGCGCGGATGGCTTTGCCGGGCCGCGTAAAGTGCAGGAACAGATACAGCAGGCCGGCAATGACGACCGCAATGATCGCGGCCATGATGTGCGTGCCGGTGAATGTGTAGTTGCCCACACTGATCCCGGGCAGCGCAACCGGCACATTGTACGGGCTTGTCGTCCACGCTGCCGTGGCAAGCCCGATGATGATCATATTGAGCGCGAATGTCGCGAGCAGGCTCATCAAGATCGGCCGCCCGATCACGCGATTGACCGAAACCCAATAGATGATGAGGCCGGCGATGAAGCCGACGATCATTCCCGTGGGGATGCCGAGATAGGGCGATATGCCGGTCAGCTCGGTCAAAAAATAAACGACGAACATGCCGAGCACGATGATCGCGCCGTGCGAAAGATTGATAACGTTCATCACGCCCCAGATGAGCGTGAGGCCCATGGCGGCAAGTCCGTACACGGCGCCCACCAGGATGCCGTCCAATATCGACGCAAATATCCCGATCATTGTCGCTGAGAGGCGAGGGCGGACCGTTAGGGTCCGCCCCGAGCTCAAGCTCAATACATGATATCAGAAGTCTTGGCGTTGTCCGGCCAAATGACTTCTTTGACCAGCTTGCCGTCCTTCATTTGCCATTGCGCCAGCACCATCGTGTGCGCAATCTGCAGACCGTGGCTCTTCGGGTCGGTCGAGAACTTGCACGGCCCGAACAACGTCGTCACGTCGGTCTTGTTCAGTTCGGCGGCCACCTTCTGCGGATCGATCGACCCCGCCTTCTCGATGGCGTGCTGAAGGATGAGGGCGCCGCCGTAGCCGCCGGCGGCGTGATAACCGGGCTCGATGTTGAATTTCGCCTTGAACTCTTTGGTAAATTCCGCAGGCGTCGGGCCGAAGTCGGGCTTATAGGTGACCTGCGGCTCCCATTGCGAAGGAACGGAAACGCCGACGGCGGCATCGCCCAGTTTGGCGAAATTCGGACTATCCGGTGCGACCAGCAGCGTCACCCATTTCAACTTGGCCTTTTGGTCGTGAAGCTGGCGCGCGAGCGTGGAGCCGTCGGCGTAGTGGCCGCCGCCGAGCAGCGCATCGGCGCCCGACGAAATCACCTTGTTGATGATCGGGCCGAAGTCGGTCGTCGAGCTGCTGTAGGATTCCTCCAACGCGACCGTGAATCCGTCCTGCTTGGCGAGTTCGCGCGTTGCCTGCGCCACCGCCTTGGAGAAGGGATCGTCTTCATAGACGAAAGCGATCTTGGCTTTCGGGTTCTTTTTCTTGAGAACGTCGAGCGCGCCCGCGAGATATTTGCTGGCGCCGGTGTAGGTTTGGAACAGATACTTGTTGCCGAGTTTGTAGGTCTTCTCTTCGGCGCCGCCGATGCTCATCATGATCTTTCCGTACTGCTCGGAAATGATGGCGGCGGTGGCGACCAGACCGGACGAATACGGGCTGAACAAGAACTGCGCTTTATCTTGCGTGATCAGCCGCGTGTAGAGCTGTTGAACGCGGGTGTTCTGCGACTCGTCGTCGTAGCTGACGAATTTGACCTTGTAGCTTTTGTCGCCCACTTTGATGCCGCCCTTGGCGTTGACGTCGTCGCGCCAAAGTTCGAAGCCCCGCAATTGAGAGGTGGAGTCGTTATTGAGTTTCCCGGTCTGTGACGCGGTAAAGCCGATCGTAATGGTGTCCTCGGCGAACGCCGGCACGGCGGCCAAAGCCATTGCTGCGCCGAGAAGCAAAGCAGCAGTTGTTTTCATGAGTTTCCTCCACGAGGCGCCCCCCTTGAGCTTTAATCTCCGATGGAAAGGCGCGTTCCGCAAGTCTAGACGAGAGCAAAGTCTAGACGAGAGATTGAGCGAGCGGCCCTGCGGCAAAACGCCGAAACGGCTTAGCGTGAGCTGGCACCGCGAAGGCCTCGACGCGGCAGCGAGTTTCCAACGGAGAGCGACGCCTTGGTTGTCCCGAGGTCTGCCGGCTGCGGATGCCGCTGAGCCATCTCTCGGCGCGACCTAAGGGGCTTATTTTGCACGGTAATTCGGTACCCAAGCCGAAGGCCAGATCGTAACCGGCGCAAACCGGCTATGATGGTCTGCCCCAATGAGACCGTAGCAACCATGGCTGCAGGCTTAACCCCTTCGCGTCCGTCGCTCGACAAATCCGCCATTCTTCGCGCCCATCCGTTCTTTCACGGGCTCGATCCGGACATTATCGAGCAACTGGTGCCGCACGCGATTGCGCGGAAAGTCAAACGCGGCGTGCTGCTGTTCCGCAAGGGCGATCCCGGCACCAATCTCTACGTCGTGTGCTCGGGCGCCGTGCGGATCAGCGCGCCGTCGGAGAAGGGCAAAGACGCCGTCTTCAATCTTGTCATTCCCGGCGAGATTTTCGGCGAGATTGCTTTTCTCGACGGCGGCGAGCGTACCGCCGACGCGGTCATCAGCGAGGACAGCGAGCTTCTGGTCATCGAGCGCCGCGACTTCATGCCGTTGCTGCAAAAATATCCCGAGCTTGCGATCAGGCTGCTGCAAATCCTGTGCGGACGGCTGCGCAAGACCAGCGGGCAAGTCGAGGACATTGTCTTCTTCGACATCTCGGTGCGCCTCGCCAAGGTCCTCCTCCATCTTCATCGGCGCACCGCCGGCGCGCCGGCCAAGACCATTCGCATCACGCAACGGGACATCAGCCAGATGATCGGCGCGACGCGCGAATCCACCAACCGCGAGCTGCAAGCCTGGCAGCGCAAGAAATGGCTGAAGCTGCAGCGCGCCGGTCTTGCGCTATTGGCGCCGGAGCAGCTTGAGCGCCTTGTTGCGGACAATGCCGGGTAAACGCAGGCATTGCGTAATTTCATCGCAATGCGCACATCATCGCGAGCCATAAGCCTGACGCGCCAATGGAAGCTCGAGAGAAAAAGCCAAAGCCGCTCGACCGGCGCTTTTCCATCGCCCCGATGATGGACATTACCGACTGTTCGAGATTTGCAATTAGCTGCAACGCCTTAGTGCGCGCGAAAAGTTCCGTGCTGTAATTTGCTGCAACGCGAGTTCGTCGAACGAATGAGACGGCACGCAATTAATTACGAAGGGGCATTTGCTATGCAACCGCGATCAGGCACCGTGCACATCAATAAGATTGCCGCTGCTAGTCGTCAGCTCGATGCGGCGATCCGAATGTTTTTTACAAAAGAAGATGATCTTGCAGTTCATACCGTTGCATCGGCAGCGTTCCGGATACTCAGAGATTTGCTTGATAAACGGGACAACAATCTGACGAGCGAGGTACTACAACACGGCATTTACGAGCTAGCGCAACAGTACACTGAGGGCAGACTGCCGAAACACACGCTGAAGCTGATACAAAACACCCCATTGTTGCGGGCCATCGAGGAAATCGCTGGGCAAGGCGAAAAGTTCAATGTGAGCTCTATTCGCATTCCCATGAACAGAAAACAAGAACAGCGGGCATGGCCATCCAAGGCGGCCGCCTTCTTGAAGCATGCAGATCGCGACTGCGAAGATCATTTATCAGCGGATGAGATCAAGAACGAGCATGTTCTCATTGGCGCCTGCATCGCTTACCTGAAGATCATGAAAATCCCCACGCCTGAGATCGTTGCGTTTGTGGCGTTTTGGGCCGCTAAGAATGGTGCAGATGTTGCGGACGACGCTCAGAAATTACTCTTGAAGCTCAAATCTGCGCAGGAATGCGATCGTTATCAATTGTGCGCAAAGTTTATTCGCGACGCAAAGTATGATCGCCAAAATAAGAAAGTCGCCCAACATCCCTGAACGTTTTTTCTGTTCTCATTGGTGCCGTTTCGCACGTTCATCGAGGACAACGGCAGTTGCTATTTGGATGAATGCTGCCTGTTCCTTTTGATCGTACATCTGGCGTGCCACAGGGTTTAGGTGACGACCAAAAACATCACGGGATCGGACAAACTCGGCAGCACATAACGGCCTTAGACCCAAGGCAATTGTACTGGCCTCAGATCTGCCGTCATCGAGTTTTCTGGCGGCAGCATGCAAGCAAGCATCCAATGCGGCCATCGCCTCACTCCTTTCTTGCTCCGTGGCCTGCGGCGGGTTAGTCGCGCACGCAGCGAGCGTCCACGCCAATGCACACGCGACGACGATCCGCATGATTGCATCCCCCTAGCCGGTCTCATCCTAAATCCGCCCTCGCAGCCGGACAATGGCTGCAAATGGAAAGGACCCTCGGTCAATTTCGGACGGTCGGGCGCGTCGGGCGCTCTGCACTCAGTTCAACATCGCGAGCCAACACTTTCGTCTGTGCCTCCCGTGTGAACGATCAGAGATAGGATTTGGGCTGCGGTGATACGCGGGTACGTTTTTCTCACGCGATCTCATGAAACCAGTTTGTCTTGTTCAGATGCTAGCCGCAAAGTGCCCGAAGCTCTCTGAGTGCTTCGTAACGTCGCTTATCGAGGTAGTCCGCTAAATCCTGTAGATGGACGCCCTTGGCGCTTTTTTGGCTACGCTCGATGTGGACGACGGGAAGCGGGATTTGGCCTGCCATAACCTTCCTAAGCAGGCTCTCTGGTGTGAGGTGCGAAAAGTAATCGCGGCACACGTCCGCGAGCGGGATGATGGCCTTCCCGTTATATTGGGCCATAAGCAGGAACGCGGTGTTGATCGGGAGCCTCGCTGAAATGGGCGGAAATCGGCAGGTAGGTCGCAAAATCTCGGAATTTCAAATACATAGAAAGTCGGTAATGTTAGTCCGTCCAATCCCCTACGGCTTCTAAATGTTTGAAATAAATAGGAAATTGTCTATTGCACCGATGATGGAATGGACGGACCGGCACTGCCGGTTCTTTCATCGCCTGCTCACGCGCCGGGCGCTGATCTACACCGAGATGCTGACCACGGGCGCGGTGCTGCGCGGCGACCGCATCCGGTTGCTCGGCTTCGACCCGCAGGAGCATCCGGTGGCGCTGCAGCTCGGCGGCTGCGATCCGGCGGCCCTCGCCGCCTCCGCGCGCATCGGCGAGGACTTCGGCTACGACGAGATCAATCTCAACGTCGGCTGTCCCTCGGACCGGGTGCAGGAGGGCCGCTTCGGTGCCGGCCTGATGGCGGAGCCGCGGCTGGTGGCCGACTGCGTCGCCGCCATGAAGGCGGCGGTGACCGTCCCGGTGACGGTGAAATGCCGCATCGGCATCGACGAGCAGGACCCAGAAGAGTCGCTGTTCGGATTCGCCGCCGCCGTGAAAGGCGCGGGCGCCGACGCCCTCATCGTCCACGCGCGCAAGGCTTGGCTGAAGGGCTTGTCGCCGCGCGAAAATCGCGAGGTGCCGCCGCTCGATTATGCACTGGTGCGGCGGCTGAAGACGGCGCACCCCGATTTCGTCATCGTGCTCAATGGCGGCATTCTCGGCCTGCAACAGGCGCAATCCGAGCTGGCGCATGTCGACGGCGTCATGATGGGGCGAGCGGCTTATCAGGAGCCGTGGCGGCTGTTGCAGGTCGATCCGTTGCTGTTCGGCGAGCCGGCGCCTTTCGCCAATGCAAAGGACGCAGCGCTCGCCTTGCTGCCCTATATCGAGCGCGAGCTTGCGCAAGGCGTACGGCTCCATGCCATCACGCGGCACGTGCTCGGTCTGTTTCGCAGCGTGCCGGGGGCGCGCGCCTTTCGCCGCCATCTGGCGACCGAAGCGGTCAAGCCCGGCGCCGGCGCCGCGGTCATGGCTGATGCGCTGGCGCTGGTGCTGGACACGCCGTCGGATTTGGCGCACATCGCCGCCTGACCTGCTTGCGAACTTTCCAGGACTTGCATGCTGCTGGGATATCCGACCGGCGAGATCGCCTTGCTCGCGCTGTGGATCGCGGGCGCCGGCATCCTGGTCGGCATCTTCTCCGGACTGTTCGGCATCGGCGGCGGCGCCGTCATCGTGCCGGTGCTGTACGAAGTGTTCCGTCTGCTCGGCGTGCCCGAAGACGTACGCATACAGCTTTGCATCGGCACCTCGCTCGCCATCATCGTGCCGACGACTTTGCGCTCCTATCTCGCGCACAAGAAGAAGGGCGCGGTGATCCCGCAGGTGGTGCGTATCTGGGCGCTGCCCGCGGTGGCCGGCGTGGCGATCGGGTCGGTGACGGCCGCTTACGCGCCGTCGCCGGTGTTCAAGGCGGCCTTCGTCGTTTTCGCAGCGTTTATCGCGATTCGCATGCTTTTCGGCGGCGACCGCTGGACCCTCGGCACCGAGCTGCCGCGCGGTCCGCTTCTGACATTCTTCGGCTTCATCACCGGATTGTTCTCGTCTTTGGTCGGGGTCAGCGGCGGCGCCGTGTCGAACGCGGTGCTCACGCTCTATGGGGAAACGATGCAACGGGCGGTGGCGACGTCGGCGGGCGTCGGGGTGCCGATCACCATCGCAGGGACCATCGGCTACATGCTGGCGGGCTGGCGTCACATGCCGCAATTGCCGCCGCTATCGATCGGCTTCGTGTCCTTGATCGGATTCGTGCTGATGGCGCCGGTGTCGAGCTATACGGCGAGCTTCGGCGTGCGCCTAGCGCACGCGATGCCGCGCCGTGCCCTTGAAATCGCTTTCGGCATTTTTTTGCTGGTGGCGGCAGCGCGCTTCCTGTTCAGCCTTGTCTAGTTCGTTCGAGCCGAAGCACAGCCACGCCCGCTCATTCCCGCGAATGGGGAATCCAGGGGCCAATTGCTCCGCGCTTGCCTGTCGCTCTGGACCCCCGCTTGCGCGAGGGTGAGCGGACGAGGGAGGCAATCGCACCCGCTCAATTACGAAGCGGCAATTCAACAGCTAATTAGATGCCCACACCCGCTCATTCCCGCGAATGCGGGAATCCAGGGTCGATTGCTCCGCGCTTGCCTATCGCCCTGGACCCCCGCTGTGAGCGGACATGAGAGCCGCTCGTCCCGCGCAAGCGGGGACGAACGGCAGTACTTAACTCGATCGCCTTCTGATCTAAGGCTGCCCGCGCATGCGCAGCCGGTCGCCGCGCACCTCCCAGCTTTCCAGCCGGTTCAAGAAGCTCATGCCGAGCAGGTTGTTCTTGAGTTGACCTTCCTGCACGACCAGCGCCGGCACCCCGCGCTCGGTCAGTCCGCCGACGGTGATTTTGTCGATGGTCACGGGTGCGGCGCGGGTGCGGCCGTTCGCCGTATCGACCCTGATGGTGTAGTCGAGCATTTCGATGGGCAGGCCGGCGGCCTTCGCCGCCTCGCGCGTGAGCACGACCGAGCTTGCGCCGGTGTCCAGAACCATGGGAATGCGCGCGCCGTTGATATGCGCGGCGATGGCAAAGTCGCCGGTGTGCGTGCGCACGACTTCAACTTCCCGGCCGTGGCCGGCGACGTGGCCCGGCATCAATTCGGCGAGTACCCGGTCGCCGGCATCGCGCAATTCGAAGCGGTAGGTGTAACCGACGACGAGCAGCAGGCCGAGCACGGCCCAAAACAGCGTCGCCTCCAGTGCGTGAGACAGCCGCTCGCGGAACAGCACGAGGACCAATCCGCCGGCAAAGACCGCGATGGCGATCTTGAGCAACAGCGAGCCGATGTCATGGCGTAGCAGATCGGCGATGGCGTCGCGGTCGCCGCTGGTGACGATGAGGATGGCGAGCGAGAGCGCGATGCCGGCAACGAACGACCAGGTCAGCCGGCGGCTCACGGCGTCACCGTACGACAGCGTGCGTTTGGGCGCCGGCGCGCCGGGCGGGCAAGGCGCGCATGATCTGCGAACGCTCGGCGTCGCTCATCGCGCTCCAGCGCGCGATCTCGTCGAGGGTGCGCCCGCAACCAACGCAGAGCCCCGATCGCGCATCGACGGTGCAGACGTTGGTGCAGGGGCTTTCGATCATGGGCGCGCGGCGGGTCGACTCGAGGCTGAACATAAAGGGCATGGTCGGGAAGGCAATCGCTGCGATTGTCGCAGAGGTTCACGTGCCGGCCCGGAACAGCGGGCGGCGGCTCAGGCGGCGCTTTTCCTCCGCCGTGAGCACAGGTTCTCCCGGCGGCGCCAGCGGCGGCGACTGTGTGTGCTCGCGGACCGGCGCCATGGCGGCCACGACGCGTTCGGGCGGGAAGGTGACCACGACCTCGGTGCCGATGCGCAGCTTGGATTTGAGGGTGAACGTGCCGCCGTGCAAATCGACCAGGCTCTTGGCGATCGGCAGCCCAAGTCCGGCGCCCTGTTCGGCCGATTTGATCGAGTTTGAGCCCTGGCCGAACGAGGCAAGCACGATCGGGATTTCCTCTTCCGGAATGCCGGGGCCGGTATCCTTGACGCTCATGTATTGGCCGCCGGCGGCGGTCCAGCCGACCTTGAGCCAGATGTCGCCGCCTTGCGGCGTGAACTTGATGGCGTTGGACAGCAGGTTGAGACAGATCTGCCGCAATGCGCGCTCGTCGGCCCACAGCCGCGGCATGTCCGGCTCGAACATCTCATGGATGGTGATGTTGCGGTTGGCGGCACGAATTTTGAGCAAATGATGGCAGTCCTCGACGACCCCGACCAAGGAGACGGACTCCTCGTTGAGCTCGTAGCGGCCGGCTTCGATGCGCGACAGATCGAGAATCTCGTTGATCAGCCCGAGCAGGTGGACCCCGGAGTTATGAATATCGGAGGAATACTCCTTGTAGGCGGGAATCGAATGCTCGCCGAAGACCTCGCCCTTCATCACTTCGGAAAAGCCGAGGATGGCGTTGAGCGGCGTGCGCAACTCGTGGCTCATCTGCGCGAGAAAGCGCGATTTCGAGATGTTGGCGGCTTCCGCCCGCTTGCGCGCCTCGTCGGAGACCGCCTTGGCCTGCTCGAGTTCGCCGATGAGGGCGTCCTTTTCGGCGCGCGCTTCCAGCGTGGCGAGCGTCGTCGAGTACAGGCGGTAGGCGAGGGCGGCGAAATAGCCCTGCGCCGTCAGCGCCATGACGGCGAGAATGGAGTCGCGCAAGGTTCCTTGCAGGGCGAAATGCAGCGCGATCGCCGCGGTGACGGGGAAGGTGGCGGCGAACGCCGCCATCGGCAGGCTCGACGCCAGCATCGACGACACCGCCACCACCAACAACATGACAAACAACATAAACGTGCCCGAATTCTCGTCGACGCCGGCCGGCTTGATCAAAATGAACATCCAGGCCAGTCCGTAGAACAGGTCGAGCATGATGAAGCGAAGCCGCCACGCGCGCGCCTGCACTTCCGCCATCGGCATTTCGAGAAACTGCCGGCATTTGGTGATCATCACCGCATGGATCACCAGCACCGAAGCGGTCCAGGCGCCCGCGGGCACGGCCCCTGTCCACAAGCTCGACAGAAAGCCGATGGTTGCCACCAGCAACAGGATCACCAGCGACGCGGAGAGACGATTTTGTGCGTATTGGCGCAGCAGCTCGTAGTCGAATGCGGGCCGCGTGCCGCTTGACGAGATAAGCCGGTCGCGGGCATCGCGCACATACTGCGCCGCGAGCCGGCGTTTGACCGGCGAGCTTACGGGGGGCAGCGCGGAAAGATCGGGCTGTTCGCCAGGAATGGGCATGAAAATGACGCGGCTACAATCGAAAGCCGCGGCCACCCTGGCCCAAAATCCTTAAGGCCGTGCTTAAGAGGCGGCTAAAGACCGTGGTTAACGAATATTACCGGCCTGTTTGACAGCGCTTTTTGCCCGTGATCGGCTGGATTTCGCCGGAGGCACCATGAAGCTTTACGATAGCGGTCGGGCGCCGAATCCGCGCCGCACCCGCATTTTCCTCGCCGAAAAGGGCATCAGCGTGCCGACCGAGCAGGTCGACATGATGGCTAAGCAGCACAAGACCGCCGAATATGCGGCGATCAATCCATTGCAGCGGATGCCGGCCCTGCTGCTCGACGACGGCACGATCATTACCGAGTCGATCGCCATCTGCCGCTATTTCGAGGCGCTGCAGCCGCAACCTGCGCTGTTCGGCGAGGGGGCGAAGGAGATTGCATCGGTGGAGATGTGGAACCGGCGTTGCGAACTCAATCTGCTGCTCGCCGTGGCGCAAGTGTTTCGTCACAGCCACCCGGCCATGAAGGACCTGGAGGTGCCGCAGGTGTCGCAATGGGCCGAGGCCAACCGGCCGCGCGTCGCGGAGTTTCTGGACATCCTGGACCGTCAGCTTCGGTCGAATGAATTTGTGGCCGGCGCCCGATTTTCGGTTGCCGACATCACCGCGCTCTGCGCCGTCGACTTCATGAAGCCGGCGAAGATCGCCATGCCGGAAGGCCTCGACAACGTGAAGCGGTGGCACGCCCAGGTATCGGCGCGGCCGAGTGCAAAGGCATAGTCCCTCATGCGTCTCATCGTGGTCGGCTCGGGCGACGCCTTCGGCTCCGGCGGACGCACCAATACATGCTTTTGGCTGGAGACCGCGAAGGGCACGCTCGTGGTAGATTTCGGCGCTTCGGCTCTGCCGGCGCTAAAAGTGCTGAATCTCGATCATCGCCGCATCGACGGCATCGTGCTGTCGCACCTGCACGGCGACCACTTCGGCGGTCTGCCCATGCTGCTGCTCGATGCGCAGTTCCTCAATCGGCGCGAGCATCCGCTCGCGATCGCCGGCCCTCCGGGCACACGCGACCGGCTGCATGCCGCCATGGAAGTGCTTTTCCCAAAATCGACCGGCACGAAGTGGCGCTTTCCGTGGCAGGTCGTGGAAGTTGCCGTCGGCGGCGAAGCGAACGTACTCGGCCATACGCTGCGCACCGCCGAGGTGATCCATCAGTCAGGCGCACCCTCGACCGCGTTGCGGCTAGCCGACGGCGAAAAGGCTTTTGCCTATTCGGGCGATACCGAATGGACCGACGCGCTGCTGCCGATTGCGAATGGAGCCGATTTGTTCATTTGCGAGTGCTACGCTTATGCCGGCGCCATTACCGGTCATTTGAGCTGGAGTATCCTACAAACGAAAATTCCCGCCCTCGGTGCCAAGCGATTGATGATCACCCACATGAATCCCACAATGTTCGCCAAGCTCGACGAGATCGAGCGTGCCGGCGTGTTGATCGCCCAGGACGGGCTTCGCCTCGAATTCTAGCGCGTTAGTTGTCGAGCAATGCGATCAGGCTCGATGTATCCCAACGATTGCCGCCGCGTGCCTGGATTTTCGAATAGAATTGATCGACCAGCGCCGTCACCGGCAAATTCGCGCCGTTCTTACGCGCCTCGCCAAGGCAAATGCCGAGGTCCTTGCGCATCCAGTCGACCGCGAAACCGAAATCGAACTTGCCGGCAGTCATTGTCTTATAGCGGTTCTCCATCTGCCACGATTGCGCCGCGCCTTTGGAGATGGTGGCGATCAGCTTTTCAATGTCGAGTCCCGATTTTTTTGCGAAGTGGAGGCCCTCGGCCAAGCCCTGCACGAGCCCGGCAATGCAAATCTGATTGACCATCTTGGCAAGCTGGCCGGAGCCCGGGCTGCCCATCAGATTGCAAGCGCGCGCATAAGCCGCGATCACCTTCTCCGCGCGGCCGAATGGTTCAGGGTCGCCGCCGCACATCACCGTGAGCACGCCGTTCTCGGCGCCGGCCTGACCGCCCGAAACCGGGGCGTCGACGAAATCGAAGCCGGCTTTCGTGGCCGCCGCATGCAGCTCGCGCGCGATCTCTGCCGACGCGGTGGTGTGATCGACGAAGATTTTGCCACGGCCCATGGCCTGAAAGGCGCCGTCCTTGCCGAGCGTCACCTCACGCAGATCGTTGTCATTGCCGACGCAGCACATGACGAAGTCCTGCCCTTCGGCTGCGGCCTTGGGCGTCGGCGCCGCTCGTCCGCCGTACTGCTTGACCCATTTGTCGGCCTTGGCGGCAGTGCGATTGTAGACGGTCACCTCGTGTCCGCCTTTGTTCTTCAGGTGCCCGGCCATCGGGTAACCCATGACGCCCAACCCTAAAAACGCGACTTTCGCCATCACGGCCTCCTGGAATTAACTTGTGCAGCCCTTGGCTAATGCCTATTGGCCCAATAGGTCATTGCGAGACGGTTCGCGTCAACCCACGCGTTGACTGGGAGGCCGTTCCGCCGATGACGGCGGCGCAACGTGAGAAAAGGGACGATTATGGCGGCGAGCAAGGAGCAGGTGCTGCAGGCTCTAGCGGCGGTGGCGACACCCGACGGTGCGACGCTGCCGCAGTCGAAAACGCTATCCGACATCGTCGTCACCGACGGCAAAGTTTTTTTTTCCATCACCGTCGATGCTGCCGCGGTGAAGGCCTGGGAGCCGGTGCGCAAGCGAGCGGAAGAGGTCGCACGCGGCGTCGCCGGGGTGCAATCGGTTCTCGTTGCCCTGACAGCGGAGCGCAAAGGCGGCGCCACTCCGCAGCCGACCGGTAGACCGGCGGCGCGGCCTGCCCATCCGACCGATCAGGTGCAGCCGGGTGTTCCCGGCGTCGATGCCGTGATCGCCGTTGCCTCCGGCAAAGGCGGCGTCGGCAAATCGACGACCGCGGTTAATCTCGCGCTCGGCCTGCGCGATCTGGGATTGAAGGTCGGCATGCTCGACGCCGACATCTACGGACCGTCGTTGCCCAAGCTGCTGGCGATCAAAGACAAGCCGCAGACCATCGGCGGCACGCGGTTAAGGCCTATCGAGCGCTACGGCCTGACTGTCATGTCGATCGGCTTCCTCATCGACGAAGAGACGCCAATGATCTGGCGCGGACCGATGGTTATGTCGGCGATCACGCAGATGCTGCGCGATGTCGAATGGGGCAAACTCGATGTCATGGTGGTCGATATGCCGCCGGGCACGGGCGATGCGCAGCTCACCATGGCGCAACAGGTGCCGCTCAAGGGCGCGGTGATCGTCTCGACCCCTCAAGACCTCGCGCTGATCGATGCGCGACGCGGCGTCGCCATGTTCAAGCGGGTCAATGTGCCGGTGCTCGGCATCGTCGAGAACATGAGCTATTTCCTGTGCCCGGAATGCGGCACTCGGTCGGACATCTTCGGCCACGGCGGAGCGCATCGCGAGGCGGAGCGGCAGGGGGTACCATTCCTTGGCGAAATACCGCTGCATATGGCGATCCGCGAAAAGTCCGATGCCGGCCTGCCTGTGGTGGCCACCGAGCCTGACGGCCCTCACGCCAAAATCTACCGCGACATTGCCGGACGTGTACGCGACCAACTCCTCGGCGGTCCAACGGCAGGGCGGACGGCGCCCAAGATCGTCATCGAAGCCTGATCTTCCGAGCGAAATACAGGCCCCCGCGACGCCGTGAAAGCCTGTTTACGCCGGCACTTAACGGATATGCACTTGCGCTGGCGCGGCGGCAGAAGCATTCTGGCCTCAGCCAGAGGGCGGAATCTCGCTCAATCGGGGAAATCAACAAGGGAGGATGACAATGAAACGCCGAGAGTTTCTCAAGACGTCGGCCGTCGGCCTCGCCGCCAGCACGGTCGCGGCGCCGGCCATCGCGCAATCGGCGCCGGAGGTGAAATGGCGGCTCGCGGCAAGCTGGCCGAAGTCGCTCGATACGATTTACGGCGCCTGCGAGACGTTCGTGAAATACGTCGCTGAAGCGACCGACAACAAATTCCAGATTCAGTCTTTCGCCGCTGGCGAGATCGTGCCGGGCTTGCAGGTGCTCGACGCGGCCTCGAACGGCACAGTCGAGATGTGCCACACGGGGACCTACTATTTCTTCGGCAAGGATCCCACCTGGGCGCTGTTTTGCGCCTTTCCGTTCGGCCTCAACGCGCGTCAGCAGAACGCCTGGTATTACGACGGCGATGGCCTCAAGCTGATGAACGAATTTGCCTCCAAGTTCAATCTGACGGCGATGGTCGGCGGCAATACCGGCTGTCAGATGGGCGGCTGGTTCCGCAAAGAGATCAAGACCGTCGACGACTTGAAGGGCTTGAAAATGCGCATCGGCGGCTGGGCCGGCAAGACGATGCAGAAGCTTGGCGTGGTGCCGCAGCAGATCGCCGGCGGCGACATCTACCCGGCGCTGGAAAAGGGCACCATCGATGCGTGCGAGTGGGTTGGCCCTTATGACGATGAGAAGCTCGGCTTCTATAAAGTCGCGAAGTACTATTACTACCCGGGCTGGTGGGAGGGCGGCACGGCGCTGCACTTCCTCATCAACAATAGCAAGCTGCAGGCGTTGCCGAAATCGTATCAGGCGGTGCTACAAGCGGCTGCTGCTTACGCAAACACAGAAGCGACCGCCCGTTATGACGCGCGCAATCCGATCGCGTTGAAACGCCTTGTTGCTAACGGCACCCTGCTGCGGCCGTTCTCGGAAGCGATTATGGAAGCCTGCAAAAAAGCCTCGGACCAGGTCAATTCAGAAACGTCGGCTAGCAACGCAAGCTACAAAAAGGTGCTGGCGTCGATCGACGCTTTCCGCAGCGACGAATATCTGTGGTGGCAAGTTGCGGAATATACCTATGACAGCTTCATGATCCGCTCGCGCCGCAAGGGGTGAGCTACGACAAATTCGGATCGCGGGGCCGGCCTCGTGCCGGCCCCGCTTTTTTGAGCGCATTGCGGGGCCTACTTACATTTTCGCTCTGCGCGGGGCAAACTGGACGAGGGGCGGGACCAGTCACGATTGCCAGCTGCTTCCACAACGCGAGCAGACGGCCAACAAGCCCGCGAAAACCTCGGGAGGGTTAAAAGATGAAACGTCGTCAATTCCTGAAAGCTGCCGGCGCCGGCGTCGCCGCCGCGGCTGCGACCACCGTCGCAGCACCGGCGATCGCGCAATCAATGCCGCCACTGAAATGGCGTATGGCGGCCAGTTGGCCGAAGTCGCTCGATACGCTGTGGGGCGGCTGCGAAGTCATGGCAAAGGCCGTTGCCGAGGCCACCGACAACAAGTTTCAGATTCAGACTTTTGCTGCCGGCGAAATCGTTCCCGGACTGCAGGTTCTCGACGCTGCATCGAACGCCACGATCGAAATGGGACACACCGCGTCCTACTATTATTTCGGCAAAGACCCGACGTTTGCCTTCGGCACCTCTGTGGCCTTCGGTCCGAACCAGCGATTGAACCAGGGCTGGTACACGCTCGGTGGCGGCAAGGAGGTGCTCGACGAGTTCTACAAGAAGTACAACCTGGTCTCATTGCTCGCCGGCAATACCGGCTGTCAGATGGGCGGGTGGTATCGCAAGGAGATCAATTCGGTCGACGACCTCAAAGGGCTCAAGATGCGCATCGGCGGGTTTCCCGGGCGTGTCTTACAGAAGCTCGGCGGCGTGCCGCAACAAATCGCCGGCGGCGATATTTATCCAGCGCTTGAAAAAGGCACGCTCGATGCTTGCGAATGGGTCGGCCCCTACGACGACGAGAAGCTCGGCTTCTACAAAGTGGCGCCGCACTATTACTCCCCGGGCTGGTGGGAGGGCGGCTCGATGCTGTTTGCCTTCGTCAATTTAGACAAGTGGAATGCGCTGCCGAAGGCATACCAGGCAATTCTCACGCAAGCCGGCCACTACGCCAATACCTGGATGATCGCAAAATACGATCAGCTCAATCCGCCGGCGCTCAAGCGCTTGCTCGCAGGCGGCACCAAGCTGCACGTGTTCTCGCCGCCCATCATGGAAGCGAGCTTCAAAGCGGCCAAAGAGCTGCACAGCGAGATTTCGCAAACCAACGCCGCGTTCAAGAAGGTTTACGAGTCGATGACCGACTGGACCAATAACGGCTATCAGTGGTTCCGCGTCGCCGAGTTGACCTACGATAGCTTCATGGTCCGCCACTCGACCTGAACGGGCTTAAGCCAGAAAACGCTCCGGAGCACGGCTCCGGAGCGTTCTATTTCTGCACGCTGACCGTTATTTGAACGTCGGCGGCGCCAGGTCGAGCGGCGGCAAATCGATCTGCGGCACCTCGATTTTGACCTTGTTGAGATCGATCTTCGATCCGGCGCCCTTGTAGTGCATCACCATCGCGGGGAAGAAAATCACCAGCAGCACCATGATGATTTGGATGGCCACGAAGGGTATCGCGCCCCAGTAGATCTGCCCCGTGGTCACGCCCTCTGTGCGTTTGCCGGTCACTCTGTCGGTGAATGTCTCGCGCGGGGCCACCGAGCGCAAATAGAACAGCGCAAAGCCGAACGGCGGATGCATGAACGAAGTCTGCATGTTGACGCCGAGAATGACACCGAACCAGATCAAATCGATGCCAAGATGTTCGGCGGCGGGTCCGAGCAGCGGGATGACGATGAAGGCGAGCTCGAAGAAATCGAGGAAGAAGGCCAATACGAAAACGAAGGCGTTGACGAAGATCAAAAAGCCGATCTGACCGCCCGGCAGCGACACCAGGAGGTTCTCGACCCAGATGTGGCCGCTGACGCCGTAGAATGTGAGCGAAAAGCAGCGGGCGCCGATCAAGATGAAGACCACGAAGGCCGACAGCTTCGCGGTCGATTCGGTCGCCTGCCGCACCAGGTCCCAGGATAGCCGCCGCTTCATGGCGCCGAGAATAAGGGCGCCGCTTGCGCCCATGGCGCCGCCTTCGGTCGGCGTGGCAACGCCGATGAAAATCGTGCCGAGCACCAGGAAGATCAATGCCAGCGGCGGCACCATCACGAACACCACCTGCTCGGCGATTTTGGAAATGAGCCGTGCGCCCGTCGTCAGGGTCACCAGGGCGGTGAAAAGCGCATAGGCCACACCCGCGAACAGCGTCACCGCGAACAGCGCCCAATTTTGCTGATCGTTTTTGCTCAGCAGGTACCAACCGCCGGCCAGGGCTGCGGCCACCAGGGCCGTGACATAGATGTACCTGGTGCCGAGAAAACGATTGATCACCACGCCAACGAAAGCGGCGGAGATCGACACGCCCATCGTCAAGACGACAAAATCGGCGCCGGCCTTGACCTCGGTTCTGGAAATGACCTCGTAGCCGACGATCGCGGAGAACAAGACGAGGATTCCCAGCTGCCAGATGCCGCGGTTCCCATTGTCCTCGCGGAAGCCGACCGCGTCCCGCGGCAGGCCCGGCGTGGCCTTCGGGAACAAAATGCTCACCAGGAAAACATAGGCCGCGTAAAGCCCGGCGAGGACCAAGCCGGGGACGAAGGCGCCCTCATACATGTCGCCGACCGAGCGGCCGAGTTGGTCGGCCATGACGATCAGAACGAGGGACGGCGGGATGATCTGGGCTAGCGTCCCGGAAGCCGCGATCACGCCACTCGCCACGCGCCGGTCATAGCCGTAGCGCAACATGATCGGCAGCGAGATCAGGCCCATCGAAATCACCGAAGCGGCGACGACGCCGGTGGTGGCGGCGAGCAGCGCGCCGACGAACACCACGGCGTAGGCGAGGCCGCCGCGCACCGTGCCGAACAGCTGACCGATGGTGTCGAGCAGGTCCTCGGCCATGCCGGAGCGTTCGAGCACCAAACCCATGAACGTGAAGAATGGAATGGCGAGCAACGTGTCGTTGCTCATGACGCCGTAGATGCGTTCAGGCAGCGCTTGCAGGAAGTCAGGCGCAAACTGTCCGAGCTCGATGCCGATCAAGCCGAACAGCAGGCCGACGGCGCCGAGCGAGAAGGCGGCGGGGTAGCCAAGAAGCAGGAAGAGCACCAGCGCCGCGAACATGATCGGCGCCATATTGGCGATGAAGAATTGCATGCAGCACCCCGAAAAATGAAGCTAATGCTTCTCCATCGCTTCGATGATTTCTTCGGCTTCGGTTTCGAGCGAGCTCTTCTGGCCTTCATGCGGATCCGGTATCAGGTGGCGCATGACGGCGACGCGTTTGACCAGCTCCGACAGCCCTTGCAGAAACAGGAGCGCAAATCCGATCATGATCAGCGCTTTTGCGGGCCACTGCGGCAGTCCGCCCGCATTGCTCGACTGCTCGTTTTGCCCATAGGACACAAGGAAGAACCAGACGCCTGTGTAGGTCATCACGATGGTCAGCGGCAGCAAGAACAATGCATGCCCGATGAGGTCGATGGTGCTGCGCAGCGCCTTTGGCAGCAGTTGATTTACGATGTCGATGCGAATGTGCTCGTTGGCGAGCAGGGTCCAGGGCGAGCACAGCAGGAACACGATGCTGAACAGCACCCACTGCAGTTCGAGCCATGAGTTGGACGAGGTATCGAAGAGTTTCCGCACCGCGGCGTTGACGGCGGAGACGATGACGGCGGCAATAACCAGCCAGGCGAGGCGCTTGCCGATCCAGGTATTGACCGCATCGATGAGGCGCGTTGCCGGAAGCAACGCCTTGAGCAGTGCGTCGAGCGCGCTCACTTGACCTCTCCCCTCCGCCGGCTCTCCGGACTTTTTCTTGTTTTTGCCAGCCCACCGCGCCGGCCCCGGCGCCGACCCGACACCTTAATCCGATGCCGGCCCAAGCCGTCAATGGCGAATTGGTGAAAAATCGCCGGAATTTAGGCCGTTCCGCCCGGGACCGCGCAGTGAAGTCCAGAAACGCGTGGTTAATGAATTCTAAACCGCCGGTTAACCCGCCGGACCTACAACTCGGCCTGGGCCGGCTTGGAAGCCGGATGGCGCTTCGCTGGCGGTTCCCCGCCAAGCAAGGCTGCCGCTGGGAGAGACGATTGCGGCAATTCACAATTGCCGAGCGTTTGGTCGCGGCCGCGCTGCTGCCGCTGAGCGGAGCGTTAGCCGCACGCTTCCTGGCCGATGAACTCGCGTGGCTGCTGGACTGGCCTGTTGTCGGGTACGCTGAGTTTGCCGGTGGAGGTGCCGTAATGGTGGTTGCCGCCGGCGGTGTCTGGGCGATCGCGCGCTCGATCAGCCAGCCGGTCGTCGATGCAGCCAACCACATAGATGCCATGGCTTGCGCCGAACTCGGCTCTGTACCGGTGCTGCCACCGAGCCGCGGAGAACTCGCGCACCTTACGATCGCCGCCGATCGGCTTGCCGAGGTGCTGGGTGAGCGTCAGAGACGCGAAATCGTGCATGGAGATCTGGACCGCACTTGGCAGGCGTCACGGCGCATCAACTTGTCGGGTTTGGCTGGCCAAGTGGAGCTTGCCACCGAAGCTGGCCTTAAGCCCGTGGTCGATGGTGCGGCAGCGCTCCAGATCAAAGCTGAAGAAATGGCCTCCGTGCTCGAGACGGTCAGCGGCACATTCCAGGAAACGACGCATGCGGCCCAAAACTCGTTTGCCGTCACCGAAGCCGCCGGAGAAATGTCGGAGCAAATTATCCGTGCCGTCCGTGAAATCGCTGACCAAATGCGGCGCGGCAGCAGTCTTGGACGGGAGGCGGTTCAGCGCGCCGGCGCCTCGCGCGCAATCATTGGCGCATTGGCCAAGGCCGCAGATCAGATCGGCGATATCGTATCCGTCATCAATCAGATTGCCGAACAGACGAACTTGCTCGCTCTTAATGCGACCATCGAAGCGGCGCGGGCAGGCGACGCCGGCCGCGGCTTTTCGGTAGTCGCCGCCGAGGTCAAGACTCTGGCAATGCAAACCGGGAAATCGACTGAGCAGATCGCAGCCAAAGTTGCCGAAATTCAATCGACCACGCACGACGTTGTTGTGTCACTCACCGGTGTCGCCGAAGCCATTGATCGCCTCTCCGGGGTGACGGAATCGATCTCTGCAGCGGTCGAGCAGCAGCGCGCGGCTACGGAGGGCTTCGCGATCGGCGCAAGCAAGACCAGTGCCGCAGTTGCCGATTTTTCTGGACGAATGGCCGAGATAACGACGATGCTCGATCAGTCGCGTGCCGCCGCGCGCGATGTTGCCGCCGTTGCAGAGGGGATCCGCTCGACCTCGCACGCGCTGTGCGGAGAGATTCCAGACATTGTTCGCAAGGCGGTGAAAGCCGATTTGCGCGAATTTCCCCGCTACGAGGTGAAGCTCGCGGCGCGATTGCAAAGCGGTGAGACCGATGTCGAGGTGGCGCTTCACGACGTCAGCCAGGGCGGCGCACGTATCGACGCGGTGGCAGGGCTTAGCGTCGGCGATCGGGTCACGCTCGCAGTCGCCGGCATGAACCCGATTGCAGGTGAAATCGTCCGCCTCAGCGAGGGACAATTCGGCGTTTGCTTTACGCCGTCACGGCTGCGCGCCGAGGAACTGCGCGATCTGGTGACCAAACCGTCGCAGGTGGCCTAGCCGCCCGTCACACTCATATGACGCGCCAATGCCGGCCGCGTATGACGGCGATCGATGACGAAATCGTGGCCTTTGGGCTTGCGCGCGATTGCTTCGCCGATAGCGGCGTTGAGCAGAACGTTGCCTTCGGAAGCTCGCAAAGGTGCCCTCAGGTCGGCGGCGTCGGTCTGCCCGAGGCACATATAGAGCGTTCCGGTGCAGGTGATGCGAACGCGGTTGCAGGACTCGCAGAAATTGTGAGTGAGTGGCGTGATGAAGCCTAGGCGGCCGCCAGTTTCCTTGACGCGGACGTATCGAGCGGGCCCGCCGGTGCGATAGTCGATGTCTTCAAGCGTATAACGCTCGGAAAGTCGCGCCCGCACCAGGGACAGCGGAAGGTATTGATCCAGCCGAGCCTCACCGACGTCGCCCAAGGGCATGACTTCGATTAGGGTCAAGTCCATGCCTCGCCTGTGGGTCCATACCACCAGATCGGCGAGCTCTTCCTCGTTGACGCCTTTGAGCGCGACGGCGTTGATTTTCACGTGCAGGCCTGCGGCTTGTGCAGCGTCGATACCGGCCAGCACTTTGTCCAATTCGCCCCACCGCGTGACGGCACGAAATTTGTCGGGATCGAGGGTGTCCAAAGACACGTTAATGCGTTCGACGCCGTGTGCCTTCAGTTCGCCGGCATATTTGCTCAATTGGGAGCCATTGGTGGTAAGCGTCAGCTCCTTCAAAGCGCCCGTCGCCAGATGTCGCGACAGCGAAGCGACAAGGGTCATGATCCCCCGCCTCACGAGCGGCTCGCCACCGGTGAGGCGTAGCTTGCTGACGCCTCTGGCGACGAATGCGCTGCAGAGACGGTCAAGCTCTTCAAGAGTGAGCAGATCCGCTTTGGGCAAGAACGTCATATGCTCGGACATGCAATAGACGCAGCGGAAATCGCAGCGGTCCGTAACCGACACACGCAAATAGGTAATTGCGCGGCCGAATGGATCGATCAGCGGACCGCTTTGGGCGACCGCACGATCGAGCTCGAGTGCCGAGGCGGTGTCTCCGTTCGCCATAGTTCTTCCCGCAAGGCGGATTCTTCGTGTCCGCGCCTGTTATATAGGCTTAGCGAGGGAGAATGGCCACAACGTCTACGTGGCGGCTAAAAGCGCACCGCCGGAAGCGGCTTGTCGACTTTTATCGAGGCGTGGCGTCGTTCAGCGCCCCGGAGGGGGCGAAGTCGGCCAGGGCGAGGGCGCCTGCGCAGGCTGCTGTGCCATCGGTGGCGGCGCGGTCGCTGCAGTTGGCTGCGCGGCTGCTTTTGGGGTGGGCTTGGCCGCTACTTTCTTCCTATGGACCGGCTTCCTCGCCGGCTTCGCCGGTGGCGGCACGGGCGATAGCTCGACCAGCACCGGGTTAGGCCGCAATTCCGAGGTACCGTCGCCCATAGCCACCAAGTCGAGCTTCTCGCTATCGGCCTGGTAGCCATTGAGCGTGAAGGTCACATCGAGCGCCTTGTCACCCGGTAGAGCGAGTGCGCAAGGTGTGCGGCAGCTCTGGCCGTTAGAGACTTTGGCCTCAGCACCCGCCGGCTCGGATTCAAACTGCACCGTTTGCAAAGGCGGCTCGAACCGGAATGGCGACTTCCAATCGGCTTTCATCCAGTCGGCATTACCCTCGCAAGCGGCAAGAGCAAATCCCGCGCACATGATCGCGACTACTCGATACACCATCGCCAATTCGTCCGCCCAGGCGAGTTGGCCGCCTGCCCATCGGCGCAGGATACGGGTGCCATTGGTCCAGCGCAACAGTCGGCAGCTCGCCAAGGATAACATCGTTAACCAATATGGAGCGCCGGAACGGCTAGTTTGTTGGAAAAATTGCAGCCACTGCGGCCGGCAGATCGGAAAAACCGCCGATCACCCGATCCGGCTCGTATTCGGCAATGGGCCGGTCGGTGTAGCCAAAGTCGACTGCAATGATTGGAACGCCGGCCGCGCGAGCGGTGCGGACATCGTTGACGGAATCGCCGACCATGAGTGCTTTTGCCGGGGAGCCGCCTGCTGCCGCAAGCGTACGCCGCAGTATCTCGGGGTCGGGCTTTTGGATTCCGAATGTATCTTGCCCGCATATAGCGGCGAAACGCTGCGTAAGGCCGAGCCGGTTGAGCAAGTTCACTGAAAGCGCTTCAAGCTTATTGGTGCAAACGGCAAAACGCCAGTTGTCGCCGGCAAGCCGATCCAAGGCCTCGGTCAATCCTGGAAACGGCCGTGAGCGATCGGCGAGGTGTTCGGAATAATAACTGATGAAGTCCTGAAACAACCGCTCGACTTCGGCCGGCACGATCTTGCGTCCTTCCGCCTTGATGCCGCGCTCGATCATGGCGCGCGCGCCGCCGCCGATCAGATTGCGTGCGGTTTCATAAGGCACCGCTGGCAGGCCTTCGCGCGCGAATACGACATTGAGCGTATCGACGAGGTCGGGTGCGGTATCGACGAGTGTGCCATCGAGGTCGAAGACGATTACAGGGCTGGCCATAGCGGGGATCGTTAATGGCCGCTCGCAGGCGAGGCAAGGGCGGGGACTATCCAGCGTCCGATATGCACGCTAGATAGGCCGGCCATCGCAATTTTGAAAAGAAGTTTGGACGAGATGGATGCCGAAGCGCAGAAGCGCGCTGCCGCCGCGCGTGCGGTCGATTTCGTGCGCCCGGGCATGCGCCTTGGCCTCGGCACCGGATCGACCGCGCGCTATTTCGTCGAGCTGGTCGGCGAACGCGTGCGCGGGGGGCTCGACGTCATTGCAGTGCCGACCTCGCAGGCAACCAAGAGCGATGCCGAACGCTGCGGTATTGCCTTGACCACCCTCGACGAGACGCCGGAGCTTGACCTGACGGTAGACGGTGCCGATGAAATCGCCCCGGACTTGAATCTTATCAAGGGCGGCGGCGGCGCGCTGCTGCGCGAAAAGATCGTTGCTGCGGCATCGGCTCGCATGATCGTGATTGCCGATGCGAGCAAGCTCGTGCCTGCGCTCGGCCGATTCCCACTGCCGCTGGAAGTGGTGCCGTTTGGCCTTGCCGCCACCTGGCGACGTATCGAAAGGGTCATGGCGGATCTGCGATTTTCCGCGCGCCTGGCGTTACGGCGGGGCAAAGACGGCCATGCTTTCGTCACGGACGGCGGCCACTGGATTATCGATGCGGCCCTTGGCCGGATTGACGATCCGCAAGCGCTGGCGCATGCGCTTGCCGGAATTCCCGGCATCATGGAGCATGGATTGTTCATCGGCCTCGCGCAGATGGCCATTGTGGCGGGTCCGGACGGCGTGAAAATCGTCGAGCGGCCCTGATCCTTCGAGCAAATGGAGCTAACAAATGAGCGTTATCGAGGCCATCCGGCGCGCCCTGCGTCCTGCGGCGATTGCCCTTGTTCTGGCAAGCCTCACCCCCGCCGGTCACGCGCAGCAGCAGCCGTCTCCCGCGTCATTGCTGGTTGCCAAGCAGTTGATTGTCACGACCGGCGCGACCGCCGTATTCAACCCGCTGATTGCGGGGGTGGTGGAGCAGGCCAAGTTGCTCTATCTCCAGCAGAACCCCGCCCTTGCCAAGGATCTCAACGAGGTCGCCAACAAAATTCGCACCGATTTGCAGCCGCGCTTTGCCGAGATAACCGACGAGGTTGCCAAGCTGTACGCAACGAACTTCAGCGAGCAGGAACTCAAAGACATCCTGACCTTCTATCAATCGCCGACCGGGCAGAAGCTTTTGAAGACACAGCCAAAGGTCATCGATGCGAGCATGGCCTTCGCGCAGACCTGGGCGAACAAGCTCTCCGACGAAGTCATTGCCAAAATGCGCGATGAAATGAAGAAAAAGGGACATCAGCTGTGAGACGGCGGCTGCCCCGCAGGGCGTTGGCGCGGTGGGGCTAAGTGCAACGAATGGCAGAGAAGGAGTTTGATCTCGTCGTCATCGGCGCGGGCTCCGGCGGTGTGCGCGCGGCCCGGGTGGCGGCGTCGTATGGCGCGCGCGTGATGATCGCCGAGGAGCACCGAGTCGGCGGCACTTGCGTCATCCGCGGCTGCGTGCCGAAAAAACTCCTGGTCTATGCCTCACGTTTCGCCGATGAGTTCGAGGATGCTGCCGGTTACGGCTGGAAAGTGCCGGAGCCGGCGTTTCATTGGCCAACGCTGATCGCCAACAAGGATCGCGAAATCGCGCGGCTGGAAGCGGCCTATACCACCACGCTAGAACGGCACAAAGTCGATCTGGTGAAGAGTCGCGCCGTTCTTGAAGGCCCGCACACCGTTCGCCTTCTGACCAACGGCGCCCGCGTGCGCGCCGGCACAATTTTGATTGCAACCGGTGCCCGGCCACATTATGGGCCAAAAATTCCCGGTCTTGAGCATGTGATCTCGTCTAACGAGGCTTTTCATCTTGCCGAACTGCCAAGACGCATTGTCATCCAGGGCGGCGGCTATATCGCCGTTGAGTTCGCCTGCATCTTCGCAGGGCTTGGCAGCAAGGTAACGCTGGTCTATCGCGGCGAGAACATTCTACGCGGGTTTGACGACGACGTACGCGAACATCTGCGCAATGAGATGCGCAACCGCGGCATTACAGTCACCTGTGGTCACACCGTCGCCGCAGTCGAAAAGTCGGGCGATGAATTCGTCGTGCGGCTTTCCGATGGTAATACGATTGCAAGCGATAAGGTGATGTTCGCGATCGGCCGCAGGCCGAACATCATGAACCTGGGGCTTGAGGCGGCGGGTGCCAAAATCCACGAACACGGCGGCATTGAAGTGGACGCGTATTCGCGATCAACGGTTGTCAGCATCTACGCCGTGGGTGACGTCACTAATCGAGTCAACTTGACTCCTGTTGCCATTCGCGAGGGCCATGCCTTTGCCGATACGGTGTTCGGCAACAAGCCGACGCCGGTCGACCATAGCAACGTGCCGACAGCGGTGTTCTCCGAGCCCGAGGTCGGCGTCGTCGGGCTCACCGAGGCACAGGCGCGAGAGCGCTGCGCCAGGCTCGACGTATACAAGACGACATTCAGGCCGATGAAGGCCACCCTATCGGGACGCGACACGCGCTCGTTCATGAAACTGTTGATCGACGGCGACAGCGGTCGCGTGGTCGGCTGTCATATCGTTGGCCCAGATGCCGCCGAACTCATTCAGGTCGTCGGCATTGCTGTGAAGATGGGCGCGACCAAAGCCGATTTCGACGCGACCATGGCCGTACACCCGACGGCGGCCGAGGAACTGGTTACGATGCGCGAAAAAGCGGTGAGCTACGGCCGCGCAGCGGCGGAATAAGCCGTAAACTGTAGCCCTTGGAATCCCTGGCTTGGGCGGCTGCTGCTCGTGTATAACCGCCGCAATTATTGGAGCTTTCGGCAATGGCCGAGCGTTGGACGCCGGATAGTTGGCGCGGCAAGTCGATCCTGCAGGTTCCGGACTATCCGGACCGGCAGGGACTCGCCGATGTCGAGAAGCAGCTGGCGACCTTTCCGCCGCTGGTGTTTGCGGGCGAAGCGCGCAGCTTGAAGCGCCAGCTTGCACGCGTCGCCAAGCGTGAAGCTTTCCTGCTGCAGGGCGGCGATTGCGCTGAGAGCTTCGCCGAGCATGGACCGAACAACATCCGCGACTTCTTCCGCATGTTCCTGCAGATGGCGGTGGTGCTCACTTATGCCGCTGCTTCGCCTGTGGTGAAGGTAGGACGCATAGCCGGGCAGTTTGCCAAACCGCGGTCCTCCTCCGTTGAGAAACGCGATGGCCGAGAGCTGCCGAGCTATCGTGGCGACATCATCAACGACATCGCCTTCACGGACGAGGCCCGCCGTCCCGATCCGCGCCGGCAGATCGAGGCGTATCGTCAATCGGCGGCGACGCTCAACCTGCTGCGTGCCTTTGCGCAAGGTGGCTATGCCAATCTCGCCAGCGTGCGGCAGTGGATGCTGGGCTTCGTGAAGGACTCGCCGCAGTCGCGGCGTTATGTCGAATTGGCAGATCGGATTTCGGAGGCGCTCGGCTTCATGCAGGCGTGCGGCCTTGATCTTGAAAGCCACCCGGAGCTGCGCACTACCGACTTCTACACCAGCCACGAGGCGCTGCTGCTCGGCTACGAGCAGGCGCTTACGCGCATCGACTCCACGACGGGCGATTGGTACGCCACGTCCGGCCACATGCTGTGGATCGGCGACCGCACGCGACAGCACGACCACGCGCATGTTGAATACGCGCGCGGCATCAAAAATCCGATCGGACTCAAATGCGGTCCATCGCTGAAGCCGGACGAGTTGCTGCGCCTGATCGACATTCTCAATCCCGACAACGAGCCCGGCCGTTTGACTCTGATCGGCCGTTTCGGCGCGGAAAAGGTCGGTGACTACCTGCCGGCGCTGATCCGCGCCGTCGAGCGCGAGGGCAAGATTGCAGTCTGGTCCTGCGATCCGATGCACGGCAACACCATCGCTTCAGCGACGGGTTACAAGACGCGGCCGTTCGACTTGATTTTGAAAGAAGTGCGCAGCTTCTTTGATGTGCACGCGGCGGAAGGCACCTATGCCGGCGGCGTACACTTGGAAATGACGGGCCAGAACGTCACCGAATGTACCGGCGGTGCGCGGGCGATTACGGAAGCCGACCTCAACGACCGCTATCATACGGTCTGCGATCCGCGGCTGAATGCCGAGCAGGCGATCGACCTCGCGTTCCTGTTGGCCGAGTTGCTCAAGAAAGAGCGAACCGGGCGTGCCGTACCTATGCCCGCAGCCGCCGGGCTTTAGGATTGCACGCAGCGATCTTCGCCGTTCGGTTCTGCGATTGCCGCGCGTTCGCGCAGGCGCTAGACGTGTTCCATGAACATTCGTCCGGCCGATAGGCTCGCAATTGCCGTCGCGCAGCTCAATTGCACGGTCGGCGACATTGCCGGCAACGCGGAGAAGGTGCGATGCGCGCGGGAGCAGGCGAGGGCGCAAGGCGCCGATCTCGTCGTATTTTCCGAGTTGTTCATCGCCGGATATCCACCAGAAGATTTGGTGCTCAAGCCCGCCTTTCAGGCCGCCTGCCATGCAGCCGTCGAGCAATTGGCGCGCGAGACAGCCTCACCCGGTCCGGCTCTTGTGCTCGGAACGCCATGGGTCGATGGCGGGAAAGTCTACAACGCCGTCGCGCTGCTTGATGCGGGCGCCGTCGCTGCGGTCCGTTACAAGGTCAACCTACCGAACTACGGTGTATTCGACGAGCGCCGTGTCTTTGCCGCGGGGCCGCCACCGGGGCCGGTTAACTTTCGTGGCGTGCGCCTCGGCATCCCGATCTGCGAAGATATTTGGACCGAGTGGGGCGACTACGAAAACGTCGTCGAATGTCTGGCCGAGACGGGCGCAGAAATTCTTGTTGTACCGAATGGTTCGCCATACAGGCACGGGGTCGCCGACGCGCGACTGAACGTGATTGTGCCACGCGTCAAGGAACAAGGGTTGCCGCTCATCTATACCAATCAGGTCGGCGGCCAGGATGAGCTTGTGTTCGACGGTGCCTCGCTTGGGGTGAACGCCGATTGCTCATTGGCCTTCCAGCTGCCGTCTTATAAGGAATCGATCGTCACAACGCGCTGGCAGCGGAGTGGCCAGACCTGGCGCTGCATCGACGGGCCGCAAGACTCCGCGCTCGAACGCGACGAGGCCGATTACGCCGCCTGCGTGCTTGGATTGCGCGACTACGTGAACAAAAACGGCTTTCCTGGCGTCGTGCTTGGGCTTTCCGGCGGCATTGACTCGGCGCTCTGCGCAACGATGGCGGTCGATGCACTAGGTGCAGAACGCGTGCGATGCGTCATGCTGCCCTATCGATTTACGGCGCAGGAGTCGCTCGACGACGCGGCGGCTTGTGCCAAAGCGCTCGGCGTGCGCTACGACGTTCTGCCCATCGCTCCGGCTGTTGAAGGCTTCGAGCAGGTCCTCAAGCCCACGTTCTCGGCTTTGCCGCGCGACGTGGCGGAGGAAAACCTGCAGGCCCGTACGCGCGGCACCACTCTGATGGCGATCTCTAACAAGTTCAATTTGATGCTGGTCACCACCGGCAACAAGTCGGAAATGTCGGTCGGCTACGCAACGCTCTATGGGGACATGAACGGCGGTTTCAATCCGATCAAAGACCTCTACAAGACCGAAGTGTTCCGGCTAGCGCGTCTGCGCAACCGGTGGAGGCCCGAAGGCGCTCTCGGTCCCGAGGGGGCTGTCATTCCAGAGACCATCATTGCACGTCCGCCGACGGCGGAGCTGCGCGAAAACCAAAAGGATGAAGACTCGCTGCCGCCTTACGCCGTGCTCGACCCGATCCTGGAGCGTCTTATTGAGCGCGAAGAGTCGGTTTCCGCGATCGTGAAGGCGGGCTTCGATCGCGATACCGTGATGCGGGTGGAGCGAATGGTGAACATCGCCGAATACAAGCGGCGGCAGGCGGCGCCCGGCGTCAAGGTGACGTTGAAGAACTTTGGCCGCGATCGCCGCTATCCGATCACCAACCGTTTTCGCGATCCCGGTACAGCGCTTCCAACTGCGGACGTCTCGCCAACCAAGGCCAGACCGGCGAAAAGCGAAGCCCTCGATCTATAACATTGCTAGTGTTGCGGCAGGAAAGTCGGGCCAACCGCCCGTACTTTGCGCTTAGTTGGGTCGGGTTCGCCGGGCGCATCCACCATAGCGTCGGGCGTCGTTGAACTAGGCGCAGAGGCAGGCTTATCTCCAGCGCCGCCTGGCTGCGATACGCGCTTGGCATTCTGCTCGGTTACGACAACGTCGCCTGGCGCGACCGTCGTGTCTGTGCCGTTCGCCCGCAGCGCCTCGGCCCAGCTTTCGCCGGGACGACGACAGCTGCAAGCTGCGCTTAGCGCTTTACGATATTGGAACGCGGCCGGAAGCTCGGTGTAGAGTCGGCCGTTTAGAGAAACCGCCTGCGACACTTCCTCGCCCGGGTTATGATAGGTGTACAGTTGGACTTCCGCCGCCGGGCACATGCGCTGGCACGTCGCCTCATCCTCGCGGAAATGGTCGGGCGTCGTTTCGAACGAGATTGGAAAATAGTAGCCGTCACACGTGCGGACGCAGACCGTGCGATAGGTGCCGCCCATCGGGCCCGACGGTTGCGGCGAAAACACTCCGCCGTTGCCGCCAAACAATCGATCGAAAAATCCACCTTGCTCGCCGGCGCGAGCCGCCGCGCGATACTGCTGGCCGCAGCCGTTATCCGAGAGCGCGATCAGCAACGACTGGCGCTGAGCGGCGCGTTCAGCGGTGCCACCCTGGAGCCGCTCAAGCTGGTTCTGCATGCGTTCAAGCGCGTCACGCTGATCTTCGATGCGGCGGGTGAGCGGCCCGCATTGCGGCGGCGCGGCGCTGAAGATCGAGAAGAATCCGGAATTATTGCAACCCATGCGTCGCGATTGCGCGACCAGCTTATCCACCTCGAATTGTTGCTGTTGAACAGCGTTGTCCGCAGCGCGGATCTGTTCGGCGCGGCCGGGATCGCTGTTGCCGCGATCAAGCGCCGTCAATTGAGCCTCGAGGCGCTGGCAGGCCGGATTGGCGGAAGGCGTTTGCGCCCATGACACGGCGCTTGCCATCACGATGATGGCGGCGGCAGCGGCGGATTTGCGGATGGCTCCCCTCATGACTAGCACTGTAACCATCAAATTATGGCAACGCGAGGATGCCGATTAATAGGCTTTTGCGGCTTCCGCGCGCAAATTCCAGAGAACACCGGCCACAATGATCAAAGCGCCGAGCGGCACGAAAATATCGAGCGATTCGCCATAGAACGCCCAACCCACCACGGCGATGAGTGGAATGCGCATGAAGTCGAGCGGTACGACCAGGGTCGCATCGCCGGAGCGGAAGGCGTTGCTTAGGCAATAGTGGGAGCTCGTGCCGGCCAAGGCCACGCCGAGCACGGGAAGCACATGTTTCATCTGCAACTGCAGAAACACGTGCGGGTCGCTCCCGATCAGCGACAGCGGAAACTGCATCACCGCCATCCAGAAGACGATGCCGAAAGTCGTTTCTGTCATCGTGAGCTTTTTCGTGGCGATCATGGTAATGGCGTAGCCGAAGGCCGCCGCCAGCACGAGCAACGCGCCGGGATTGAAGCTGGCGAGACCAGGACGCAGGATCACCAGTACGCCGATCAATCCGAAAACCACCACACCGATGCGGCTTGGCGTCAGGCGCTCATGTAGCAGCCAAACTGCAAGCAGCGCCGTCCACGCCGGCATGGTGAATTCGAGCGCAAACACCATCGCGAGCGGCAGGATCGTAAGACTCAACGCCCAGCAATATTGCGACGCGTAGTGTATGGTGTTGCGCAGGCCATTGAGTCCCATGCGTCGCGGCAGCGCGTGCACCCGCAGAGATGGACGCACCAACAGCAGCAGCGACAAGATAACGAGCGAACCGCCGCTGCGAATGGCGAGTATTTCGAAAATGTTAAAGCCCGCTCGCGACAACTCGCGGATGGACACCGCCATGGCCGAGAAGGAGAGCAGGGTGCCGACCATCCACAGGACGACACGCGGAATATTGCTTTTGGCCACGATGAATGCGCCGGATTTCTGCGGGAGAGCGGTCTAGCAGGCCAGGAGCGTGCCGTCACTCCGCATCAGGCTGATTTTCTGGGCGTGCCTTGTCGAAGGCGGCGAGCTTCAGACACGCGGCGTCGACCGCGACGATCTTGGGGAACGCATCGAGCGGCACCTTCAGCCGCCGCGCATTGAAGACTTGCGGTACCAAGCAGACGTCGGCGAGCGTCACTTGCCCTCCGCAAGCATAGGGGCCGGGCGCGATCATCTCTTCGATGCTGTTGAAGCCTTGGATGACCCAATGGTGATACCAGGCATCGATCGCCGGCTGCTCTTGGTGCAGCTCGCGCTTGAGGTATTGCAGCGCCATGAGATTGTTGAGCGGGTGGATATCGCAGGCAACAATTTGCGCAATGGCGCGGCTCTTGGCGCGCGCGCGCGGATCGGACGGCAACAGCGGTGGTCGCGCGTGTGCTTCGTCGAGATATTCTATGATAGCCAGCGATTGGGTGAGCACCTCACCGCTGTCGAGTACGAGCGCCGGCACGCGCATTTGCGGATTGATGGCAGCAAAATCCGCGGTGCGCTGTTGACCGCCGTCTTTGGTGAGGTGAATCGGTACCGTCTCGTACGCCAGATTTTTCAGATTGAGGGCGATGCGGACGCGATAGGCGGCGGACGAGCGGAAATAAGTGTAGAGCTTCAACGGAACGGCTCCCTTGGATGCGATCGATCGCGCGTCGTAGCGATCGGCGCCGACTTTGGCCGACCTGCTTGGCACACGCAATGCAGCAGCGGAAGACGTACAAGTTACTGGCGAGGCAGCCGATTTTTGCTGGTAGGCCAGTCGCGCAGCGCTTCAAGCCGGTGTGACAGCGCGCCGGGCGCGCGCAACACGAGCACATAAAGCGTGCCGAAGAAATTTATCAGCAGGATTTTCATCGCGACCGCCCGCCCCCCTCGACGCGCCGACAACGCCTACGTTGAAGCGGGGTTCCGTGGGTCGGATGGCGGACATAGAGCCGCCGTCTCGCCGTGCGAGAAAGGCCACCCTGCCAATTGAAGGCCTAGCGCGTGCAGATGATGGCGACGAGGTCATTACAGCGCGTGCCGCTGCAGCCGCCGCCGGTCGGTATCGCGCCGGTGATGTCGTCGCGGTCGACTTTGCGGTACGAGGCTGCCGATGCGTATTGCTGCGATTTGCAATACGCGTTGGCAATCGCAGCGCCGCACTTGGCGCCGTTTTCCAGACAACGGTCCACGCCATAGCCGTCGGCGTCCGCACCGATGATGAACATGCGGCGCTCGGCGCCCTGCGCGCCGACGGCAACGCACAAGCACACAACCGCGCTGAGGCCGATCGTCAATACCCGCATGCTTTGCCTGCTTGTCCTGCGTTGGGCGCAGGCTGGTTAGAATGCGGGCAAACCGTTAAGGGCCGCTTAACCCAAAGGAACCCGCGCTTTGCGCTGTTCCGCAGCCCTTGACGCCACGCGCCGATCTCACGCATTGTGCGCGCTATGACCGGCCTTAACCAAACTCACGGCATTTGCCGCGAGATTATTCGCTAGCGCACCACGCTGGCTGCGGCCGTCTTTATCTCGCAACGTGAGAGCTGAAGGACGCCCGGCCAGCGGGGCCGACGGTGTTCGGGGATGGAGCTCAAGCTTTACGATACGCTGACGCGGGCGAAGCGGACATTTGCGCCGATCGATCCGAAACGTGTGCGCATGTATGTGTGCGGGCCAACGGTCTACGATTTCGCGCACATCGGCAATGCACGGCCGGTCATCGTCTTCGATGTGCTCTTCCGGCTGCTGCGTCACCTCTATGGCGCCGAGCACGTCACTTACGTGCGCAACGTCACCGATGTAGACGACAAGATCAACGCGCGCGCCGCCGAACGCGGAATTTCCATTCGCGACCTGACGGAACAGACCTACAAGAATTTCAAGGCCGATGTCGCCGCGCTTGGTTGTCTCGATCCCACTTTTGAGCCGCGGGCGACCGAATACGTCATCAAGCCGTCGGCACCCACCGATATGGTCCGGCTGATCGAACGACTCATTGCCAACGGAAATGCCTACGTCGCCGAAGGGCATGTACTGTTCGCCGTCTCGTCAATGCCCGACTATGGCAAGCTGTCGAAGCGCTCGCTCGACGAGATGGAAGCCGGTGCGCGCGTCGAGGTCGCGCCCTACAAGCGCGATCCGATGGACTTCGTGTTATGGAAGCCGTCGCCTTCCGACTTGCCCGGCTGGAATAGCCCGTGGGGACGCGGGCGGCCGGGCTGGCACATCGAGTGCTCGGCGATGTCGGCGGCGCTGCTCGGCGAAACCTTCGACATCCATGGCGGCGGCATCGACCTTGTCTTTCCGCATCACGAGAACGAAATCGCGCAATCACGCTGCGCCTTCCACACCAAGGCGATGGCGAACTACTGGATGCACAATGGCTTCCTGCAGGTCGAAGGCGAGAAGATGGCGAAGTCGGCGGGAAACTTTGTGACCATCCATGACTTGCTGAAGGACTGGCCTGGCGACGCGATTCGACTCAACATGCTGCGCACGCATTACAGGCAGCCGATCGATTGGACGGTGAAGGGCTTGGAGGAGAGCATTAAGACGCTCGATGGCTGGAACGAGGTCGTCGGCGGTGTAGAGCCGGGCTACTTGTGCGCTGACGCGATTGAGTCTCTCGCCGACGACCTCAATACGCCCAAGGCCATTGTGGCGCTGCATGAGCTGCGCGGCGAGGCCGCCAAGAACGCAAAGCCTGCGGCGGCATGCCTGAAGGCCAGCGCGCAGCTGCTCGGGTTATTGCAGAAGCCGACTGCCGAGTGGACGGCGCTGCGCCGCGTTTCATTGTCCATCGACGAGAGCAAGGTCATCGGCTTGATCGATGCGCGCAACGCGGCTCGTAAAGCCAAGAACTTCAAAGAATCCGACCGCATCCGGGACGAGCTCGCGAAAATGGGGGTGGTGCTGAAAGACTCCAAGGATGGCACCACCTGGGAGATCGCGCGATGACTCTCCTCCGTCACACCTGCAACGAGGCACGGCCTGATCCCTCACTCGCTTGCGGGGGAGAGCTGGGAAGGGGGCATCTGCCGCAGACGCCTCCTTCCGGCTCGCTTCGCTCGTCGACCTCCCCCGCGAGCGCGGGAGGTCAGAAAAAAGTGGAGCGTGCGCCATGAGTGCCACCGCGAACCCTAGGCTGGCGCTGCGGCCGTTTTTGCCGGCGGACGCGCCGCTGCTCGCGGAGATCTTTCGCGACAGCATCATAGAATTATCCGGCGACGATTACAGCGAAGCACAGCGGGAGGCCTGGGCGTCCGCCGCCGACGACGAGGCGGCCTTCGCCAAGAAGCTTGGGAGCGAACTGACGCTGATCGCCACAATGGAAGGCTCGCCCGTCGGTTTTGCCTCGCTCCAAGGCAACGACAAGATCGACATGCTCTACGTGCATCCCGCAGTCACCGGACAAGGCATTGCGGCGATGCTGGTTGATGCGCTGGAGAAGCTCGCACGCTCGCGCGGCACAGCGAAACTGTCCGTCGACGCCAGCGATTCCGCGCGCGGTTTCTTTGAAAAGCGCGGCTATGTCGCGCAGCAGCGCAATTCGGTATCGCTTGCCGGGGAATGGCTCGCCAACACGACGCTGCAGAAGCAATTCGCCGCTGAGGGAGGGCGCGATGGAAAAACCTGACACTCCGTTCCCGCGCCACTGGCTCTGTTACATCGTTCTTAAATACGGCGTGCTCGCCGCGGCCGTGTTGCTGGCGCTGTATGTCGTTTATCGGCTGACATGAGATGAAAGAGCGTCTCTACCTCTTCGACACGACGCTGCGCGATGGCGCGCAGACCAACGGCGTCGATTTCACCCTGGCCGATAAGCTGGTGATCGCCGGCATGCTCGACGACCTGGGCATCGACTATGTCGAAGGCGGTTATCCAGGTGCCAATCCTACCGACAGCGAGCTGTTCGCCAAAGACCGCGACTTCAAGACGACATTTACCGCCTTCGGGATGGCGCGCCGGCCTGGCCGCTCGACGTCGAACGACCCCGGGTTGGCGGCGCTGCTGGAAGCGAAGGCCGACGCGATCTGCTTCGTCGCCAAATCGTGGGATTATCACGTACGTGTTGCACTGGAGACCACGGAAGAAGAGAACCTCGCCTCGATTCGCGACAGCGTCAAGGCAGCCAAAGCGAAGGGCAGAGAGGTATTGCTCGACTGCGAGCATTTCTTCGACGGCTACAAGGCCAATCCAAAATACGCGCTGGCCTGCGCCAAAGCTGCTTACGATGAAGGCGCGCGCTGGGTCGTGCTCTGCGACACCAACGGCGGCACGCTCCCGCATGAGGTGGAAAGGATCGTTGCCGAGGTGTGCAACGCGATACCCGGCAGTCACGTCGCCATCCACGCGCATAACGACACCGAGCAGGCCGTGGCCAATTCGCTCGCCGCGGTGCGCGCCGGGGCGCGGCAGATCCAGGGCACGCTCAACGGACTGGGCGAGCGGTGCGGCAATGCCAATTTGGTGTCGCTGATCCCGACGCTCAAGCTGAAGAAGGAGTTCGCCGACAGATTCGAGATCAACGTGTCCGAAGCGGGTTTGAAGAAACTCGCGCACGTTTCGCATGCGCTCGACGAGCGGCTCAATCGAGCTCCCGACCGGCACGCGCCTTACGTCGGCGAAAGCGCCTTCGCCACCAAGGCCGGCATTCATGCGTCCGCCATCATGAAGGACCCGGCGACTTATGAGCACGTCGCCCCCGATGCGGTGGGCAACAAGCGCAAGGTGCTGGTCTCGGAGCAAGCCGGCAAATCCAACGTGCTCGCCGAGATCGAGCGCATCGGACTGAAAGTCGATAAAGACGATCCGCGCATTGCACGGCTGCTGGAGATCGTCAAGGAACGCGAGACGATTGGCTACGCCTACGAAGCGGCCGATGCCTCTTTCGAGCTTCTGGCGCGACGCACCCTCGGTACGGTGCCGAATTATTTCGATGTCACGCAATTCGACGTCAATGTCGAGCAGCGCAACAACGCCAAAGGCGAGCGCGTGACCGTCACCATGGCGGTTGTGAAGGTACGAGTCGGCGACGACAACATGATTTCGGCTGCGGAGGGCAACGGTCCGGTTAATGCACTCGATCTCGCGCTGCGCAAGGATCTGGGCAAGTATCAGAGATACATCGAGGGATTGAAACTCATCGATTATCGGGTGCGGATCCTCAATTCCGGCACCGAGGCGGTCACCCGCGTGCTCATCGAGAGCGAGGATGAGGCTGACGAACGCTGGACGACTGTCGGCGTATCGCCCAACATCATTGATGCCTCATTCCAGGCGTTGATGGACTCGATTGTCTACAAGCTGGTGAAGTCAAAGGCACCAGCGTGAACCAAGGCCGTCATTCCGGCCGAGCGCAGCGCGACCCGGAATCATCGGATAGATTGATGATCGACCACGTCTCCATCGCTGTGCGCGACTTGGCGGTGGCGACGCGCTTCTACGAAGTGGTGCTCGGCACGCTGGGCATGGTGCGGCTGGAGACGCGTTCTGCGACGGTTGGCTTTGGCAAAACCTACCCCGAGTTCTGGATCAATCTACGCACAGACATGACGCCGTCGGCCGACGGGAACGGCGCGCATATCTGTCTGCGGGCCCGTTCGACCGACATCGTCGATGCCTTCCATGCCGCAGCGATCGGCGCCGGCGGAACAAGCGACGGCGCGCCGGGCCTGCGCCCGCACCACGGCGAGGGCTACTATGCCGCGTTCGTTTGCGACCCGGACGGCAATCGTGTCGAGGCGGTGACGTTCGTCAGGTAATCCCGGATGTCCGCGCGAAGGCGGGTTCAAAATCTTAGTGCATGGCTCTTGATGCCTGCTTGCGCAGCGACAAACGTCGCTGCTTATAAACGCTCGGGCTCGGCAGCAGTCATCCTCTTCGCCGCCTCGGGCACCGCGGCAGCGGCGGCCTCCAGCATCGGCAGAATGTCGGTGACTTTGTTCGCCACCAGCAGATCAAAATGCAAATCGCCGCGAATGAACTCGAGCATCTTCATGTGATCGAGCAACGCGCATAACGGCTCCCAAAATCCGGCGATATTAGCGAGCAGGATGGGCTTTTTATGACGGCCGAGCTGCGCCCAGGTCATTTGCTCGACGATCTCCTCCAGCGTGCCGGCGCCGCCCGGCAGGGCGACGAAGGCGTCGGCCATTTCGAACATGCGCCGCTTGCGCTCGTGCATGTCGCGCGTGACGATCAGCCCCTGCGTCGTCTCCAGCGCGTGCTCGCGCGCCATCAGGAATTCGGGGATGATGCCGTTCACCTGGCCGCCGTGCTTGACCACCGCGGCGGCGATTTCGCCCATCATGCCGACGGCGCCGCCGCCATAGACGAGCCCGACAGCGTTCTCCGCGAGAATTTTGCCGAAATCGCGCGCTGCTTGTGCGAAGGCTGGATTGGTACCGGGACCGGAGCCGCAATAAACGCAGATTTTCCGAATTTTGCTCAATTTCTCGACCTTGTTCATGGCGATGCATGTGCCCCCGGCGTGCGGCGAGGTCAAGGCAACGCGCAGAATCACGCGCGGTTGCACCGGTTTATCCCAATGCCGGGGTGATTACAGGGTGGAATCCGCCTATATGAGGGCGCGATGACCGCACTCCACGGCCGCTCGGCTCATTCCGACGAAATGCCTGTTGTCTCCGCAACGCGCGGCGCACTGCTGCGCACGCTGGTGCATCTGTGGCCCTATATTTGGCCATCGGAGCGGTCCGATCTGAAGCTGCGCGTGCTCGCCGCGCTGGGGCTGCTTCTCGCGGCGAAACTTGCAACCATTGCCGTCCCCTTCACCTTCAAATGGGCAACCGACGCGCTTGCGGGCGCCGGATCCGCTCCGGCCGCTGCCTCCGACTGGCTGCTTTGGATCATCGCCGCGCCGGTCGCGATGACCATTGCCTATGGCGGTATGCGCATCCTCATGGCTGCGCTGACGCAGCTGCGCGACGGCGTGTTTGCCAAGGTGGCCATGCACGCAGTGCGCCGTCTGGCGACGCTGACGTTCGTGCATATGCACGAGTTGTCGTTACGCTTCCATCTCGAGCGCAAAACTGGCGGTTTGACTCGTGTGCTCGAGCGCGGCCGCAACGGCATCGAAACCATCGTGCGCATGGTCATTCTGCAGCTTGCGCCGACGATCATTGAGCTGGCGCTCATCGTGGGCGTGCTGATGTGGAAATTCGACTGGCGCTACGTCGCAGTGATTCTTGCGACGGTCGTCGTGTACATGACCTACACGTACTACGCCACGGAATGGCGCATCGGCATTCGCCGAAAGATGAACGACAGCGACACCGATGCCAATGTCAAGGCGGTCGATTCGCTACTCAATTACGAGACCGTCAAATATTTCGGCGCCGAGGAGCGCGAAGCTTACCGCTACGATCGCTCGATGGCGCGCTATGAGGACGCCAGCATCAAGGCTTATACGTCACTGACGGTGCTCAATGCGGGGCAGGCGCTGTTCTTCACCATCGGGCTTGCTGCGGCCATGGTGCTCTGCGCCTTCGAGATCAAGGCCGGGACGAAGACGGTCGGCGATTTCGTCCTCATCAATGCCATGATGATCCAGCTCTACCAGCCGCTCAATTTCATGGGCATGGT
>DASRDF010000065.1:0-95619 GCA_035652735.1 Pseudolabrys sp. | reverse complement strand
CCGATGACGCGCGCCAGCACGCCCGGCTCGTTGTCGACCAGAACCGACAGCGTGTGCGTCTCCGGTTTCTGCGCCGTCGGCGCGGCCGGGTAATGCGAGGTGGAGGGTGCGGGCGCGTTCATGCGCTACCTCCGGAGAATACCAAATGCGAAGTCGCGCCCCTGCCCGCGCACGAGCGCGAGATCGATCCACAACATCGCATGCGCCTCGAGCAGCCGGGCGTTGCGCAGCGGCCCGGCGTCGATCACCTCGAAGCCCAGGTCGCCGACGAGTTGCATCACCTTTGGCTTGTTGGCCGCATCATCGCCGGCAACGAACATCACCGATTTGACCCCTTTGAACGCAGGATCGGCCATGTTGCCGAAACCGGTGGTGTTGAGGGTCTTGAACACCGACGCTCCTTGCGCCCAGCCCTGAACCTTCTCGCCCGCTGACGTCGTATGGCCGATCTCGAGCGAGATGCCATCGGGTCCGCGCGCCAGCGGATTGGTGGCGTCGAGGAGAATCTTGCCTTTGATATTGCCTAGCGAGCGGATCGCAGCTTCCGCAGCCGGCCATGGCGTTGCCAGCACGATGACGTCGGCGCCTGCCGCAGCCTCGGCGGGCGTCGCCGCCTTCGCTTTGCCGCCGACCGTGCCGAGCAACGTTCGTACCTTCTCGGCGTTCGGATCGCGGACGCCGAAAGCAATGTCATGCCCCTTTTGCGCCCAGTTGGTGCCGAGCGCGCCGCCGACATTGCCGGCACCGATAATCGCGATTTTCATGGCTACACCATCACCTTGCCTTCCTCGGTGACCGCCTCCTCCGGACTGACGCCGGCATCGCCGAGGATCATCTCATTGTGCGCTCGCCCCGAAGGGATCATCGGGAAGCAGTTCTCCTTGGGATCGACCACACAGTCGAACAGAACCGGCCGGTCGACATCGATCATTTCCTTGATGGCGTGATCGAGATCGCCGGGCTTATCGCAGCGAATACCGACGGCGTGATAGGCCTCGGCGAGCTTGACGAAATCCGGCAGCGCCGCGGAATAGCTCTCGGCATAACGCCCGCCGTGCAACAGTTCCTGCCACTGGCGTACCATACCCATGTAGTTGTTGTTGAGAATAAAGATCTTGATCGGCAGCCGGTACTGCACCGCTGTCGACAGCTCCTGCATGGTCATCAACACGCTCGCCTCGCCGGCGATGTCGATAACAAGCGATTTCGGATGCGCAAGCTGCACGCCGACGGACGCCGGCAGCCCGTAACCCATGGTGCCGAGCCCGCCGCTCGTCATCCATCGATTCGGCTCCTGGAACGAATAAAACTGCGCCGCCCACATTTGATGCTGACCGACTTCGGTGGTGATGTAGGTGTCGCGATGCTTGGTCAGCTCGTACAGCCGCTGGATCGCGTATTGTGGCTTGATCTGGTCGTTCGACTGCCGATAGGCGAGTGATTTGCGCCCCCGCCATTTGTCGATCTGCTTCCACCAATCGGTGAGCGCCTTCTTGTCGGGATGGCGCGCCTCGGTGCGCCACAGACGCACCATGTCTTCAAGCACGTGCGCGCAGTCGCCGACGATGGGCACGTCGACATGGATATTCTTGTTGATCGAGGAAGGATCGATGTCGACGTGGATCTTTTTCGAGCCAGGCGAGAAGGCATCGATGCGGCCGGTGATGCGGTCGTCGAAGCGCGCGCCGATGCAGACCATCACGTCGCAATCGTGCATCGCCATGTTGGCTTCGAGCGTGCCGTGCATACCGAGCATACCGAGCCATTGCGGATCGGTGCCGGAATAGGCGCCAAGCCCCATCAGCGTGGAGGTGATGGGAAAGCCGGTGAGCTTGACCAGTTCGCGCAGGAGTTCGCTTGCCGCCTTGCCGGAATTGACGATCCCGCCGCCGGTGTAGAACAGCGGCCGCTTGGCGCGCGTCATCATTTCGATGGCTTGTTTGATTTTGTCGAGATCGCCCTTGAGCTTCGGCTTGTAGCCCGAATGCGCAAAGTCTTTGGGCTTGGCGTAAACGCCTTTGGCAAACTGCACATCCTTCGGGACATCGACCACAACAGGTCCCGGGCGTCCGGTCTGAGCGATATGGAACGCCTCATGCAACACGCGAGACAAGTCCTCGATTCGCTTCACCAAGTAGTTGTATTTGGTGCAGGGGCGCGTGATGCCGACGGTATCGCACTCCTGGAAGGCGTCATTGCCGATGAGATGCGTCGGCACTTGCCCAGTGATGCAGACAATTGGGATCGAGTCGCAAAGCGCATCGGTTAGGCCGGTGACGGCATTGGTGGCGCCGGGTCCTGATGTTACGAGGACACAGCCAACCTTGCCCGTCGAGCGCGCGTAACCTTCCGCGGCATGCACAGCTCCTTGCTCGTGGCGCACCAGGATGTGCTTGACGCGATCCTGCGAGAATAGCGCGTCGTAGATCGGCAGCACCGCGCCGCCCGGGTAACCGAACAGATGCTGCACGCCTTGATCGGCGAGCGCCTCGATCACCATTTCGGCGCCGGTCATTTCCCGTGTCATCGTCGTCCTCTTCTCATCTCACACGTTCGCTGCAACAAAAAAGGCCCGCGAGGGGCCATGTTCGGACGCTTCCCAATACGCCCCATTTAGGGGAGGGACCGCGTCCGCACATTTACTACAAGAGCAATAATATTGCGTAGCATCGAGTTTCTCTGACGTTTCATTGCGTGGGTTATAGGAGTCCTCCTTCGCTCGGTCAAGTTGTTTTAAGACGTAAATGCTGGTTTTCGAGCGATTTTTCGGCCTCGTCCGCATTGATCCAAGGCCAATCCTTCATTTGGTTGCGAAACCAGGTGAGCTGGCGTTTGGCGTAACGGCGCGTATCCATGATGCCACCCGCCGCCGCCTGCTCGCGCGTGATCTCCCCCTTCAAGTGACGCATGAGCCAAGGCACCCCATGCGCCTTCAGCGCTGGCAGCGAGGAATCGAGTTTGCGCGCCGCCAGCACCCTCACCTCATCGAGCGCGCCGGCGTCGAGCATGGCCGCAAAGCGCGCCTCGATGCGGCGCAGCAGTTCTTTGCGCTCGCATGTGATGAAGACCTTCGGCACGCTCGAACCGAGCAGCGGTGGCAGCCCTTCGCGGTGCCATTCCGATAATGGCCGACCCGTCCCTAGCACGACCTCGAGCGCGCGCGAGATACGCGAGCGGTCGTTGACTGTGATGCGGCGCGCGGTCGCAGGATCAAGACGCATCAATTCAGCGTGCAGAGCGGCCGCGCCTTCGCGCTGCAGGCGGGCGCGCACCTCGCTGCGGACAGCCGCGGCAATGGGCGGCACGGCGGCAAGACCGCGCGTCAACGCCTTAAAATACAACCCGGTGCCTCCAACCAAAATCGCGGTGCGCTGCTCGCGGGCAAGTTGGTCAAATACGCCCGCGAGATCGCGCAGCCATTGGCCGGTCGAATAATTAACCGCGGCGTCCACATGGCCATAGAGGAAATGCGGCACACGCCGCTCATCCTCCGGACTGGGTCGCGCGGTGATGATACGCAGGTCGCGATAAACCTGCATCGAATCGGCGTTGACGATGGCGCCGCCAAGCTTTTCCGCCAGGCGCAGCGCCAGCGCGGACTTGCCGCTCGCTGTCGGCCCTGCAATAAGCACGGCCCTAGTCGGCGTCTGGCTCGCATGACCCATGTTGCCACCTTCATCGGTGCGAATGCGCTGAATGCGTTAAGGCGCGCGCGTGCCGTCGTGCCCCAGCCGGGCGAGCCCGTTCCGCTCGGCCCCGATGCCGCCGATCTTCCCTTTACCGCGATTGCCGGGACGGACCAACGTCAGTTGAGCGAGGACTTGCGAGAGGTCATGGACGGCGCCTTCGACATTATCGTGCAGGCCGTCGCCCATCGTCGCAAGAAGCTCTTCCTCGCGGACATGGATTCAACCATGATCCAGCAGGAATGCATCGACGAGTTGGCGGATTATATTGGACTCAAGGCCCGCGTCGCCGCAATCACCGAGCGCGCCATGCGCGGCGAGATTGCCTTCGAGCCGGCTTTGCGCGAACGCGTGGCCTTGCTCGAAGGATTACCCGTATCCGTCATCGAAGATGTGTTGCGCGATCGCATTAAGCTCACCCCAGGCGCCCGCATCTTGATTGCCACCATGCGTAAGCATGGGACACGCACCTGCATGGTGTCCGGCGGCTTCACGCTCTTTACCGATCGCATCGCGGCCATGATCGGTTTCGACGAGAACCGCGCGAACAATCTCACGGTGGTCGACGGGCACAAGCTCGCAGGACAAGTGGCGGAGCCGATCTTCGGCCGTGACGGCAAGCGCGCAGCTCTCATCGAGCTACGAAACGAGCTTGGCATCGGCAAAGACGAGACGATGGCAATCGGCGATGGCGCCAACGATCTCGACATGATTCTGGAGGCCGGCCTCGGGGTTGCCTATCATGCCAAACCGAAAGTCGCCGAGGCCGCACCCGCGCGCATCGAGCACGCCGATCTTACCGCACTGCTTTATGTGCAAGGTTACAGGAAAGACGAATTCGTGAGCCCGTGACCCTTCCAATAAGGGAGAGCGGCAAGCCGCGCGAGCGTCATGCCAGCGGCTTCGCTTCGCTCGGATAATCGCTACTGTAGACTCAAGGCGACGAAACTCGGATCGCCATCCGGCGTAACAACGAGCAGCACCACGGCCTTCTTGCCCGTCTTCTTGAGCCGGTCGATACGCTGCTGCAGCTCCGCGGCAGTCGTAACTGGTTGCTGCTGCACTTCGGCAATGACCATGCCGGGCACAAGGTGCTTGTCCGCGGCGGCCGAATTCGGATCGACCGCAGTGATCAAGACGCCTTTCACTTTATCCTTGATGTTGTGCTGCTTGCGCAACGCATCGGTCAGATTGGCGAGGTCAAGGCCGAGCGCTTTTTTGACCGTCGGCTTCTCGTCGGGCGCCGCCTCTTTCTTTGGCTCCAAAGCGGCCTGTTTGTCGGCGTCTTCGAGGCGGCCGAGCTTTACTGTCTTGGTCAACTCTTGCCCCTTGCGCACGATGGTGACGGCGACATCCTTGCCGACGGGCGTGTCGGCAACGATACGCGGCAGGTCGCGCATTTCTTTAATATCCTTGCCGTCGAATTTGACGATCACGTCACCCGGCTCGAGCTGTCCCTTTGCCGGCCCCTTGTCGTCGATACCCGCTACGAGGGCGCCGCGCGGTGGCTTGACGTTAAGGCTATCGGCGATCTCGTCGGTCACCTGCTGGATGCGTACGCCGAGCCAGCCGCGCCGTACCTCTTTGAACTCGCGCAGCTGGTCGATAACCGGCACGACGGTCTTCGACGGTACTGCAAAGCCGATGCCGATCGAGCCGCCCGAAGGTGAGATGATCGCAGTGTTCACACCGACCACCTCGCCGTTCAAATTGAACAGCGGGCCGCCCGAATTGCCCCGGTTAATCGCGGCGTCGGTCTGAATGTAGTTGTCGTACGGTCCCGACTGGATGTCGCGATTGCGCGCCGACACGATGCCGGCGGTCACCGTGCCGCCGAGGCTGAATGGATTGCCGATGGCAATCACCCATTCGCCGAGGCGCAACTTGTCGCTGTCGCCGAACTTCACGGCTTTGAGCGGATGCGACGTTTTCACCCGTAGCAACGCGAGATCGGTCTTGGTGTCGCGGCCGACGATGTCGGCCTTGAGCGTGGTGCCGTCGTTGAGGATGACGTTGACCTCGTCGGCACCGGCGATGACGTGGTTGTTGGTGACGACAAGCCCGGACGGGTCGATGATGAAGCCGGAACCGAGCGAATTGACTCGGCGCGGGGCCGGCGCTTCGCCGTTTTTGCCGCGATTTTTGAAGAATTCCTCGAAGAACTGTTCGAAAGGCGAGCCGGGCGGCAAATCCGGCATGGTGTTCTTGCTCATGTCGACGGTCTGCTTGGTCGAGATATTGACCACCGCGTCGATCACCTGCTCCGCGACATCGGCGATCGCGTCCGGCCCGCGCGCGGCGGCGGGAACAGGAACAAACGGGCAAGCGATTGCGCCGGCGAGCAAAATCGCCGCTGCCGCATGACGGGACGGCCTCGGCAAGCGAGAAAAAAAAGCGCCCATGGGCGTCGATGCTCCTGGGGAGAGGGGTTCGCGGACACTGCCCCCGCTATTGGGGCGATTCAAGGGCATGGCCGGCATCAAATCGGGCTAGCGGACCGACCACCTAAAGTTGGGTCCAAGAACCGAGTTATCACTGGCCGCCGATCCCCCATCGCACGAGCCAGACAACGAGAACGCCGACCGCGGCCGAAATGATCCCGATGATGCGCAGGGTTGTCTCCGGGGTCTCCATGACGCTCGCCATGGCCCGCTTGGCATGTACCGGAAAGGCAGCAAACAGCAGCCCCTCGATTACGAACACCAGCCCGAGCGCGGCCAGGAAATCGGACATTTCCGACCGCGGGCGCCGTCTAACGTGAGGCCGACGGTGCGCCTGGCGCAGGCGAGCCGGCTGACGGTAAGACCGGTTTCACGTCCGGCTTACCCTCGGGACTGCCGAAAAAGCGGAAGAAGTTGCCGTCCGGCTTGAGCAGAAATCGGGTATCGGAGGGCTTCAGCCCCGCCTCATAGGCCTGCATTGAGCGGTAGAATGCGAAGAAGTCGGGATCCTGACCATAGGCCTTGGCGAAGATTTCGTTACGCTGGGCATCGCCCTCGCCCCGGATCTGCTCGCCCTTGGATTTTGCATCCGCCAGCAGCACGGTCACCTGGCGGTCGGCGCGCGAGCGGATTTCCTGCGCCTTCTGATTGCCTTCGGCGCGGAATTCGGCGGCCTCGCGCTGGCGCTCGGTCTGCATGCGCTTGTACACCGCCTGGCTGTTCTGCTCCGGCAAGTCAGCGCGGCGAATGCGAGCGTCGACCACCTGAACGCCGTAGGACTGCGCCTCTTTGTCGATCAGTTCGCGGATGCGCGCCATGAGTTGGGCGCGCTGATCGCGCACAACCTGGATGAAGGTGGCCTCGCCGAGAACGCGCCGCAAGGCCGAATTAAGCAGAATGGCGAGCTGCGAATCGGCCGCCTCTTTCGAGCCGAGCGTCTGATAGAAGCGCAGAGGATCGTGGACGCGATAACGCGCGAACGCGTCAACCACCAGCCGCTTCTGGTCGGAGGCGATGACTTCCTGCGGCGGCGATTCCAGATCGAGAATGCGCTTGTCGATATAGACGACGCTGTCGATGAAAGCCGCTTTCAGGTGCAGACCGGGATCGGCGATCACGGCTTGCGGTTTGCCAAACCGTAGCACCAGCGCCATCTGCGTCGGATTGAGCGTGAACATGGAGGAATAAGCGACGATCAACGCCACAATGGCGAGCAGAGCAACGACGCCGCCGGTTACGCTCACTCTCATGGCTGGCCTCCCGCCTTGGGCTCACCCGGATTTTTCGGATTGGCCAGCTCGCCGAGCGGCAAGTAAGGCAGCACGCCTTGCGTGCCTTCCTTGGAGTCGACGATCACCTTGTCGGTGTTACCGAGCACGCGCTCCATGGTCTCCAGATACATGCGCTCGCGAGTGACTGCCGGCGCCTTCTTGTACTGCTCGTAGATCTTGAGAAAGCGCGCGCTCTCGCCGGTCGCTTCGGCCACCGTCTGCTCGCGATAGGCTTCCGCCGCCTGGACGATCTTGGCGACGTTTCCCTTTGCCTGCGGGATGACCTTGTTGGCATAGGTCTGTGCCTCGTTGACCGAGCGGTCGAGGTCGGCGCGCGCGGCCTGCACGTCGCGAAACGCGTCGATCACTTGCGTCGGCGGGTCGACCTTTTGCAGCTGCACCTGAGTCACGTCGATGCCGGCGCCGTAATGATCGAGCGTCCTCTGCATCAAATCCTGCACCGCGCTTTCGATTGTTTGCCGGGCGCCGGTAAGAATTGGCTGAATCTCGGAGCGGCCGATCACCTCGCGCATGGCGCTCTCGGCGACTGCCTTCACCGTGCCCTCGGGGTTCTGGATGTTAAAGAGGAATTGCCCGACCCCGGTCGGCTTCACTTTCCAGAACACCGAGAAATCGACGTCGACAATATTTTCATCCCCGGTGAGCATCAGGCTCTCGTCCGGCACGTCGCGGTGCATGGTGCCGCCGCGGCCGTTCTCCACCTGGCGCATGCCGATATCGATCTTGTTGATCCGCAAAGCTTTGGGCGTGAGTGCCGTCTCGATCGGATAAGGCAGATGATAGTTCAGGCCAGGCTGCACCTCGCGCACCTCCTTGCCGAAGCGCAGCACTACACCGAGCTCATCGGTGTCGACTTTGAAGAAGCCGGACAAACCCCAGAGCACGATGACTGCCAAACCGATGAGGGCCGCACCTTTGCCGCCGAGATTGCCCGGCAGCACGCCGCGCAGGCGGTCCTGGCCGCGGCGGAGCATTTCTTCCAGATCGGGCGGCTTGGGGCCCGTGGATTGCGGTCCGGAACCCCAGGGGCCTTTGCCGCCGGGACTCCAAGGGCCGCCGCCCTGATTGGTCCATGGCATTTGAAGTGATCTCCCGCGCGCCGGACGGGCCGGCCGCTGTTTCGCCGAGGGTTATAGGCGTTGCCCGGAGGGGTTACAACGCGCGTTCATGCCGCGCTTACACCAAGGCAGGGCCGGCCCGCTGCAATGTGGCGACAGGCGGCAGCGGCGCGGCCGGAGGCGTCCGTCAGCGCACGCGTTCGTATGTCAGAATGGTAAAGTCGGCTTCATCGTCGGGCCCCCGCAGGTGCCGCTCACGGCGCGTCTCACGCCATTGGCTCATATCGATGTCCGGGAAATATGAATCGCCTTCGGGCGAAACGTGAACGCGCGTGATCTCCAATCGGTCCGCAATCGGCATAGCAGCCTCGAACACATCGCTGCCGCCGATGACCATGATCTCCTTCACGCCGCGCTTGTCGGCATCGGCGCTGGCAAAGGCAAAACCCGCGTCCACGCTCGTCGCCAAAACCGCGCCGCGGCCGATCAGACCGAGATCGCGGGTGAGCACGATATTGGTGCGGTCCTTTAGCGCGTGGCCGATCGACTCGAAGGTGCGGCGGCCCATGATGACCGGCTTGCCCATCGTGAGTCGCTTGAAGTGCTGGAGATCGGACTTCAGACGCCAAGGCAATGCGCCGCGCCGGCCGATGACGCCGTTCTCGGCGATCGCGGCCACCAGCACCACGGTCTTGCCGCCCATCATGATGCGGCTCCCGCGCGCGCAAATTGTTGCAGGGCGGCGCCGCTCATACGGCAAATGCGCCAGTCATCCATGACTTGCGCGCCGAGCGACTTGTAGAACGCAATCGACGGCGCGTTCCATTGCAGGACCGCCCACTCGAAGCGAGCATAACCCTCGTCAACACAACGCTGCGCCAATCGCATCATCAGCACCCTGCCGATGCCTTTGTTGCGAAACGCAGGCCGCACAAAAATGTCTTCGACATAAAGGCCCGGCCGCCCTAGGAACGTGGAATAGTTGAGGTACCAGACGGAAAAACCCGCCGGCTCCCCGCTCCATTCCGCGACATCGCAAAACAGGCGCGGCGGTGGAGAAAACAGGGCCTCGGCAATAGCGTCCTCCGTCGCAACCACCTCATCGGACAACTTTTCATACGCGGCCAATTCCCGCACCAGCGCGAGGATCAGCGCGGCGTCCGATGGCCGCGCCGCGCGGATCGTGAGGCTCACACCGCCACCTCGGCTTTGATATGCGGATGCGGGTCGTATTTCTCGATCGTGAAATCCTCATAGCGGAAGGCGAAGATGTCCTTGACGTCCGGATTGATCCGCATCCGCGGCAGCGCGCGCGGGGCGCGGGACAACTGCAGCTGGGCCTGTTCGAGGTGATTGAGATAAAGGTGCGCGTCACCGAAAGTGTGGATGAACTCACCGGCTTTGAGCCCGGTCACCTGCGCCATCATCAGCGTCAACAGCGCATACGAGGCGATGTTGAATGGCACGCCAAGAAAGACATCGGCCGAGCGTTGATAAAGTTGGCACGATAGGCGCCCTTCGGCGACATAAAACTGGAAGAGGCAGTGACATGGTGGCAAAGCCATCTTATCGACGTCCGCCGGATTCCAGGCAGTCACGATAAGGCGCCGAGAATCCGGATTGCGCCGAATCGTGTCGACGACGTGGCTGATCTGGTCGATGGTCCGCCCGTCTCGTGCCGGCCAGGAACGCCACTGGTGCCCGTACACCGGGCCGAGATCGCCGCGCTCGTCCGCCCATTCGTCCCAAATATGGACGCCGTGGCGGTTCAAGAATTTGACGTTGGTGTCGCCGGCTAGGAACCAGAGCAACTCATAGACGATCGATTTGAGGTGGAGCTTCTTCGTCGTGAGCAACGGAAATCCGTCGTTCAGCGGGAAACGCATCTGGTGCCCGAAGACCGAAAGGGTGCCCGTACCGGTTCGGTCGCGCTTTTCCACGCCGTGCCGAAGGATGTGCTCCATCAAATCCAAATATTGGCGCATGCAGGCGTCCAGAGACGGTCGCAACGTGTCGAAGATGGGCAACTTTACCGCCTCCGGCAACAGTCCGTCAGGCGGTTATCAACGTCCTTCTCTTTGTTCCACAAGGGGTTACCGCCGGCTGTCTACGGCGACGCGAAGGTCCATCCGGAAATTGGCGAAGCGTGGAATGTTATCGGGTCGCCGGCGATTTTATTTGGAACTTTTGCTTCGCTGCCTTGTAATGCGAATGCCTAGGATTGGCCACTCATTGGAGGGAAGTCGATGCGCAAAACGATCCTTGTGTTAGCCTCTGCCGTGGCGCTCACCTTCACCGGAACGTTGGCGGTGAACGCGCAATTGTCCAACGGCGCGAATACCATCGTGCCGATTACCAAGAACTACACCCCAATCGAAAAGGCGGCGTGCGGGCCGCGTTGGGGCCGCTGGTGCGGGCCTTGGCACCACCGGGTTTGCCGCTTCGGCCACTGCTGGTGCGCGCGCTGCTGATCAATGGCGCAGTTATAAACGAGAGGCCGCCGCAAGGCGGTCTCTTCGTTTGCAGGGCCCCGGGGGGCGTGGCCGCTCGAAACCAGCTGCCCAAAAATCGTAATAGCTGGGGCACCTATTGATCGCCGAAGCCGCATCACCAACGGCGCGCCCCCAACGTGATCGCCTGCCAAGCCTGCGAGGCAGCAGGCGCAAGCTTGTCCATGTTCTTCAAGAACAGTGCGAGTGTCCAAATCTGCCGATCGCTAAGCTCATCTTTCCAGGACGGCATCCCTGTCCAGCGGACGCCATGCTTGATCTTCCAGAATGTCCAGCCTTCCGGGTCGTCCTCGACGCCGTGCTTCGCGAGTTGCGGCGGTTGCGGATATTCGCCTTTGGCGATGGCGGTCGGGGAGCATTCTTCGCCGCGGTGCCGTGGCATACCGCACAGTGCGTTCCAGAGAGCTGAATGTCGGCAATGAGATTGGCGTCGTTCAAGGGTACCGGATTTGCGTGTTGCGGCGCCTCATTCTGTAACGTCGCCCGCAATGAGGTGTTGGCGACGTATCGCTCGAAACCGCTCGGCTTTGCATCGGCATTCGCAGGATGGTGCCGGTGCGCAACGCGGCGTAGCCCGCCGCCGCGAGCGCGATGAGCGTCACGACCACGCCGACGACGAAGTCTCTCAACATAGACTCAGCCTAAACGCCGCCCTAGCGGCGTTCTGCTCAATCGCAAACTCTGACCCGGCGGCGGACCCAGCGATAGCCGTTCCAATACGGCCGACCCCATGTCCAGTAGCAACCGCCACCATAATACGGCGCGGGCACGCCGACGCCGAAGCCGAAATAGCCGTGGTGATGATGATGGTGATGATGATGATAGTGATGGTGGTGGTGATGGAATTGGGCCAGCTGAACGCGCGCCGGCTCCTCGGCCAAACGCGCCTCGTCGGCCTGCAGCAGCGCCAGCGCGTTCGGGATCGGACTGAGCAGATCGGCGTATGACTGCGCAGCCGTTGCCGCCGGATTGGCGCTGGCGGCTGTCACGGCTGGAGCGGTGCCGACCAAAGCAGCCGCCCCGCCTAGCAGCAAGGCAGTGGTTTTCTTCATGATGTTCCTTTCTCTGGGATCTTCCCTGAGCCGAAATTAACAATCGCGGGCAGCGTCTATTGTTCCTCCAAGAGCCGCCCCCGTTGACCCAGCTGGCGCGAAACCGTTTGATTGATCCACCGACGCAATAGCCGCAGCGGAAGGAGGAGCCGCCGTGCCCATCGCCTTCGACCTGCATCTCCTCGCGCGCGTGCTGCTCACGCTGGTAACCATCGGCTACGGCTTTCTGACCGTGCTGGCCGACTTCAACCGAACCCACGCCACCAACCCGAAGTGGACGCCGCATGCCCGCTTCCACGTTGTGTGGCAGATCTCAAGCTATGTCGGTTTCGGCCTGCTCGCTCTGGCGCTGACTTGGTGGCCGGGTCCGCTCGCGGCCGAGCGACTTTGGCTGGTCGCGGCGATGGCCTTCATCGTGTATGCTGCCTTTTTCGTGGCGGCTTTCACAATGCCGGTCTACGGCGGGGCAGCCTACGACAGCAACGGCTACAAGCCGTTCACTCCGCCGGTGCCGATCATCGCGCGCAAATGGGACGTCAATATCACTGCGTTCGCCGTGCAGGTGGTGCTGCTTGCGGGAGGCTTGGCCGCTCTCGTAGCCGCCGGTTGAGCGAGCGCCGCACCGCCGCCGCGCCAGGACTCTAGGATTGGGTTCGGGACACGCGCAAAGCAGCAGCGCAGCCGAAATTTATCGGCCTGTTACGTCCGTCGAGGCGGAACGGGCACAGCGGAAAAGATGCAACCGAACAGCGGCAAGGCCCCTTGTCGTAGCGCCGCGCTCTACCGGAACCTTTGTTACGTTTCAACTGTTTAGCCGCGATGTTGCGGCATTTTTGTACCCGGCCATGCTCGCATATTGACCGCGCCTCTTGGGCCATATCTAGATGCGCCCCCGAGAGAGCAGGTCGTTCCCACATAAAAGTCAGAACAACGTGCGTAGGCTGTTCAGTCTAAAGCGCGACTACTATGCCGGCGCGCTCATGATGCTGCTGGGGCTCATTACAGCCCACGAAGGCAGCAATTACCCTATGGGAACCCTGTACCAAATGGGTCCCGGGTATTTCCCCATCGCCTTGGGCATCCTGCTGATTTTCCTCGGCGCTTTGATTGCCCTGACGGCAATTGGCAGCACGGTCGAAGAACAGGAATTCTCCATGCCGAAGCCTGAATGGCGCGGCTGGGCGTGCATCATCGCCGGCCCGGTGCTGTTCATTGTGCTCGGCCGTTCGACGGGCATGCTGCCGGCGACTTTTGCGTGCGTGTTCGTGGCGGCGCTCGGCGATCGTGAGACCACGCTCAAAGGCGCCCTCGTTCTCTCGACCGTGGTGACGATCTTCGGCGTCTTGCTGTTCCATTATCTGTTGCAATTGCCGATGCCGGTTCTGACCTGGAGCGGCCAGTGGTAGAAACTGCCCTCACCGATCTGATGTACGGCTTCAGCGTCGCTTTCGAGCCGCACAACATCATGTGGTGCTTTCTCGGCGTGCTGGTCGGCAACATGGTCGGTGTGCTGCCGGGAATGGGGCCGGTTGCTACCATCTCGATCCTGCTGCCGCTGACCTTCGGCATGAAGCCGGTGGCGGCAATCCTGATGCTTGCCGGCGTCTATTACGGCTCGCAATACGGCGGCGCTATCTGCTCCATCCTGCTCAATTTGCCGTGCCACCCTCCGCACGCCGTGACCTGTCTCGACGGCTACCCGCTCACAAAAATGGGCAAAGGCGGCACCGCGCTTGGCGTGACGGTCATTTCATCTTTCGTCGGCGCCTCCTGGGGCATCACGGAGATGATCTTCCTCGCTCCGCTGCTGGTCAGCGTGGCGCTCAAATTCGGCCCGGCGGAAGTGTGTTCGCTGATGCTGCTTGGCCTGTTGGCGGGCTCGACCCTTGCGCGCGGCTCGCCGCTCAAGGGCATCACCATGACCGTGCTCGGGCTGACCATCGGCATTGTCGGCGCCGACATCGAGACCGGCACGCCCCGCCTGACCTTCGGGCTGATGGAGCTCTATGACGGCGTCGAGATCGTCGCCCTCGCCCTCGGCGTCTTCGGCATTGCCGAGTTCATGCGCAGCATCAATCAGGACATCAAACTCGACATGCGCTATGCCAACGTGCGCATGCGCGACATGTGGCCCTCGCGCGAAGACCTCAAGAAGTCGATCGCGCCGATGTTTCGCGGCACGCTGATCGGCAGCCTGTGCGCGCTCATCCCGGGCACCGGACCGACCATCGCCTCCTTCGTCTCCTACGCCACCGAAAAGAAAATCTCGCGCAACCCCGAGAAGTTCGGCACCGGCGTGATCGGCGGCGTCGCCTGTCCCGAGGCCTCGACCCACTCCTCGGTGCAGGGCGACTTCATCCCAACCATGAGCCTTGGCATTCCCGGCGACACGACTATGGCGCTGCTGCTCGGCGCGCTGATCATTCAGGGCATCGTGCCCGGCCCACAGCTGATCAGCCAGCATCCCGACATTTTCTGGGGGCTGATTGCGAGCTTCTGGATCGGCAATATCCTGTTGGTGGTGCTCAACGTGCCGATGATCGGATTATGGGTGAAGCTGTTGGCGGTGCCGTACAAATATCTCTACCCGAGCGCGCTGTTCTTCGTCTGTATCGGCGTGTACGGCGCCAACAACGACATGTTCCAGGTCGGGCTGACGATCTTCATCGGCATTTTCGGCTACATTCTGCTGCTCTTGGACTTCCACCCGGCGCCCATTCTGCTTGGTTTCGTGCTCGGGCCGCGTTTCGAAGAGAATTTCCGCCGCGCCATGCTGATCTCGCGCGGCGATATTTTCGTGTTCGTCAAGCATCCGATCAGCGCCGTCTTCGTCGGCCTGTCTGCGCTTCTCATTCTGCTCCAGGTTTATCTATGGCTGCGGCGCCTGAAATGGCCGATGCGTTTGCCGCAAGCGGCCGCGACGCCGTCGCAAGCCGAGTAAAGCGGACGCAGTTTCTGCGGTCGCGGTCAGCCTCGGCTAACCATTCCTGCGCCTAAGTTTGTGGAGTGTCGGCTTGGACACGCAACCGCCCGCATGCGGGTGCTTTAATGGCGCGTGCCCTGGGGGCTTCTCGTTAACTGGCGGACAGACGGGAGCAGCGCGATGCACGATGCCCTTATGCGCGATGCACGATGCCCTTATGCTCAGCCTCGCGGCCACCATCGTTCTCGGCATGTGGGTGATTTGGCGGATCACGCCATAAGCGGGCCATTCGGAAGCCGCATTTGCACGCTTCGCTGTGGACGGGGTGGATAACGGGCACAACCGGAACAGCCGCGCGAACCGGCGATCCGGCGGCACGTTGGCAGGGCGGGCGACAATCTGGAGGGCTCAAGCGATGCAGACATCATCCCGCCTGCCACGGCGCTTTCCCGCGAACACGAAATACGTGGTCGAAGCGCACGGTGCCTATGTGCGTCGCTACGTCGAGTTTCCAGACGGGCGCGTGATCGAGCTTTCGCCGCGCAAGGCGCTGACCTGCCATTGCGCCGAAGCCGCTCTGGTTCCCGCGCTTCCCGCCGGCAAGCGGCGGCGGCTGGTCGCCGCCTAAACCAGCCGCGCAAAGCCGAGCGCGCCGGCGACGGTGAATACCCACAGCGGATTGAGCCGCGTGAAAAATGCCGTCGCCGCAGTCGCCCCGGTGATCAGCGCCGCGTAGGCATTGTGGTCGGATGCGCGCGCCAATACAAAGGCGCTTGCCGAGATCAGCCCTAGCGACACCGGCACCAGGCCCGCCTGCACCGCCATGCGCCAGCGCGCATCCTTGGAGCGGTCCCAGGTGCGCGCGACGGCAAAGGCGATCAGGCACGTCGGCCCGCACATCGCTGCAATCGACACCGCCGCGCCGGCGAGGCCCGCCACGTGGAAGCCGATCAACGCGACGATGATGACGTTCGGCCCCGGCGACAATTGCGAGATGGCAAACACGTCGGCGAATTGCTTGTCGCTCATCCAATGCATCACATCGACGGCGACGCGGTGAATTTCCGGAATCGCGGCATTGGCACCGCCAACCGCGAAGATCGACAGCACCGCGAACAGGCTCGCAAGGCTCCATAATGGATTGACATTCATGTGTTACGTCCGGAACCAGGCGAAAACGATGCTTATCGGCGCGAGGCCGAGAAACACGTAAGGCAGCGGCCAGTGCATGATGGCGACGCCGACAAAAGCAAGGATCGCGATGACCGGCGCCGAATTCCACCGCTTCATAAACATCGGTGCTGCCATTTTGGCGACCGAAGCGCACAGCAGCCCCGCCGCTGCCGCCGCAACGCCGGCCAGGATGTGGCCGAGCGTCTCGATATCCCCGTAGCGCTCGTAAAGCACGGCCAGGATCATGACGATCACCAGCGGCGGCCCGACCAAACCAAGCACGGCGACGGCAGCGCCCAGGCCCCCTGCAAAGCGCGAGCCGAACACGACCGAGAAGTTGATGGTGTTGGGACCGGGAAGGAATTGGGAGAGCGCAAAAGCCTCGTTGAACTCCTCGCTGGTCATCCAGCGCTTTTGCTCAACGATCATGCGGCGTGACCAGGGTAGCGCGCCGCCAAAAGCCGCAACAGAGACGCGGGAGAAGGCGCTCAGCAACTCGAGCAGGGTCGGTTGATTGTCGGTACGATCGACGGAGGCTTGCACAGGGGAATCGGCCATCAAGGCCAGAATAGCAAGCGCCTTGAGCCTCGCCAGCGGGCGGAATGCATGGCCGGCACGCTCACCAGGCCGTGCAGGCGCAATCCTTGAATTGCCGGCGGCAAAGTGCCACGTCCGAGCCGTGGTCCTCCGTCGCTGCGGGAATAAACGTCATGTCCGCGATGAGCCTGCTGTTAAATGTCTTGTGGATCGTTTTTGGCGGCTTTTGCATGGCTGTTGGCTGGCTGTTCGCCGCGCTCATTATGATCGTAACGATCATTGGCATTCCCTGGGCGCGCGCCGCCTTCACCATGGCGCTTTATACCCTGCTTCCATTCGGCCAGACGGTTGTCGAGCGCTCCGGCAGTATCGGCAGCGGACCGCTCGGCTTTATCGGCAATTTGATTTGGCTGCTGCTTGCGGGCTGGTGGCTTGCGCTCGGCCATCTCATCGCCGCGATTCTATTTGCCGTCACCATTATCGGTTTGCCTTTTGCCTGGGCGCATCTGAAGCTCGCCAGCCTGGCGTTGTGGCCGGTGGGAAAGGACGTCGTCCCGATCGAGTGAGATTTTAGCCGACGAGGTGCGAGGCCCAGGCGACAAAGGTGCTGAACTGATCCGGATAGATCAGGAAGTAGACGATGAACGCTATGGGCGCGAGCAGCAGGAGCCAATCGCGCATCGCTCCCTCCTTGCAGGCACGACAGTATTGTGAACCGGCGGGGACACCCTGTGCGGACGAGCTGGCGCAAGAGCTAATGCGGGGCGAGCAGGATGGCTAAAAATTTTCTACAGTTGGCGTATCGGCGGCGTAAACGCGGATGAAACACAGGAGGCGCCGACATTCATGTCGATCGGCGCAGAACCCATGCATTCCCATTCCATCGAAGATTTCCGCCATAGCCACGTGTTCCTTGGCGAGGCCCATGAGCGCAACGAACGCAAGACCTGGGCCGTAATCGCGATCTGTGCGGCCATGATGGTTACCGAAATCGTCGGCGGCTATTTTTTCGGATCAGTGGCGCTTGTCGCCGACGGCCTGCACATGTCGACGCATGCCGGCGCGCTGCTCATCGCCGCCCTCGCCTACACTTTCTCGCGGCGCTACGCCGACGATCCGCGTCTCGCCTTTGGCACCGGCAAACTCGGCGATCTGGCCGCTTTCACGAGCGCCATTGCCCTCGCCATGATCGCGCTGCTGATCGGTTATGAGAGTGTGAGCCGCGTGATCGTGCCGGTGCCAATCGCATTCAATCAAGCGATTCCAATCGCGGCGGCCGGCCTCGGCGTCAATCTGCTCAGCGCCTACCTTTTACGTGACGATCACCATCACACGCACAGCCGCGGCGATCGGCACCCTGTCGCGCACGTTCATGCCGATCACAATCTGCGCGCCGCGTTTGTCCATGTGCTCGCCGATGCCGCGGTTTCGGTGCTGGTCATTGCCGGTCTGCTCATCGCGCGCCAATTCGGCTGGCTCTTCATGGATCCGGTGATGGGGCTTGTGGCGACACTGGTGATATTGAGCTGGTCGTGGACTCTGCTGCGCTCGGCAGGCGCCATCCTTATCGACGCCTGTCCCGATCCCGGCCTTGCACGCATGATCGCATCGCGCATTGAACAGAAGGGCGATCGCATCTCCGACTTGCATTTGTGGCGTGTCGGCCCAGGCCATCTCGCCGCTATCGTCTCCGTGGTATCCGACGACCCACGTAGCCCACGGCAATACAAGCGCCGGCTTTCCGGATTGCCCGGCCTATCGCACATCACCGTCGAAGTGGAGCGCTGCCCCGGCAACCATCCGCATCGTTGATGCTCGCATGTTTTACGCGGTGAACATCCCGTTTGGCTTGCCGGCGCGAACCATGTCGCGGCAATAGGCATAGAGCGCGTCGTAAACGATCCACTCGGCGGCGTTGAGCGCGTGGTCGTTCTCAAACCCGAGATGGCGAAAGCCTTCGGCGATGGTCTCGAGGCCCGGCCCCTCCGGCGGCCGGTAGAGCGTATTGTCGGTGTCCGCGCCGTTGACAATGCGTGCGAGAAGCACGAGCGCGCGGTCGCTTGTGAGCGCGTATTTCTTCACAATGGCCTCGAACGAGCATTCCTGCCCGTGATGCCCGAGCTCCACACCTTTGACGTCGTAGGGGATGGCATCGAGGCGTTCGGCTTCGCTCACCACCTTCTCGGCAGGAACGAAGATGAACTCTGCATTCCGGTCGACGAACTTCTTGATGAGCCAAGGACAGGCGACCCGGTCGACCTTCACGCGTTCGCGAGTAATCCATTTCATATGAGCTTCTCCTCTGCACGGAAGGCTGCTTTGCTCGCCGCCGCTTCTTCCGGCGGCTTGAGATGGCGAAATGAAAGCAGCAGCACCACGTCGTAGACGATCTTCAAGCTGCCGCAGATGACGAGCGGCAGACCGGAGAAGGCCGTGCCGAGCAGCAGTCCGGCGATGCCGGGGCTGGTTGCGGCGGCGAGGCTGCGCGGCACCGCAGTGACGCTCGCGGCCGCCGCGCGCTCGGGCGGCGTCACCACGGCCATCACGTAAGAGGTGCGTGTCGGCACATCCATCTGCGAGAGCGCCGCGCGCAGCAACAGCAGGCCGAGCGTCAGATAGAGATTGGACGAGAGGGCCGCCAAGATGAGGAAAACGCTGGAGGGAATGTGCGTAAACACCATCGTGTTGACCAGACCGATGCGCCGGGCGAGCCGCGCCGCCAGCGGATAGGAGAACGCGCTAAGGACCCCCGACCAGAAAAAGAATACGCCTGCCGCCGATAACGATAGATCGAAGCGCTGGAAAAGCCACAGCGCTATCAACGATTGCACGGCAAAGCCGCCGGCAAAGGCATCGAGGCTAAACAGCGCGGCGAGCTTGTAGACGATGCCGCGCGAGGGACCGAGCGGCGCCTGTGGCCTTTCAGCACTTGGGGGCGTGCGCGGCAGCCGTCGATAGAGCAGCGCGCTGAGGACGCCGAGCGCGGCATAGAGATAGAACATCAGCTTGAACGCGGTGAGGCTTCCAATGCCGACGCCGACGACAAAATCCGGCGCACCAGCCGCAAGCGTGCCCGCCGCCATCGACAGCGCGCCGACGAGGCTATAGCGGGCGAAGGCTTGCGTGCGTTCACCATGGACCATGCCGCGCGCGAGCATTGCATGTTCGAGCGGCACCAGCACCCCGAGGTCGCCCGTGGACGGATTGATGGTTCCGATGAAAGCGACGGCAGCGACAAGAACGATGTCGCCGGCGTTCGGAAATGCGACACCGGTGAGCGTCATGAGTGCAGCGCCAGGGAGCATCAGCGTGCGCAGGTCATGGCGAGGCGCAATGAGCCCGACGGCAAGCGTCAACAAGGCTGTGCCCAGCAACGATGCGCTGAGCACGACGCCGATTTCAAAAGAATCGTAGCCGACGGCGGCTAGATAGGCCGGCAGGATGACGGTGGCAAAGCCATCGCCAAAACCGCGGACGCCGCGCGCCGCATAGAGCAGCAGGATGGGAAGGGACGTGCGCATTCCGCCAAAAAGCTCTCCGCCCGACAACGCGGGCAAAGCGCAGTGCTTGGGCGGAATGCCTTGGGACGACGCCGGGCGACTGCTAAGAGCCCGACGCGCAAACAGTCGGCCGAGGCTGCGGTGGTGTCAAGACCCGATTACGTGAGCGTCGCGCCACCTTCACTGTCAGTTCGTTGCGATTCGGGCAGCGTGGCTTCTAACCACCCCTAAGGCAGCACGTCGCGGTGCACGATGCTGACCATCACCGACAGATCGTTGAGTTTGAGGTCGAAGGTGCCTTGGTATTGCGCCGGATTGCCGCTGGCCAGGCGCCAGGTGCCGTAATCGCTCTCGCGTACCTCGATGCCCCAGCGCCACTTGCCATCGCCAAGGCCGGTGAGCGGACCGATGATGCCACCGCCGTAGTAGTACCCGGTGCGCCATGTCGCCGTGGAGACGGTCGCTTGCGGAATGCCGTTTTGCCCGCAGAGACCGCTGCCGCAATTGACCGTTGCCTTGAATTCCTGGAAGGCGCCGCCGCCGGTCGCATACAGCATGAGCATCGGCGTGAGGTGCACGCTTACGCGCGGCCCGACGCTCCCTTCCCAGCTCGTCTGCAGCCGCAGGTAATCGCTGCCGCTGCCGCCCGGCGTAAAGAGCGCCGAGCCAGGAATGCGATTGACCTTCTCGTCGCTGTCGAAATAGCCGAAGTCGGCTTGCACGCCGAGCTTCCAGTTTTTGTCTGTGCCAGGCACGGTGCCCATCACGCGATCGACCCCGAAGGCCAGTCCCGCGCGAACGCCAGTGCTGCGCAATCCGGCGGATTTGTCTTCGCTCAACAGGTCATTGAGGCTGAAGGTGGTCTGTTGGACAGTGATCGACTTGTAGTTGGTAAAACCGGCGCCCAGTTGCGCGCCGATCCAGCCATAGTAACCGCTGTCCTGGCCGGAACGCGGGACAATCGGCTGCACCAGATGGCAGGGATTTCTAAAGCCATTTCTGAAAAACTCCTCGTCGAGTTCGTCGTCGAGGTCGTCCCCGGCATTGGCGATCCGTTCCGCCAGATCCCATTGCCTGTTTGCAATGGCTCGGTCGTAAAGCTTCTGCAACTCGCTGAGCTGATCTTCAGCCTCGTCGATCTTTTTGCAATAATCCTCGCGCGTAGTTTGCGGCGGCGTGTTGCTGTGAAAATCATGAACGTCGTCGGCGAGATTGTGCGCGCGGCTGATAGCCACCCCAGCTTCCGTTCCGGCAACGCCTTGCGCGCTCGCGCTATCGAAGCCGGCGGCTACCCAAAATGAAAGCGCGGCAATGGAGACGATGCCGATCGACGACGGAATTCTCATGTCACCCCCCGAATGGCCAGTCTATGCGGCCTTGTTTCCTTGACCCGCGCTCGACCGCCGTCCTCCCTCCGCAAAAATCAGCCACCAAGGCAATTGCGCATGAATGTGCGCCGCGCCTCAAAATGCAGCTTTTGCGCATTCGCCCGCTTTTGGCAGGTGGCGAACTTGGGATCGTGATGATGATGGGCCTTGGCGCGAGCGGCGGTTGCGCTCTGCTGCCCGGCGGCCGGAACTGATGTTAGAGGAAAAAGCAAAAAGGCCGCAATAACGCCCGCGCGCCCGCACCAACGCAATGCCACCATGACCGACGCCCCCCACGCAGCCAAGCTGTGTGTAAACGATACGTCAAAAACGCGCCGGCGCAATGGCCGCGATGCGTCGCGCGCCGGCTGTGTGGCGGCGCCGCCACACAGCGGCGAGTCACTTCATGGGTGCGCGCGGCCTCCTCTCACGAGACCGGGCGTGCGCTTCGGCGGCAAAGCGCGCGAGCAGCTAGCACATTCTTCAACCAATGAAATCCGGCTCGGAAACGGCTCTTTTTTCGTCAACCTTTCGCGCTTATATTCGAGAGTGCCGGGGCAACCCGGCTATGGCGATAAACGGCCGTCGTAATAAACCCATCGGACCCGGGGGCAGTACCCGGCGGCTCCACCCAAGCGCAGTCAATGGACTGCGCTTGGGCGGGGCCGAACTAGGATCGACGAGGGCGTAAAGGGCGTGCTTTTGCCCGGCATGGTTCCGCCGTTATCGGGCCAAATTCATAGTTGCCAACGACAACTATGCTCCGGTTGCTCTGGCTGCGTAAGCAGTCCGAAAGACCGATCTAAAGCCCTGACGGGTTAGCACCGTCAGGCGGGGTCCGGAGGCACCTGGCAACAGAAGCCTCCACTTCCAATTATTGGCCATCACAAGTGAGACATTGGCAGCAATCGATGCCTGTCAGCCGTCAAAGGGATAGCTTTCGCCGTTATTGGCGTTAGATTCCCGGCGAGAACTGCAATTACGCGCATGGCCGATCAGATCCGCTACGACCTTTTGACCCAGCAGGCGCTGCGCAACGTCGTGCGCGGTGTGCTCGCCGATGCGGCCAAAAAGGGACTGCCCGGGGACCACCACTTCTACATTACGTTCGACACGACGGCAGCCGGAGTGCGCATCTCCGATCGACTGCTCGCGCAATATCCGGAAGAAATGACCATCATCCTCCAGCACCAATTCTGGGATTTGACTGTGGACGAAGAGACCTTTGAAGTCGGCCTCTCGTTCGGCGGCATTCCTGAAAAGCTTACGGTACCGTTCGCCGCCGTCAGCGGATTCTTCGATCCCTCTGTGCAATTCGGCCTGCAATTTGAGGATGTCACCGAGGCGGACGAAAGCCGGCCGGTGCCGGCGCTTACGCAGGACAAGGAAGCCGGAAAAAAGCAGCAGCAGCCTCCGACGCGTACGCCCGTGGTCGCGGCGCCGGAGAACAAGGAAGCGGCGGCGCCTAAACCGGAGCCGGACAAGCCCGTGGGCGGCGGCGAGATTGTCCGACTCGACCGTTTCCGCAAAAAATGACGGCGGGAGCGCGCAAAAGCGGCGCCGAAGCCCGCGCAAATACCCGCACCGAAAGTGACTCTTTCGGCTCCCTTCAAATCCCGGCAGACAAGCTTTGGGGCGCGCAGACGGAACGCTCACTGCACAATTTCCCTATCGGCAGCGAGCGTATGCCAATCGAGATCATCCACGCCCTGGGCCTCATCAAACGCGTGGCGGCCGAGGTTAATCGCGATCTCGGCTCGTTGGACCCACGCCGTGCCGGCGCCATCATCAAAGCGGCGCAGGACATTGCCGACGGCAAACGCGATGAACATTTTCCTTTGCTGGTGTGGCAGACCGGCTCGGGCACGCAAACCAACATGAACGTCAACGAAGTGATCGCCAACGCCGCCAATCTTGCACTTGGCGGCAAGCTGGGCAGCAAAAGTCCGGTGCACCCCAACGATCACGTCAACATGAGCCAGTCGTCGAACGACTCGATCCCCACCGCAATGCATATCGCAGCGGCGATCTGTATCCGTGACCATCTGCTTCCCAACCTGAAGGCCCTGCATGCCGCGCTCGACAAAAAGGCCGTGGAGTTCGCCACGATCGTCAAGATCGGCCGCACTCACTTGATGGACGCAACGCCCATCACGCTCGGCCAGGAGTTTTCTGGCTATGCCGCGCAGGTCAAATCCGCCGCCGCGAGGCTTGCCACGACGCAACGCGAGCTTTACCCGCTGGCGCAGGGCGGCACCGCGGTCGGCACCGGACTGAATACAAAGCGGCAATTCGCCAAGGGTTTCGCGCGCCGGATGGCCAAGCTCACCGGCTTACCGTTCATCTCGGCCGCCAACAAGTTCGAGCACATGGCCGGCCACGACGCTTATGTATTCGTCCATGGCGCCATCAATGCCGCGGCGACGGCCTTGTTCAAGATCGCCAACGATATTCGCCTGCTTGGCTCTGGGCCTCGCTCCGGGCTGGGTGAATTGATCCTGCCGTCCAATGAGGTCGGCTCCTCGATCATGCCGGGAAAAGTCAACCCGACGCAGAGCGAGGCCTTGACGATGGTCTGCGCGCGCGTGTTCGGCAATCAGACGACGATCACCATTGCCGGCAGCCAGGGCCAGTTCGAGCTCAACGTGTTCAAGCCGGTGCTCGCTTATTGCATGATGCAGTCGATCCGATTGCTCGCGGATGCGGCAAAGTCTTTCACCGATAACTGCGTTGTCGGCATCAAAGCGAACGAAGCGCACATCCGCGCGCAGATGGAGCGCTCGCTGATGCTGGTGACGGCCCTGTCGCCGAAAATCGGTTACGACAAAGCGGCGCAGGTAGCCAAGGCGGCGCATGCCCGCGGCACGACTTTGCGCGAGGAGGCCGTGCGGTTGGGGTTCGTCAGCGGCGAGGAGTTCGACCGGCTGGTGCGGCCCGCGCGCATGGTGCGGCCGCAGTGACGCTAGTACACGAATTACACCACGAGCACAGATAGGAGCCCGCCAGCATGGCTGAGTTGATCAACCTTCGGCATGTGCGCAAGCGTGCCGAGCGCCTTGCCTCGGAGACAAAAGCCGCCGCCAATCGGCTAGCGCACGGCCGGCCAAAATCTGAGCGTCAGGTCCAGCGAGCGCGGCAGGACAAAATGGATCGAACTCTCGATGCGCATAGAATCGACAAAGAAGACAGCCGGTGAGTTCTCGCGGTAGGAATCACCGCTCCGCACCGAATGTCGATTCATAGGGCGCGGCTGGCCGCCCAATCGCGATCGGCGGAGGCAAAGGGGGCGCGGCTTCAGCAGGCGGCCGTATCGGCTTGACGGCGCCGACATTTTTCTTCGGAGCCACTGGGGCAATTGATCTTGTAACAGAGACGGACTCCGTCTTCGGCAACGGCCGAGGCGCTGCAGGCGGCGCGGCTTGTTCGATTGCACGAATTTGCTTGGCCTTATTGTCCACCGACCGCAGCGTGAGCCAGCCGGTCAACGCCGCCACGTCAATGCTGCGTGCCGGAGCGGCGAGAGGGCCCTTCAGCGCCACGAATATTTCCGGCCGCGCACCGGCCTGCTCGCCTACGCCGGCCAAAACGAGCCGGCCGTCCAGCGCGCCTGTCGTCAGATCGACGCTGCCGCTTGCCGAAAGGTGCACGTCCTTGCTTTCAACGCTGCACTTCTCGAGCCGCGCCTGTCCGGCGCTGACGGCAATCTCACCGTGCGCTCTGGCGATCGACAGGCTTCCGCTTTCGAGATTCTTGCTCACCAGATCGGCGATACGCATGTGGTCGACCACCAACCCCTGATCAACCGCCTTGGTCACGGTCTCGAAGGTCCGCGGGTTTAGCCCCACGAATTGCGCGCCGGCCAAAGAAAACGTGGCCGTGCCCTGCAGCGAGCCGATAAGTGCAATCGGACTGAGTCCCGTTCCCTCTAAGTCGCCCTTGATCGCGAGAGTGCCCGTGATCGGCGAGCGTCCGCCGGCGGCCGGCAAAAGCGCATCGATATCGGCGCCGGCAAGCGTAAAGGTCGTGTGCGCATGCAGCCCAGTGTGCGCGCGAACGAACGAGAGACTGCCGGTCAACCGGCCGCCCGCCACATCGCCGGTCGTATCCTCGAGTGAAATCTGTTGGTTGCCGAACTGCAAATTTGCGCCGAACTCCCGCACGGTCACATGCGGCAGCAGATCGAATGCGCGCGCTTTGAGGCTGATGCGGCCGGCGTAGTCGCCGAAAAGACCGGCGCTGAAGGGGTCGTCCGGCCACGTCCACGCCGGACCCCTGCTATCGACCGGCGCCGGCATACCGATCGCCGCAGCAATCACTCTGGCACCATCGAGATGGTCTGCATCGATCCGTCCCTGCAGGCGATGCGGCGAAGCCAGGCCGAATGACAGGCTGCCGCGCAGCGCCGAGCCCCCAATTGTGGCGTTGATGTCGCGCAGGTTCAGCGCGTCGGTAGCGAGCGTGACAGCGCTTGAATATGAGACCGGCAGCGGCGCCCGCGTATCCCCAAGCAGCGGTGCAAGATTGGCGCGGGCAATGGAGACTTTCAGATCGGCGGAGGGCTTGTCCGCCAGCGGGCTTGCACGGCCGCTGGCCTTCGCCTCCAGACTGCCCGCTGTAAGCGCCGCAGCCACGTCCCACGCTCCGCGCAACGGCCCGCCTGCAGTAACCTGGAGCGCGCCGGAGCCGGAATCGACCGACAAGGCTCGTTCGAGCCCCAGTATCTTCACCAGTTGCTGCCCATCCTCGTTGTCAAATTTGCTGCTCACACTGAAATCGCCTACCTGCAGCGACGCCGGATCAACATCGGCATGCCCGTTGAGCGCAACGGCGGTTTTTCCGAGATTGCCGCCGATGGTGAGTTTGACCGCCGCTTTTGGACGCGCGTCATCGACCGACAACTGCGCATGCAACTGGGCAGGGGCCATCGCCGCTACGCTGGCGCCGGAGACGAACCTGGCGTCGGGCCAAAACCGCGATGCCAGTGCGACCACGGGCGTCATATCGCGGGCGTTGAGATCGACGGTGATGTTGCCCTGCGGCGATGGCGCGGTCACGATGCGCCCGTGGGCGGCAAACGATGCCCCGCCGAGATCTGCGATCGAAAGATTATCGATCCGCAGGCCATCGCGATCGACATCAATGCGGGCGCTCAGGTCGCGCGCATCCAGCCCCGCAAGCGTGGCCCGGCCGATATCGGCGGCAATGCTCATGTCGTGCGGCCACTCGATCGGCACGCCGGCGAGCATCGCATGGCCAAAAGCGAGCAACGCGTCGAGATCGAGTTCGGGCGCCCGCACCGTCGCATCGACGCGGGCCGATCGTGCTCCCGCTGCGAACGCATAAGCGAGCGTGCCGGCGACCGTTTTGCTGTCGAATTGCGCCGTGAATCGATCCAGGGCAACCCTGTCGCCGGCTAAGGATAGTTCGCCGCGCAAACTCAACGGCCGCAACTCGCTTGTGCTGGCCGCCGAGCGGCCTTCGAGCCAGGCGGCGAACGCCTTCGGATTGTTGGTCGTGACCTCTGCAGGACCGGTGAAGCTGACGCGCTGCTCGTCGACCGCCAGACGACCGCTCATGCGCACCTGGGTGAGTCCCGGTGCACGAAATTCAAAGCGGTCGAGACTCCAACCATCGGGCACGGTTGAAATGTCGCCGCGCAGATTTTGCACGACATCGCCGCCGACGGTGGCCCGATCGATGGCGATGCCGATTTGCATGGGAATTTTAGGCAGGATCGCTTGGCTCGCCCATTGGGCAAGGCGGGCAACCGCAACGCTCGGAGAGAGATTACCTTCGCCGTCGCCGAGCGCGCGGTCGAAGTCGATCAGTGACGCCGAGAGCACGCCATCGAGCCGCGGCTTGCGGCCGAAGTTAAGATCGGCGGCTCCGGTCAGCTTAAATCCTTTGTCGTGCGAGCCGTACTGGAATTCGAAATTGCGCATCAGCGCCGAGCCCGCAGTAGCGGTCAGCTTGCCGCTCACATGCCAGGGCTGAGTCAGCGCGCCGGTCGCACGCGCCGCGATGGCGACGGGCCTCGTAAGATCCAACGCACCGTCGAACTGCGGCTTGCCGCCGGCGAACATCAGCGTCCCATCGACGACCGCGCTCAGCGGCCGGTCGACCGGCTCCACCGCAAGGCGGAGCTTGAGCTTACCGTCCTCGCTGTAGCGGCCGGTGGAGAGACGAAACGGGTAGAGATCGCCGCCGGCATTGGCTGCTCCCTCGCCGGTGAAAGGCCCAAGCAGCGAGCGCGCCACGCCGTTGAACCAGATATGATCGAGTGTGACGTCGGTCCCGTTTGCGGCGTCCGCGAAAGTAATTCGGCCGTCCACAATGCTGAGGCGATCGATGCTCAATGCCTCGGGATTGAACCCGATCGCCAGATCGGGCGCCTGCACGCGCCCGCTGGCATCGACGACGAGCGTCAGCTGCGGTCCCGTCAGGTGCATCTCAGAGGCACGCCACTCGCCGCGCATCAGTGGACCGAGGGCGAATTCGATGCCGAGCGACCGCGCCCGCACTTTGCGCTCGCCGACGCCGCCGATCTCAATGTCATGAAGCGTCAATTGCGGCGACGGCAGCAAGCGCGCGTCGATGGTACCGGTGACACGCACGTCGAGGCCGATCAGACGCGTAGCCTCCGCCTCGAACGCTGCGCGATAGCCGCTCCAGTCGACCAGCAAAGGACCGACCAGCGCCGCCACCAGCGCCACGATCATGGCGATTGCCAATCCGAGCAGCGTGCTCTGCAAGCTTTCGACTCCGGCCCAAGACGCTGGCGACCCCCGCGCGGGCACTTGTTACGAATCTTAGCGGCTTTGCCCGGCTTTGTCGGCGAATCTTTGTCGCGGGTACTATTCGAGCGCGACGATCTTGCCCGGGTTCATGATGTTCTGGGGGTCCAAGGCGCGCTTGATCGCGACCATGGCGGACAAGGCCGCCGGGCCGTGTTCATCCAAGAGATATTTCATCTTTCCTTGCCCGACTCCGTGCTCGCCGGTGCAGGTTCCCCCCATCGACAGAGCCAGTTGCACCAAGCGCCCGAGCAGAAGTTCGGCGCGTCGCACTTCTTCGCCGTCCTCCATGTCGACCAGCAGACTAAGATGGAAGTTGCCGTCGCCCACATGGCCGAGAATCGGTGCCACCAATCTGAGTTCGGCCACTTCGCGCTGGGCGGCGGTGACGCACTCCGCTAGCCGTGAGATCGGCACACAGACGTCGGTGGCAAAGGCCTGTGCACCCGGGCGCAGGCGGCGGGCGGCATGATAGCCGTCGTGCCGGGCTTGCCAGAGGCGGCTGCGGTCCTCGGGCTTGGTGGCCCATTCGAAGGGCCCGCCGCCAAACTCGCCGACGATTTCGCCGAAGCGCTGGGACTGTTCGGCGACGGCGGCATCGGTGCCGTGGAATTCGACGAACAAAGTCGGCGCCTCCGGCAGCGTGAGCTTTGAGTAGGCGTTGACCGCCTTCATCTGCAGCGTGTCGAGTAATTCGATGCGCGCAACCGGAATGCCCGATTGGATAGTGAGGATGGTCGCTTTGCAGGCGGCGTCGACAGACGTAAACGGACAAACGCCGGACGCGATGGCCTCGGGAATACCTGCAAGCTTGAGCGTCAGCTCAGTAATGATACCGAGCGTTCCCTCCGAGCCGACCATCAGCCGCGTGAGGTCATAGCCGGCCGAGGACTTCTTGGCGCGGCGCGACGTCGTCATCAGCGCGCCGTCGGCCATCACAACTTTCAACGCGAGCACATTGTCCTTCATTGTGCCGTAGCGCACGGCGTTCGTGCCCGAGGCGCGCGTCGCTGCCATGCCTCCCAGCGAAGCATCGGCGCCGGGATCGATGGGAAAGAACAGTCCGCTGTCGCGCAGGTGTTCGTTGAGCTGCTTGCGGGTGACGCCCGGCTCGATGACGCAATCGAGGTCCTCGGCATGCACTGCAAGCACGTTGTTCATGTCGCGCAAGTCGATACAAACGCCGCCGAACGGGGCGTTGATGTGTCCTTCCAGCGAGGTCCCGGTGCCAAAGGCGATGACCGGGACATCGTGCCCTGCGCAAATGCGCACCACGCGCTGCACGTCTTCAGTTGTTTGCGGAAATACGACCGCATCGGGCGGCTGGTTCGGCACCCAGGTGAGCGTGTTGGCGTGCTGCTCGCGCACAGCCTGCGCGGTCACCAACCGATTGCCAAACGCGGCGGCAAGCTCCGTAAGCGCCTGCTTGACAGCCACCGGATCACGGCGTCGGTCGGCGACTGCGTTGGGCAAAGCCATGCGGCGGTCCTCTGCCAGGTCCAGCGGGAGAAGGCCGGACTTTAGCAGAGGACGCCGTACCGATGAAATCCGCAGGCCTACGAGCGCACGCGCGCTGGCGGCGCCTCACGCGACCTGCCGAGGAACGGCACGAGCATGGCCACACGTTGGCGGTAGCGCCGGTATTCGTCACCGAACAGCGCGACGAGATCGCGTTCCTCGAGCCAGATGCCGACAAAGATGTAGGCGGTGGTCGTGGCGGCGAACAACAGGTGTCCCGCCGTCATGACCGGGGTCGCCCAGAACGCGATGATGAAGCCGAGATAGATCGGATGGCGTACGACCTTGTAGAACAGCGGCGTGCGGAACTTCGGCGGCGGCATCGGCGTGCCGCTCAGGTTGTTGATCACCTGATGCAAGCCGAACAGCTCGAAATGATTGATCAGGAACGTGGACAACAGCACGAGCCCCCAGCCGACCGCTTCGAGCGCCATCAGCACGGTGACCGCGCCCGGATCGGTCACTTGCCAAACAAGGCCGGGAATCGGCCGCCATTGCCAGATCAGCAGCGCCAGCGCCAGCGTCGCCGCGAGCACATAGGTGCTGCGCTCGACTGCCGGGGAGACGATGGTCGTCCACCAGCGCTTGAATCCCTGCCGGGCCATGACGCTGTGCTGGACGGCGAATACCGACATCAGCACAAGATCGACGATAACCGCGAGGGTCAACGGCCCCTGAGCGCCGCTGTCAATCGTCTTTGGCACCGCGATCCCGGCGACAAAGCCGATCGCATAGAGAAAAGTGGCAAAAAACAGCAGATAGACAACTGCCCCGTAGATGAAGCTCAAAACTCGTCCCATGGCGACCTCCATTAATGCGGGCCGATGAATCGGCCGCCGCCGCGCGTCGCAGCAGAATAGCGCAGAAGGGGATTCAAAGACTTTGACCGCAGCTTGATTTGTCCTTGAGATCGCCTTGAGTATCGGGGAGCGCCGTCTCCTCGCCGGCGCGCGGAGGTGAATTTGCCTTATCATTTCGGGCCTTATGCGCTCGACACCGGGACGCGCGAGCTTAGACGCGGCGCCGATCTGGTGGCCATCGAACCGCAAGTGTTCGATTTGCTTGTATTTCTGATCGAAAATCGTGATCGGGTCGTGAGCAAAAGCGACCTCATCGCTGCCGTTTGGGGCGGCCGCATCGTCTCGGATTCCACGCTCGACAGCCGGATCAATGCTGTGCGCAAAGCGCTCGGCGACAGCGGCCGCAAGCAGGCCATGGTGCGCACCATTCCGCGCAAGGGCTTCCGCTTTGTCGGTGCGGTGCGGCAAGCGGACGCAGGCAAAGATCTCTCCTTTGACCATCCGGCGCCAGCACAGAAGCAGGAAATCTCTTTCTGCCGGACCGCGGACGGCATCAGGCTCGCCTACGCCACTGTCGGCAGCGGTCCGCCGGTGCTCAAGGCGGCCAATTGGCTCACGCATGTCGAATACGACTGGGAGAGCCCGGTGTGGACGCCGCTGCTGCAATGGCTGGCACAGAAGGCGCTGCTTGTGCGCTACGATGGCCGAGGCAACGGTCTCTCCGATCGTGACGTGCAAAGCATTACGTTTGCCGACTTCGTCCGCGACTTCGAATCCGTGGCCGAAGCCGCCCGGCTCGATCGTTTCGCCATCCTCGGCATCTCGCAAGGCGCCGCTGTCGCTATCGATTACGTGGTGCGCCATCCGGAACGCGTGTCGAAGCTCATTCTGCTTGGCGGATATGCGCAGGGCCGCAACAAGCGCTCGTCGGCGGAAGAACAAGAGAAGGCTCACACCTTTATTGCCATGATGCGGCACGGCTGGGGTGACGAGCATTCGGCCTTCATGCGGGCTTTCGTGTCGATATTTCTACCCAGCGGCTCGCCCGAACAGATCAAGTGGTTCGCCGACCTGCAGCGCATGACCACAAGTGCAGAGAATGCGGTACGCATACGGCTTGCCTGCGACGATATCGATGTCATGCCTTTGTTGCCGCACGTCCAGGTGCCAACTTTGGTCCTGCACTGCCGCCACGATAATGTCGTGCCGCTCGAGCAAGGACGACTCCTGGCGGCGTCAATCCCGCATGCACGGTTTGTGACGTTGGAAAGCGAGAACCACGTGCTGTTGGCGGGCGAGCCCGCTTGGGCGAAATTTCTCGACGAGGTCGATGCTTTTCTAAGCGAATGATCCAGCCGGCGCCGGTGGACGGCTAAAACCGGCTGTCGTAGGTTGCCGCCGTATTTCGCCTGTTTGGAGTTGCGAATGGCCGGTCCCGTTATTGCCGTCACCGACAGCGTATTTCCCTCGCTCGATCCGGCCAAAGCCGCTCTCGCCAAGCTCAATCCGACATTTCGCATGTCGAAATCGGCGAACGCCGACGATATTCTCGCGGTGGCCAAAGATGCCGATGCGATCCTGGTAACCTATGCCAAGCTGGCGCGGGAAATTTTAACCCAGCTCACCAAGTGCAAGGCGATCGGCCGTTTCGGGCTGGGGGTCGACAATATCGATCTGGTCGCGGCAAAGGAGAAAGGCATCGCCGTCAATTACGTGCCGGACTACTGCATTCGCGAAGTGTCAGATCACGCGATGGCGCTGCTGCTCGCCTTGATCCGCAAAATCCCGTTCTCAAACAAGCTCGTGCAAGGCGGCCGCTGGGAAATGCCGGCGGTGGTGCCGATCCGCCGCATCGAAGGCACGGTGCTTGGCCTCGTCGGCTTCGGCAATATCCCGCGCCTGGTTGCGCCGAAAGCAAAGGCCTTCGGCATGACGGTGATCGCCTACGATCCTTTCGCCAAGGCGGAAATATTCAAGGCCGCAGGGGTGGAGAGCGTCGATTTCGACACGCTGCTGACGCGATCGGACTATGTTTCGGTCCACGCTCCGCTAACGCCGCAAACGCGCGGGCTGATGAACGCGCAAGCCTTCGCCAAGATGAAAAAGGGCGCCTACATCGTGAACACGGCTCGTGGGCCTCTCATTGACGAGGCGGCGCTGGTCGCCGCGCTCGACAGCGGGCAACTCGGCGGCGCCGGGCTCGACGTGGTCATGGCCGAGCCGCTGGCGAAGGATTCTCCCCTGCTCGGCCGCGATAATGTGATCGTCACGCCGCATACGGCGTTCTATTCGATCGAAGCGCTGGAGGAATTGCAGACCAAGTGCGCCTCCGATGTCGCGCGGGTGTTGAGCGGTGAAAAGGCCGTGTATCCGATCAGCGCATGATCGTGAAGCACACTCCGCTCATTCTTGCGCAAGCAGGAGTCCAGCTTTGCTACTGTGGGTTCGCGCTTTCGCGGGGACGAACGGAATAGGCGATGCCCAACATCCCTGCCCCCTTCGTGTCGTCCGTCATGCGCGTCGAGCCGCAATGGATCGACTACAACGGCCATCTGAACATGGCCTATTACAACGTGCTGTTCGACCGTGCCGTGGACGAGACTTACGAGATGCTCGGCATCGGGCTCGCCTATCTCAAACGCACCAATCACTCGACCTTCACAGCTGAAGTCCATGTGCGTTATCTGCGCGAGCTGCGCGAGAACGATCCCGTGCGCGTGAGCTTTCAATTGCTCGATTACGACGCCAAACGCATTCATTATTTCGAGGAGCTGCGTCATGCCGGGCAAGGCTGGCTCTCCGCCACCTCAGAGAACATGACGCTGCACGTCGATATGGGGGCGAAGAAGGTCGCGCCGTTTCCGGACGACATACTGGCGCGCTTGGCGGCAATGAAGGCCGCGCACGCGCATCTGCCGACGCCGGAGGGCCTCGGCCGCCGCATTGCCATGCCGGCGAAGTCCTAGTCGATGCGGCCGCCGGAAAAGCGCCGCCCCGGCACCGTGAGGAAATAGCCGACTGCCTGCCCGCCGTCGGCGCCGACGATACTGCCGGTGGTGTACTGCGACTCGTCGCCGGCGAGGAAAATGGCGGGGCCCGTTACATCCCCGCCGGAGCCGACGCGGCCCATGGGAACGCCTTTGCGGCGGCCTTCGTAGATGTCCGGATCGGCATACATGGCCTCGGTCCCCGGCGTACGGATATAGCCCGGCGTGATGGCGTTGACGCGAATACCATACGGCGCCCACTCCACCGCCTGCAGCTTGGTCAGCATGATCAGCCCGGCCTTCACCACGCTGTAGGCCCCGGCCCAATTGTAGGGAAACAAGCCGGCGATGGAGGCAATATTGACGATCGCGCCCGACCTCTGCGCGATCATGTGGCGCGCGCATGCTTGGCTGACCAGGAACGCACCCTTGAGCCCGATGTTCATCGTCGTATCCCAGGCCGCCTCCGGCAGTTCTTCCAGCTTGCCGGGCACGATCTTCATCGCGTTGTTGACCAGGATATCCACACGGCCGCGTTCTTTGACGACGGTGTCGACCAGCCGATTGATGTCCGCGGACTTGGCCACATCCGCAACGATCGGAAGACTTTTGCTGCCGAGCGCGGCGGCATCTTTGGCGGTCTGCTCGGCGGTGGCCGCATCGACGTCATTGATGGCCACATGCGCCCCCTCGCGGGCGTAGGCGAGCGCGATATCGCGGCCGATGCCGCGCCCGGCGCCGGTGACGATCGCAATCTTGTCCTTCAGACGCATGGTTCCTCCCGAATGCAGTGAAAACAGCGGAAAACCACGCTAGAGGCGGCGCAAAATACGGGCAAGTTGCCGGCGCGGCTCTCGAAATCGCGGCCTACGGGTGCCACATTGCCCTACAAGAAGAATCAGATGGTCGAACCCGTCAGACAGCCAGGATTGCAGCCTGTGCCGCCGCCCCAGCCCGGCGGGATTGCTGCGCGCGCACTCGGCGCCCGCGCAGCGCCTTATCTCGCCGACCTCAATCCCGAGCAGCGGCAGGCGGTGGAGACGTTGGACGGCCCCGTTCTGGTGCTGGCCGGCGCGGGCACCGGCAAGACGCGCGTACTGACCACGCGCATCGCCCACATTCTCAATCTCTCGCGCGCGCGACCGTCCGAAATCCTCGCCGTCACCTTCACCAACAAGGCAGCGCGGGAGATGAAGGACCGGGTCGGGCGGATGGTCGGTCAGGTAATCGAGGGCATGCCGTGGATGGGCACCTTCCATTCCATCGGCGTTAGGATCCTGCGCCGTCACGCCGAACTGGTCGGTTTGAAGAACGATTTCACCATCCTCGACGTCGATGACCAGATCCGCCTGATCAAGCAGCTGCTCGAAGCGGAGAAGATCGACGAAAAGCGCTGGCCGGCGCGCGTCTTCGCCATGCTGCTCGACGGCTGGAAAAACCGCGGCCTCACGCCCGACAAAGTGCCTGCCGGCGAAGCGGCGAGCTTCGCCACCGGCAAGGGCAAGAAGCTCTACCTCGCTTATCAGGAGCGGCTGAAAACGCTCAACGCCGCCGACTTCGGCGACCTGCTGCTCGAATGCATCCGCCTGTTCCGGCAGAACGCCGACGTGCTGCGCGGTTATCAGAACCGCTTTAAATTTATTCTGGTCGACGAATATCAGGACACCAATGTTGCGCAGTATCTATGGCTGAAGCTGCTGTCGCAGCCGATCTCTTCCCCCTCACCCGCCTCACCGCTGCGCGGCTCGGCACCCTCTCCCACAAGGGGAGAGGGTGAAGAGAGCTCGCCGCACGTTCCGTTACCTTCTCCCCTCGTGGGAGAAGGTGGCGACGCCCGGCTTGACCGGGCGGAGCCGGATGAGGGGATGAGCCTCGAGGACAGCTTCGATCTTCCGGCACAGGCCCCCTCACCCGCCTCGCCGCTGCGCGGCCCGGCACCCTCTCCCACAGGAGGGGAGGGTAAGAAGCCCAAAAACATCTGCTGCGTCGGCGACGACGATCAATCGATCTACGGCTGGCGCGGCGCCGAGGTCGATAACATCCTGCGCTTCGAGCATGACTTCCCGGGCGCCAAGGTCATTCGCCTGGAACGCAATTATCGCTCGACGGGACATATTCTCGCGGCCGCTTCCCACCTCATCGCCCATAACGAAGGCCGCCTGGGCAAGACTCTGCGCACCGAGGACGTGCCCGGCGAGAAGGTGACCGTCACTGCTTGCTGGGACTCGGAAGAAGAGGCGCGCGAGATCGGCGAGGTGATCGAGGGCTATCAGCGCGACGCCCGGGACCGCGGCGAGGACCACCCGCTCGACGAGATCGCCATCCTGGTGCGCGCTTCGTTCCAGATGCGCGAATTCGAAGACCGCTTCATCCAGCTCGGCCTGCCCTACCGCGTCATCGGCGGTCCCCGTTTCTACGAGCGTGCAGAAATCCGCGATGCGCTCGCCTATCTGCGCGTGATCGCGCAGCCGGCCGACGACCTCGCCTTCGAGCGTATCGTCAATGTGCCCAAGCGCGGCCTCGGCGATGCCACGGTGCAGATGCTGCACGATTTCGCGCGCAAGAAGCGCATCCCGCTCACCGAAGCCGCGGCACTCGTGGCGGCGACCGATGAAATGAAACCGAAGCCGCGCGCCGCCCTGCGTACGCTGATCGATAATTTCGCGCGCTGGCGCGAGCTGCGCGACAAGATCGGCCATACAGAATTGGCCGAGATCGTGCTCGACGAGTCGGGCTATACCGAGATGTGGCAGAAGGACCGCTCCGCCGATGCCGCCGGGCGCCTGGAGAACCTGAAGGAGCTCGTCCGCTCGATGGAGGAGTTCGAGAACCTTCAGGGTTTCCTCGAGCACATCGCGCTGGTGATGGACCGCGAGAGCGGCGAAGGCGAGCAGGCCGTCAACATCATGACGCTGCACTCGGCCAAGGGGCTCGAATTCGACACCGTGTTCCTGCCCGGCTGGGAGGAAGGCCTGTTTCCGCATCAACGCTCGCTCGACGAGAGCGGCCGCGCCGGGCTCGAGGAGGAGCGGCGCCTCGCCCATGTCGGCCTCACGCGCGCAAGAAAGCGCGCCAAGATCTATTTCGCCACCAACCGGCGCATTCACGGTCTGTGGTCTTCGACGGTGCCGTCGCGCTTTCTCGACGAGCTGCCGCCGGACCATGTCGAAGTGAAGGAGTCCTCCGGCGGTGCCGGCGGCTTCGGCATGTCGGGCTACGGCCCCTCGCGTTTCGACGAGATGGGCGCCTTCGGCTCGAACTACGCAACGCCGGGCTGGCAGCGCGCGCAGGGCCGGCGCGGCATGGGCGGCTTCTCCGACACCGGTGCGCCGCGCTATGTGCCGGATGGCGTGTTCGATGACGCGGAGGAATACGGCGCGGACATCCCTCCCCCGAACAGGGAGAAGGTGGCCGGCGAAGCCGGCCGCGCGGCCGCGCGCAAGACAAAACGCCGCGCGCCCCTCACCATCGAAGGCGAACTGATCGCCAAGTCGACCGGCACCACCTCGGCTTTTTCAGTGGGCGAGCGCGTGTTTCACCAGAAATTCGGCAACGGCAATGTCGTCGCGGTCGACGGCAACAAGCTTACCATCGCCTTCGACAAGGCCGGCCAAAAGCGCGTGGTGGATTCGTTCGTGGAGCGGGTGTAGCCCCTTCGTCCCCACGAACGCGAGGACTCGATGCTTGAATTCCCGCTGGTGCGGATGGGCGGAGAATAGCTGATCGCGCCCTGCTTTCTGCTATATTCCGCCGCGAGGTGAACAGATGGCCGGACATCGCAACGGCAACGGCAATCATGTCGGGCTCGCGCCTGAAGCGCCGGAGCGCGCCGAGTATATGCGCGACTTCTATTCCTGGCTAATAGAGCAGGCACGCTTCGTACGCGAAGGCCGCTGGGATGCGCTCGACCGGAGCAATCTGGCGGAGGAGATCGAAAGCTTGCGGCGGGAACAATTCAACAAGCTGGAAAGCGCGTTGCGCGTGTTGCTGACCCATATTCTGAAATGGGACCACCAGCCTTCGCGACGCAACCGCGCATGGGCCGTCTCGATCCGCCAGCAGCGGCTCGACGTCGACGACGTGCTCGGCTATAATCCCGGCCTCAAGCCGCGCATCGCCGAGGCCCTGGCGCGCGTCTATCGCAAGGCGCGGCTGCAGGCGGTCAAGGAAACGAGGCTCAAGGAGTCGCGGTTTCCCGAAAAGTGCCCCTACTCCTTCGACGAGGTCGTTTCGCGCAAGTTTGAGCGCTAGACTTTCCTCTCAGCGGTAAGTGTCAGGCGACAACTCCTGCGTCGGCAGCGAGTTCAACTCGATCGTGCGCGACAACGCGCCGATGTCGACGTTTTGCGCGTCGCGCGCGCGGCGCTCTGCGGCCGTGGGCGATACCTGGCTCAAGGCGCCCGCGGCGAGCAGCAGGATGACGGCAACGGCGGTCAAGAAGACAACCTTACGCATGGTCTTCTCCTGAATTTGCAAGGACAGCACGGGGATCGGCGGCCGGAACGCGCCGTGCCGGCACGCCGCAAGAATTGGCATCGCGCTTTGGCGCGCGACAGCGGAGCGCATCACCGGCTCGGCATCAGTCGGTGCCATTAGAGCATGCCTGGAGGCACTTGCGTCGCGACGAGCGCGATCGCGTCGCGCACCCAGGGCGTCGCCACCAGCGCAGCGACCAAGAGGAGCCAGCAGAGGGCGACGACGATCTCTCCGGCGGTCACGTCGCGGCCGGTCTGACGCGCGCTGCGGCCGAGCAGGCGGTTGAAGACGAGACGATTGGACATGGTCAAGCCTCCTCACATCAGGTGGGACACGCCGGGCTTGTACGGCCGCCGCGCCGGAGCGAATGTGGCGGGGCTCACAGAACGCGATATTTTCGGCGCCGATTGTCTCGCTGTAGACGCGGTGCGCCGCGACGGCTTCCCCGCCCGTTGAATAACGGCCTCTTAACCGTTGCGCGTGCGGAGCGGCGGCAAACGCGCGCAAATCGCCGCAGTTGGTGCTCCTTGGCGCATGGCTGCTTCCCGCGTTACCGGCGCGCGCGCCGGTGCCATGTTCTCGCCGCCTTTTGCCGTCCTTAAGCAGACTCGACGCAACGACTCACGGGGACTTCCGGAATGAAATTGTTTGCCTTGACGGCGGCCGGCATCGGTCTCGCCGCCGCACTCACCGGCGCGCACGCGGCCGGCTGGGGCTCGGTGCATAAATATGTGCATCGCCCCGGCCAATGTGCCGGGCAGGAAGTGCTGGCGAGCTCTTATTCCTCCGGCCGCCATACCGCGAGCGGCGAGGCCTTCGACGCCAACGGCAACACCGCGGCGGCGCGCACCTGGGCGCTCGGCACCGTGCTCACGGTGACCAATCCGCACAACGGGCGCTCGCTCAGCGTGCGTATCAACGACCGCGGGCCGTTTGGCAGCGCCTATGCCCAAGGCGCGCGGCTCGACCTCGCCATCGGCGCGGCGCGACGGCTCGGCATGCGCGGCGCGCAATATGTGTGTGTGATGTGAGGCGCGGCTTCGCTGCTGTTTGGCGCGTGTCCGTGGCTAACCTTAACCGCTCACCTTAACCGCAAACGCTAATCGCGGCTTCGCCTTGCGCGCGCGGCGCGGCGCGCGCCTTAACGTCCCCCAAACGATTCATCGACGGGGACCGCAAGTGATCGCGTCACGCATCACGCTCGCGCTTGCCGGCGCCGCTTTGGCGCTGGCGCTGTGGGCGATCGCATTTTCCGCCGCGCAAGCCGGCGGCTGGAAGCACGTCCACAAATACGTCAAGCCGAGCGGCAAATGCTTCGGCGAGGAAGTGCTGGCAAGCTGGTACGATTCGGGCAGACGCACCGCCTCGGGCGAAGCGTTCGACGCCAACGGCAACACCGCGGCGGCGCGCACCTGGCCGCTCGGCACCGTGCTCACGGTGACCAATCCCGACAACGGCCGCTCGCTCAACGTGCGCGTCAATGACGCCGGCCCCTGGGGCATCGCCTACGCCGAAGGCGCCCGCCTCGATCTGGCGCGCGGCGCCGCGCGCCGCCTCGGCATGCGCGGCAGCCAATACGTCTGCGTCAACTAGGCCTGCGCGCGCTCGTCGGCGCCGGCGACACAAGAAAGAGTGGCGGCGGCCGGAAGGAAGCCGTACGGCCGCCGCCCCCGTCGCCCCCCGCCGCGCGGTGCCGGCGCAGCGAAAGGCCGGGTTTTACTGCCGCTCATTGGTAGCTGTCGGGCGACAGCTCCTGTTGCGGCAGTGACCTCGTATCCAGGCTGCGGGACATCGCGCCGATGTCCACGCCCGCGGCGAGTCTGCGCGGTCCGGCGTTGGCCAGTTGCGAGAGCTGGCTGAAAGCCCCTGCCGCGAGGAGCAAGACGACGGCAGCGGCGGTGACAAACACGGCTTTGCGCATGGTCTTCTCCTCCGGTTCACAGGACACGACCGCATTCGGCGGCGCCGCGTTGAAGGCCGCCGCCGCACACTGCGCCTCGACGACAGCCGCGGCGGTCGCGGCGATATGCGGACGCACCGCATCTCCCAGCGCAGTCAGGGTGACAGTGCGCTCGGCGCGAATGAACAGCGCGCCGCCGAATTCCGCTTCGAGCTGCTGGATACCGCGCGTCAGCGACGGCTGGGTGACGCCGCAGCGGCGCGCGGCGCGGGTGAAACTACGCTCCTCGCACAGCGCGAGAAAATAACGGACGGTCTGCATTTCCATCGGCACTCCACTCCGCGTCAGAACAAGGCGCCCGGCGCATGCGCGGCGACCGGCAGCACTGCGTCGATGGCGAGCACATCGCGCCTCTTGTGTAGGACTGCCCGCGGTGGGGAAGTGTGCCCAGGCTCACAGAAGCAAAATTTTTCGCGAGGGCCGCCATCAGTAGCCTGTGCAGCGACTTTTCTGAAAAAGCGTGGAGAATCGCGGAGCGTCTCGGCTATCCGCGGGTGTCCCTGTTACAGCCGGAGCGCGCTCCGTCCCCGAAACAATGGTCAGAGGCTAGTCTCGGACAATTCAAGACAATGCAAGTTGAGCGCGGTGCGCGCTCACTTCTTCTCCAGCAGCAGGGTGCCGCGCTGACCCGCCACGCGTTGCACCGCGCGGGCGAAACGTGCAAGCAGCCAGGGGAGCATGACTTCCAGGCGTACGCCGCTGTCGTAGACGTCGATGATGCCGTGCGCGTGCTGACCGAGGGCAGAGGCGGCGAAGGTCAGGCGGTCGCCCTCCCAACTATCGTTGTCGATGCGGATCAAATGCGCGAACTCGGTCTTGGCGCGAGTAAAGCCGTCGCGGATGCGCCGCATTGCCTCCTCTTTGCCGAGGCGGTGGGGAATGGTGACGACAAGCGGTTCGGACATAGGCGACCCTCCCGGCGGATATGGCGATGCGATTGTGGCCGGGAAAGGCCTCATTCCGGGGCGCGGCGGCGCGCCCGCGAAACGTGTATCGGGCCTTGGGACGGCGCCTGTATTGCACCCATGAAATTACCGTGAAGCTGCCTTTCTCCCGCCCGGCCAAGTGTTATGCTCACGGGGTTCGGGTTGGAGGCGTCCATGCGTATTCCGGGATTGCTCGCCCTGCTCGCCGCCGCGGCGGCGTTGAACTTTGCGCAGCCGGCGCAAGCCAACCTGCTCATCCAGGTCAACAAGCACACGCAGAAGATGACGGTCACGGTCGACGGCGATCCGCGCTACGTCTGGCCGGTGTCGACGGGCATCGCGCAGTACGACACGCCCAACGGGCAATACACGCCATTCCGCATGGAGAAGGACCACTTCAGCAAGGAATGGGACGACGCGCCCATGCCCTACTCTATCTTCTTCACCAAGCAAGGCCACGCCATTCACGGCACCAACCACAAGATCGACGGCCTGCCACACTCGCACGGCTGCGTGCGGCTGTCGGTGGCGCACGCGGCGGTGTTGTGGGACCTGGTGAAGCAGGAGGGCATGCAGAATGTGCGCGTCGAACTCACCGGCCGCATTCCCGATCGCACCGACCTCATTGCGCGACGCGACCAGAGCCAGGATGCAGACGACCAGACCAGCAGCATCGAGCGGCGGCCGGATTTCCGCGACGACCGGCAAGCCCGCGTCTACGCCGGCGACGATGACGATGTGACCGGCAGCGTGCCACAATCCCTGCCGCCCGGCGTATGGCGGCAATACCGCGAGGGCAATCGCGTCTATTATTACCGCGACGGAGCGGATGAAGAGCAGCGCCTACCGCGCCGCTATTATCGTCCCCAGTACGATCCGCGCTACAGCGGTTACCGTTACTGGTGAGGAAGTTAGAGCGTTGCCGGAGCCTTCGAGCTGCGGAGGAACGATGATTCGCAAACTCGCCGGCGGCAAGTGGCGTCTCTATTCGCGCAAGAAGAATCCGCGTACCGGCAAGCGGCGCAATCTCGGCACCTTCGCGAGCAAGAAGGCAGCGATCCAGCACGAGCGCGCCATTCAGTATTTCAAGCGGCATTAAGCGCCGGCCGGTCTCCGCACCCATCCGCGCAGGCTGGCACACGTTCCGATCAGCCAGTGGAAGCTCACCTCAGTTCGAACGGATTCCGCTCTAGTGCGCTACGCCGAGCGCTTCCTCCCCGCGATCGAGGATGAGCGGCACGATCAAATCTTCCTCGTCATCGAGATGCCGCATCAGGCCCTTGAGCAGCGCGGCGCTCGCCGCAGCATGATCCTCGCTGCAGGCGCGCAACGCAACGGCATCGCCGCGGAGCGCGCGCAGCAATGCATTGGCCGTTTCCGCCACCCGGGCCATGTCGGCATGGATGGCGTGATGATCGCGCTCGAGGACGTCGAAGCCGCGTGCCAGGCGCGACTCGGCCGCACGGAAGATCGGAAAGTAGTGAAAGTCCTCGATCTGATGATGCACTTCGAGTTGCTGCAGCATAAACTGCAGGCGCGGGACGAAAAGATGCGGGAATTCGGCAGCCGCGAGCCGTCCATCGCGAAAGCCACTCTCGATGCCCTGGATCATGGCGGCGAGTTCGCGAAACATCGCATGTCGAGACAGCCAGAAACGCGCCATGCTGCCCAGATTGGCATGTGCCTCCCATTGCTCCCGCGGATAGCGCGCGATCAGCAGGCGCAGGTCTTCCGGCCAACCTTTGCGGCTGGCGAGTGCGAGAGCGGCAGCCTCGTTGCCGACATCCATGCTCATGCCGCCTAGATAGCCACTCGATCCGCATCTGTCATGTGCGCGCTTGGCGCCGCACATGCTTACGCGTGCACAGCACGCCTCTCGGCATGGCCGGAACAGGCCCGGTCATGTCAGAATGCCGGAATGGACAGCATGGTCGCCCGTCTAATGTGCGATGAATCGACGGCGCGGGCGATCGCGGCGGCGGTCGAGGGCGACCATATGGCCTGCTCCGTCTCTGCAGGCGAGCAAGGCCAATGGCAGGTGGCTGTTCATTTTCCGTCTGCCGACGAGTCGGCAGTGCGCGCTCTGCTCGCACGAACGGCGCCCGAGGCGACCGCGACGGCTGCGATAGAAGGCTTGCCCGAATCCGATTGGGTGGCACAGAGCTTGGCTGCACTGACGCCCGTGCGCGCCGGCCGTTTTGTGGTGCATGGCGCCCACGACCGGGCACGCATTCCGGCGAACGCCATTGGCATCGAGATCGAGGCGGCCCTGGCTTTCGGCACCGGGCATCATGGCACCACGCGCGGTTGCCTGCTCGCGCTCGATCGCTTGGCCAAGCGCCGGCGCCCGCGCCGCATCCTGGACATCGGCACCGGCACCGGCGTGCTGGCGATCGCCGCGGCAAAAGCGTTCCGGACCTGCGTCATCGCCGGCGATCTCGATCCCAGGGCTGTTGCCGCCGCACGCGCCAATGCGCGGCTCAACGGTGCGGGTGGCTTCGCGAGCGTGCTGCGGGCGGCCGGACCACGGCACCGAGCGATTGCGCGGCAGGCACCCTACGATCTGATCTTTGCCAACATTCTGCTCGGGCCGCTGCTGCGGCTAGCGGTGCCGCTCTCCCGGCGTGTCTGCCGCGGCGGCAGGATCGTGCTCTCGGGCCTGCTGATCACTCATGCCAACGCCGCGTTGGCAATCTATGGTGCGCAAGGCCTCAAACTCGAACGGCGCATGATGTTGGATGGGTGGGCGACACTCACCCTGCGCAAGGGAAAACGGCCTGTAATTGCCGCTATCGGCTGCGGTAAAGTGAAGAAGCGGTAGAGTGCGGCATGTTCGAGGCGCATTTCCAATCTTTCGACGATACGCGCGACGGCGCGCAAAGCGGCGTGCGCGTTGCTGCGTTGCGTGCCGCGCTCGCGCGGCGCGGGCTCGATGGCTTCGTGCTGCCGCGCGCCGATCGCCAGCAGAACGAATATCTGCCGGCGAGCGAGGAGCGGCTTGCCTGGCTGACCGGCTTCACCGGCTCGGCCGGTGCCGCCATCGTGCTTGCCGAGCGCGCCGTCCTGTTCGTTGATGGCCGTTATACCGTGCAGGCGGGGACGCAGATCGACCGAAACGTTTTTTCGATCGCGCATCTGGTGGAAACGCCGCCGGAGCAATGGCTCGAGCAGAATCTCAGGAGCGGCATGCGGCTCGGCTACGATCCGTGGCTGCACACGAGCGATGGCGCGGAGAAGCTCAAGAAGGCTTGCGCCGCGGCGGGCGCCGAGCTGGTCGCTGTCGAGAATAATCCGATCGACGCATTGTGGGCCGACCGGCCCTCTCCTCCACAAGGCAAAGTATCTATCCGCGACTTGAAGTTTGCCGGCGAAGGCGCTTCGGCCAAGCTCAAGCGCGTGCAGGCCGAGCTGGCAAAGCAGCACTTGGATGCGCTGCTGGTGTCCAATCCTCAGAACGTTGCCTGGGCTTTCAATATCCGCGGCACGGACGTGGCGCATACGCCGCTGACGCTGGCGTTTGCGCTCATCCCGCGCGAGGGCAGGCCCGCCCTCTACATCGACGGCGGCAAGCTCGACAATGCAGTGCGCCACGCCCTGGAGGACTTTACCGATGTGCGCGCGCCGGACGCGCTTACGCGCGATCTGAGCGGTTTGCGCGGCCAAAGCGTACGGCTCGATCGCGCCAGTGCCGCCGATGCATTCAGCCGTCTGCTGGCCGAGCACGGCGCGAAGCCGGTCAATGAATCCGACCCGATCACGGTGATGAAGGCGGTGAAGAACAAGATCGAGATTGCCGGCGCGCGCGCTGCACACAAGCGGGACGGAGCGGCGCTGGTTCGCTTTCTCGCCTGGTTCGACCGCGAGGCGCCAAAGGGCAAGCTGACCGAAATCGACACGGTGAAGGCGCTGGAGAGCTTTCGTCGTGCGACCGGCGCGCTCAAGGACATATCGTTTCCAACCATCGCCGGATCCGGTGCGAATGGCGCCATCGTGCACTACCGCGTCACCGCCGCCAGCAACCGGCGCATCGGCAAAGACGAGCTGTTTTTGGTCGATTCCGGCGCGCAATACGAAGACGGCACCACCGACGTGACGCGCACGGTCGTGGTCGGCACGCCGACTGCCGAGATGCGCGACCGCTTTACCCGCGTGCTCAAGGGCCATATCGCCGTCGCTACCGCAGTTTTCCCCGAAGGCGCGACTGGCGCGCAGCTTGATACGCTGGCGCGCACGGCCCTTTGGCACGCCGGCCTCGATTTCGATCACGGCACGGGTCACGGCGTCGGCAGCTATCTGTCGGTGCACGAAGGACCGGCCAATATTTCAAAGCGCGGCAGCGAGCCGCTTCGCCGCGGCATGATCCTCTCCAACGAGCCGGGCTATTACAAAACCGGCGCCTACGGCATTCGCACCGAGAACCTGGTGCTGGTCATCGCCGCGCCGGAGCCGAACGGCGCCGAAAAGCCGCTGAATGCTTTCGAGACGCTGACCCTCGCGCCAATCGACCGCCGGCTGATCGACACCGGCATGCTCAATGACAAGGAGCGTCATTGGCTCGACAGCTACCATGAGCGCGTGCGCGACGTGCTTTCGTCGCAGCTCGATGCGCAGACGCGAAGATGGCTGGCAGACGCCACGCGGCCGCTGCGCGCTGTCAGGAAATCAGCCTCAGCCACTCGTCTTCGGTCAAAACGGCGACGCCGAGCTTCTTCGCCTCGGCAAGCTTCGAGCCGGCGCCGGGGCCGGCGATCACGAAGTCGGTCTTCTTAGATACCGATCCCGCAGCCTTGGCGCCCAGCCGCTCGGCCTGCGCTTTTGCTTCCTCGCGCGTCATCTTTTCCAGCGTCCCGGTGAAAACGACGGTTTTGCCGACGATCTTGCTGTCCGTCTTCGGGCGCTCGACGTCGAGGATTTTCACCTGCCTCACCAGACGCTCGACGATGCCGCGGTTATGGCTCTCGCCGAAATAGGCTTTCACACTCTCAATGACCGTGTCGCCGATCTGGTCGAGCGCATCCATCTCCGCCATTGCCTCGGCATCGCCCCTGGCAATTTTCAGGCAGGCGTCGTGAAAGGCCTTCCACGAGCCGTAGCCACGCGCCAGCGCCCGTGCCGTGGTCTCGCCGACATGGCGCATGCCGAGCGCATAGATGAAGCGATCGAGGACGATCTCGCGCCGCTGCTCGACAGCATTGAACAGGTTGCGAACGGACGTTTCGCCATAGCCCTCCTCGGCCAGCAAATCGTTCCGATGTTTCTTCTCAAGCGTGAAGATGTCGGCGGGCTCGCGCACCCAGCCTTTGTCGAAGAACAGTTCGATCTGCTTTTCGCCCAAGCCTTCGATGTCGAAGGCGCCGCGCGAACAGAACAGTTTCAGATGCTCGATCTTCTGGTACGGGCACGCGAACTCGCCACTGCAGCGCAGCCGCGCCCCCTCTTCGCCCGTGGACGTGGTCTCGCGCACGATATCGGTGTGCAGAGGACAGGGGCATTTCTTGGGAAACTGGTAGGGCTTGGCGTCCTTCGGCCGCTTGTCGATCACCACATCGACGATCTGCGGGATGACATCGCCGGCGCGCTGCACGATGACCGTGTCGCCGACGCGAATGTCGCGTCCCTCGCGCAGCACTTCGCCCTTGCCGCCGATGCCCTTAATGTAGTCCTCGTTGTGCAAGGTGGCCATCGACACCACCACGCCGCCGACACCGACCGGCTCAAGCTGCGCCGTCGGCGTCAGGGTGCCGGTGCGGCCGACGGTGATGAGCACGCCTTTGACCACGGTCATCGCCCGCTCCGCGGCGAACTTGTGCGCCACCGCCCAGCGTGGGCTGCGCGAGACGAAACCGAGCCTCTCCTGCCAGTCGAGGCGATCCACCTTGTAGACGACGCCATCGATATCGTAGTCGAGCTTGGCGCGGCGCTCCTCAATCTCGCGATGGAAGGCGAGCAACTCGTCGGTCGAACGGCAGACCTTGGTCAGCGGGTTGGTCTTGAAGCCGCAGTTCTCGAACCATTTGATCATCCCGGACTGCGTGTCGGCCGGCATTTCGCTCATCTCGCCCCAGGCATAAGCGAAAAAGCCGAGAGGACGCGAGGCGGTGATCGCGGGATCCTTTTGCCGCAACGAGCCCGCCGCCGAATTGCGCGGGTTGGCGAAAATCTGGCCGCCGCTTTTCTTTTGCCGCTCGTTCAATTCGAGGAAAGCGCGCTTGGTCATGTACACTTCGCCGCGTACCTCGCAGATTGCGGGGATGCGCTTGCCTTTCAGCGTTTTTGGCACGTCTTCGAGCGTGCGGATGTTGGCGGTCACGTCTTCGCCTTCGGTGCCGTCACCGCGCGTGGCACCAGTGACAAGCGCGCCCGCCTCGTAGCGCAGCGACATCGACAGACCGTCGATCTTCGGCTCGGCGGAAAACGCGATTGTCTCATTATCGCCGAGCTTGAGAAAGCGCCGGATGCGGGCGACAAAATCGACGACGTCCTGATCCGCCATAGCGTTGTCCAGCGAGAGCATCGGCAGCGCATGACGAACTTTCTTGAACCGCCCGAGCGGCGCCGCGCCCACGCGTCTGGAGGGGGAATCGGAGCGGACCAGGTGCGGGAAGCGCTCTTCGATCGTCTTATTGCGCGCGCGCAAGGCGTCGTAGGCTGCGTCGGTAATCTTTGGCGTGTCCTCCTGGTAGTAGCGTTTGTCGTTGAGCGCGATCTCGTAGGCGAGTCGCTTCAACTCGGCTTTCGCCTGCCCCTCGGACAGCTTAGCGGGATCGATTTTCGTGAGATCAGCTTTGACCATCGGCAAACAGTGTACCGCGTCGAGACTTTGTCCGTCATCCTCGTGCCGGAAAGCGAGCGCCGGGACGATTGGCAGCCGCCCTGAGCGGCGTTGCTTGGCGACCGCACATGAGGGCCGATTGGCGCTAGCTCGCCTGCTTGATCAGCCGCTCGGCGGCGGCGCGTGCCTCGTTGGTGATCTCGGCCCCAGCAAGCATGCGCGCAATCTCCTCGCGCCGCCGATCCGCCGCCAATTCCACCACGCGAGTCGCTACGCGCCTGCCCTTCTCCAACGCGTCTTTGCTGATGAGATAATGGCGGTCGGCGCGTGCCGCCACCTGCGGCGCGTGCGTCACCGCCAGCACCTGCACGCCGGTTGCGAGCTTGGCGAGGCGCACCCCGATGGCGTCGGCCACGGCGCCGCCGACCCCAGTGTCGATTTCGTCGAACACCAATGTCGGCGCCGAGCCGCGGTCGGCCAGCACCACCTTTAGCGCCAGGAGAAAGCGGGCAAGCTCGCCGCCCGATGCGACCTTCATCAGCGGTCCGGGCCGCGTCCCTGGATTGGTTTGCACCCAAAATTCGACCCGGTCTATGCCATGGGGACCCGCCGAAGCGGCATCGCTGTCGATCTGGGTGGAGAATTTGGCACGCTCGAGCTTGAGCGGCCGGAGTTCGCCGTTGACGGCTTTGTCGAGGGCGGCCGCGGCCTTGGCGCGTGCTTTCGCCAGCGCAACGGCGGCGGCGCGGTATTCGGCTTCCGCCGTATGCGCCGCAGCCTCCAGTTCCTTGAGTTTTTCCTCGCCGGCATCGATGAGGGCAATCTCCGCCTTGTAGCGCGCGGCAAGCGCCGCCAACTCGTCGACCGGCGCGTTGTACTTGCGGCCGGCGGCGCGCAAGGCGAATAACCGTTCTTCGATGCGCTCCAGCTCGGCTGGATCGTAGTCGGCGGCACGCAGCGCAGATTCTAGATGCCCACGCGCCTCCTCCAGCGAGGTCAGCGCGGCATCGAGCGCCTTCACCGCAGGCTCGATCAAAGTAGGCGCTTGGGGTTGCCGCCGCTCAAGCCGCCGGATCACTCCCGACAAAGCCGGCACGGAGGAATTGCCGCCAGCGATGGCGTCATGAGCGTCGCGTAGGTCTTGTGCCACTTTCTCGGCCTGCATCATGGCGGCACGACGGTCGGCAAGCATGGTTTCCTCGCCCACTTGTGGCGCGAGATTGCCCAACTCCTGCACCGCATGGCGCAGCCAATCGCTTTCGCGTTGCGCTCGCGCAGTTTGATCGCGATGCGCGGCGGCGGCGGCCTCGGCCAACCGGCGCCCCTCCCACAAGGAAACAACTCGTGCGGCCTCGCTTTCCAAGTCTCCGAATGCGTCGAGCAGACAGCGGTGGGTTGCGGCGTCAGTGAGCGCGCGATCGTCATGCTGACCGTGAATCTCGACCAGCGCCTCGCCGAGCTGCTTCATGACCTGTACGCTGACCGGCTGATCGTTGACGAAGGCGCGTGTGCGGCCATCGGCGAGCTGCACGCGGCGCAGAATCAGGCTGTCCTCGGCACGGATGTCGTTGGCCTGAAGAACGCCGCGTGCGGGGTGACGCGCCGCAATGTCGAAGACCGCTGTAACCTGGCCTTGTTCGGCGCCGTGCCGCACCAGCGCCTGATCACCTCGGGCGCCTAAGGCCAAAGCGAAGGCATCGAGTAAGATCGATTTGCCCGCGCCAGTCTCACCGGTCAGCACCGCGAGACCGGCGTCAAAATCGATATCGAGGCGCTCGATAAGGACAATGTCGCGGATTGACAGGCGAGACAGCATTGAGCGCGTCGTCCCTCACATAGCCAGGCCCCAGCGGCCGCGAAGCATGGGTGGTTTGCGCCATCATCAGAGACAGGCATGGCCGGGACAAGCCCGGCCATGCCGATGTGGGTAACTCGCACCTCGCCGGCTTGCTGCCCTAGCCCATCATCCTCTTGAAATCGGTAAAAGCCTTGCTGATCCAGGATTGTTTGTTCTCTGACGGCTCGACGCCCCCGCTCTTAACCAGGGCATAAGCGTGCTTGTACCAGGCGCTGCTCGGGAAATTGTGTCCGAGCACGGCCGCTGCGGTTTGGGCTTCGCTGGTGATGCCGAGCGCCATATAGGCTTCGGTCAACCGTTCGAGCGCCTCCTCGACGTGGCGCGTGGTCTGATATTTGGTCACCACCACTTTGAAGCGGTTGATAGCGCCGGTGTAATCCTTTTTCGTCAGATAATAGCGGCCGATCTGCATCTCTTTCCCGGCCAGCTGATCGCGCGCCATTTCGATCTTCTCTTTGGCGCTGTTGGCATATTCGCTATTGGGAAACTTGCGGATGACCTCCTCAAGCGCGGCCATGGCTTTCTCGGTTCGCGCCTGGTCGCGCGTAATGTCGGGAATCTCGTCGTAATAAGCGGCGCCGATCAAGTATTGCGCATAGGCGGCATCGGCACTGCCGGGATGAAGGGTGATGTAACGCTTGGCCCCAGCAACGCATTCGTCGTAGTCGCCGGCGGTATAGTAGGCATACGAGGCCATGATCAGCGACTTGCGCGCCCAGTCCGAATAAGGGTGCTGACGATCGACTTCTTCGAATTTTTTCGCCGCCCCCCTCGGATCCTTCTTCTGGTTCAACAGAAAAAGACCCTCATTGTAGAGCCGGTCCGCCGGCTCGTCCGGCGCAACGTCGTCCTTCTTGAAGAAATCAAAGCTGCTGCAGCCGCCGATGCTGAGCGCCAACAGGCCCGCGACGACAATGCGCGCGAACCACCGGCGATCGCTGCGGATGAGATTGTCAGACCGCAAAGTCATGCCTGATCTGGTATTCGTTCCCCGCCTGAGTGCCGCCTTAGTCTGCCAGCACCCGGATGCAGCCCGGTGTAAGAAAAAAGCAGGGCTACGCCAAGCGATTAGCCCGACAATCGGCCCGCATTAAGGCGCCAAATTAAGCTGCAAAATCTTAAGATTTTCAGGCCACTCCCGGGCCAAACGCCGGAACGAAGTCGCCCTTTCCCGCACGGCTGCGGGCGCGGCGGACCGGCTCGGCCGCAACCTCGACCACCCGCCAGCTGCTGGGGTCGGCCATCAATGCCGACAGCACTGCATGATTGAGCTGATGGCCGCCACGCACGGTGCGGTAAGCGGCGATAAGCGGTAATCCAGCCAGCGCCAGGTCGCCGATGGCGTCGAGCACCTTGTGACGCACGAACTCATCGGCGTAGCGCAAGCCTTCCGGATTGAGCACGCGATCGTCGGTCACCACGAGCGTGTTCTCGAACGACGCGCCAAGCGCATACCCGGCGCTCCAGAGCTTGGCCACATCGCGCATGAAGCCGAAGGTACGAGCGCGGGCGATTTCGCGGCGGAAGGTGTCGGGCCCAATATCGAGCGAAAGAGCTTGACGGCCGATCAAAGGGTGATCGAAATCGATCTCCGCCTCGACACGAAAGCCGTGAGCGTAGGGCCGCAACTCGCCGAATGCGCCGTTTTTCGATACCTGAACGGGCTTGATGACCTCGATGTAGCGGCGCGGCAGCGCCCGCGTCGTAAGCCCTGCTTGATCGATGGCCTCGACGAACGGCGCAGCACTGCCGTCCATGATGGGAACCTCGGGCCCGTCCATTTCGACAACGACGTTGTCGACATTCAAGCCACGCAGCGCCGCCAACAAATGCTCGGCTGTCGAGCACAGCGGTCCTTTTGCGTCTCCAAGCACCGTCGCAAATTCAGTGGCGGTGACAGCGCGCACATCGGCCCGGATCTCGCGCTCGATCGAACCGTCAGTTGCGACACGCTGGAAGACAATGCCGGCGTCATCATCGGCCGGATGCAAAGTGAGCGTGACAGGGCGGCCTGAATGGACACCGATGCCGGAAAGAGCAGTCTGGTCGCGGAGCGTTGTTTGCTTAGCGCCCTTCATCCACCCGATTCCGCCGGCGAACATGCCGCGCGGTCCCCTCGGCCCAAGGTGGGCCACATTTCGGCCTTCAACTCAGCGACTACTCGCAAGTCCGGAAGACAGCCCCCAAGGACGCAAAAGTCCCTTGCGTGGCTTTAACTTAGGCCAGGCCTAGGGCCTTCTCCAACTCACCATTTCTTACCGACTGTTACTCTTTTTTGCCGCAATCGCTGAGGCGCGCGTCCGTGTTCTCGGATTTACCTTACTAACGGCTTCTTAACTCCTAGAGCGGCCGGCACAACCCAAGGCTGGGGTACGAAAATCCACGTGCGTCTCAAACTACTTAGCCGTTCAAGAAATGAACGACCCCGCCTCCCGGTACGGCAAGCGGGGTCGCATCAATGTCCTCCAGCTTCTCAGTTTGCCTGACGGCGCAGGAAAGCCGGAATGTCGAGTTGGTCGTCCTCGGCCGAGTTATGCACAGGTGAGGCGCGCCCGTGGGGGTCGAGACCCTGCGGCGCGCGCGGCGCATAGTCGGACACCGGCGGCATAGGCCGTCCCTCCGGCTGACGCGCCGTTGGACGTTGCGGCGGCCGCTCATGTTGCGGAGCGGCTTGCGCCGTTCGCGGCGCGGGCGGAGCGTCCTGGTCCTCACCCCGACGGCCGAGGCCGACCGAGGCCAATCGCTGCATTAGCGACATGCGACGCTTCTCCGGATGATCCTCACCAAGTTCACCACGCTGCGCTCTGAGTTGGTTCTGCGCCGGCAGCGGCAACTCGTCGATACGGGGCATACGCGGCGTGCGCGGCGCGGCCCGCTCCGGAAGCGGCGGAATGAAAGCCTTCGGCACGGCCGGCTCGGGCGGCACGGTCTCGGGCGGCGCGGCATCGAACAGAGAGGGCTTCATCGGCATCGGCCGGATCGAGACGTCCTCGATGGCTGTCGCTGGCGGCAAGATGGCAGCAGCCACCGCCGCCTGAGCGGCGGATTCGACAGCCGCCACGGCAGCAGGCTGCGCGGCAGGCTCGCGGCTGATTCGGTCAACGCTGCGCCGGTTGTCGCTGCGCAGCTTGCCAGCCAGTTCCTTCAGCGCATTTTCAGCATGCGTCGGCGCATTCTGTTTGGCTGAAGTCCGGTCGATACCCGTCGCCACCACCGACACGCGAATGATTCCCTCTAGGCTTTCGTCGAAGGTAGCGCCAACGATGATATTGGCGTCGGGGTCGACCTCCTCACGAATGCGCGTAGCGGCCTCATCCACTTCGTAGAGCGTGAGGTCCTTGCCGCCCGTGATCGAGATCAGCAGGCCTTTGGCGCCTTTCATCGATGCATCGTCGATCAACGGATTGGCAATCGCCGCTTCCGCGGCGGTCAAGGCGCGCTTTTCGCCGGAGGCTTCGCCCGTTCCCATCATGGCTTTGCCCATCTCGCGCATCACGGCGCGTACGTCAGCAAAGTCGAGATTGATCAGGCCTTCTTTGACCATCAAGTCGGTGATGCAGGCGACGCCTGAGTAGAGCACTTGGTCGGCCATCGCGAACGCATCGGCGAAGGTGGTCTTCTCGTTAGCCACGCGGAACAAGTTTTGATTGGGAATGATCAACAGCGTGTCGACCACCTTCTGTAATTCCACGATGCCCGCTTCGGCGTAGCGCATGCGCCGCTGACCCTCGAAGTGGAACGGTTTGGTGACCACGCCGACCGTCAAGATGCCGAGATCGCGCGCCACTTTGGCAATGACGGGGGCAGCCCCCGTGCCCGTCCCTCCGCCCATCCCGGCGGTGACGAAAACCATGTGCGCGCCGGTCAGGTGATCGCGAATCTCGTCGATGACCTCCTCCGCCGCCGCGCGGCCGACTTCCGGCTGGGACCCTGCGCCGAGCCCCTCGGTCACCTGCGCGCCCATCTGGATGATGCGCTCCGCCTTCGACATCGTCAGCGCCTGCGCATCCGTATTGGCCACGACGAAGTCGACGCCCTGGAGGCCGGCGGTGATCATGTTGTTGACGGCGTTGCCGCCGGCGCCGCCGACGCCGAACACGGTAATGCGCGGCTTCATCTCGCGAATGTCGGGAATCTTCAGGTTGATGGTCATGAGGTTGCCTCTCGATTGCACGGGCAGCATGCGCGCCGCCGAACCGGGCCGGTCCGCCACCGGCCGATGATGGGTGTTGCGGCCAGGGTCAGAAGCTTTCGCGCAGCCATTGTCCGACCCGTGCCATGTAACCGCCCGTTCCTGTCATCAACGCCCGCGTTTTCCGCGGTTTGAAGTGTTCGAGATGCGCCGCCTGCGGGTAGACCAGGAGCCCCGCCGCCGCCGCGAAAGCCGGCCCCTTGGCCGCCTCGGGCAGCCCGGCAATGCCGAGCGGGCGCCCGATGCGCACCGGCCGCTTCAACACGCGGTGGGCGAGGTCGGCCAGGCCGACCAGCTGGCTGGCGCCGCCGGTCAGCACCACGCGCCCGCGCGGCTCCGCCGCGAAGGGCGAGGCCGCCAGGCGGTCGCGCACCATCTCCAAGATCTCCTCGACCCGCGGCTTGACGATGCGCGTGAGCGCCGCGCGCGAGACGAATTGCGGCGGCTCGCGCTCGTCCTCGCCGACGGGAGGCACCGTGATCATGTCGCGTTCATCTGATCCACCGGCCAGCACACTGCCATAAATCGCTTTGATTCGCTCAGCATCGGCGATGCGGGTATTGAGCCCGCGCGCGATATCGAGCGTCACGTGCATGCCGCCCAGCGCAAAGCCGTCGGCATGGACGAATCGGCCCCCGGAAAACACCGCGATGGTGGTGGTCCCGGCGCCCATATCGATCGCCGCAGCGCCCAGATCGGCCTCGTCGTCGGCGAGCGCGGCGAGCGCGGCGACATAGGGCGAGGCCACCATGGCCTCGACGGAAAGGTGGCTGCGCTCGACCGTGAGCATGAGGTTGCGGACGGTGGCGACCTCGGCGGTGACCATATGCATGTCCACGCCGAACCGGCTGCCGAGCATGCCGCGCGGCTCGTGAATCCCGGTGGCGGCGTCCAGTGCATAGCCGATGGGAATGGAATGCAGCACGGCGCGGCCGCCGCGCACGGAATGGCGGCTGGCGGCGGCGAGCACGCGGGCGATCTCGTTCTCGGTGACGACGCCGTTGGCCAGCGCGATGTTGGCGGTGAAGCGCTCGCTGCCCAGCCGGCCGCCGGACAGCGATACCACCACCGATTCGAGCTGCACCCCGGCCATCCGTTCCGCGGTGTCGATGGCCTGGCGGATCATTTCCTCCGCCTCCACCAGATCGACGACCGAGCCGGCCTTCATGCCGCTCGCCGCGGTGTGGGCGAAGCCCAAAATGCGCACGCCGTGGCTGCGCCGGCGCAGCACGTCTTGCGGCGCCACCGGCTCGAGCTTGGCGATGAGACAGACGACCTTGCTGGTGCCGACGTCGAGGGCGGCGACCACCGCCGAGCGGCGCGGCGACACCGGCTTCATCTTCGGGGTGAGGCCGAAGCGCAGCACGGTCATACGGCCCCCGGTTTTGTCATTCCGGCGCGTCGCCGAACGAGTCCGCGCTTGGCTAGGAAACCCCCTCGTCCCCGCGAAAGCGGGGACCCAGAACAAGTTGCCATGCAGTTGGATGTGGTGCGCTGAATTCCCGCTTGCGCGGGAATGAGCGGAGTTTGCCGATCGTGGGTCGAAAGAGAATGGGACGCCCTCATGCTTCCCCTCCCTTGCTCTTCTTCTTGTTTTTCTCCGCCGCTTTGAGCGCGTCCTCGCGCGCTGCCGCGGCGGCATCGGAGAGACGCACGGTGACCCGGTCGGCCAGGCGCAGATCGACGGCGACGATGTCGCGGGACAGAAGCTGCTTGCTGCGGTCGAGATCGGTCAACATCCGCAGCGCCTGCTCCGGCTCGTCCTCGGGCAGCAGCACTTCGACGCCGCTCTTGAGATGCAAGGTCCAGCGCCGCTCGGCGACCAGCACGGCGGCCTCGACATTTTGCGCGATGGCCGGGTAGCGTTTGAGCAGCATCAGGAAGCCTGCACCGGCGCGCTCGGCGCCGGCGCCGACCAGCAGCGGCAGCGTGCTAAAGCGCGGCTCCACCGAACGCTCCAACACGGTGCCGTCGGCCGCGATCAGCGTGACGACGCCGTCCTTCTGCCACAGCGCGAACGGTTCGCGCTCGACGATGCCGATGCGCAGCCGCCCCGGGTAGAGCTTGAGAACGGCGGCGTCGGCGATCCAGGGATTGCCCAGTAGCCGCGCGCGCATGGTCGCGGCGTCGAGAAAGAGCAGCGAGGAGCGCCCGGTCACACCGGCCAGCGCCAACACGGCCTCGCGGCTCAATTCGCGATTGCCGGCGAGCGCCACCTCGGAGATGCCAAACCCCGCCTCGTTGGCGGCGCTGTCGCAAAGATCTTGCACCTGCGCGACGATGTCGCCGTAGTGGCCGCCTTTGACGACGCCGTAACAGGTGCTGGCGAGCAGCAGCAGCGCCGCGGCGCTGGCGCCGAGCCCGCGCGGCGGCTCGCGCGCGACGATGGCGGCGATCGCGCGGCGGGAAAACCGTGCCGGCGCACAATCGCGCCAGCCGCCGTTGGATGCATCGGCGGCAACGCGGCGGCCCGTTTTGGCTGTCGGCAATTGAGCGAGGCGACGGTCCATCGCACCAGTTCTTAAGTTTGCCCGGCGGGGCATCGGCAAGCGCTGGCACGACGAAGCGAAGGGTCATGCCCGAGAGAATTCGTCAGCGGCCATAGACGCGCGCAAAGGCGCTCAGCGCGCGCAAACCGCCGCTCCCCCTAGTCTTCGGGCTAGTTGGTAAACAATTCGTAAAATTTTACGGATTGTCGGCAGCGCTGCCGCGTTTTGGACTGGGAGCGAGCGGCCGGTACGCTAAGAGACAAAGCAGGTCTTCGCCGCGCTACTTGACCATCACCCATGTCGGTCCCAGCAGCGGATATGCAATCAAGCCGACGGCCGCAGCGGCTGCGATGAGCATTGGGTTGCCCACTTTAAATCGGAAAAGCACCGCGAGCGCCGCAACGCCGATCAGGGCAGTCAGCCAGTCGCCGATGGCAATCTTTCCGAGCAAGAAGCAGGCGCCGAGAATTGTACCGATCGCCGCTGCATAGGCGCCTTTAACGAAGCCTTGCACATTGGTGTTGCCTCGATGGCGGGCCAGCAAAGGGGCAGCAACGAGGACGAGGATAAACGAGGGGAAGAATATCCCGACGGTCGAAACCAGCGATCCCCAGAAACCGGCGACGAGGTATCCGACAAATGTCGCGGTGATGACGACAGGCCCCGGGCTGATCATGCCAATAGCGACGGCAATCAGAAACTGCCGCTCGTCGAGCCAATTATACTGCTGCACCAATCCTTGTTCGAGAAATGGAACGATGACGAGGCCGCTGCCGAAGGTCAGCGATCCGGCCTTCAGGAAAAACAGCAGCAGCTTGGTGAGCGTTGACGTTGAGGCTGTAGGCGCGAGCTGCGCCAGCACCGGTGTCGCAATCGCGGGAATGGTCGAGGCCGGCGTGCGCCGGATCATATTTCCATAGTACAGGATGCCGACAATTCCCGCGCCGATGAACAGCAGTGCGACCTCGGCCTGCAGGGCGATCGTGATAACAAGGCAGACGCCTGCAATCGCCCACTGTATTCGATCTTCCATGCCAAGCTTTGCCAGCCGATAGCAGGAGTGCAGGATCAGCGCGATGACGGCCGGGCTGACGCCGTAGAAAATCGCCGTCACGGGTTTTAAGTCGCCGAGATAAACGTAAAGAGCGCCCAGACCTGCGACGATCACAAAGTTTGGAAAGATGAACGCCCAGCCGCCGGCCCACGCACCCCAGAATCCGGCACGAAGATATGAAATGTAGATGCCAACCTGGATCGCGAGCGGCCCAGGTAAAGACTGGCATATCGCGATGGCCTCCCGCATCTGGTCCTTGGTCAGCCATTTTTTGTCGGCGACCAGCTCGCGCTCCATCTGCCCGACGAGAGCAACCGGGCCGCCGAAGCCGAGCAGACCAAGGCGCAGGAAGTAAGTTACGACTTCACCGAGGCGGGCATTTTCGGCGCCAGTCTTTGTCGTCATAGCCTTCTCGCTTTCCTTCGAGACAGCTTAGTTGCCGGCAATTCCTTCTTTGCAGCCGCTCGTTGGCAGCCGGCGGCAATCTGCAGCGGAGCCTCTCAATCTCGTCGTCAACTGAGCAACAGCGATAACGGCACTGCGAGCGAAATCCCGGAGACGAGCAGCAGGGCCAGGATCACTTTGCGGAATGCGGCGTCGTTGAGTTTGCCGTAGAGCGTGACACCGGCCCATAGGCCCAGAAGCAAGACCGGCAGGCCCTCCAAAAACAGCGTCACCAGGTCGGCGCTGAAGAGATTCCCGGATGCCGCGAATGTCGCCGTCGTCATCGTCATGGTGATGAACAGGATCGGCTGAAACAGCGCGCGTTGTGCGTCCTTCGATCCGCCTCCGAGCTGGCACCAGAGCGTACTGATCACGCCCCCGAGGCCGGTGAGACCGCCGAGCATACCGTTGAGGATGCCCACAGCAAAATCCATCGGCGCGCCGGACTTGATCGGGGTCAGGTGCGGACGCGCCAGGTTGTACGTGCTGTAGGCGATCAGCAGGATGCCGACGCCAATGCGCAGATGCGCCGGGTTGAGATAAGTCACCAGGTAGGCGCCACAGGGAACGCCAAGCGCTCCCCCGATCGCGAAGGGCAGGATACGCCGCCAGTCGAGCGCATGCCTGACTTTCCATATGCCGTAGCCCTGGTTCACCATCCCGTACGAGGCGATCAGCATCGCCGTTTGCAACGGGGTCAGAATGTGCAGCCAGACGCCCGATACGACGAGGCCGGCGGCAAAGCCGGTCAAGCCGCTGGTCAATCCGCCGAAGAACGTCGCAAGCAGAAACAGTCCGGTCAGAGTCCAATCCATAGCGGTCGCTCCCAAAAAGACGGGACGCAGCGCTTGGATGGGCAAAGTCATCTAATGGGGAGGCAGCAGAATCCCCAACGGGTCGATGAGATTTTGGAAGTCGGTCAGCGCCAAAACAGCATGGTCCCCTCCGCGAACGAAGGAGACGGTGCTTGGGCGGCTATGCCTTGGGAACGGGGGCGACCGTCGAAGGCCCCACGGCGATTTCAATAACTCAGATAGCTACAAATTTCAAGCGCACACAAACTTCGACAGTGCCGCTCCCCGAGAATTGGCACGGCACTGTCGCCCGCAACTAACTCGCAGCTCGGCTCAATCCGTCCTGTCGGCGCTTTGCGTTGTCAAAGCGTCGAGTCGGCTGGTTCTTTCACAGAGCCTTCTTGGGGCGGCTCGGCGGCGCCACAGATTCGGATCGAGAGCGCAAACGCAAGGCGCGAAGCCTGCGCGTCTTTTCTCGCTCCGCTTCCTGGGCCGCGTAGTATTCTTTGAGGGCCAAAGGCGCATCGGCTTTTTGCTGCTCGCGCGCTTTAAAACGCGCCTCGGCAAGCGCGCGGCGTTCCTGTTTGTTTGGGATCATCCTTATCAACGCGGCAGGGCATCGTCGAGTTCCTCGACGGCTTGCCGCCGCTCGCGCTTTTGGAACGAGGCGCTTTTTTGCGAGTTAGGGGTCGGAACCGCAACGCTTGAGGAGGATCAGATGGGCAAGGGTATTCTGCTTTGGCTTTTGGGCGTGCCGATCCCCGTCATCATTATCCTGGGTTTCGTCTTGCATTGGTGGTGAGCGCTGACTGCGGCGACCGCTCGGGGCGCGCTTACAGTTGAGAGTGCCCCTTACGCCGCCCCTTAACTTCTGCGCATAATCGGCGGATGAAGCTTTCCGACCGCGGTCCTATCGATCGGGCAAGCTCGGCGACGCCGCGATTCGAGGCCGACGCGGCCGCCCGCGAACGTGCTTTCGTCGCGCTGGCGCAGCGAAATCTCGTCGCCATGCGCGGCAAGCTCGACCGCACGCTTACCGTCGTTGAGGAAGCGCTCGCCGCGCTGCGCGACAGCGAACACCTCCTCGAGCGCATCGAGCGGCAATTGCATTGGAATCCGCGCGTTTAGCGCCGCCGGCTGACGGCTGGCGCTTCGGTTGTTCGCGGGAGCGTCTTTCGCGTACGGCACGCTAGCGACGCATCGCGACGAGGCCGAAGGCGAGGCCGGCAAGCGACAGGATGACGGAGAACGCAATATACAAGGCGGCGCGCCCGTATTGATCGCGCTCCCAGAGGAGGGCCGCGTCGAGCGAGAACGTGGAAAACGTCGTATAGCCGCCGAGGATGCCGGTAGTGAGAAAGAGCCGTACGTGCTGCGAGGCATCCGCTTTGAAGGCGAAGTAACCGGCAAGCAGCCCCATCGCCAACGAGCCGGTGACGTTTTCAAACAGCGTTGCGAGCGGGAAGCCGGTGCCGAATAGCCTCGCAAACGCGAGATTGAAGCCATGCCGCAACGCGGCTCCGATGCCGCCGCCGAAAAAGACCAGGAGAAAACCTTGCACCGCCATACCTCCTACCCGCGACTTTGCGCGTTGGCAGGAGTCATCAGCCGGAATTGGCGGTTATCGGGGGACCCCATCCCCATCCAGTGCGCGTGCGTATACGGAACCGGTGCAATTTTGCAAGGCCACCCGTCAGCTATCCGCAGGCGCTTCGCTTCGTAGGGTTAAATTCCTTGACAGCGTGACGCTGGTTCGCTAGGAATCGGGCAGCATCTCGTGCTGCGCTCGCAGCGCCGCGCGCATGCAAATCCCCGAACAACCCGGTTTTTTGGAGCCCGCCCATGGCGCGATATTCGCCGGAAATGCTGGCTGCGTTACGCTATCGCTACGAGGAGACCGACGAGCCGATGAGCGCGCTCGCCGCCGCCTTCGAGATCGGCATCACCACCTTGCAGAACCTGGTGCGCAAGCACGGCTGGACGCCGCGCAGCAACCGCATGCGCGACTGCCCGCAGGCGATGCGCCTGCTGCAGGAGGCGGAAATCTTGGCGGCATCGTCGGCGGCGAGCGAGCAGCACAGCACCTCCCCGGCCGCGCCCATGTCCGAGGGCGCGAGCGACGCAGCAGCGCCCACGGCGAATGCCTCGTCGCAATCGGGCGGCAATGTACCGATAGCGGAGGCCGCGACAGCGCGTCCGCGTCTTTCCGCCGCCAAGCGACTGGAAGCGCTGGTGGAGAAGGAGATCGCCGCCGAGGAAGCCGCACGCGCCGCGCTCGGCGTGCGGCCGCGCTCGCGCAACGAGATCGATCGTTGCGTGCGCACGTTGTCGGTGCTGACGCAGACGCTGCAAACGTTGCGCAAGATGGGAGGCGTCGGCGAGATCGACGAGGCCGACGAAGCCCGCGATATGGACGAATTCCGCGAAACGCTGGCGCTCAGGATCAGGTCGTTTGTCGAGAAAGCCATCGGGTCGGGACGGATGGCACTGGAGGACCAAATCCGCCCGCTGACGAACGACGAGCTGAAAGAGCTCATCGAGCTCGGGCGCGCGCACGGCATGCCGGCGCTGTTGCGGCCCGCGGCGGAGTCAGAAGAGATTGGTCAGAGCCGAACTGCGTCGTCCGCTCGTCCCCGCGAAAGCGGGGACCCAGGGCGACACACGCAATCCTGACGATTGTTATTTCTGGATTCCCGCTTGCGCGGGAATGAGCGGGGTGTCCCCCTTCGGCCGAAGGGATTGACGCCTCAGCGCTCCAGCGAGGCGTCCTCGACCATCCAGCGCACCAGTTCCGCGAAGGAGATGCCGGCATGCGCCGCCATTTCCGGCACCAGCGAGGTCTCGGTCATGCCCGGCTGCGTGTTGACTTCCAGGCAAAACAGACCCTCCGTCCCCGGGCGGCTGTCGTCGTAGCGGAAGTCGGCACGGGTGACCCCGCGGCAGCCGAGCGCGCGATGCGCCGCGAGCGAAAGCCGCTGGCACTCTTTGTAGACGGCGGCGGAGACCGGCGCGGGCAACAGATGCTTGGAGCCGCCCGGCGCGTATTTGGCCTCGTAGTCGTAGAACCTGGTCGCCGGCACGATCTCGATGACACCGAGCGCCTTGTCGCCCATCACCGCGCAGGTGAGCTCCTTGCCGGGGATGAACGGCTCGACCAGCACCGCATTGCCGTATTTCCAGTCGGCGCGCGTCAGCTCCTGCGGCGGATGCTTGTGGTCCTCGCGCACGATGAAGACGCCGACGCTGGAGCCTTCCGCTACCGGCTTGATCACATAAGGCCGCGGCAACAGATGCGCCTTGGCGGCTTCCGCGCGCGTGACCATGCGCCCGCCCGGCACCGCAACGCCTGCGGCCTTGAGCACGCTCTTGGCCAGCTCCTTCTGCATCGCCAGCGCCGAGGCGAGCACGCCGGAATGGCTGTAGGGAATGGCGAGGACCTCGAGCAGGCCCTGCAGCGTGCCGTCTTCGCCGGGACGGCCGTGCAGCACGTTGAGCGCGGCGTCGGGCTTGAGCGCGCGCAACGTGGCGGCGATGTCGCGGTCGACGTCGACGCGCGACACTTTATAGCCGCCGAGCGTCTCCAGCGCGTCGGCGCAGGCCTTACCCGAGCGCAACGACACCTCGCGCTCGGCCGACCAGCCCCCCATCAAAACGGCGACGTGTTTCATCTCGGTTTCGGGCTCGTCTCCCGGATGCGGTGCAGCGCGTCGGCGGTGCACCGCCGATCCGGGACCGCCAAATATTTTTTCGATCCCGGGTCTGCGTCGCAGCATTGCATGCTGCGGCGCGCCCGGGAATTCATCGTGCTACTCCAACCCTCTTAATTTCCCATTCCAATTCGACGCCGGAATGCGCCTTCACGCGCGCGCGCACCTCCTCGCCGAGCGCCTCGATCTCCGCCGCCTTGGCGCCGCCGAGATTGATGAGGAAGTTGCAATGCTGTTCGGATACCTTGGCGCGGCCTTGCGTGAGCCCGCGGCAACCGGCGGCGTCGATGACGCGCCAGGCCGACTGGCCCGGCGGGTTCTTGAACGTCGAGCCGCAGGTCATGTTCTTCGGCTGGCTCGCTTCGCGCTTGCGCCTGATGTCGTGCATTTCCGCGTCGATCTGCGCCGGATCGCCGGGCCGGCCCTGGAAGGTCGCACCGACGAAGACGACGTCGTCGGGGGCGCCGCAGCGGCGATAGGAAAAGCCCATCTCCGCATTGGCGAAGGTGCGCAGGTTGCCGGCGCGGTCGATCGCGCGCGCTTCGACGAGCACATCCTTGGTCTCGCCGCCGAAGGCGCCGCCGTTCATGCGCAGCGCGCCGCCGATCGAGCCGGGAATGCCGGAGAGGAACGCCAGGCCGCCGATCGAGGCGTCGCGCGCCTGCCGCGCCACATGCGCATCGAGCGCCGCCGCGCCCGCGCGCACTTTATGGCCCTCCTCGACGGCGATCTCGGTGAACGGCTTGCCGAGGCGGACGACGACGCCGGGAATGCCGCCGTCGCGGATGATGAGATTGGAGCTGGCGCCGATGACGGTGACGGGAATCTCGGCAGGCAGATTGCGCAGCATGTAAGCGAGGTCGTTCTCGTCCGCGGGCATGAACAGCGCCTGCGCCGGGCCGCCGACGCGAAACCAGCTCTGCGTATCGAGCGGCTGGTTGGCGATGAGCCGCCCGCGCAACTCCGGCATGCGCGCCTTCAGCTCGGGCACGATGTCGGGAAAGCTCATGACGCCTTCAACTGCTGGGGCAGCGCGTAGGCCCAGTTGGTGATCGAGCCGGCGCCGAGGCAGACGACGTAGTCGCCCGGGCGCGCCAGCTCCTTGATGAGACCGGCGAGCTTCTCCGGCCCCTCGAGCGGAATGACCTGCCGATGCCCGCGCGCGCGCAAGGCGGTCACAAGGTGGTCGCGGTCGGCGCCCTCGATCGGCGCTTCGCCCGCCGGATAGACGTCGGCGACGATCACGGTGTCGGCGTCGTTGAAGCAGGTGGAGAACGGCTCGAACAGCGACTTGAGTCGCGTATAGCGGTGCGGCTGCACCACGGCGATGACGTTGCGCGCGGCGACCTCGCGGGCCGCTTTGAGCACCGCCGCGATCTCCACCGGATGATGGCCGTAGTCGTCGATGATGGTGGCGCCGTTCCACGCGCCGACCTTGGTAAAGCGACGCTTGACGCCGCCGAATTTGGCGAGCGCTGCGCGGATGTCGGCGTCGGAAATTTTCAGCTCGTAAGCCACGGCGACCGCGGCGGTGGCGTTGAGCGCGTTGTGGCGGCCGGGCATCGGCAGCGCGAGATTTTTGATCTCGTGCACGGTCGCGCCGTCGCGGTCGCGGAACGACACCGAGAAGCGCGACTGACCGTCGTGGTGATCGAGATCGGTGAGGCGCACGTCGGCCTGCGGGTTCTCGCCATAAGTGATGACGCGGCTGTCGGTGATGCGGCCGACCAGGCGCTGCACGATGGGATGGTCGGTGCACATCACCGCAAAGCCATAGAACGGCACGTTGGCGACGAAGGCGACGAAGGCCTCCTGCACCGCGGCGAAGGTCTTGAAGTGATCGAGGTGTTCGGCGTCGACATTGGTGACGATGGCGATGTCGGCCGGCAGCTTGAGAAAGGTGCCGTCGGATTCGTCCGCCTCCACCACCATCCAGTCGCCGAGACCCAGACGCGCATTGGTGCCGTAGGCGTTGATGATGCCGCCGTTAATCACGGTGGGGTCGAGGCCGCCGGCATCGAGCAGCGTGGCGACCAGCGAGGTCGTCGTAGTCTTGCCGTGGGTGCCGGCGATCGCCACGCAGGATTTCAGCCGCATCAGTTCGGCGAGCATCTCGGCTCGCCGCACCACCGGCAGACGCTTGGCGCGCGCAGCGATGAGCTCGGGATTGTCCTGCTTGATGGCGGAAGAGACGACCACGACATCGGCGCCGTCGATGTTCTCGGCCTTGTGGCCGATGGCGACGCGCACGCCCTTCTCGCGCAGCCGCTTGACGTTGGCGTTCTCGGCGACGTCGGAGCCGATCACGGTGTAGCCGAGATTGACCAGCACTTCGGCGATGCCGCTCATGCCGATGCCGCCGATGCCGACAAAGTGGATCGGCCCGATCTTTTGCGGCAGCTTCATCGCCGAGTTCCCCCTGGTGTCGATCGCGCCCGCGAGGGCCGCGCCGGCAGTCCGCCGAGCAGCGCCCCGTTTAGGCACCGCGCGGCCAAATGGCAAGGAACTTGCGCAAGCTCAGGCTGTTGATGCGCTGGAGCGCGGGGCGCGCTGACTCGCCCGACCAGGTGCGTTTATTGCACACATTGATTGCCTTCCGCTGCCGCGCCATTGCAAGCGGCACAGCCGTAATGGCCAGCCTCTTCGTGGCGCTGCCGGCGCGGCTCGCGGCGCAGGCGCCGCCCGCCGTCGTCACCCTGCAGGTGCATCGGCAGACGCTTAACCAAAGCAGCGAATTCATCGGCCATGTCGAGGCCATCCAGTCGGTGGACGTGCATGCGCAAGTCACCGGCATCCTGGCGCAGGTCGCCTTCACCGGCGGTCAGGACGTTCGCAAAGGCGACCCGCTCTACCTGATCGAGCCCGCGCAATATCAAGCGGCGCTTGCCGCTGCGCAGGCGCAGCTCGAAAGCGCCCAGGCGACGCTGCGGCAAAACGAGCAGAACCTTGCTCGGCAGCAGAGTCTGTTCCAGCGCCAGGCGGCGGCGCAGTCGACGCTCGAACAGGCGCAGGCGCAGCGCGACGTGGCACAAGCCAATGTCGCGGCGGCGCAGGCGCAGGTGCGCACGGCGCAGATCAATCTCGGCTACACGCGCATCGATTCTCCGATCGACGGCCGCACCGGCCCGACCGCGGTGACCGCAGGCAATCTGGTGGGGCCGACCACCGGCACGCTCACCACCGTGGTCCAACTCGATCCGATCCGCGTGGTTTTCTCGGTCAATGAGCGCGCTCTCGTCGCCTATCGGCAGGCGCATCCGGACGCGACCCAGGATCAGATCAATGCGCGCTTCATTCCCAAACTGCGTTTGCCCGACGGCTCGATGTTCGCGCAGACCGGCCACGTCGCTTTCGTCAGCAACCAGGTCGACCAGGCGACGGGCACCGTGCCGGTCTATGCCGATTTTCCCAACCCGAAGCGATTGCTGCTGCCGGGCATGCTGGTCACGGCGATCATCAGCCCGGAAAAGCCGGCCACCGGCTTTCTCGTGCCGGTCGGCGCGGTGCAGCAGGACAAGCAGGGCAAATATCTGCTGGTCGTCGGCACAGACAGCAAAGTCGAACGCCGCGACATCAATATCGGCCCGCAGATCGAGCAAAGCATCGCCGTCACCTCGGGACTCAATGACGGCGACCGCGTGGTGATCCAAGGCGCGCAGAAGGTGCACCCGGGACAGACGGTCAAAGCGGTGCCGGAGAACACCGCCGGCGCGCAGCCATGATCTCCGATCTCTTCATTCGCCGGCCCAATCTGTCGATCGTCATTTCGATCGTGATCGTTCTGGCCGGCCTGATCGCGCTTACCGTCATTCCGGTCGCGCAATATCCGCAAATCACCCCGCCGGTGATCCAGGTGCGCGCCACCTATCCAGGCGCCGATCCGGAGGTCGTTGCCGACAGCGTCGCCGCGCCCATCGAGGCGCAGGTCAACGGCGCGAAAAACATGATGTACATGGAGTCGACGAGCAGCAACGGCAGCTACTCGCTCAACGTCACCTTCACCATCGGCACCGACCCCGATCTCGCCCAGGTGGACGTGCAAAACCGCGTCACGCAGGCGACCCCGCACATTCCTTCGACCGTTGCCGAGCAGGGCATCACCGTGCGACAGGCGTCGACCAGCATGCTGCTGGCAGTCAATCTGTTCTCCCCCAGGGGCACGCACGACCCGATCTTCGTCAGCAATTACGCCAGCATCAATGTTCGCGACGCGCTGGCGCGCATTCCAGGCGTCGGCGACGCCAACGTGCTCGGTGCGCTGGACTACAGCATGCGCATCTGGATGAACCCGACCCGCATGAGCCAGCTCGGCATCACCGCGGCGGACATCGTCGGAGCGATTCAGGCGCAGAACGTGCAAGCCTCAGCCGGCCAGGTCGGCGCGCCGCCGATTGCCGGCGGACAAGAACAACAGCTCACCATCGTCGCCCACGGCCGCCTCGCCACGCCGCAGGAGTTCGGCAATATCGTGCTGCGCACCAATCCGAACGGCGCCGTGGTGCGCATCAGCGACGTCGCCCGCGTCGAGCTCGGCGCCCAATCCTACAGCGCCGAGGCACAGCTCAACGGCAAACCCTCCGCGACCATCATTGTCTACCAGGCGCCGGACGCCAATGCGCTGTCGGTCAGCAACGCGGTGCGCGCGCAATTGCAACAGCTCTCGGCGCGGTTCCCGGCCGACCTGCAATACGCCATCGTTTTCGACACCACGCGATTTGTCACCGCGACGGTCGAGGAGATCGCCATCACGCTCGGCATCACCTTCATTCTCGTGGTGCTCGTCACCTACGTTTTCCTGCAGGACGTGCGCGCCACATTGATCCCGATGCTGACCGTGCCGGTGTCGCTGATCGGTGTGTTCGCCATCCTCTATATCGCCGGTTACAGCGCCAACACCGTCACGCTATTCGCGCTCATTCTCGCCATTGGCCTCGTGGTGGACGACGCCATCGTGGTGGTTGAGAACGTGCAGCGGCTGCTGGAGGAAAATCCAGAGCTTCCGGCGCGGGACGCCGCGCATCGCTCGATGCAGCAGGTGACCGGGCCTATCATTGCCACCACGCTGGTGCTGGGTGCGGTCTTCGTGCCGGTCGCTTTCCTCGGCGGCGTTACCGGCCAGCTCTATCGTCAGTTCGCCGTCACCATCACCGTCGCGGTGCTCCTCTCTGCGGTGAACGCGCTGACCTTGAGTCCGGCGCTGGCGAGCCTGCTGTTGCGGCCGCCCGGCGCGAGGCGCCCGCCGCTGCCGCTGCGCTGGTTTGCGGCGGGGCTCGCGCGGACGCGCAACGCTTATGTGCGCGCCGCCGGCTGGCTGGGGCGGCGCGGCATTGCCGTCGTCCTGGCGTTTGTCGTCGTCGGTGGCGGCATCTATTGGCTCTTCCGCGCGCTGCCCACCGGTTTCCTGCCGAGCGAAGACCAAGGCTACTTCTTCGTCAACGTGCAGCTGCCTGACGCGGCGGCGTTTCCGCGCACGCAAGCGGTCATGCACGACGTGCAGCAACTCCTGCAAAAGACGCCCGGCGTCGCCGACGTGCTCAGCGTCTCCGGCTACAGCCTGCTGTCCGGTGCCGGTTCGAATGTCGGCCTGCTCATCCCGGTGCTCAAGCCGTGGAGCGAACGGCCGGCATCGCAAAGCGTCAACGCGCTGATCGCAAAACTAGCCGGTCAATTCGCGGCGGACCCGCGCGCTGTCATCGTCGCTTTCAATCCGCCGCCGATTTCCGGCCTCGGCCATACCGGCGGTTTTGAATTCCAGTTGCAGGCGATCGCCGGCCAGTCACCCCAGGATCTGGCTGCCACCATGCGCGGTCTGCTGGTTGCCGCCAACCAGGATCCGCGGCTCACCTCGGTGTTCAGCACGTTCAGCGCCTCGGTGCCGGAGGTGCTGGCTTCGATCGACCGCACGCGTATCGCGCAATTCGGCGTGGCGCCTGCCGAGATTTTCTCCGCCATGCAGGCGCATCTGGGCTCGCTCTTCGTCAACGACTTCAATCTCTATAGCCGCGTGTTTCAGGTACAAGTCGAAGACGAACAGCAGTTTCGCAGCCAGATTGCCGATATCAGCAAGCTCTATGTGCGCAGCGCCAAAGGCGGCATGGTGCCGCTGCAGAGCCTGGTGCAGACCTCGACCGTGCTGGGGCCGGCCTCGATCACGCGATACAATCAATTTCCATCCGTCGCCGTGAACGGCCAGGCCGCGCCGGGACGCAGCTCGGGAGATGCGCTCAGCGCCATGACGCAAGTGGCGGCGAAGGTGCTGCCGGCCGGCTACACCTTCTCCTGGTCGGGCATTTCGCTGCAGGAGCAGGCCTCGGCCGGACAGGCGCCCTGGGTGTTCGGATTGGCGCTGCTGTTTTCGTTCTTGTTCCTGGTGGCGCAGTACGAAAGCTGGACCATGCCCATCGCCGTGATGGTTTCGGTGAGCGTCGCCGGCCTCGGTGCGCTGTTCGGACTCTGGGTCGCGGGACTGGTCGACGACATCTACGCCCAGATCGGACTCGTGCTGCTGATCGGGCTCGCCGCCAAGAACGCCATCCTCATCGTCGAATTTGCCAAGGAGCAGCGCGAAGCCGGCGCCGGCCTCGTCGAGGCGGCCATGGCTGGCGCGCGCCTGCGTTTCCGCGCCGTGCTGATGACTGCCTTCGCCTTCATTCTCGGCGTGGTGCCGCTGGTGGTCGCGACCGGCGCCGGCGCCGCCAGCCGGCGCGATATCGGCGTCACCGTGTTCGCCGGCATGTTGGCGGCGACGCTCATCGGCATCCTGCTCATTCCCGGCTTGTTCGTGCTGTTTCAGCGCCTGAGCGAATGGGGAAGAGGCGCCGCGCATTGACGCGCGCGCTCACGAGCGCGCGGTCTGCATGACGAGGTCGGCGAGCCGCTCGGCGGCATTGGTCGCGCCGGCGGATTTTGCCGCCTGCGCCATGTGCAGGAGCTTGAGCGGATCGGCCGCCAGCCGCTCGAGTTCGGAGGCGAGCCGCTCCGGCGTGAAGTCGCGCTGCTCCAGCCGGATGGCGCCCCCGGCCTGCGCCAGCACCCCGGCATTGGCGAACTGGTCCTGATCGAGCGCATGCGGCAGCGGCACCAGAATCGCGGGCCGCCCGATAGCGGCAAGCTCGGCCACGGTGGAGGCGCCGGAGCGTGCAATAACGAGATGCGCTTCTGCGATCCGGCGCGGCAAATCGGCAAAGAACGGGGCGCATTCGACGGTAAGTGCAAGCCGCGCGTAAGCTGCGCGCACGGCATCGAGGTCTTCGGCGCGCGTTTGCTGCACCAGGCGCAGGCGAGCGCGCAGCTCCGGCGCCAGATGCTCGATCGCCGGGGGCACGACTTCCGCCATCACCCGCGCGCCCTGGCTGCCGCCGAAGACGAGAAGATGCAGGGGTCCGCCCTCCGCCGCGGACGCATAAGGTGTCGCCGCCGCCGCGATCACCTGCGCACGCACCGGGTTGCCGGTGGAGGTGACTTTCTGCTGCAGGCGCGGATCGAGCTTGGCAAGCGTGCGAAAGCTGGTGGCGATCGCCGTGACGCGCGGCGCCAAGAGCCGGTTGGCGCGTCCCATCACGGCGTTCTGCTCGTGCAGCACCGTGGGCACGCCGCGCCACGATGCCGCCAAGAGCGGCGGCACCGTCGGGTAGCCGCCGAAACCGACCACCGCGTGCGGGCGCATGCGGCCGATGAGGTTCCAGGCTTTCAGCGTGCCAAGCGCCAGCAGCGCCGCGGTTCGCACAAGCGCCAACGGATTTTTTCCGCGCAGCGTCGCGCTCGGGATGACGTGCATGGCGCGTGCCGGGAATTCGAACTGCGCCGCGCGCGCGTCGGTGGCGAGTTCGAGCGCTGCGCCGCGCTTGGCCAGCGCCGCGGCCAGCGCCTCCGCGGGAAACAGATGCCCGCCGGTGCCGCCGGCGCAGAGGAGGATGAGCTTGCGATTTTTCGGTTCGTCGATCATCTCAGCGTCGTAGCCGAGCTTTTCCATCGAAGACGGGCGTGAACGCCCTTTTGTCCCGGCCATCCACGTCTTCATATAGCAGAAAGTAAGACGTGGATGCCCGGCACAAGGCCGGGCACGACGGCACGTTAGGCCGCGCCTTCCGCTGCGGACAGCTCCGGCGCCAGCATGGCGGCGCGCGGCTGCTCGCGCGTCAAGGCGAGCAGCATACCGATGGTGTAGGCGAGCGAGATCATCGACGAGCCGCCGTAGGAGATGAAGGGCAGCGTCATGCCCTTGGCCGGAATGAGATGGATGTTGACAGCGATGTTGATCGCCGCCTGCGTGCCGAACAGGATCGCGAGGCCCGCCGCGGCGAAGCGAACGAACAGGTCGTCGTTGCGCATGGCGCGCGCGAGCCCGCGGATGACGATGAAAGCATAGAGCGCGACCAGCGCCAGGCAGAGCGCGATGCCGAACTCCTCCGCCGCCACCGCGAAGACGAAGTCGGTGTGGCTCTCCGGCAGAATGCGCTTGACCGTGCCCTCGCCAGGGCCGCGGCCGAACCAGCCGCCGCGCATGAAGCTTTCTGTGGCGATGTCGATGTTGAAGGTGTCGCCGGAGGCGGGATTGAGGAAGTGCTGAATGCGGCGGGCGACGTGCGGCACCGTGTAATACGCCGCGGCGAGACCGATGCCGGCGATGCCCGCGATGCCGAACACCCAGACGAGCCGCATGCCGGCCATGAAGAAGAGCGCGCTCCACACCAGCACCACCAGCATGGTCTGGCCGAAGTCAGGCTCCAGCACCAGCAGCGTGACGACCGTGAGCAGCATCATCAGCGCCAGCGTGTTCGCCGGCATGTCCGGACGCTTGGCGGATTCGCCGAACAGCCAGGCGATGAGAATGACGAAAGCGGGCTTCAAGAACTCCGAGGGCTGGATGTTCATGCCGAACACAGTGAGCCAGCGCCGTGCGCCCTTGATCTCGGCGCCGAACATCGGCGTGAGCGCGACCAGCGCCAGGCTGACGATAAAGACGATCACGGCAACGCGGCGGATCTGGCGCGGGCTGAGAAAAGATACCGCCAGCATGACCGCGGCCGTGGGCACCAGATCGAGCATGTGACGATCGACGAAATAGAACGGGTCGAGGCCGAGCCGCGCTGCGACCGGCGGGCTTGCCGCCAGCGACAGAACCACGCCGGCGAGCATCAAGGCGCCGACGGCGGCAAGCGTCAGCTTGTCGACCGTCCACCACCATTCGCCGAAGGGCGTGCGTTGCGCGCGCGAAACCATGGCCGTCCGGGGAGAAGCTGACCGCTCATGGTTTAGGAAGAATTAATGTTTGGCGTCGTCCCCGGCGCGAGCGGCCGTCCTGGAACGGCGGCTCACGCGTCCGAAGAACGAACTCCGGGAATCGCGCGCACCAGATCGGTGAACGCCTGGCCGCGCACTTCGAAGTTCGCATATTGATCGAAGGAAGCGCAGGCCGGCGAAAGCAGCACCACGGGCTCCTTGGCCTCGGAGGCTTCCGCGTCGCGCGCCGCGGCATCGAGCGCCGCCGACAGCACGCCGTTGATCTCGTAGGGCACTTGGCCATCGAGCGTCGCGGCGAAGTCCTTGGCCGCCTCGCCGATCAGATAGGCCTTGCGGATGCGCGGGAAGAATTCGCTCAGGCCGGTGATGCCGCCCGCCTTGGCGCGACCGCCGGCGATCCAGTAGATGTCGGCGAAGCTGCCGAGCGCCTTGGCCGCCGAGTCCGCATTGGTTGCTTTCGAATCGTTGACGAACAGCACTTTGCCCGATTTCGTATCTTTGCGGCCGACCTGCTGCATGCGGTGGGCAAGGCCGGGGAAACTCACGAGCCCCTTTTGAATCGTTGGCAGATCGAGACCGAGCGCGACGCAGGCGGCGATGGCGCAGGCAGCGTTCTGCGCGTTGTGCAGTCCGCGCAGCGAATTGATGCCGGCGAGCTGCGCCGCCGCGTGTGCTTTGCCGCCCGCCGCGCGCAGGATTCGGCTGCCTTCGGCATAGAAGCCGTCGCGCAGCGGCGCCACGACGGACACGCGCACCACCGTCTTGCCGGCGCGCGCGATGCGCTCGGCGGCCTCGCGCGTCCAGCGGTCGTCGACGCCGATCACCGCGGTGCCGCCCGCTTCCACGCTCGCCGGCAGCAGCGCCTTGATGGCGGCATAGTTTTCCATCGTGCCGTGGCGGTCGAGATGGTCGGGCGAGACGTTGAGCAGCACGCCGACGGTCGCATGCAGCGACGGCGCGAGATCGATCTGATAGGACGACACCTCCAGCACGTAGATGCGCTCCGGCGCGAACGGCTCGAGCGCCAGCACCGGCACGCCGATATTGCCGCCCATCTGCACGTCGCGCCCAGCGTTCTTGAGCAGATGCGCGGTGAGCGCCGTGGTGGTCGACTTGCCGTTGGTGCCGGTGACGGCGACGAGCGGACAGGCGGCGCCCGATTTGGCGCGTTCGCGGCAGAACAGTTCGATGTCACCGATGACTTCGACACAGGATTGGCGCGCCAAGTGGACGCTCCAGTGCGGCGCCGGATGCGTCAGCGGCACACCGGGGGCGAGAACGAGCGCAGCGATGGTGGACCAGTCGAGTTCGCGGAGATTTTGCGTTGGAATGCCGGCGCCATGAGCTTCAGCGACGGATTTTTCGCTGTCGTCGAATGCGGCGACCTCGGCTCCGCCTTCTTTCAAGGCGCGCGCCGACAAGATGCCCGAGCGGCCGAGGCCGAACACCGCGACTTTTTTGCCGGCGAAGCTGGTGACGGGGATCATCGGCCGTGCCGCCTGGAACTGCCCTCCCCCACACGGAGGGAGGGAGCAGGCAGAGTGTGCCGCTGCGCCGAACGACTCATCTGAGCTTGAGCGAGGCAAGCCCCGCCAGCGCCAGCACCACGGCGACGATCCAGAAGCGGATCACGATCTGCGACTCGGTCCAGCCGAGCTGCTCGTAGTGGTGATGGATCGGCGCCATCTTGAACACGCGTTTGCCGGTGAGCCTGAACGAAAGCACCTGTACGATGACCGACAGCGCCTCGAGCACAAACAGCCCGCCGATGATGGCGAGCACGATCTCGTGCTTGATGGCGACGGCAGTCGCGCCGAGCATGCCGCCCAGCGCCAGCGAGCCGGTGTCGCCCATGAAAATGGACGCCGGCGGCGCATTGAACCAAAGAAAGCCGAGCGAGGCGCCGATGACGGCGCCGCAAAGTACCGCCAGCTCGCCGGTGCCGGCGACGTAGTGGATTTGCAGGTATTCGGCGAACACCGCATTGCCGGCGAGATAAGAGATGAGGCCGAAACTCGCCGCCGCGATCATCACCGGCACAATGGCGAGACCGTCGAGGCCGTCGGTAAGGTTCACCGCGTTGCCGGCGCCGACGATGACGAAGGCGCCGAGCACGAAAAAGCCCCAGCCGAGATTGACCACCAGCTCCTTGAAGAACGGAAACACCAGCGAGGTGGAGATGGGCCCGAGGCTCAGCCGCGAAATGGCGGTGACGGCGAGGATCGCGATCGCCGCCTCCACAATCAGCCGCGTTCGCCCGCCGAAGCCGGTGTCCGACTGCTGCTTGGTGACCTTCAGATAGTCGTCGTAGAAGCCGATCAGCCCAAAGCTAAGGGTGACGCCGAGCACGATCCAGACATACGGATTGGTCGGATTGGCCCACAGCAAGGTGGAGACCAGAAGGCCCGACAGAATCATCAGGCCGCCCATGGTCGGCGTGCCCTTCTTGGTGAGCAGATGCGAGGGCGGCCCGTCGCTGCGGATCGGCTGGCCTTTGCCCTGCTTCATGCGCAGCAGGTCGATCATCGGGCCGCCGAATAAAAAGACGAAGACCAAGGCGGTGACGATGGCGCCGCCGGTGCGGAAGGTGATGTAACGAAAGACGTTGAGAAAAGAGACGTGGGTCGAGAATTCGGCCAGCCAATAGAACATCGAGCGGAACCTTAGGGTGTCGCGGGCGAGACAACCCGCGGATACTGCCGTTCCAGTGCCTTGACGATCGGCCCCATTTTGGAGCCGAGCGAACCCTTCACCATCACGGCGTCGCCATCACGGATAGCTTCTACCACCATCGGTTCGAGCGTGGCCGCGCTCTCGGCATAGCCGCCCCGGTGGTTGGAGGGAAGGGCCTGCCACAAGCTCTGCATCAGCGGCCCGGCGCAAAACACCAGATCGATCTTGGCTTGCGCGAGCGATGCCGCCAAGCCGCGATGCAACTCGGCGGCGGCAGCGCCAAGTTCCAGCATGTCGCCGAGCACCGCGATACGGCGTCCGCGCGGGCCGACTCGCGCCTGCCCGAGCAGCGCGATGGCGGCGCGCATCGACGCCGGATTGGCATTGTAGCTCTCATCGATGAGCAGCGCGCTGCCGCCGGGAAGTTGCAGTGTGACGCGGCTGCCGCGGCCCGGCGCGGGCTGAAGCTGTGCCAGCGCCAGCGCGGCGCGAGCGAGATCGGCGCCGGCGAGCACGCAGGCGGCGAGCACGGCCAGCGAATTGAGCACTAGGTGGCGCCCCGGCGCGCCGAGTTTGTAGGTCAACGGCTGCCCGAGAATGCTCGCTTCCACCGTGGAGGAGTCCGGTTGCAGTGACAGACGCAGCAAGCGCGCCTCGGCTTTGGCGTGCTCGCCGAAGGGGACGACGCGAGCGACACCGGCGGCTTTGGCGGCCGTTTGCAGGCGCTCGTATTGCGCATTGTCGCGGTTGAGCACAGCGGCACCGTTCGGCTCGACGCCAAGAAAAATCTCCGCCTTGGCGTCTGCGATCTTTTCCAGCGAGCCGAAGAATTCCAGATGCACCGGCTCGATGCTCGTCACAATGGCAATGTGCGGACGGACGAGCTTGGTCAGCGGCGTGATCTCGCCGGCATGGTTCATGCCGATCTCGAACACGGCGTATTGCGCATCCTGCGGACAGCGCGCCAGTGACAGCGGTACGCCCCAGTGATTGTTGTACGACGCGGCGGACGCATGCGTCGTGCCGTTCGCCGCGAGCGCGAGCTTGAGCGCCTCTTTGCTGCCGGTCTTGCCGACGGAGCCGGTAACGGCGATCACCTGGGCCTTTGTGCGAGCGCGGGCGGCGCGAGCGAGATCGCGCAAGCCCTCGAGCACGTCGTCGACGATCAACAGCGGCGCGCCGGCAAAGCGGGGGGCCTGCGCGCGCGCGACCACAACAACACCGGCGCCTTTGTTCAGCGCGTCGGCGACGAAATCATGACCATCGCGGTTGTCGCCCTTGATGGCGAAGAAGGCTTCGCCTTTTCGCAAGCTGCGCGTGTCGATGGAGAGGCCTGGCACGTTGGCCGGCGGCGCGCCGGATTTTTCCGCGCGCATCGCACTGGCCATGGCGGCGGTGGTCCAGAGGGCGGTCATGCAAGTCCGTGCCGTGCAATACTCTCACTGACCCTCTCCCCTTGTGGGAGAGGGTACCCGAGCGGAGGCGATAGCCGAGCGAGGGCGGGTAAGCGGTTTGACCTTTCAACAAAGCGCAGACCCCTCCCCCGCCGCGCGCTCGGATTCCCCTTGCGCGCGCCACCTTCTCCCGCAAGAGGAGAGGGAAAGAGAGACTGCGTCGCGGCCGCACTCATACCATCGATTCCCTGAGCGCCGCAGCCACCGCGTCGTGGTCCGAGAACGGCAGCACGTCTGCGCCGACGATCTGTCCGGTTTCGTGGCCCTTGCCGGCAATCAAGAGGACGTCCCCGGTTCTGAGTTCGGCAATCGCGGCACGAATCGCCTGCGCGCGATCGCCAATTTCGACGGCGCCTTTCGCCGTGGCAAGAATGGCGGCGCGGATGGCTGCCGGATTTTCGCTGCGCGGATTGTCGTCCGTGACGATGACACTATCGGCGATCTCGGCGGCAATGCGGCCCATCAGCGGCCGCTTGCCTTGATCGCGGTCGCCACCGGCACCGAACACCACGATGAGTCTCCCCTTCGCATAAGGCCGCAACGCCTCGAGTGCCTTCTTCAACGCATCGGGCTTGTGCGCGTAGTCGATGAACACCGGCGCCCCGTTCTTGTTGCCGACGACTTCGAGCCGGCCTTTGGCGCCTTGTAGTCTTTCGAGTGCCGGGAAAACGCGCGCCGCATCGCTTCCTGTGGCGATGCACAGGCCGGCCGCAATCGCAGCGTTCTGCACCTGGAAGGCACCGACCAACGGCAGCTTCACTTCGTACTCGCGGCCGCCATGCGCCAAGCGCACGATCTGCGCGAAGCCGTCGATGGCGCCGCCAAGCAGCTTGATGTCGTCGCCACCCTCGCCGACCGACATAATTTTCAGGCCGCGCTTCTTTGCCGCCGCCACTACTTGGTTCGCATAACAATCATCCACGCCGATCACTGCGCTGCCGCCGGGCGCAATCAGTTCGTCGAACAGCCGGAGCTTGGCGGCAAGATAAGCCTCCATGGTGGGATGATAGTCGAGATGATCGCGCGACAGATTGATGAAGGCGCCGGCGGCAATGCGCACGCCGTCGAGCCGGCGCTGATCGAGACCGTGGGACGAGGCTTCGAGCGCGAGATGGGTGACGCCCTGGCCGGCGAGCGCGTCGAGCGTGCGATGCAGCTCGATCGGATCGGGCGTGGTCAACGAGCCATAGCGCTCGCCCTGCGGCGACACCACGCCGACGGTGCCAATGCTCGCGGCCTGCTGCCCAAGCGCCGCCCAGAGTTGGCGCGTAAACGCGGCGACCGAAGTCTTGCCGCTGGTGCCGGTGATCGCGGCTATCGTGGCGGGCTGGCGCGGAAAGAAAGCGGCGGCGCAAAACGCCAACGCCCGCCGTGCATCGGCAACCTGAACCACAGCTATCTCTGCCGGCACGTCGATTTTGCCTTCGGCAACGACCGCGCTTGCTCCGGCGGCAAGCGCCTGCGGCACGAAGGACCGGCCATCGCTCTTGCTGCCGGAGACCGCGACGAAGACGTCGCCCGGCTTGACTTTGCGGCTGTCCGCGGCAACGCCGGCCAGCGGCAACGCCGCGAAGCGCGGCGCGAAACGGGCGTTCTCCAGCGGCAGGTCCGCAAGTTTCATAAAACGTCACCCCCGCCCCGTCCCCGCAAAAGCGGGAGCCAGTCCTCTCAAGTCCGGAAAGCCCCGACGGTCGCCTGGATTCCGGCTTGCGCGGGAATGGACGGAAATTGGGGCACCTTCAGGACGGCAAGCAACTAACGGCTTTCGACGGCCCTGGCCAGGATCAACTGGTCGGCCTTGGGCAGGTCGAAGCGCGGCTCGAGATCGAGCAGCGGCGCAACCCGCGCGATCAATTTCGCCGCTGTGGGGCCGGCGTTCCAGCCGGCGGTGGCGAAGCCGTGCGTTTCCGGCGTCGGCTGCGGCTCGTCGAGCATGATGAGCAGCAGATATTTCGGCTTGTCCGCCGGCAGGACCGCCATGAAGTCGGTGAGCAATTTGTGCTTGGCGTAATGGCCGTTGATCACCTTTTCGGCAGTGCCCGTTTTGCCGCCGACGTAATAGCCGGGCACGTTGGCGAGCGTCGCCGTCCCCTTCTCCGCGTTGAGCCGCATCAGATAGCGCATGTCGAGACTGGTCTGCGGCTTGAGCACGCGCAGAGCGATCTTTTGCGCGTCTTCTTCGCTGCGCTTGAGGAAGGTCGGCTTGATCAGCAGGCCGCCATTGACGGCCGCGGCAATGCCCATCGCCGCCTGCAGCGGCGCGACGGAAAGGCCGTGGCCGAACGCGATGGTGACCGTGTTGAGCTCGCCCCAGTGCTTGGGCACCAACGGCTCGGCGCTTTCCGGCAGCTCGGTGCGCAGGCGGTCGAGCTGACCCATTTTCTTCAGGAAGGCCTGGTGGCCTTCGACGCCGACGGCGAGCGCCATGCGCGCGGCGCCGATGTTTGAGGAGAAGGTGAAAATTTCCGGCACGGTGAGGAAGCGGCCTTTCGGCTCGTAATCGTGAATGGCGAATTTTCCGTATTGCAGCGGATGCCGCGCGTCGAAGGACGAGGCGAGCGTCGCCTTGCCGCTGTCGAGCGCCATCGCCACCGTGAGCACCTTGAACGTCGAGCCCATCTCGTAGACGCCCGTCGTCATGCGGTTGATACGAGAGGGATCGTTGGCTTCGCGCGGATTGTTGGGGTTGTAGTCCGGCTCCGACACCAGAGCGACCACCTCGCCGGTGTTGACATTGAGGATCAGGCCGGCTGCCGCCTTGGCGCTGAATTTTTCTCGCGCCTTGATCAACTCGTCGCGCAGCGCAAATTGCGCGCGCAGATCGAGCGAGAGCTGCACCGGCTGCTGCAGACGGTCGGTGGCGAGGCCGGCCATGTGCAGCGCCGCGAGCCCCTGCCCGTCCAGCCACTTCTCCATGCCGGCGATGCCTTGATTGTCGATGTTCACCAGGCCGATCACCTGCGAGACGGTCGCGCCGTTCGGGTAAACGCGCTTGTTCTCGGTGAGAAAGCCGATGCCGGGAATGCCGAGGCGATGAATCTCCTGCTGCTGCTTGGGCGAGATTTCGCGCTTGAGCCAGACGAAGCCGCGCTTGGAGGCGAGCCGCTCGCGCACTTCTTTGGCGTCGAGGTCGGGCAATTCGGCGGTGAGCTGTTCTTCCGCGTCGTCGACGTCGATGAGCTTGCGCGGCTCGGCGAACAGCGACGGGGTCTTCACGTCCGTGGCAATGATGACCCCGTTGCGGTCCACAATGTCGGGCCGCGCGGTGGCAAGCGCATCTTGCGTGACCGTGCGGTGGCCGTCGTGCCCGTTGCTGGCCATGGCGAACATGACGAGGCGCAGCGCGATAACGCCGTAAACGCCGGCGAAGGCAACGATCGCCAGGCCGAGCCGTGCCTTCGCCTTCACCTCGCGGTCGACATTGCGGCCGTAGAGCATGAAGCGCAGCGCGCGCTGCCAGCGATTGTCCGGGGCTTTCTGAGCGGCGGCCATGGCGTTCACCGGATCTGCGGCGCAGGCGCCGGCACGCTGCCGGTGGTTGCAGGCGCATCGATCATGACGCCGATGGCGTCTTCCGCCGCCGGCACTTTCGGCGGCCGTGGCGGCAGATGGCCGAGATCGTCGAACTGGCTGGCCCTGACCGGTTGCAGCTTGAGAAAGCGCTCAGCGAGTTGCGCGATGCGCGCGGGCGTATCGAGCTGAGCCCATTCCGCGCGCAACGCCGCGATAACGTCGCGCTCGCGCCGCAACTCTCCGTTCAGCTTGGCAACTCGCGCTGCCTGCAAGGTTGAATCGAACTTGATCTTGTAGACGGCGGAGGCTGCCAGCACGAGCGTGCAGATAACGAGAATATTGAGGAGGCGCATGCGGTCAGCGCCCCCTTAACACGTCGGCGAGCGCGGGCAGGCGCGGCAGCACCACCTCGTTGCCTTGCGCAGCCGCCGCAGTGCGCTCGCCGGCGCGCAGCTTGGCGGAGCGCGCGCGCGGATTGCGCGCGACTTCATCAGCGTCCGCGGTCACCGCGCGCTTGGTGAGCAGGCGGAAACTCGGCGGCGCGTGCTTGACTTCCGGCGCGTGCCGCGAGCCGCCGCGCACGGATGCACGCGCGGCGAGGAACGACTTGACGATGCGGTCTTCGAGCGAATGAAACGACACCGCAACCAGCCGCCCGCCGGCTTTCAAGATGCGCTCGCCCGCGACGAGCGCCCTGGCAAGCTCGCCAAGCTCGTCATTGACGAAGATGCGCAACGCTTGAAACGTGCGCGTCGCGGGGTGGATGTCGCCGGGCCGCGCGCGCACGACGGACGATACGAGGTCGGCGAGCGCCGCGGTCGTTACGATCGGCGCCGCGGCGCGTGCCTTGACGACGGCGCGGGCGACCGCGCGCGCATGCCGTTCCTCGCCGAGCAGATAGATGATGTCCGCGAGGTCGCGCTCGCTCGCCGCGGCGACAACGTCCGCGGCGCTCGGACCCGAGGCGCTCATGCGCATGTCGAGCGGGCCATCGTTGCGGAAGGAAAAACCGCGGCGGGCACGATCGAGCTGCATCGAGGAGACGCCGAGATCGAGCACGATGCCATCGACCGCGTCCAGCCCGCGCGCGCGCACGATGGCCTCGAGATTCGAGAAGGTGTCCTCGACCACCGCCAGCCGGCTGTTTGTTGCTGCCAGCGTGCGGGCAATGGCGATCGCCTCGGGATCGCGATCGATGGCGATCACCCGGCAATCGGCGGCCGCGAGGATCGCGCGCGTATAGCCGCCGGCGCCGAAGGTCGCGTCGATGTAGATGCCGCCCGGCTTGACGCTGAGAAGCTCGAGCGCCGGACGAACGAGCACGGGAACGTGGGGGGCTGGTCCGCCAGCGACAGCAGCAGAGCCGTCGCCGCCCTCCGTCATTCCCGTGCTCCGAGCGCGCTGCGCGCCAACGCCTGGGACCCCAACTCGGCCTTGAGCTCGCGCACCTTTTGGGTGGCCTCCGCAAGCTCGCGCTGGAACCGGCCGGGCTCCCAGATCTGAAACTTGTGGCCGAGGCCAACGAATGAAACCGCGTCCGTGATGCCCGCGTGCCGTTTGAGCGTCTCGGTCAGGGTCACGCGGCCTTCGCCGTCGATCTTGAGCGTCTCGCTGGTGCCGTAGAGCGCGATGGCGAAGCGTTCGCGCTCGTCCGAGAACGGGGCATAGCGCGCGATCAATGCCTCGATCTCCGACATCAGTGCATTCCCGCCGGCGTCGATCGCCGCACGATCGAGCGCCGGATAGCAATAAAGGCCCTCGAAGCCGTCGCGGGCGAGGACTGCACGGAAGGATGCCGGGATGGAGACGCGTCCCTTGGAGTCGAGCCGCAGCGTGACGTTCGACACGAAGCGGTTCATCTCCCGCACCCCACGCCACGTCCGGCCCGCGATGTCCGCGGACTCCACTGTCGGACGGCTGCGCACGAGTCTGCGTGTGCGCTGGGTTGGCCGTCCCTGATGAATATCCGTGGGATAACATGGGATAATATGGGCGTCAACGCAGCCCCCGCGCCGGCGGCGTTACCGGCGCGAAGCACTGCCGCACCATTAACTCCCTATAAACTTAAGGATTTCTTGCGCGTCCGCGGGTTGGCAGGGCACGCGTCATGCGCAAGCCCGCGTTCCGTTCCGCTGAATTTTCACGGAACACGCCTCTTGTGTCGGCGTTCGCGCCAAGCGGGGCGAACCCGCCCCCAGTGTTCCAACCGCGTTCGCATCGAGTTCCCTGCGAACCAAGGAGGCGACCAATGAGGACACAGTTGATACTCGGCACGGCCATGGCCGCGCTGATGATTGGCGGCGCCTTTGCTCAGGCCCCGACGTCGTCAAGTCCGCCGCCGCCAGCCCAGAGCGATCAGGCAAAGCCTGCGACGGGCGCTCAGCCCGACCTTGTTACGGCGCAGAAGCCTGACCAATGGCTGGCCTCGAAGTTCAAGGGCACCGAGGTGCTCGGCGCCGACAGCAAGAAGATCGGCAGCGTGAGCGACATTCTGTTCGACAAGGACGGCAAGATCGAAGCCTATGTGGTGAGCGTCGGCGGCTTCCTCGGCGTCGGCAGCAAGGAGGTGGCGGTCGCGCCGAAGTCGTTCGAGGTCATGCCCGGCTCGAACGGCGGCGCCGACAAGCTCAAGCTGGCGATGACAGAAGAGCAGCTCAAGACGGCGCAGGACTTCAAGCCCTATGAGCCGCCGCGGCCGGTGGCAACGACGGGTTCGTCTCCCGGCGGCCATACGCGCCCGCTGGGTGGCGCGCCGGGCGGCGGCATGGGCCACTAGTCCGTCTCAGTCGTTCTGAGTCACCTGCTGAACAGTTGCGGCTCGGCCGGTTATGGCCGGGCCGCATTCGTTTGGCCATATTGCATTTTGCAGCGCGCGGTGAATGATGCGGCCCCATTCCTCGAACCCGCAATCGGTCTTGCTCCGGCCCATGGCAGTCTTTCCGCCGGATTCCTTCATTGTCACCGAGGTCGTGCCGTCGCCCAACCACGATGAGCGAAAGGACGGCCGCGCGCCGGACATGATCCTGCTGCACTACACCGGCATGCAATCGGGCGAGGCCGCGCTCCGGCGCCTGTGCACGGCGGAAAGCAAGGTCTCGGCGCATTATGTGGTCTTCGAGGACGGCCGCATCGTGCAATGCGTGCCGGAAGCATGGCGGGCCTGGCATGCCGGCGTGTCGTGCTGGGCGGGCGAGACGGACATCAACTCGTCTTCGATCGGCATCGAAATCGTCAATCCGGGCCATGAATTCGGCTACCGCGATTTCCCGCTGCGCCAAATCGCGGCGGTGATCTCGTTGTGCCGCTCCATTCTCACGCGGCGCGGACCGATCAGCGCCGATCGCGTCCTCGGCCATTCGGACGTCGCCCCGGCGCGCAAGCAAGATCCCGGCGAGCGTTTTCCCTGGCAGCTGCTAAGCGAGTCCGGCATCGGCCACTGGGTACGGCCGGCGCCGCTCGATCTCGACGGCCAATCCTATCGGCGCGGCGACAGCGGCGAAGCGATAACGCGCATGCAGCGCGCGCTGCACAGCTACGGTTACGAGTTGTCCGAGAGCGGCACCTTCGACGAGGCGACACACAACGTCGTCGTCGCCTTCCAGCGCCATTTTCGCCCGGCACGGGTCGACGGCATCGCCGATCCTTCCACGCTGCTGACGCTGCGCGCGCTCATCGAGACCCGCCCGCCGCCGCTCGGCTAACCAGCGCGCGGCGGCTTTGCCGGCAGGCTCGGCAGCCGCCAGGGCGCATGGGCAAAGCGTTGCTTCAAGAAATCGATAAACACTGCCACGCGCGGTAGCCGCTGGCGACCCGCGGGATAGATCGCCGCGAGCGGAAAGCTCTCGACGTGATGAACATCGGTGAGCAAGGCGACGAGCTCACCCTTGCGCAGCGCCGCGCCAACGATCACCTCCGACAACCGAACGATGCCGGCGCCTTCGATGGCAAGCCGCAACGCGGCTTCGGCGTCGTCAGTGGAGACGCGCGGCTCGATATGAACGACGTCGATGCCGTTGCGCGTCTTGAACGGCCAGCGATTGAGACCCGGGCCCGCAACCACGATGCAATCGTGCCTCTTCAGGTCGGCAGCAACCGCGGGCGTCCCGCGCCGCTGCAAATAGGACGGCGCTGCACAGATTACGCGCTGCAGATCGGCGATCTTGCGCTGGATGAACGGCCCTTCTGGAATATGACCGGAGCGCACCGCGATATCCGCGTGCTCCTCGATCAGATCGACCAGGCGGTCGGTGATCGACAGATCGAGGTCAATCTCCGGATAGAGCGCGAGAAAATCGGCGAGAGCCGGGGCCAACTGATGCAGACCGAAGGCTGTGCCGGCATTGACGCGCAATCGGCCGCGCGGGGCGCCGCGCGCCTGCGCTACCTCGGCCTCCGCCTCTTCGATATCCGCAACGATGCGGCGAGCGCGCGGAAGGAAGGTCTCGCCTTCCGGGGTGAGCGCCAAGCGCCGCGTGCTGCGTTCGAGCAGGCGCACCCCAAGCCGGTCTTCCAAGCGTGAGACGATTTTGGAAACAGCTGAGGGCGTCAGCCCTAAATCGTTGGCTGCAGAGGAGAAATTCCCCAGGTCCAGGACCCGGACGAAAACGCGAAGATCGAATGTTGCGTCCATTATTTGTTCCAGAATGGACTGAATGTACTCGCAAATTAGCTGATTATAGCGCTTACGGATATGAATATTATGCGTTCCGACATAAGGCGGCATGACCGCCAAAGATCGTGGAGACCGCGATGAGCATCGACAATTTGACTATCCCATTGATTCTCAACCCATCCGACATCCAGGCCATCATCCGTCAGGCGCAGGACGCGCGCGCTGACGCCATTCGCGCCGCGCTATTGCAGCTCCCCGCCACGGCCCGCAAGCTGGCCGCCCGCCTGGGTTATCGACCGCACGTGGCGCGGTCCCACGTCTCCGCCTAAGCCGTTTGAGAAGTCCCGCCGCTCCGCAAAAGCTGGCGGACAAATAACCCGGATCCGCTCTCCCCCCGCGGGTCCGGGTATTTTCTTTTTAACCGGGCGCAGCGACCCTTCTTGACGGCAACGCTCGCCTTCCCCATGCCTACGTTGTCAGTCGGCCGGACGGCCGCTCCGCGCCCCAGCCGAAAGGCGGCCGGAGAGGAAAGTCCGGGCTCCATGGACGAACGGTGCCGGATAACGTCCGGCGAGGCCGTCTTCGCGAAAGCGGGGGGTCCTCAGGGACAGTGCCACAGAAATGAGACCGCCGTGGCGCGTTGCGTACTGCCGCGGCAAGGGTGAAATGGTGCGGTAAGAGCGCACCGCGTCGCCAGCAATGGCGACGGCACGGCAAACCCCACCGGGAGCAAGACCGAATAGGAATGACGCGAGGCTTCGGCTTCAGCCCTGTCCGGGGCAGTCATTCGGGTAGGTTGCTTGATGCGCCGGGCAACCGGCGTACCAGAGGAATGGCCGTCACGTTTGCGGCTCATGCCGCAGGCCATACAGAACCCGGCTTATAGGCCGGCTGATACGTTAACGGGGGCTCGGCGGCAAAACCGCCGGGCCCCCGCCAATTTTGCAGCCCGGACGCGACGCCACGATGAACAATCGCGCCGTGCACTTGTTGTTGGCCGAGCGAGTGAACAGCCGGAGCGCGCGTTGAACGACAAACGCATCGTCACGGTGTTCGGCGGCACAGGTTTTCTCGGCCGCCGCCTCGTGCGCCGGTTGGCGCAAAAGGAATTCATCGTCCGTGCTGCCTCGCGTCACCCGGAGCGCACGCGTGCAACGGTGGCGGACTTGGGTGGTGTGGAGGCGGTCCCCGCCGATATTGGCGAGCCGGATTCGGTTCGCCGCGCGCTGCAGGGCGCGTGGGGTGCCGTGAATGCCGTCAGCCTTTATGTCGAGAGCGATCGCAAGACGTTTCAATCGATTCACGTCGACGCGGCAGCGCGACTGGCTGCCCAGGCGCGCGCGAGCGGCGTCGAACGGCTGCTGAGTGTATCGGGGATCGGCTCCGATCCGCATTCGCCCTCGGCCTACATCCGCAGCCGCGGACAGGGCGAGCTGGCCGTGCAGCGCGAATTTCCCAGTGCGATCATTGTTCGTCCGGCGGTGATGATCGGTCCTGGCGACGCATTTCTCACGCCGCTCGTGCGTCTGTTGCGCTCGTCTCCCGTGTTCATGATGTTCGGACGCGGCGAGACCCGGCTGCAACCAGCCCATGTCGAGGACGTCGCCGAGGCGATGGCACGGATCATGATTACGGACCAACCGCACACGCTCTACGAATTCGGCGGTCCGCAAGTGTACCGCTATCGCGAACTGCTGAATGTTGTCTGCCGCACAATCGGCGCCCATCCGATACTCGTTCCCATGCCTTTTGCACTGTGGCGCATTCTGGGCAGCTTGGCCGAATGGCTGCCACAGCCGCCGCTGACCAGGAATCAGGTTGAATTAATGGAAATCGACAATGTCGCTGCCTTTGAGCGGCCGGGTTTCGCCAGCCTTGGCATCACGCCGAAGAGTCTCGACGAGAATCTCGCAGCGATGAAACGCGATGGTGTGCTCGCGCTTTGACTCGGAAGAACCGCGCCCTGAGCGACGGCGTGACGAGCGGACGCACACACAAACAGGGAAGCCCAAAAAGTTCGATCGGACCGTGTTTGAGCTTCTGGGCCGCGACGTTCCCGCGGCTCAGATCGCGAAACTCAAAGAAGCAGAACGGACGACAGCCGACTAGAACAGAGGAGGCCCAGCATGAAAGTCAGCGAGACGATGACGCGGGAGGTTCACATCGCCAGCCCGGACGAGACGTTGCAGCATGCCGCGCGTGAGATGGCAGGAATCGACGCCGGTGCCTTGCCGGTCGGAGAAGGCGACCGGCTCGTCGGCATGATCACCGATCGCGACATCGCGATCAAAGGCGTGGCCAACGGCAAAGGACCCAACACACCGGTGCGCGAGGTAATGACCGAGGACGTGAAGTATTGCTTCGACGACCAGGAGATCGACGAGGTCATCGCAAACATGGCCGATATCCAGGTCCGCCGCCTACCGGTCCTCAACCACGACAAGAGGCTGGTGGGTATCGTGTCGCTGGGCGATATCGCCCTCAGCAAGGACGGATCGGGGACGGGCAAAGCCCTTTCCGGCATTTCACGGCCGGGCGGAGCGCATAGCCAGACCGGCTAGCCGATCATGTGACCCGCTGCCTTGCGGAAAACGGCGTGCTAGCATGGAAGCATGGCACCTCGTCGCCGCGACACCCGCTCGTCCGATTGGATCGACCCGGCCTGGAAGCTGCTGACGGCGCTTGCCGCCATGGCCGTCGCGGTGTTTGCCTGGATGCAGTGGCGAACCCTGCGCGGCATCGAGCACCGCATCGACGCGGCCGAGCGCCCATGGATTGCCGCGTCCGTCGATCCCGTGCAAATGACATTCGACGACCAAGGCGGCGGCGTTACCTTCAAGGCAACCCTTCGCAACGGCGGCACCATTCCGGCAACGGACATTCTCGCCAGCTCACTGCTGTTGTTGAAGAGTGAGAAACAGCCGTTCAAGACCGCCTGCCGCAATTACGGGGTCGGCGGCGGCATCGGTCCGACTTTGTTCAAGGACGGCACGTTCGAAAAGACGCTGACTGCTTGGCTGCCACGCAAGGATTTCGGCGATCGGTTTCCCAATCTGCTCGCGCTGTGTGTCAAATATCGCTTTGCCGCCAGCGGACGCCGCGGCGAAAGCGGCTATTTGTTCTCGATCGTCAACCGCAATCCGCCCGCGCCCGATGTTTATTTCGTCGCGACCACAAACGGTACTCTGACCCCGCCGCGCCTGACCCTGACGCCGGTCGGCAGCTATCACGATTAAAGCGGGGCTGGGCGCCTATTGAGCGGTTTCCGCCTGGCCTGGGTGACGCCCGGCGCGCTGCGGCAGCAGCAGAATACAGCCGACGATAAAGACCGCGATCACAGCGGAGGCCAACGGCCGCGACAAAGCCAATCCGCCATGGCTCACCGGCTTGTCCAGAAAATCGCCGACGGTGGCACCCAAAGGCCGGGTGAGAATGAAGGCCGCCCAGAACAAGGTCACGCGCGAAATCCGCGTCCAGTAGTAGGCGGCGGCAAGGACAGCCAGCCCGCTGCCGAACAAGAGCGCGCCACCTTCGTAACCGAGCCCGCCGGTGTCCGCCGCCCAATCGCCCAGCGCGGTGCCGAGCGTCTGCGAAAACGTAATCGCCGCCCAATAGAACGCTTCGACTCTCGGGGTGGCGACCGTCTGCACCGAGATCGTGCCTTGCGACCAGTACCAGAGCACCAGGATGGTGATGAGACACAGGAAGAGCAGCGTGGAGCCGCCGGTGTAGCCGATGCCTAGCGAGCGATCGGCAAAATCGGCCATCGTGGTGCCGAAGGTCGTGGAGGCGACAATCGTCGCCCAATACAGGAAGGGGTGGAATTTTTTGGCGATGATTTGCGCCGCGACCAAAAGGACCAGCAGACCGAAAAAAATCGCCGTTCCGGCCAGATAGCCCCAGTTCAAGGTCATGGTCACCGAGTCGCCGCCGGTTTCGCCCAACGTGGTGGCGGCAATCTTGATGATCCAGAAGACGAGGGTGACCTCGGGGACCTTGGTAAGTCCGTCGTCGGCAGTTCTGCTCATTCGCGGAAGTCCAATGGCGCGCCGTTGCGCGTAGTCCGCAGCACATGACCGTGTTCCAAAGATGGCGCCGGCCGGCCGAAGGCCGTTCTATTGTGGCTCAACAAAGCGCGGACCGCGATGCACGGATGCGGCGACGGCGATGCACCTTTTCACATAATCGCTGCGCTTGCGCGTATCGGTAAACTTCTTGCCGGCCTCGCGCTTGCATTGCGCATGCAGCGACGCCCGCGCTGACTCGCTGTTCACCGCCTCCGCGCGCGCACTGACGGCGCCGAGCACCACGACAAGAGCGATAAGAGGAAGCGCTTTCACGCGAACACAACGAGCAACGCCGCTGCCGGTTCCGCAAGCGTAACTGCGACGCGTCAGGAACAGGCCGCGCGCTCCGCGCGTTGCCGGCCAGTTGGCGGGCGACCTGCGGAGCCTATGAGCCCTCTCGGCCCTTATGCAGCGGTAAACAGCGCGACCGGATGCGGCCGCCGCGGAACGACAGTGCGGGCGATCGTTCTCGCCGCATCTTGTGTGATGGGCCTGGTCGCGCAGGCGGCGGCGGATCCTCCCAAGCAAGAAAGCAAAGCGCAGTCGGCGCCGGCCGGCTTCGCCGACATCGTGTCCCGCGTGGCGCCGGCAGTCGTTTCGGTTCGCGTCACCTTCGGTGCCGGCAGTGTCGCCGAGGACGGCAGCGGTCCGCTGCACGATTTCCTGCACAACTTCCGCATTCCGGGCCTGCGCAACAATCCCCACGCGCGCCCGACAACACCTGTGGTCACCGGACTGGGCTCCGGCTTCTTCGTCTCGTCCGACGGCTATCTGGTCACCAACAATCACGTCGTGAAAGAGGCGCAATCGATCGAGGTGACCCTGGCAGATGGCAAGAAATTGAAGCCGCAAGTCGTCGGCACCGATGCGCGCACCGATCTCGCACTGCTGAAGGTCTCCGGCGGCCCCTATTCTTTCCTGCAGTTCTCCGATGCGGAACCGCGCGTCGGCGACTGGGTACTGGCGCTCGGCGATCCGTTCGGTCTTGGCGGAACGGTGACGGCGGGAATTGTGTCGGCGCGCGGGCGCGACCTGAACGACAATCCATACCAGAACTACATCCAGATTGACGCGCCGGTGAACAAGGGCAATTCCGGCGGGCCCACCGTCGACACCAAAGGCGAGGTCGTCGGCGTCAACACCGCCATCTACAGCCCCTCCGGCGGCTCTGTCGGCATCGCCTTCGATATTCCGGCCGCGACGGTGAAGACGGTCGTGGCACAATTGAAGGAGCACGGCCGTGTCATCCGCGGCTGGCTCGGCGCGGAGATCGAAAATGTCACGCCGGAGGTCGCTGGCAAATTAGGGCTGCAAAAGCCGACCGGCGCGTTGATTGCCGCCGTGGAGCCCGACAGCCCCGCGGCCAAAGGCGGTCTCAAACCGGGCGACGTGGTGACACAGCTCAACGACCAGCCGATCGAACACTCGCGCGATCTGGCACAAAAGATCGGCGCCATGCAGCCAGGCACCAAAGCCAACTTGACCGTGATCGACCACCGCTCAAAGAAAGTCGCCGCCGTTACCCTTACGGAGAAGCCGCCCGCACAAGCAAAACCGGCAAGCGCAACGACCGGGCGTGGCAGCACGCGCTGAGGCGCGCTCACGCCCGTTTGGCGGCCTCGTGCAGCAACGCCTGAAAGGCGGCGAACACCTTCTGCATCTGCGGACGCTTGTAGGGAAAGAGGTCCGGCGGATCCATGGCGTGCACGATCATCGCGGTGCCGACCTCGAAAATCAGAAGTTTGCCGTCAGCCGTCTCGCTGCAATCGACGGGCAGATAGTCGAGGCCAGTGCGCGCGGCAATCTCCCGAAATGCCGCCGCATGGCGGGCGCCGAAGCCGCGATCGAACTCCGCGAAGAAGCGCGCCTCCTCGGCGCGGCGGCCGGCGTCGTGGCGCATGTTGGCATTGAGGTAATGGATCATCCAATGTTCTGACAGCGCCATGTGACAGGCATAAGGCTGGCCGCGGATGATGGCGACGCGCGCTTTGCGATAGAGGCCGTCAGCGCCACGGTAATCGACAAAGGGCGCGAGATAGAATTCGGCGTCGGCTTGCTTGCCCAGATAAGCGCGCGCGGCCGCGGCATCGTCGAGCTTTTCCAGGCCCATGCCCGCCTGCGACCATGACGGCCGCGCGATAATCGGAAAACCGCTGCCGCCGAGAACGGATTCGATCGCAACGGCGCCCTCGGCGACCGCGGTCAAGGTCGCGCGTGGGACGCGCACGTTCATCGGCATGGCGATGCCCGGCGCGGAATGCAGCAGTTCCCAGGTGCCGGCACGCGTGAGCTTGGCGATGCGTGCGGGAGCGTTGATGACCGGGCGCGCCCAGCCGGCGAGTTGCTTCGCTAGCTCGGCGAGCAGCGGCTGCGTGGCATCCGACTCGTCGATCGCAACAATGGCCAGGTCATGCTCCGGCGCCTCCGGCAATGGCAGGCCCGGCACGACGTAGACCATATGGAGTTCGATGCTCGAATCCTCGAGCATGAATTCGATCGGCGTATTCGCCATGAAATCGCCGGGCGCGAGAAACGCGAGCAGCCGCAGCGGATTGGGCGAGAACACCGGCGGCGGACGGCGATAAAGACGGCTGAGCTTCAGCGCCGCTTGCTGCAGTTCGTCATGGTCCTGCGCCCGGCCCTGGAGTTGCGCGACCGCGGCCAGGTCGAGCAGCGCCGCGGCGTCGTTGGGTGCGGCCTGCAAGCGGTGCACCAGGGCATTCCAGGTCGGCGTCAGATCGCGGCCGTCGAACGCCATCTGGCACAGCGCACGCAATCCGATCGGGACAGCGTGATGGTTGAGGGAAATGTGGGCGTTCATAGCCGGGTCGGCGCCGCGGCGGGCGCCCGTTCGATTGACGGGCTACGCTTTCATTAATTGATTAATAAAAGATATAGCTAACGAAGCGTTAAGCGCGGCCGTGCGCGGCATGCATGGCGGCGCGGTAGGCAAAAACGATTGCCGGCCCCAACGTGGTCCCCGGACCGGGATAGCTCCCGCCCATCACCGAGGCCATGTCGTTGCCGCAAGCGTAGAGGCCGGGGATGGGCTTGCCGTCTTCCCCCAGCACGCGCGCATCGGGGTCGGTGACCAGACCGGTGGACACGGCGATATCGGCCGGCCACACGGCAATGGCATAGAATGGCGGCGTGACGATCGGACCGAGACACGGGTTCGGCGCGTGCGCGGGATCGCCGTTGAAGCGGTTGAGCTCCAGATCGCCCTTCCCGAAATCGGGATCGTGACCGCTTGCGGCGTAGCGGTTGTTGCGGGCGACGCTGTCGCGCAGGCCGGCAGCATCGACCCCAATCCTGCCAGCCAATTCCTCCAGCGTGCGCCCGCTCACGATGTAGCCGCGCGCCTCGAAGCGCTTGAGGTTGCGCGTGCCGGGATGGATGTCGCCGAGACCGTATTTGCCGATGAAGGCCGTGTCGCAGATGAGATAGGCCGGAATCGACGGCACGACCTTGTGGCTCTCAAACATGGCCAGCACAAAGTCATGATACGAGAGGGCTTCGTTGACGAAGCGGCGGCCGGCCGAATTCACTGCGATCAATCCGGGCTTGGCGCGGTCGAGCGACAAATGCGGATAGAGGCCCTTACTGCCATCGCGGCGCTGCGTGATCGATACGGGGGTCCAAAGACCGCTGGTGCAGCGCTCCGGTGCAAGTTTTGCGCCGAGCTTCTCGCCTAGCGCCAGACCATCGCCGCGATTGCCGGCGAAACTCAGTGAATGCGCCGGCGTCGGTTGCGGCATGAATCGTTGACGAAATTTGCTATTGTGGCCGTAGCCGCCCGTCGCGAGCACGACGCCTTTGCGTGCTTTCACGATGACATCCCTGCTGCCGATGCGCACGCGCGCGCCGGTAACTCCTTCGCGGCTGCCGAGGACATCTGCAATTGCAGCATCGAACCAAATCGGCACTTTGCGCTTGCGCAGACTGGCATAGAGCCGCGCCACAAGCGCATTGCCCATGGTGAGCCGCGTGCCGCGCGGATAGCGCAGACGGTCGAACGCATAGCGCGCAAAGAGCTTTCCGGCGTGGAGAAAATTTCGCGGCGAGCGGAAGCGGCCGATCAACGGCGCAATGTCCTCCTTGCCGACCATCATGCCGCCAAGCAACATGAACTCGGGAATCGGCGGACGCACGCGGCGGAAATCGCGGCCGAGAAGCCGGCCATCGTAGGGCTTGGGCACGACGGCGCGGCCACTGACTGCGGCACCCGGCACATTGTTGCGGTAATCCGGATGCTTGCCGCAGGGCAGGAACTGCACGTCGGTGCGTGCCTCCAGATAGTCGATCGCTTCGGGGCCGGTTTGCAGAAAGGCGCGGATGAGGCGGCTATCGGCACCCTCTCCGATCAATGCATGCACATAGATGTCCGCCTGGTCGGCGCTGTCGAGCAAACCTGCGGCGCGGCTTTGCCGGTTGCCCGGAATCCACAACGTGCCGGCGGAAGTCGCGCCGGTGCCGCCCACCTGATCGGACTTCTCGCACAAGAGGACGTCGAGACCTTCCAGCGCGGCGACCAGCGCCGCCGCCATGCCGGCGGGACCTGCGCCGGCCACCAGCAAATCGACCTCGCGCGAAGCTTCCATAGGACAAAGGCTAACACGCGCATATCCGCGCTGCGACATGGCTAACGAAAGCTGAAATGGATGGCTGCAATTTGCCCGCGTGCCGCAACGGAACAGCGTTGAATTTGTGCGACACTTTTATCCATTGCCGATGAGCCGGGGGGCTCGGTTGTGACGACTCAACGCCGCAAATGCGGCTGGCTGATGCTGGCCGTCTATGTCTGCCTCGCGTTCGCCGTTCCGGCGCTGACGCCGCCGGTCGATTACGGCACAGCGTTCCCTCCGATCGCGCCGCTCACGCTCGCAGACCTCAATCCAGACGAAGCGATGATGTCGCCGCTGCGCATGCAGGCAAACGCCGCATTGCAGGCGCTACAGACCGCGCAGCAGACCGCAAGCGCGAACTGACACGCGTCTCGCTATAGACGGACAGTACGGCCGCTTGTGTCCTCGAAGCCGGTGCGGACATAGTGGGCGCCCATCGCCCCGCCCTTCCCGCAGCACCCGCAAAACAAAAAATGACACAACGTAATGAGACCTTGGGCCTCCTGTTGGGCCTTGCCGGCATGGCGCTGTTCGCCGCCACCTTGCCGGCGACGCGTCTTGCGGTTGCCAGCATCGACCCTTTGTTTCTTACCGCCGCGCGCGCGAGCATCGCCGGCATTGCGGGGATCATCGTTCTGGCAAGCATGCGCCGGCCGCTGCCGCCGCGCGCGTTGTGGCGCGAGATCGCGCTCACCGCATTGAGCCTCGTCGTCGGCTTCCCGGTGCTGATGGCGCTGGCGATGGTGAGCGTGCCCGCGGCGCATGGCGGCGTCGTGCTCGGGGTCGTGCCGTTGGCGACCGCTGCGGCGTCCGCAGCCATCGGGCACGAGCGGCCGAGCCTCGGTTTTTGGCTCGCCAGCGCCGCCGGCGCGGGCATTGCCGTGCTCTTCGTGCTGCAGACGAGTGAAGCAAACGGCTTGGCCGCCGGTGACTTGTTTCTCGTCGGCACCGTGATCGCCGGCGGCTTCGGCTATGCTTTGTCGGGACGGTTGAGCACGCGGCTGCCGGGCTGGGAAGTCATTTCCTGGCAAGTGGTGCTTTTCCTACCGCTCTCGGCGACCGCAGCGGCCGCGCTCTGGCCGACCGGATTGCTGAATGTGCCCGCTGCGGCCTGGGCCGGGTTCGCCTATGTCGCGCTGGTCAGCCAGTTCTCTGCCTTCTTCGTCTTCAACGCCGGCATGGCGCTAGGCGGCGTCGCGCGGGTTGGCCAGGTCATGCTTTTGCAGCCCTTCGCAATCGTGGCGCTCGCCTGGCCAATCAACGGCGAGCCGATCCGCGCCTCAACGTTGGCCTACGCGGTGGCCGTCGTGGTCACAGTGTTGATCGGCCAGCGCATGACGATCAGGCGCGCCTGACCTCACATCGGCTCGACGCCGTTGGCGCGCAGCGTCGGGGCGGATGAGGGTGCCGAGAGAAAGCGCACCAGCGCTTTGGCAGCGTCGGGCTGTTTTGTGGCAGCGCTCACGCCCGCGGCAAAGCCGATCTTGGTCTGCAGCTCTTCCGGGATGGGCCCAACCGAATCCACTCCGGGAACGCTCACGATGCGCGTGGCCACGACCACGACCATATCGGCCTCGCCGCGTGCCACAACCTCGACCGTATCTTCCGCCTTCATCGGCTTGAGCTTGCCTTGCATCTGGTCCTTGATGCCCATGCGGCCGAGCAGCTCGACAAAATAAACCCCGCTCGCGCCCTTGCCGGGGTAAGCGACAGCCTTGGCGGCGAGCAGCGCGCGCTTGAAAGCCTCGACGGAGGAAATGTCGGGCTTGGGCGCGCCGCTCTTTACCGCCACGCCAAGGCCGGAGCGGCCGATATCGGCACGGCTGCCGGGCGCGACTCTGCCGGCCTTGATCAGCCTCTCGATGGTCGGCGGATTGCCGACAACGACGTCGAAGGACGCACCTGCTTCCGCTTTCTTGATGACGTCGGCATTGACGTCGAAATGCAGCGCGACCTTGTCGCCGGTCGTCTGCTCGAATTGCGCGCAAAGCGCCCGCACTGCGGCTTTCGGCCCGTTGCCGCTCACCACTGCGAGCTCGGCCGCGGCGGCAGGGCGGGCCAAGAGCAGCGCGGCTACGAGAACGAACAGCATTTTCATGGGGTGACCCGGGTTTTCCACGGGCAGCCTAGCAGGCTTGTTTTGCCCCCGACAGGCCGGACATAGTGGCAGGCTTTTCCGACCTCGCCATTTCCATGCCCCGCAAACAATCATCGCAGCATTGGGACTTCTGGATCGATCGCGGCGGCACCTTTACCGACGTGGTCGGAAGGCGCCCCGATGGCGCGCTGGTCGCGCACAAACTGCTGTCGGAAAACCCGGAGGCTTATGCCGACGCCGCCGTGCAAGGCATCCGCGATCTGCTCGGATTGAAAGCGGACGAACCGATTCCCTCGGGCCGCATTGGCGCAGTGAAGATGGGCACAACAGTTGCGACCAATGCCCTGCTCGAGCGCAAGGGCGCGCGCACTCTGCTCCTCATCACCAAGGGATTCCGCGACGCGCTGAAGATCGGCTATCAGGCGCGGCCGAAGATTTTCGCACGCCAGATCGTCAAGCCGGACATGCTCTACGAGCGCGTCGTCGAGGTCGACGAGCGGGTGCGCGCCGATGGCACGGTCGAGCGGGCGCCCGATCTCGAAGCGGTGCGGCGCGAGCTTACCGCGGCCATGACCGATGGCATCGAAGCGGTGGCGATCGTGTTCATGCACGCGTACCGCTATCCCGAGCACGAAAGGCAGATTGCCGCGCTCGCACGCCAAACGGGTTTCGACCAGGTGTCGGCAAGCCATGAAATATCGCCGCTGATCAAGCTCGTCGGCCGCGGCGACACCACAGTGGTGGATGCGTATCTGTCGCCAATATTGCGGCGGTATGTGGCGCGGGTGGCGGGGGAGTTGCACAGCGGGGCCGATTCGCTCTCTCCGCAAGCGGGGAAAGGGGACATCCGCCTCATGTTCATGATGTCCTCCGGCGGCCTCACTGCCGCTGAGCTGTTTCAAGGCAAAGACGCGATCCTCTCCGGGCCCGCCGGGGGCGTCGTCGGCATGGCGGAGACAGGCAAGCAGGCCGGCTTCGCGCGCCTCATCGGCTTCGATATGGGCGGCACCTCGACCGACGTCTC